>CAIWFH010000066.1 GCA_903911925.1 uncultured Acidobacteriaceae bacterium
CAGTGAAATGGTTTGTGCGATTCCTTCCATTTCTTGAAACCGGATTTCTTGATTCCATACTCGTCAGACAAGTGCTCGTTGAGTTCTTCTTCAAGCTCTGAGAACCGGCGACGCAGTTCCAACTTGTCCTCGGCTGTTACCCTGCGCATCCACCCAAGCCAGAGAATCCGTCCCGCTGGCGGTCTTCAAATAGACCAAGGCGCCCTGGGTCGAGGGCTCTGCGTGCTCGTGGTGTTTGGCAGAGTAGACGACGTTCGGCATATCCTCGATGGTCTTCTTGAGGCTGGGATTGGTGGCTATGGCGTCTTGCCAGATTTGATAGGCGAACGAGACGAGGTCCACCTCGGAGTCCTCTTCTCCATCCAGAAGACCGGCCTTCTCGTGATACAGGTCAGTGACAGCCTTGTTGTGCCGGTCATCGTCAAAGAAGGATTCATCGGTGCCGACGACTTCTGAGTTGGCGTGAAGCCGCGCCCGCACTTTGGCGCGAAGTTTGATGATCGTTTCAATTCCGTCCGCCGGCAGGAAGCTGTAGCAGAGGATCCTGTCGGATTTCTGCCCGATGCGATCCACACGGCCGGCGCGCTGAATGAGCCGGATGATCGTCCACGGAAGGTCAAAGTTGACGATGATGAATCCGTCCTGGAGGTTCTGGCCTTCGCTCAAGACATCGGTGGCAACGAGGACACGCAGCTCCTGGTCTGGCGCAATAGTCTTCTTGTTGCTTTGTGGGCTGAACCGGTAGGCGAGGTCGGTGACGTTTTCAGAATCTCCGGTGGCGGGCGCAACCCGTTTGACGCCGGCAAGAGCAAGCTGCTCACCCAGGTACAAGACCGTGTCGCTGAACTGGCTGAAGATCAGGACCTTCTCCGTCTTGTGCTTCTGGGTCACCAACTTGATAAGAGCCTGAAGTTTTGAATCCCGTTGGGGATTCCAAACGGCGCAGCGGCTGAAGATCTGAATGAGAGCCTTGGCATCTGTCAGGAGATCGCTGCGGAGTTGCGGCTTGAAGAACCCTGGGCGAATCCATTGAAACCGGTTTCGGTAGCTGTTCTGGTACTGCGCGTAGACTTCGGCAGCACGGGCGCGGAAGTCGCTGACCGTTCGCAGGTGGCCCTGGGTGTGGCTGATCTCATCAAACATCTCCGGTACGGACGTGTCATCGTCGGACGTGGAGGTGTCCAAAAGTCCGGAGTCCTGTGTGCCGATGGGGAGGTCAAGGCCGTTCTCGATGGCATGAAGAAAGATGAAGTTGCGGAGAATGTGCCGCTCAACTGAGAGCAGGAAACTATGACCACTGCTCTCAAGACGCTTGAAGAGATTGCTCCGGCAGAATCCCATCAGCCGAGTCCCGGCGGCAGATAGGTTCGCCATGATTGCCTCGTCGGCGGGAGATGCGGTGATTGGTGGCCTCTCCAGCAGCGAATTGCCCAGCCCATAGCGTGGAAGGCTCAGGTGATTGACGATGTCAACGACGGGTGAAGAATATAGCTTTGCGTATTCATCACTCGGGTCGTTCTCATTGACAACAAAGGGGAGCTTCTTGGGAAGCCGATCGGGGAAATACGAACGAGTTCCGTCTTTGAACTCAAGATATTTGCGTCCATTCGCGTCGTCCGTCTTTGCATAGTTCGCTTTGATAAAACCGCGGGTGCGGCGAACCATGTAGAGGCGCATCAAGTCGCGCCAGTCATCGGGGTATTGGCTCTTTTCAAAAGCGGCCAGTGTGTTGGCGCCGCATTGGAATTTCCCTCTGAACTGTGCACGGTCAACTTCCTGGAATAGACGCTCCGGACCAACTCCAAGCTCCTTGTCGGGCGGCACAAAAAGTCGCAACTGGTTTGCGAGATCGAGATAATCCTTGTTGTACGGAGTTGCCGAGAGCAGCACGCACTTGCTGTCATTCTGTTGGATGTAGTCCCAAATTGCCTTATAGATCTTCCCTTCACGGTTCCTAAGGTTATGGCTCTCATCCAAAATGATCAGCCGATAGCGTCGGAGATCGTAAAGCTGCTTCAGGACCTTGGAATACGACAGGACCTTGAATGAGGGGAGTCGGTAGTCATAGCAGTAGCCCTCCCACATCTTGACGAGGTTCAAGGGACAGAGGATAAGCGTTTCGAGCAGCAACTCATCTGCCAGAACTCTCGCGAGAGCTGTTGCCATTAAAGTCTTGCCAAGGCCGACGACATCAGCGAGCAGTACACCGCCGCGTTTTTGTACATGGTGCGCGGCAATCTGAACGGCCTTTTCTTGGAACTCAAAAAGCTGGTCACCGAAGTCCTTTGGGATCCCGTAGCGCACGATTCCTTCCCGCGCCTCCTGGGAGAGGTGATAGGCCATCTTGACGTAGATGTGGTGGGGCGGAATCGGTTCTGGCCGCGCCCAACTCTGGTCAATGATGTCCGCAATCTCTTGCGATATGTCGAGACACCAGCGGTCTTGCCACCGGTCGTTGAACCATCTCGCAAGCTTCTCGCAAGCATCGTGATCCGTGATGTCCACATTCAACTCGCCCTGTTTCGACAAACCCGCAAAGGTCAGATTGCTGCTTCCCAAGAAGCCGTTGACTGGACTCACTGGGTCGTGGCGGAACAGTAGGTAGAGCTTTGCGTGAAGTGGGTGACGGAGGTGCAGTTTGACAATCACCTGTTTGGCGCGAATCTGCTTTGCAAGCCTCCTGAGCCCAATCTCGTCAGCGTCTGTGGGAGCACCGAGGGTGAGCTGGGTTCGGAACTGCTCCGCGAGCGCCTTTTTCAATCGGATAGCGGTTTGGTTGTCGAGTTCAGCGTCTTGCTTGATGATGCCGTACGCGCCGGCAATTTCCTGCTGGGGGAGCGTTTGCATGCCGACCAAAAGGCGGCAGCACTCGCCATCACCTCCCGCCCACTTTTCGATCTGCTCGTCGAGTTGTCTCCATCCCCTCAGGTTGAAGTACCCAACGCAGAAGTCTGACCTGTGGGAGACCGACAGCGCTTTTCTAAGCGCCGGCAGCAGCTGATGATCGATATTGTCGAATATCTGTGGCATGGGAACCAACGTCCAGATTCTGGTTTCAGTAGGACAGATGATTTTAGCTGACTTGAACGCCAATTCGTTCCTGATTCCCGGCCGGCAGGAGAGATGCAGCTTCCCTCGAACGCATGGTCCGTGTATGACTGGTATCGGCCTACACCCGCTCAAGTCCGTATTGCAGTTCTGCATGTTGCTTTGCATCAGCAGTCTTTTGGGCCGCCCGGCGTTTTTTGACAGCTTCGGCGAAGCAGATCGGCGATGTCAATGCCGAGCGCCGATGTGGCGCGTTCGAGCGTCTGAAAGGACGGAACAAGGAGGCCACGCTCAATCTTTGATATATGGGAGCGCA
>CAIWFH010000067.1 GCA_903911925.1 uncultured Acidobacteriaceae bacterium
CGGTACACCTTATATCCAGGCCAGCCCAGTACTCTCGTCCAGTCGTTCTCCCTCATGCAAACGAGTGTACCCGGAAGCACAAAATCTCAAAATCCCCGCAAAACGGCGCTTTTCCCAGATTCTCGCCAAGAGCCCTTCTTTTCGGCTCAGACGGGCCGTGGATTCATCCCGGCGTTGAGTTGGAAAAGATTCGCCTACTAGGTCTCAATAGGGATCACGAAGCGCTGGTGCTGGGCAGGAACTTGCTCCGCTTGATCACCAAGGCGCGTGTCGGGCAAGCCGCTGACAAGGTTGCGCAACCGGGAGGGCGCAGGCAAGAAGCGCCAATGGAGCATTACGCTTGTTCAGCACCCGGGTGCAGGGAGCCCGATCAGGATTCAAACTCAAACGGATTTAGCGAGCATCGGCTTTAGCCGGCCCTTGCCTGCGCGTCCTGGCCTTATCGAATACTCGCGGGCGCGCGATGCTCGGGCACCAATACACCCATCTCGAGCAATTGGGCCACCATCGCAGCGCGAGACCCCACTCCCAACTTGGCAAAAATCCGCCGCAGGTGCGTGCAGACGGTCCACGCACTTATATTCAGAACGTCACCAATCACCTTGTTGGGATGGCCCTTGGCGACCATGCGCACAATCTCCTGCTCGCGCGGACTGAGCCGGATTCGGCCCTGCGCCGGCCTGGGCATTCGCAACAGGAGGTACCTGAAGCCGTCAATTTCGGTGTCCAGCAGGACCTCCTCAGCGGGATCGCTTCGACCGTTTTCGATGGGAGCAGACGCGTTGGCTTTTCCGATCACTCCGATTAGCCCGCGTACCGCTTCTTCCACCGGCGCCTGGGTTGATTCCAGGGGAAAGTCTATCGCGAACAAGGCTGTATTGCGCATGGCAATTTCTCCATCTGCAAGGCAGAAGCCCTTCACCGACGCGGTGCAAAGACAATGATCGATTTTCAAATTTCCAAGGTGTGACGGGGAGTAGAGCGGATGTCTATCTCGAATCGCGCGATAAACGCCGCTCTTACTATTGGAAAATCATCAGACTGGGGAAAGATAGAGCAGGAATCGACTCAGCAACAGTCGCTCTTTTATGTGAACCCCAAAGTTGCTACCTGACTGGCAATCTGGAGTTCGGCAACGATTGCATATTTTCAAACTGCAATTCAATACCGAATGCCGAACTGTCTGCGGTTCTAAAGGCCATCCGGTTTTGCGTATATTGTCCGATGCGACAGGTATCCGTCTGGACGCCCATCTCGCGCTGCCTGATTTTGTCTAAAGGAACGAACCGTTCTCAGCCTCGCAGAACCCCCGGTTCGAGAAGCGTAGCACAGAATAACGCAAACAGTGGATTCATGCACCCAAAAATTCCTGCAAGTTAATCCCATCTGTGCATCTCCGCGAGCTGCGGACAGGCTGCGCTCAGTGGGCGAAATCGGTGGCTTTCCGGAATGACGCCCAGTTTGAGGTGCAGCAATGAAAAATTCAGGGAAATCAGTAACAATAGAAGGATGCGCCTATTGCTCGTTGAAGACGACATCTATATCCAGGACTTCCTGCGCGGGTCGCTCGAGGAGGCGGGGTATCGGGTTGATGTGGCAGGAGATGCGAAAACTGCCAGGACAAACGCGGCTGAAGAGACATACGATTTGCTGATTGTTGACCTGGGGCTGCCCGACGAAGATGGAATCAGCTTGATTCTCCGGCTAAAGCAACTCGGGGTAAGCGCTCCGGTCATGATTCTCACCGCACGCAGATCTGTGGACGACAGAGTCCGGGGCCTCGAGCAGGGTGGAGACGATTACCTTACCAAGCCGTTTGCCCTCGCCGAGTTGCTCGCCAGGCTGCGCAATTTGTTGAAGAGAAACAATTCCAGCGATACCGACTCCACCCGCCTCAGGGTGCTTGACCTCGAATTGGATCTGCTCCGCCGCGAAGCTTCCAGGTCCGGGAGGCTGCTTGAGCTGACCCCACAGGAGTTCTCTCTGCTGGAGTATCTTTGCCGCAATGCCGGCCGCGTGGTTACGCGCTCAATGATTCTCGATCGGGTCTGGGGTATGAAGATCCAGCCGGATACGAATGTTCTGGATGTTCACATCTATCGTCTGCGTGGAAAGGTGGACGGTAAAGACCAGAAGCCCCTCATCTGCACGCTGCGAGGGATGGGCTATGTCCTCAAAGACCGGTAAGCCTGTTGTTCGAAGTGCCGCCTGGAGAATCTCCATTTGGGCGACCGTTGCCTTCGCCTTCGGCACCATGCTTGTCTTCCTGTTTCTGCACTATTTTGTTGCCGACGATATTCAACGTCGAAGCGATGCCTGGCTTTCAGGGGAGGTCCAGGTGTTGGCAGATGTAACGGAGCGGACGCCCAAGGGAGCGCTTCACAGCCAGGTCGTGGAGGAGATCGCCGAATTGGCCGGCAAGGAAGTTCCCCGCAAGCTTCCATCGGAGAGCAACCCTGAAGATGCAGTCTTCTTTCTGCAGACCACCGAGGCGCGCTCAATGATGCTGTGGGTTGGCGGAATCTCCGGCGAGGAGACCTCCAAGGCCATTAGAGCCGGCAGTTTTGCTCCCGAACGTCCATTTGATCTGCAAGTAAGCGGTATTGCCATCCCGTATCGCGTAGTGTGGACTCGCGCCGACGATGGAAGCCGCATCTACCTGGGACTCTCTGAACAGGAACAGTTGAGGGTTTTGCGCCTTCTGCGCATCCGATTTTTCCTCTTGTGGATGCTGATTGTTCTGTTAGGTTTCGGAGTTGTGTTTGTCAGTACCCGGCGCATGTTGAATGACGTCCGAGAGATCACTGAAGCCGCGTCGAGAATCGGCCACTCGGAACTGAACACCAGGGTTCCGGCGACGAAACGCAATGACGAAGTCGCGCAACTTGCTTTCACGCTCAATCATATGCTCGACCGCATCGAGAATTCGATGCATCAACTGCACACCATCACAAACTCGCTGGCACATGATTTGCGCAGTCCGCTTACCGCAATTCGAGGCAAGCTTGAGGTGTCGCTTTCCTCCGCCAATCATTCCCGGAAGAACGAACCGATTGTCGCGGCGATCGAGGAATTGGACCGGCTCTCTGAATTTCTCAATCAATCCCTGGACATTGCCGAAGCCAGGGCCGATGCGCTGCTGCTGACTCGCAGTGTGATTGACCTGGATGAATCGCTGCAGACGATGATCGATCTTTA
Organism: uncultured Acidobacteriaceae bacterium; assembly: GCA_903911925.1. Taxonomy (GTDB): domain Bacteria; phylum Acidobacteriota; class Terriglobia; order Terriglobales; family Acidobacteriaceae; genus Telmatobacter. Next base: position 3,199 of record CAIWFH010000067.1, read on the forward strand.
CGAACCGAGCATGATTGAAAAGGGCCTGCAGATAAAACTGTGCAGCCGCGGGCCGGTGAAGATTGAAGCCGACGCCGGATTGATCCATCGAATGATCTCAAACCTCTTCGACAACGAACTCAAGCACCTGCCCCCGGCAAGCACGGTGACGATTCACCTTCAGGCTGAGGATGGAAACGCTCTGCTCACGCTTGAGGACGATGGACCGGGCTTTGCCCCCGAGGTGATCTCCCAAATGTTCGAGCGCCGGGTAAAAGGGCGACAGTCGAAAGGACATGGGCTAGGCCTCGCATTTGTCGATGCTGTGATTCGAACTCATGGGGGAACCGTAACCGCGGCCAACAGCGCAAGCGGCGGAGCCCGCCTCAGCGTCACGCTGCCACTCGCAACCCACCAGACCTTGACCGCCTCAAAAGCCGGGTAACTCCTGGAGCCGGTTGCAAAGCGCCCAATCGCTTGCATTTGCAGCTTATGTAAATCCAGATTGCCGATAATCCCTGCCGGCGGCAGGCATGCCCTTGCAGGGTCATCTGGCGTAGAATGGCCACGCACCCGGAAGAAGCTGTGCGGAGGCGCCGAATGCGATTGCCGTCCTGCCGATTCCGGAAAATTCGATTGCATTTCCAGGGATGGACTGAGATGAAGCTACTGCTTTGCGCACTGGTTCCGATGCTTTTGATGGCCTGCCAATTGGTGCTGGTCAGCGATGCCGAAAACCTTCCAGAGATCGGCGGCCAAAAGGCCGTGAAACTCACTCGCACCGCCGCCAGCGATGCCAAGCCGGAGTTCACCAGCGTCACCGTGCTTCCCGGCCGGGGCATGACGGTTCTTCAGATTACGGCGAACTTTCCCGGCAAGGGCAACGTGGACGTGCTGGCCTCGCCGAACCTCGCTGACGCGGCCACGATTTTGAACGAGGACGATTCCGAGGTAGGCGCCAAGGCGTGGTCTCTGGGGTCAGCTTTCCTGGTTCCGTATCCCAACCGGATTCGCGGCAAGCTCTCTGCCGATAGCAAGACACTGACCACGGAGTGGGAAGGCCACAAGCTGACCCTGCCGGCCAACAATCTCGGCAAGCTGCCTACGGCCGAGCGGCATGCCATGCACGGGCTCATCGTGAAATCGAAGACCGACGATGTGAGCGTCAAAGAGATTCCCGGCGGCCAGGAGATGACCGGCATTATGCATTGCAGCGACTTTGGCGGACACTGGCTGTCAAAGACCGACCTGGTGTTCACGATCACGCTGACCGCCGATGCAGTGGACGCGACCGTAGTGGCGAAGAACGTGGGTGGCGAGGCTGAGCCAATCGCCATCGCCTGGCATCCCTACTTCAACCTGCCCTCCGGCGACCGGACGCAGGTCAAACTGCACATTCCGGCAGAGAAGATGGCCGAAGTGGACGGCTACGACAACGTCTTCCCGACAGGCAAAGTGATTCCTGTCGAGGGGACCCGCTACGACCTGCGCACGCCGGGCGGCAAGACGCTGGGTACGGAGTTCTTTGACGACAACTGGAGCCATATCGACTGGAGCAAGGGCGCCGCAACCGTGGAATTAGTCGATCCTGCCGCGCACTACGGCGTCAAGATTGAAGGGCTGTCAAAGGAGATCAAGGCGATCCAGGTGTACGCACCGCCAGCCAAGCAGTTTGTGGCCGTTGAGCACCAGTACAACTTCGGCGACCCGTTCGGCAAAGAGTGGGGCAAAATCGACACCGGCATGGTGACCCTGAAGCCGGGCGAGAGCACCAAGTGGCACGTGCGGATCAAGGTGTTTGTGCCGTAACCATTAACCCGGGGTCGTGTTGCAGGCCTCAAAATCGATAACTCACCCGAGCGACAAAGCCGCCGGGAGCCTCGAAACCACCGGCTCCCGGCGGCTTTGTTCTTGCCGGGTTTACAAGCCTGTTCGTAATTGCGGGTGCCCCAGGTCCCGTTTTTGGGACCTGGGATGCCGCAACCGCCGATGTACCCAGAACCCATTTCAGAACTCTTCAGTTCGCGCAGTTTTCGGCTCCGCATTTAAGCGCGGAAGTTAGCAGGCCAGCCAAACGTGCCCCGGCAAGGGCAATTCTCTGCTTTGCAATCTGCTGGGTATTCGCGGTGTAGGTGGTGTCCATGGTGTAGGGGCCAAGTGCCGGACCAACCGGCGCGATGTACACGTCGCTCTTCGCCAGGTTAAAACTCTCCGCTGCCCAGTCATCTTCTTTTGCGTCGCCGGCGAGTTTGGCGTCTGCCTTGGGCAACGCCTGACCCACCTTGACGGCTTTCATGAATTCCTGGGTGTCGCCCAGGCCGACGGCATCGTCCCAGAACGCGTGCAGTTCCTTGGTCGGTCCGGCAACAACGACGGAGTTGCCGCCCAGGTCTCCATGCGGAGCGCCTTTGGTGATCCGCTCGGCGCAGTGCAGAGGTTGATGCGCATCGCCGACCAGGTGCAGCAGCCAAACAAGATCGTATGACTTGAGCAGGTCCGGTTCGCTGGTGGCCAGATCCTGGCGAAACGCGGCAATCTTGTCAGTCAGCGTGGGCCCCCCCACCGCGGGCAGAGCGGTTCCGTCCTGGCTGAAGGGCGTGTTGATAAAGTGCCAATACTTGTGCGCGTGCATGTCGCTATACCCGCCGTTCAGCGAGGGCAGCTCGCCGTGCGGAGGATTGTCGTTGCCGGTGTAGCCGCTGCCCATGGCCTTGATCTCGTCCGGCCACGTGGCGGCCATCATGAACACATACATATCGCGGTCGGCATCCGATGTGCCCGCCGGAATGTAGGCGAGCCACTTTGAATAATAGGGATTGAGCTTCAGTAGAACGGCAACCCTGGCCTTTTCTGCCGGGGTCAGTTGCTGGTAGGCAGACCAGGCCACCGTCATGTGACCTATGCTGTTCCAGGCCAGGGCGCGTCCGCAGCACATGAGGAGAACAAGGACGAGTGAGGCAAGAAGTGTCTTTCTGCGAGCCATGGTGAACGTCTCCTTCAGGGGATAGATCGCCGCCGTTGCGGGGGGTGAAATTGGCCCAGGGGCCCAGGGGTGAGAGCCGGGCACGGAGCGTCTCCAGGGCAAGTGTACGACTACCCGATCTTCCGATCCAGCCTCAGGATGCGTTTCGCGTTTCCCGATGCCACATTAATCCGTTCTGCTTCGGCGATTTTCGCATTGTCAATGAACTGGGCCGCCAACTCAGTCTTTTCGAAGGGATAGTCGACGGAGAACATCACGTTGCTCTCTCCCATGGCGTCCAGCGCGCACCGCAGCGAAAAGTCGGAACAGACCCCGGATGTGGTGATGGCGATGTTGCGCTTGATGTAGAAAGAGGGCGGCTGGGCAAGCGTCATGGAGCCGCGGTGCGAGATGGGCCACCGGCTGTCAAAACGCCACAGGCTGATGGGCAGCGTTTCTCCCATGTGGCCCAGCACCAGTTTCGCCTTGGGGTAGCGCTCAAATACTCCCGCAAACACCAAACGCAAAGCGTGCGCCGCGGTTTCAAAAGCCCAACTGCACACCGGGCCCCACAGCTCCGAGTGGCCGCCGTAGACCGCCGGATGATCGATGGGGTTGCCGGGGTGCAAGTAGATCGGCGCCTCCAGAGCGGCGGCGCGCTCCCAGAAAACGGAGTACTTGTCCAGGTCGAGATACTCGCCATTGGTCTGGCCGTTGATCATCGCTCCCTGAAAGCCGAGCTGGCGCACGCAGCGCTCCAGTTCGTCTGCGGCCGCTGCAGAATTCTGCATCGCGAGGTGAGCAAACCCGCCGAACCGGGTGGGCCTCTTCTGTATCTCACCGGCCAGGAAATCATTAACTTGCTTCGACTTTTTCTGCGCTACAGCCCCGTCCTTTTCAACCTGCAAGCCCGGCCCGGCCAGCGACAGTACCGAGAAATCGATCCGGTTCTGGTCCATGATGGCGAGTCGCCTTTCTCCCAGATCCTGGAGGGCGGCGAGGCCAAAGCTGGCGATCTGCGGGCTGATGTTGGGGTAGGTCTCGGCAAAGTAGTCGATAAAATCCGGTGCCATGAAGTGCTCTTCAAGCGCGATCTTACCCAGCGGCTTGCTGTTGGAAGTTTCAGAGGCGGCGGGGTTGGCTGCCACGGCAAAGGCGGCGGCGTTGGCTCCGGCCGCGAGGGCCGCGCCGGCTATAAAGTCTCTACGCTTCATTGCGCATCCCTTTTCAAGAGATTGCCTTGCCGCCGCCGTGCGTGAGTTTCGCCTGCGCTTTGGGGAAGAACCTGGCGGCGGAATGGGTGTTTTCGGCCAGCATCACGGCTGGCGGCCAGTATAGCGCGGGCTCGGCGGCCTGCTCTTTGATTTGCCCCATAAACCTGCGCGCGCGAGGCAATTAAAAGGCTTCCGGGAAGGCTTCGATTGGATGAAACATGGGACTGGACTTTGCCTTTGAATGAGGCGTCTAATTGCTGTAGCACGTCGGATTCACTTCCTCGCCTTCAGTTGAAGTCGACCTGCTCCAGACGAGGGTACTCTCACAACCAACCAGCAAACGATTGGAGACAATCATGAGCTTTGGACGGAAATCAGACGTACACAAGCACCTGGTCCCCAAGCATCCGTTGACCCCCCACAAAATGGCCGAGAACAACGAGCAGACCAGGATTCAAGAGCCGGCGCAGGACGAACAGATGCGTTTGGGAGATCCACCTTCGGAGCGTGACGAGCCGAGAAGCTCACAGAATTGAATCGATATCCCCCCGGATGCGGACGCATGCCGGGGGGATTTTTGTCGGTGGAGAAAGGTGATTATTCCGGGCCGCTCGTCAACGCCCCCCCGTATCACTCGTGAGAATCGGGTGTCCCGTCCGACCACTTTGCCACTGGAATCATAAAGATGGTCAAGCGACCCAGGGCATCTTCCGATGCCAGAACCGGGGAGCCCACGAGGTTTGCGCCCCAGGTTGCCGGGGCGGCGAGCGGAGCGAAAAACATCACATGCGGATGCCAGTGCTTGCCGATGTCGTTCAGGTACCCCTGCTTCGACATCATGTAGCTCATGGCACCCGTTTCCTGCGAAGGCAATTCCTTCTTGTCGAGAGCGGCGCCGATCTCCTCAGCCATCTGCGCTTTCGATTTCCCGGCCAGGATCAGGTTGGTCTTCCTGATCACTTGCGGCAGATAGGTGCGCACGGCCGCCGCGTTAAAGCAGATGGGGGCGCGGACCTTGGGATTCCAAAATTCCGGTTCGTCGGTCCCGGCAATCCACGAGCGCATAACCATGCACGCGAAACCGTTTTTGCCCTTGGCAGCGGTTTCGTAGCCGTGAGGGCCGAGGACCATCACCTCGGCATCCCGCGAGATGGAGTCGGGAGCAGCGCTCAGCGCCAGCGTAATCTCGGCACCGCGCTCCATCAGGTATTGATCCAGCGGGGCCATGGCCGGGTACGCCGTTTTGGCCTCCTGCGCGGGTGCATGCCGCGCCGCAGCCATAATCGCAACCAACGCGAGGCTCGCGCATGCAATCAGCTTTGTGACGTTCCATTTCATGGGTTTCTCCTCGGAGAGGTGAGCGTTTGCTCGGACAGAAACTGGGTGGCCCCATGCTTCGTCCCCGCTCGGGCCGCACGGCAATATACGTTGTTATGAATACATTTTCGGCTTGTGTCAATGGTTGATTTGGGGCAAGGGTTGCAAGGGCGGGGAGTTTTGGGCGGGTGGTTCGCGGGAATAGACCGATGGTCGGCCACATTGGTATCCCACCCTTGCGACAAGAACAAAAACGTCGCAAGGATGGGCACCCAGCGACGTTGTACGGGTGACAACGGGTCTGAGTCTTTGAGATCCGGCGCGCGGCCGCAGCGTTCTCGAGATTGGGCGAGCGCATCCCTGCCTAATCGAAGTTATGATGGACCTTGCGGGTGGTGACGCTCCGCAAAGGTATTGGAGACAACAAAATGAGTTCAGCAATCAAGTTTGGCACCTCCGGGTGGAGGGCTATTGTGGCCGACGAATTTACGGTGGCCAATATCCGGCTGGCCGTGGCGGGGATTGCCGCCTACGTGAAGACGCAACCTGCGCCTCACAGAGTCTTGGTCGGCCGGGACCCGCGCTTTCTGGGCGAGAACTTCGTGGACATCGCGGCCAGGGTGCTGGCCGGGGCGGGAATTACGCCGATTGTGATTCCGGATGCCGCGCCGACTCCGGCGATTGCTTATGCTGTGCGGGAGCTGAAGGCCTCCGGGGCCATCAACTTTACCGCGTCGCACAATCCGCCGGAGTACAACGGCATCAAGTTTTCAACGCACGACGGCGCTCCCTCGCTGCCCGAGGTGACCAGGCAGATAGAGGCGGCCATCGGGAAGCTGGGCGACGGCAGCGGCATCGTGATCGGCAGCGCTCCGGCGGGCGGGTTTGAGACCGTGGACGTGAAGCCGACGTTTCTGAAGCGGTTGACTGAGCTGGTTGACCTCAAGGCGATTGCGAAGTCGGGAATCAAGGTGGTCTACGATCCGTTTTGGGGCGCAGGGCGCGGGTACTCGAGCGACATACTGCGCGATGCCGGCGTGACGGTCGAGACGGTGCACGATTTCCGCGATGTTTTATTTGGCGGGCACGCGCCGGAGCCGGACGACCACCTGCTGGGCGACTGCAAGGCGAAGATGCAGGAGATTGGCGCGGCCATCGGCATTGCGACAGACGGCGACGCGGACCGCTTCGGCATTGTGGACGGGGATGGCACGTTTATCCAGCCCAACTACATCATCGCCCTGCTGTTCGATTACCTGGTGGAGACGCGCGGCTGGCGGAACGGCGTGGCCAAGAGCGTGGCGACCACCAACCTGATCAACGCATTGGCCGAGCACCACAAAGTGCCGCTTTATGAGACGCCGGTGGGGTTCAAGTATATTGGCGAACTGATTATCGCGGACAAGATTGCAATTGGCGGCGAAGAGAGCGCGGGGCTGACCATCCGCGGGCACGTCCCGGAGAAAGACGGCGTGATTGCCGGCCTGCTGGTGGCAGAGATGGTGGCCACCCGCGGCAAGAGCCTGGGCGTGCAGTTGAAGGAGCTGTTTGCCAAAGTTGGTTCCTTCTATCCCGTTCGGGAGAACTTTCGCTTGACTGCGGAGGTGAAGGCTGCCTTCACTGAGAAGATGAAGGCCGACCCGACCGAACTGGGCGGGCGCCGGGTGGCGCAGATCGTGCGCACCGACGGGCTCAAACTCATTCTCGAAGATGGGTCGTGGGTGTGCTACCGGCTTTCGGGCACCGAACCGGTGGTGCGGGCCTATACCGAGGCGCGCAGCGAGCAGGACATGGAATCGCTTAAGGCGGCGGCTGAGAAGTTCGTGATGGGGTAGCAATCGAGGGAAAAATGCCAGGACAGGAGCAGTACACGCTGGGAAGCGCGGCGGGGACCATTTCGGGCCCCGCCCACATGAGTGTGCGCGAATGGATGCGGCACCAGTGGCGCTTGGCGGGCACCGTGGTGGCTGTGGCGCTGGCGCTGGTGATTGGCTGGCACGTGGTGAAGGGCAATCACGGCTTGTCGGTGTGGGAGCAGAAGCGCGCGGAAGACCGGCAATTGCAAAAAGAAATTGACGACCTGCAAAGTGAGAATGCGCGCCTGCGCGACCACGTTGAACGGTTAAAGACCGACCCCAGCGCGATTGAGACCGAGGCGCGCAAACAACTGCACTATACCCGGCCCGGCGAGGTGGTCTACGTTGACCCGGCCCCGCCGCGGAAGATACAGCCGCCCGCCGCGCAGCCCAACAAGCCGGGAATCTTTGTGTCGATTGTGGGTGTGGCGCATGACGCGCTTGAGGCGGTAAGACGCCTCTTCAGCGGCGGCTCGCACTGACCGCTTGAAGTACGGTCTAACTCCTCTCAATTGAAAAGCAAGCGCCGCACGCCTTGGCAGGCGCGCGCCTGCGAGTGTGCGGAAACTTCGCGCGCGGAATTCTCGTCGGCTCAGTTGAGGGGCCAGCAGACTAAAATTGGCTGCGAGTTGTGAAGCTGTCCTGAAAGGAAGATGTACGCCATGCGCAATCGAGATACCGCCGTGTCGAGCGTTATGCTCCGGTCTTCAATTTGCCGCTTGTTCGTTGTGGGCGCGGCTGTAGCCTTGATTGCCGGGTTGCTGGTGTGGCCGGGACAGGCTACGGCGCAGCAAGCACCTGCCGAGGCTTACGGGCCGTACAACGCGACCTTTTTGCCCGATGGGGCGGGGCTGACCAAGAAGCTGTCTCCGCTGCCGGCGCCGCCGTCGCCTTTCGGCAAGGCCGACACCACGCCGACGGACGAGCGCTCGGCGATTCTTGAAGGGAAGGCAAAGTGGACGCTGGCTTTCTGGTTCCACGCGGCAGAGCCGCTGACCGGGACGGTGCTTCTGGCCGGCATCGGCGACCCTGCGGCCGAGGATGCGCGCTTTATCGGCGTTGAGGACAATCATCTGGCGCTGTGGCTAGGGCAGGGCGCGAAGAAGCTGGTCGCCGGCAGCAGGGAGCTTTCAAAGCAGGAGTGGCACTTGGCCGTGGCTATGAGCGACGGGCAGAAGGTGACGCTCTATGCCGACGGCAAGGAAGTGGTTACTGCGGCGCAAGTGCAGGGCAAAGTGGCGCCCAAGCTTGACATGGGATCGGGCCCGTTGCAAGCGATCGGCAGCCGTCATTTTGGCGGTGAGATTGCGGGCCTGAAGATTTATCGCGAGGCGCTGACGGGCGCGCAGGTTGAGGCCATTGCCGTCGCGCCGCCGCAATTCAAAGGCCTCTTCTACGAGGAGGCAACGAAGCATTGGGCGGTGCAGACCAACGGCATGCTCGGCCAGGTTACGCCGCAAGACCCCTCCACATTGCCCCGCGGCAAGGGTGCAATTCAGAAGCCCGTGGCGAAAGCGCTAAGTGTGGCAGAACTTCGGACGGAATTGGTGGGCAGCAATCCGTGGACGCTGAAAGGCGGATGGAAGCTGATTGCCGAGCCGGATCTGAAGACGGCCAACGGCGAGGTGCTGTCAAAACCAGGCGTAGCCACGAAGGACTGGATGGACGCGACGGTGCCGGGCACGGTACTGACGACGATGATTGACTGGGGCGTGTATCCGGATTCGGATTACGGCCTGAATAACCTGGCGATTCCAGAGTATCTGTCGCGACAGAATTACTGGTACCGAGTGGAGTTCAAGGTACCGGCGCAAGCTCATGGGCAGCGGCTGACGCTGACCTTTGAAGGCATCAACTATGCGGCCGAAGTGTGGCTCAACGGCAAAAACCTGGGCGGCATTACCGGCGCTTTTATTCGCGGCAAATTTGACGTGACATCGCTGGTGGCCGGTGAAAACGTGCTGGCAGTGAAGGTGTGCCCGCCGCCGCATCCGGGCATAGCGGAAGAAGAGTCGATGAAGGCCGGCCCAGGCGAAAACGGCGGCATGGAGATGCTGGACGGGCCCACCTTTGGCGCTGCCGAGGGATGGGACTGGATTCCCAGTATTCGCGACCGCAACACCGGCATCTGGCAGGATGTGACGCTGACAGCAACCGGCGCTGTTGAAGTTGGCGACCTCCAGGTGGTGACCACGATCCCCAAGGCCGACCGCAGTGAAGCGGATGTTGAGATTGAAGCGCCGTTGACGAATTCCTCAGGCGCTGCCGTTGAAGGCGAGTTGACGGCGAGCTTCGACAACGTGAAGGTCAGCAAACACGTGACCCTTGCGCCGGGCGAGACGGTGGTGCGGCTGGAGCCTGCGGAGTATGCGCAACTCAAGGAACAGAATCCCAAGCTCTGGTGGCCAAACGGCTATGGCGAGCCCGCGCTGCACGCGCTCAAGGTTGTCTTCACTGTCGGCGGCAAGCAAAGCTCTGAACGAGAAATCCAGTTTGGCATGCGCGAGGTTAGTTACGAGACGTCTTTGCTCGACAAGACCGGCCACCTGCAACGCGTTGAAGTTCTACCCGCGCGCACGCACGACGACGCGCTGCCGCTGATCGATGAATCGCATGAGGGCATTCGACAGGTTGTGGATAAGACTCCGACGATCTTCCCGGGCATGGACAAGTTCATTGACCAGGTTCCGGAGCAGTTCCGCGACTATTTCAAGTACACCTGGGCCCACTCGCTGCGGCCTGAGGCGGAGGGTTCGGCCTCCATCAAACCGGTCGAGGGCGGCTGGTCGAATACCGACATCGTTATCAAGGTGAATGGCGTCCGCATCGCCGCGCGCGGTGGCAACTGGGGCATGGACGACAGCCGCAAGCGCGTAAGCATTGCGCACCTTGAGCCTTACTTCCGCCTGCATCGAGACGCGCACGTCAACATCATCCGCGACTGGATGGGGCAGAACGACGAGGAGAATTTTTACGCGCTGGCCGACAAATACGGCCTGATGGTGTGGAACGATTTCTGGGAGTCAACGCAGGGCTACAACGTGGAGGCGCAGGACCCGGCGCTGTTTCTGAAGAACGCGCACGACACCATTCTTCGCTTCCGCCACCATCCGTCGATCGTGGTGTGGTGCGGCCGCAACGAGGGCGTGCCGCAGCCCATCATCAACGAGGGGCTTGCCACGCTGGTGCGCACGCTCGACCATACGCGCTACTACACCGGCAGCAGCAACCAGGTGAATCTGCGCGGCTCCGGGCCGTACCAATACATGGCGCCTGAGACCTACTACACCATCAACAAGGGCTTCAGCGTGGAACTTGGCATTCCCAGCATCCCTACCCTTGAAGGCATCAAGGCATTCATCCCTGAGCCGGACCGCTGGCCCATCAGCGACACCTGGGCCTATCACGATTTTCACGTGCTCGGCAACGGCGCCGTGGCTCCGCTGCTTGAACATATCGAGACGGATTTTGGCGCGGCCACCAGTCTTGAAGACTTCGAACGCAAGGCGCAGATGCTGGACTACGCCGGCCATCGCGCCATCTTCGAGGGCATGGCCGCGCACCTGTGGGAGCCGAACTCGGGCCGCATGATCTGGATGACGCAGCCCGCGTGGCCGAGCATGGAGTGGAACTTCCTGGGCTCGGACTACGACACGCAATCCAGCTTCTACGGCACGCAGAAAGCCTGCGAACCGGTACATGCGCAACTGGACCTGACCAACTCTGCCGTCGACCTCATTAATCTCGGAGACGCGAAGTCGTACAAGGTCGAGGTGCGCGGGGTGGGGCTGGACGGCAAGGTGATCAACGAGCAGACCAACCAAGTGCAGGCCGCAGGCAATGCGCGCACATCCGTCGGCAAGCCGGATCTGGAGAAGCTGGCCGATGGGCACACGGTGCTCGTCGAGATGAACGTGACCGACGCGACAGGCGCATCGGTGAGCAACAACCTCTACTGGTGGGCCAAGGACGAAGCGAAACTGCGCGAGTTGAACGGACTTCCGCAGGTCAAACTAACGGCATCGGCTTCGCTGGCTGCATCCGGCTCGGAACGCAAGGCGACGGTGCAGATCAAGAACAATGGCTCCGTTCCGGCGCTGATGATCAAGCTGATTCTCAAGGACGCTGCGACCGGCGAGCGCATTCTGCCTGCGTACTACAGCGTGAATTACCTGTCGCTGTTGCCGGGCGAGGAGCGGTCGGTTACCGTAGAGTTCCCAGCCAACCAATCCAAGCCCGCCATCGGCCTGCGCGGATGGAATATTGCGGAGGAGACGGTTGAGGTGAAATAAGACTTGCTGGTTTGAATTCGTGGTTACCCAGGTCCCTCCGCCGCGGCGGACGGGACCTGGGGCACCCGCAACTGGCTGTCGCCAGCAGTTGACTCACAGATGTCCGTGGTCCGAAAATTCGTAGGTAAGGCCAGCCGCCTCAGGCTGAATTCTGGATGACGAAGGAAATCATGTCGGAAGATCAGAGCCCGCTGGATTTTTTCGCTGGTGGGGTTCCTGCCTTTGCGATTTTCTCAATGCACTTGGACAGCATCTCTGAGCTACTCCATGTTCCGGGAGTCGGGGTTGATGGTACCGTTCAAGAGCTGGCCTACATCGGAGTGGTCTCATACACAGAAGCGTTTTTCAAAGATCAGTTTGCAGCGATAATGAATGTCTTTCCTGAAAAAGCTGCTTTGCTACGGGAAAGCGGAAGAGATGTAGCAGTTGATTTGACAGACCTACTGGGGCTGGAAGCGCCCTTGCATAACAAATTTGGCTTTCTTCTGAGCGAGCGTTTTAACTTCGGGTCTCCGAAAGCGGTAAATGCACTGTATAGAGACCTACTTCTTTTAACGCCTTTTTCGAAAGAGAAGATACTACTCTTTGATAAAGTGTTGGCGACCCGTAATCTCCTTGTACACCACGGCGGGATACTGACCACGCAATTCAACAGGGCGGTTCCAGCACCTGACCAAGAAAGGACGTATTTCGATTCTGTCCAAATTACGAAGAAACAGATTGGCGAGGCTGCATTGCTTGCGCTCGATGTTATCAAAGGGACTGTGAATGCGAGTGTATCAAAACTGTTGAAAGAGCTGAGCGGTGTACCCTACACAGATGTCAGACGCAAGGCTGTTGAGTACATGAAATTTGAAGTGGACGACGATATCAAGCTATCCTCAAGCCTTACATTGTTAGTGAAAGGGGAATCCCCCTATGAATATGAAGGTTCGGTCGGTGTGCTGGATGAAGACATACCGTTCTGACTCTCTTTATGGTTGCATGTCTGGAACACCCGGTCCTATTCCCTGTTGCCTGTCCTAAAAATCCACGTGAGCGCGGACTGACCCTACCCACGCTGCGCCGCGGTCGCGGTTGTAGCCGGGGTTCGCGATGTGCTGTATGTCGAGGGCGTAGAACAGTCCACGCCAGGCGTGCCAGTTGTAGTAGGTCTCGACGATCGTTTCGCGGCCGTAGGTCAGGGTGCCGTCGCCCAACAGAAAGCCCAGGCCGCCGTAGTGCAGATAGTTCTGGTGGTCGCGCTTGATGGCGTTGGACACCACGGCGAGGCCGATCTTGTCTACGGGGCGATGCCAGCGGGTTCCGGCGTAGTCGCCTCCAAGTTCTACGGTCTGGTCCACCTCGGTGTAGACATAGGACTCGTGTTGGCCCTCGTTCCATCCAAAGCGGCCAAAGACGCGCAGGTTTTCAGTAATCTCCTGCTCGGTGTTGTAGCCGACTCCATATTTGAGCGCGCCGTAGTGCTCGTGGAGGAGGATGTTGGGCTTGGCGTCAACTCCCGCGAGAAAAGCGTCCACTGCCTCGCGATAAGTGCCCATGTGGGCGCGGTTGGCATAGAACAAGGCGCGTTCCACGCCTTTGCGATTTGGAACGAAGCTGTGCCTGAGTTCGAATTCGCCGTTCTGCGCATGGGCGCGGCTGAAGGCCCAGTCCATGTCGAGGCCGTTGGCCACGGTGGGCATGGCAAAGAAGCCGTAGCGCAAGCTCCAGGCGCGGTCGTCGTACTCGGCCATGCCGCCCACGGTGTAGCCGCGCGTATCGGCTGCGTAGTCCCATGCGCCATTGTTGTCCACGGTCCAGTTCATGAACTGCAGGTGCGAGTCGGTGCCGATGGAGTTCACGTCGAAGAAATCGGGCAGGGTCATTTTGCCGCCGCGGAATTCAATTCGGCGCACGGGCGCGCTGGAGGCCAGGGCAAATGGGCCCGGCTCTTGGCTGGTGGTCTCATCGGTCAGTCCGACGACCTGATGAAATCCGTAGCGCGCAATGTAGGGCGTTGGCCCCAGGTTGGGGTTGCGCACCACGTCGAGATTGGTGAAACCGGCCAGCCCCAGCGCCTCGCTGAGCCCGCGTCCGCCGGCGCTTTCAAAGTCCAGAATCAGGTCAGTGTTGTAGCGGATGGAGCGCGTGGGCCGCACTGCGGCGAAGAGCGTGCCGACCAGGGAAACCTTGTATTCGCCGCGGCCGATGAAGCTGTTAGCGCCTTCGTAAGGAGAGTGGAAGGGCAGGTCGCCCTGGATGATGATATTGGCCTGGCCTGAGAGCCACCAGCGGCTGTTCTCAGGGTGCGGGGCCATGGTGACGATGGGCGCATTCTGTGTTTCTGGAGCGGCCGGGGGCTGGGCCGATGCGTCACCCGCCGGCGCCTGCGCGCAAGCCCATCCGGCGACCGCGATGAGCGCGAACCCGCAAATCACCCTTGAGAAGGCATGCGAGGAGCGGATCGGGTTTGTGCTGCGGCCATAGAGTTTGGGCACGGGAAGCCTGGATGGTTGGATGCGGAGCGAGCCCGCCGGCGGGTGTGCACCGGCAAGAGCCTCCTCTCTATCCTAGATTGCGAGGGCGCCCGGGTTGTTAAGGAAAGGTTGATTTGGCCGGGCGTTCCCGTTTGAACAGGTTCGGACGCTCGCTCGAGCTAGAAAAGATATTGACATCGATCCGGCGGCAGAGTGAAACTTGCTCTCGCAAATTGCCGATAACATTTTGCGGGCGTATGGTTGCACATCGGTTGCCGCTCGTGAAGGCTGTGGCAATCGGTTTACCTCTGGCCCCGGGAGTCAATTCGAAAAACGGCAGACCATGTTCGCCTGCGAATCCCAGCTAGATCGGCTCGATAGGGGGATTCCGCCATGCTTTCTTCTGCCTCTCAGATGCGTTCCATTCGTTTCTCTTCCATTCAGACCATCCTGTTTCTTCTGACCCTCGCAGGGGTGTGCCCGCCCCTGGCCACACAGGCGCAGGGGGGCTACAACGGTGCCTATAAGCCGCTGCTGACCGGCCTGAGCGCCTCAACAATAGGCGGTGTGAATGTAGACATTGCCGGCAACGTCTTTGTGGCCGACTCTGGCGGCAACCGCGTGGTGGAACTGCCTGCGAACGGCGGGGCTCAGATCACTCTGGGCAGCGGACTCAGCGGTCCAGGCCAGGCGGCGGTGGATAGCGAGGGGAACCTCTATATCGCGGACACCGGCAACAACCGGATAGGGGAACTGCCGTGGACGGGGAGCGGCTACGGGGACCAGATTACGCTGCCCGCAGTGGGCCTGAATACCCCTGGAGACGTGCAGGTGGATGGGGCCGGCGATGTGTTTATCGCGGATTGCAAAAACAATCGCGTAGTGGAACTGCCGGCCGGCGGCGGCGCGCAGATAACGGTGCCTGTGACTGGCATGAAGTGGCCTGCGGGATTAGGGCTGGACGCGGCGGGCGACCTGTTTATCGCCGACCAGCCGAACAGCTAGGTTATCGAGGTGCCCTGGACGGGGACTGGTTGGGGCACGCAAAGCACGCTTCCGGTGGCCGGCCTCAATAGTCCCACCGGCGTTTCTGTGGACAGTGCTGGGAACGTATATATCGGGGACTACAAAAACAATCGGATGGTGCTGTTGGCATGGAATGGGAGCAGCTACAACGCGCCAGTCGCAATTGGGACCGGATTCGCGCATCCGCTGGGAGCGGCCGTCGATCAATATGGAACCTCTACGTTGTGGACACGGGCAACCAGCGGCTGGTTGAGTTCATGCCGGGCAGCGTGAACTTTGGCTATGTGGCCGTGGGCGCTTCGAGCGGCGTGCTGGGCATGAACTTCAGCGTTCCAGCGGGCACAACGGTCAGCGGTTTTTCGTTTTTCGCGACCGGGGGAGCGACTTCGGAGTTTGTGGACGGAGGCAGCAGCACCTGCAAGGTGCAGAAGTACACGACGGCGACCAATTGCGTTCTCAACGTGAAGTTCAAGCCTGCTGCTCCGGGTTTGCGCCGGGGCGGAATGGTGATCTCAGATGGCTCGGGCAATGCGTTGGGATCGTGGCTTCTGTTCGGCATCGGGACGGGTCCGCAGACGGGTTTCAGCTCGGCATTGGTTAAGGCCGGCTCGAGTGCGCCCAACCTGAGCGGCGCGAACCATAGGCAGGTGGATGGTGCAGGCAATCTGTTTGTGGCTTCCTCGTACGACTCCAAGGAGGAGTTCAACAGCGGCTCGGTGATCGAATATCCGAAAACCGCGTCGGGCTATGGAGCGCCGGTGGTTGTGGCCAGCAACATAAATGAAGTTCAGGATATCTTCCTTGACGGCTCGGGCAACCTGTTTCTGATCAGCGATAAGAACGCGAAAGGAGACGACAACAGCGGCGCAGTATTGGCCTGCGCGAAAACGGCAAAGGGCTGGGGAGCTGTGCAAACGGTAGTCTCCGGATTGAACTATCCCGAAGGTCTGGCTATGGACGAGAACCGTGATATCTTCCTCGCCATGCCCGGTGACGGCACCATCGTTGAGGTTCCGCGGCTCAGTTCGTCCTTTGGAGCGCCCATCGTGCTGGCTTCCGGGCTGGGCGTTCCGAATTCGTTGACCCTGGACGCCGAGGGGAACATTTTCTTTACGGTAAATGAGAACGAAAATACCGATCCCGATTCCGGCAGCCTGATGGTACTGCCCAAGCGGGGCCTGGGTTGGGGCCAGCCGGTAACCCTGGTCGGCGGACACAGCTATCCGACCGGCGTGGCTCTGGACGCTGACGGCGATGTGCTGGTGGCCATCTCCACCGATTCGGACGACGAGAATAACGCCGGCTCCATTGTGGTGGTTCCGTTTACAGGCAGGGGTTATGGATAGCCAGTGACCCTCGCGACGAAGCTGAATTATCCCCTGGGTGTTGCCCGGGATGGCCTGGGAAATATCTTCTTTGCCGATTGGCTCGGAGCGCAGTTGTACGAACTTCCGCGCGCTACTCCGCCCACTCTCAGTTTTGCCAAAACGGCCCGCGGTTCAGTAAGTACCGATAGCCCGCAGACGGTGACGGTGGCAAACATCGGCAACCAGGAACTGGACTTCTCCGCGCTGAGTTATCCGGGGGATTTTCCCGAGCATGGTTCTCAGTTGGAAGTTAGTCCTGAATACGGCCCTGTTTCCAATGGGTGTATCCCAGATACCGCCCTGTCAGCGGGTGCAGTCTGCACGCTGAGTATCGAATTCAACCCCTGGGCGGCACTTCCGTCGAGCAGTCCGGCCGCGCTGAGCGAGAGCGCAACGCTGACCACCAACACGCTGAACGTTGCGGGGACGGCGCAAAAGGTAAACCTGACCGGCACCGAGACGACCGGCGTGAAGACCGATTCGGCGGTGGCGCTGACTGCTTCCACCACGACGCCTGTTCCGGGGACGGCGATTACCCTTACAGCGACTGTGACCAGCACGGATGGAACGCCGACCGGCACAGTGAGTTTTTATGCGGGCCAGGCGCTGATTGGCAAGGCTGTGGCACTGGCCAAGGGCGTGGCCAGCACGAGCGCAACCCTGAGCGCAAGCGGTACCGTAACGGCGTCCTACTCTGGAGATCAGAACTTCAACGCCTCGAACTCAAATTCCATTACTGTGACTTTGACCAAGGCCACGCCGGCGGTTACGTTGACCTCCTCCGCGGCTACGGCGACGGTCGGTTTGAATGTCACGTTTACGGCTTCTGTGAGCACGGTAATAAAGGGAACTGCGCCAACGGGAACCGTGCAGTTTCTGAACGGCAGCACGGTTCTTGGATCGGGCAATGTGAACGGAAGCACAGGCAAAGCGACCTACGCTACCAGCGCGCTTCCGGTGGGCGCAAACACCATTACGGCGATCTATAGCGGCGACAGCAAATATCAGCAAGCCAGCGCGCCCAACCTGACTGAAACCATCAACCTGGCCGTGGCCGCGGTAACGCTGACTTCGGCCAAGAATCCTGCCGCGGCCGGCGCGCAAGTGACCTTCACGGCTGCGGTGGCATCGGCGATTGCCGGGGTTGCACCAACCGGGACTGTGCAGTTTCTGGACGGCAACACGGTGATGGGTTCGAGCACGTTGAGCACGGGCAAGGCCACCTACTCCACCAGCGCCCTCGCAGTGGGCGCGAACACGATTTCAGCCAGGTATAGCGGCGACGGCAAATATGCCGCCGCAACGTCAAAGGGCCTGGTGGAAACCGTGAACAAGGCGACGCCGACGGCCACCTTGACCGCGTCTCCAAATCCTGCAACGGTCGGTGCGCAGGTCGTTTTTACAGTCACAGTCAGCACCGTGATTGCGGGCGTCGCGCCCACGGGAAGCGTGCAGTTCAAAGTCGGCACGGCAAGCGGAGGAAGCGCCACTCTGAGCGGCGGAGTGGCGACATGGAGCACCACTTCACTCAAGGTTGGTTCCAACACCGTGACGGCCACCTATGGCGGCGACAATAACTACGCAACCGTTGCTTCAAAGAGCCTCACCGAGACTATCAACAAGGCAACCCCCACTTTGACCCTGGATGTGAGCCCGAATCCGGGCTCTCCCACTGGTTCAATCGCCCTTACCGCCACCGTGAGTACGGCAATCTCCGGCGTTGTCCCTACCGGAAGCGTGAAGTTCTATAACGGCGCCATCGTGGCAGGGACTGGAACATTGAGCGGAGGCATCGCTACCGCTACCCTGAAGAACCTCAAGGTAGGCACATATCCTCTGAAAACGGTCTATGCGGGCGATGGCAACTATGCGACCGCTACCTCGAACACGGTGAGCGAGGTGATCAACAACAAGTAGGGCGGCTAGTGGAGGAACTATGCGCCTGCTGGGGCGCGTAGTTCTTCCACGGCCGCGGTCAGGTCGGCGGCCAGCGCCTGCTGGGTCTCTTCAGACAACTTGGCGCCCTGGCTGGTCAGGTAGAAGACGTCGATGGCGGTCTCGCCTTCGGTGTCGATGAGCGCCACCTCGATGTTGCACTGGTGATTGCTGAGCGTAAGCGCAATCTGGCGCAGCAGTCCGGGCACGTCCTGGGCTACCACTTGCAAAAGAGTTGAATGGCTTGAAGAGGCGGAGTCAAACTCCAGGCGCGTTGTCACCTCGACTTTGAGGTTTGCTGGGTTGTTGGCGTGGCGGCGGGCTTCGAGCATTTGCTCCACCGGCACTTTCAGCGAAACCACATCGTGAAGGTAGGCGAGGAAGCGGTCCTTCTCGCTGGGGTTCAGCTCAAGGGTGCGGAAGACATCCGTAAAGTGGAAGCTGTCGACGATGACCCCAAGCTCATTCGAGAAAGCGCCCGCCTTGACGATGTTCATGCCCCA
The DNA here is from genome assembly GCA_903911925.1 of uncultured Acidobacteriaceae bacterium. Taxonomy (GTDB): domain Bacteria; phylum Acidobacteriota; class Terriglobia; order Terriglobales; family Acidobacteriaceae; genus Telmatobacter. The sequence continues at coordinate 22,109 of CAIWFH010000067.1, forward strand.
GGCAGCCAGGGCGCCTGCCACGTCCGCAAACAGGCGGGTGCGGTCGCGCGTAATCACGGTAAGGTCAAAAAGCTGGCGGCTCGGACGCAGGTCGAGTTGGACGGCCTCCTGATCCAGATTAAGGGCCATTTGGAAGTGGCTTCGTATGTGCTCCGGCAGCCGGGTTTGCAGATAGCGCTGCGGCAGGCCCTCAAGGAATTGCCTGAGAGCTTCATGCTGGGCGGCGGGCACCATGGAGCGGAGGCGGTTAAGCAGCGTGGGATCAATGGCGGCGTGGTAGCGGACTTCGTCCACGCTGCGATCCATGAAGTTCGCTGTCGACATGTAGAACTGCCAGATGTTCTCGGCCTTCCACGGAGTCAGCGCCTCGGGATTCACGGCCTTGATGTCGGCAAAGGTCATGACGGTGAGCATCTTCAGCAGTGCCGGGCTGCCGATTTTTTCGGCAAAGCCGCGCACGTTTTCCTGGTCGAAGATGTCGCGTCGCAGGGCATTCGACATTTCAAGATGCAGGCGAATGAGCTTGAGAATCGATTCGCGTTCTTCGGTGTCGAAGTCCAGCCGGGCGAGGAAAGCGTCCGCCAACTCGACGCTCTGGCCGGCATGCTCGCCGGTGCGGCGTGCCTTGCCGGTATCGTGCAGCAGCAGGGCCAGCAGGAACAAATCAAGCCGTTCAATCTCCGGCAGCAGCTGGGCCAGGCGCTTTTCGTGGTCGCCGACCGGCTGGCGCAGTCCGTGCACGTTGTCGATGCAGAGGAAGGTGTGCTCGTCTACCGTGTAGCGGTGATAGCTGTCGCGGATGACCAACGCGTCAATGCCGTGGAACTCGGGGATCAGCATCTCAAGCACGCCGAGGGCATGCATCGTTCTGAGCGCGTGTGCCGCATGGGGGCCCAGCAGCACTTCACGCAGCGCGTTCCAGAGATACGGCCCTTCAGGGATGTGGATGGCCAGCGCCGGGAGGGCGTCGGTAATGCGGTCTTCAGCAGCCTGCGAAAGCATGTAGCCATGCGTCGCCATCAGCGAGAAGATGCGGAGGATGGCGCTGGTGTCGTTAAACTGCGCGCCGGGAACAATGTCGATGCGGCCCTGGTCGAGGATGAAATCTGTGCCGGCAATTGGGGTGCGGCGGCGGCGGAACTGGCGGTAGAAGCTCACCGGGGCGGGCAGGTGCTCCATCAGCAGGGCGGCGCGGCGGTAGATGATGCGCGCGTGCCGGTAATAGGTCCGCATCCAGTAAGCCGGGTCGGCGGTGCCGCGGGTCTCAAGGCCGATGGATTTGGCGGCGGCTTCGTCCTGCGATTGCCAGTCGAGGGTATTGTCGTCGCGGCCGTGGCGGAAGTGAAGGAAACATCGTGCGGCGGCCAGGAAGTCGAAGGCCGCTTCAGCGTCGCCGCGTGCGCTTTGGAAGACGCCGCCGCGCTGGCGGGGCCATTCCTTGGTCTCTTTGAGGTGAAACAAGAGAGCAAACCAGACAGCGAGGTGGTAATCGCGCAATCCGCCCGGACAGTCCTTGAGGTTCGGCTCCAGGTGGAAAATGGTGTTGCCGAACTTGGCGTGGCGGGCGCGGGCAATCTCGCCCAGCTTCTGCGTGATGGTGTTCCACTCGCTCAACACCAGGCCGGGAAGAATGGTCTGGTGGAGCTGCTGGTAAAGAGGGAACTGGCCGGCCAGAAAGCGGCGATCGAGCGTGGCCAGCGTGAATTCCAGGTTGTCGGGGTCGAACTTGCCCGCTTCCTTGACCGTCCGCGAACTTGGGCTGGCGCGAAGGCCGATGTCCCACATGCCCTGGATGATGGACCGAACGGCTTCGCGGGACTGCTCTTCGGTTTTCTCGTCGGCGAAGGCGAACAGCACGTCGATGTCGGAATAAGGGAACAGATCCTTGCGTCCGTAACCGCCCAGGGCCAGCAATGAAACGTTCTGGGCAGGCTGCCCGGCAAAGGCTCGGCGCCACATTTCAATGAGGATACGGTCCACGACCGCCGAGCGGCGGCGGATGGCGGCCGTGCCGTCCCCGGTGCGCTCGCAGGTCTGGCGCACGAGCGCCATCTCCCGCGTATACTGCTCCCGAAGATCGTCAACCGCCAAAGCGACTGGATTCATAGGTGTGTGTGGTTCGTGTTGAGGCCCTGCCGAAGCAAGAAGGAATTGTTAACAGCATAAGTCATAATCGCCCGGATGGGGCGATTTTGATTTGCTGGCCTCGAAATTGAGGCAGGCAGGCGGCTTGATTTTCGCGGATTGTGCACACCCCGGAAAAGCGCATCGTCCTGTCAGGGCGACTGTTTCATGCCCTTCCATGCTGGCTGCCGGCCTCGCCGCCGATCGCCGCCGCGTCTCACAAAGCAGGATTCGTTTTCCCCGCAGGGGAATCCCAACGGCAGATCCTTGCATGAAATCAAGGACCTGCGAGCGGGAAGCGGGCAGCATTGTTTTCAGCACAGGCTTTTTCCAGGGCGTCATTCTGGCCGGGCTCTGCTGGTGACGCGGACAAGGCGCTACGAACCATCGATCGGAGAAATGGGTGCATAGACCTCGCTAAGGAGGAAAGTATGCACGACGTTCTGATTGGCCTGGCGTACATCGGAATGGTCCTCGGTCCAGCAGTTCTGGCGACTGTGCGAACGCTCGAGATGGAAAGGGACGCCTGACGGCCTACTGCCCGGTTACTTCCACGCCCCCAGGAGTTTGCGCACCAGCACCAGTTGGCCCAGGTGGTAGGCGTTGTGGTCCGCGGAGAGCAGCGCCTCCCTGAGAACCGTCTGGCCGTCGCCATGAGGAATTTTGGCGAACAGATCGGTAGCCGGGTCGTCCACCAGGGCACAAAGAGCCTTCATGTCCTTGCGAAAGGCGCTCACGCTCTTGTCCCACGCCTTGTCGTCGGGCGGTTCCGGCTTAACGGGCCAGTAGCCCGCAGGGAACTCGGGCGACTTGTGGTGCGCATCGCGGGAGAACTCCAGAATGTCCCACTGGGCGATGCGCAGATGCTCCAGGATCTCCCAGGGAGAGTGCTCTGCGCCTTTGGGACGGACGCCGCGCAGATTGGCCGACAAGTTCTCAACCGCATGATCGAAATCCGCGTGCGCGTTGCCGCCTTGAAGCAGGTCGATAAGATGTTGGCGGAGAGACTTGTCGTCTGGCATGGCGTTGGCTCTTCTGTTTCTCGTGGGCTAAAGCGCTTTCCTGTCGGTTGGATGAAACAAACAGGCGGCGGGACGCATTAGGTATTAGGGCCGCGCAGTCGAGATTTCGAGGCTTGATTGCGATAGCACTGGGTGCTACACTCCAAAAATGGAAGATCGAGCCAGGCGCTCGGAGCGGGTCTTCAAGACAGCCTGGTTTTCCAAAGCGGCGAGGAAGGCGAGCATCGCGGATGCCGAGCTTTGCGCTGCGATCCGTCAAGTGATGCTCGGTCAGGCGGACGATCTGGGCGGCGGTGTCTTCAAGAAGCGATTGGACAAGAACAGGTCCCGGTCGATCATTCTCGCCAAAGGCGGCCGGCTTTGGGTTTATGAGTATCTTTTCGCAAAGAAGGACCAGGCCAACATTGGAGTCAACGAATTGGCCAAGCTAAGAAAGCTCGCGAAGGCTTACGAGGCGCTTACGGTGCAGCAGGTGGACGAGCTTGTCGACGATGGCTCGTGGATGGAGATTTGCAATGGCCAATAAGCCAAAGTTCAAGAGCGGCCTGTCCGAGGCGATTCACTCCTCGGCTTCTGCGTTGTACAGAGTCGGAGCGATTGACAAAGCGACCATGCGCGAGTTCGACGAGTCGTGCCTCGCGGCCCCCGCGCCCATGGAGCCTAAGCGCATCAAGCGGATTCGCGAGAGCCAGCGTGTGAGCCAGCCAGTTTTTGCCCGTTATCTCAACACCAGCGAATCGACTGTGGAGAAGTGGGAGTCGGGTGCCAAGAAGCCCAGCGGCATGGCGCTCAAGCTCCTGGATATCGTCGAAAAGCATGGGCTGAAGATGCTGGCCTGAGAAGGCATGGAATGCCACGGCGATCCTGAAACTGCCAGCGAAAAAGATGTTGGTCCTTATTAAATATCGTCGGTGCCCCAGGTCCAAGAATCGGGACCTGGGGCACTCAGCTTCTTCATAAGATCAAACGGTCGCGGCCCTACAGCGCGGTCTCCCCGCGCTCGTCGTTGCGGATGCGGATGGCTTCTTCAATGCGGCTTACAAAGATCTTGCCGTCGCCGATGCGGCCGGTGCGGGCGGCGCCGATGATGGCCTGCACGGCCTTCTCTTTCATTTCATCGTTGACCACCAGTTCGATCTTGACCTTGGGAAGAAGGTCAACCGTGTATTCACGGCCGCGATAAAACTCGGTGTGGCCCTTTTGGCGGCCGTGGCCGCGAGCCTCCAGAATCGTCATTCCCTCAATGCCTGCTTCAAGCAGCGCATCCTTGACTGCGTCCAGCTTCGAGGGCTGGAGTACGGCTTCAATTTTTACCATCGCAAAAATGCCTCGTTTGACAGCGTAACAGGCGGAGCGGAGAATTGGGCCGCTCCTGCCAAATCTTTTAACAACAACAGCTCAGGAATTCAGGTCGTAGCCTTCTTCGCCATGCTGCGAGAGATCCAATCCGGCGGATTCGTCTTCAGCGGAAACGCGCAGGCCGACGGTCTTATCGACGATGAAAAGCAGCACCAGTGTACCCACAATGGAGAGCACCCAGGCAATGCCCACGCCGGCCGCCTGGTTGAGCATCTGGCCCCAATGGCCATCGAAAGCGCCCGTGGCCACGTCTTTGCCAAAGGCCGCGTTGATGACCCGCGTGGCGAACAAGCCGGTGAGCAATGCGCCCAGCGTTCCGCCGGCCCCGTGCACGCCAAAGGCGTCGAGAGAGTCGTCGTAGCGCAGGCGGCTTTTTACCGCAAACACCATAAAGGAGCAAAAGATTCCAGCGACCAGTCCGATAAACAGTGCGCTGAAAGGTTGCACATAGCCTGACGCAGGAGTGATGGCCACCAACCCGGCAACCGCGCCGGATATTGCGCCCAGGGCCGTGGGCTTGCCGTTGTGAATCCACTCGGCCACCGTCCAACCCAACCCGGCGGCCGCGGCGGCAAAGTGGGTGTTTACAAATGCGCTGGTGGCCAGGGAACTTGCGCCCAGCGCGCTGCCGGCATTGAAGCCGAACCAGCCTACCCACAACAGGCAGGCGCCGATAAAGCTGAGAACCATGGAGTGCGGAGGCATGTTGGTCTGCGGGTAACCGATGCGCTTGCCCAGATAGATGCACGTCACCAGCGCCGAGACGCCCGAGGTGATATGGACCACCGTGCCTCCCGCGAAATCGAGCGAGGGTATTTGGCCGCCGTTGGCGTTCAACAGGCCGCCCACTCCCCACACCATGTGGGCCATGGGGCTGTACACGAGAATGGACCACAACGAGAGAAACACCGCCATGGCGCTGAACTTCATTCTCTCTGCGAACGCCCCGGTAATCAGCGCCGGGGTAATGATGGCGAACATCAACTGGTAGACCATGTAGGTCTGCTCAGGAATGGTGGGCGCGTAGTCCAGGTTGGGCGTCAGGCCCACGCCGCGCAGAAAGATGTGCTCAAAGCCGCCAATGAACCAGCCGCCGTGTCCGAAGGCCAGCGAATAGCCTACGATGGCCCAGATGATCGTCACCAGGCCCATCATCGCGAAGCTCTGCATCATGGTGCCCAGGATGTTCTTCTTGCGGACCAGGCCGCCGTAGAACAAGGCCAGCCCTGGGCCGGTCATCAGCAAAACCAGCGCCGCCGAAACAAGCATCCACGCGTTGTCGCCGGCAGATTGGGCCTGCTGAACCGCCTGTTGAAGGGCGGCGATCTGGGCCTGGGTCGCCGGCGCCGAGCCTGCGGTTGCCTGGGCCAGGGTCAGTGCCGGGGTTCCAATGAAAAGGGACAAGAACAGCAGCTTCGTTCGACGACACATGGTTTTCCGCTCCGAAAAAGACGCCCACGGCTGACAATGCGGACGGGATACAAAGATGGGTTTCAGTGGCCGGCGACGATTCCACAAACTCGGAGCCCGCTCACTCCTGTCCACTGACCGCTGCATGATGGGCCGGGGCCAATGAATATGAGAACGCGGATTGCACGTTTCATTGATTTTCATAAAGACCGGACGATAACGCAAGCATCTTTACTGTTTCCTGATGGGATTTTCAGAGCTGGCGTGCTACGGCCTGTTCGCAACTGCGATTCGTGCGGAGCGCCGCACGGCCCCGGACTGTGCGAGGGTAGTAAGGACGGAGAAACAGGATGGGAATGAACCGCAACATCCGGCAGATATCATTTTTGATCGTGTTTGTGGCATCGGCTTCTTTGGGTTGCCAGGCAGGCGCGGCGAAGCCCGCAAGCTGCCAGAAGGTAGTGATCGCGGGTGAAGCAGTCGCGGGGCAGGAGTGGAAGGCCGCCTTGGGCGAAGGGTGGGTTTTTCGCGTCGTGCCAATTCTGCCGGGGCAGGCCGGATACAGCGGCTGGGACCTGGTTGTGGACCGGGAGCAGGGAGCAGGATTCCCCGATGCGCTGTTGTTGGCCACGCCGCCGTACAACTCAATCAACGAACGGGAGATTGGGACCACCTTTGGCCTGCGCGCCCAGGACGCGATCGGCTGGAATCCCCGCAGTTTCCATTTTCTAGCCGATGCGGGCGCGCTGCGCGAGAGTCAAAAACTGTTCCAGATATTGGGATCGGCAAAGTTCGGGGTTGAGTCGCCTGTTGTCAGCGAGCCAGTTGGGACGGCCATGCAACGCCAGCTAAAAATCAACCAGAGAGCGGCGGCGGGGCAGTTCCGCATTCTCGACGCTCGCCTGGCGCCCGGGAACTCCGACGCTGCTTCCTATGCTGAAAACTGGGCGCTGGCATCGCAAAGGACGCCGCACTCCATCGAGCCTGCCACCGCGGCAAAGCCCTCTCCGCGAGGCGAACTGCACTGGATGCGGTTTTCAATCACGCTTTGGCTGCCTGCGGAATGGAAGACGCCCAAGGCGCTCAATCCCGCCCGGGCGGCGTGCTCGGAATAAGAAGAGCAGGGGCTGGAGACCCTGGACCTGGGATTGGGGATCGGGAATCGCCGCTCTTCCGGTGGTCGCGAAAGTGCCGGGAAACAGCCGCAGGCGGCTGTTTCCCGATCCTTGTTTTCCGCTTCTCATCAGGCGACAGAGCAATTGTGACCATTTCCAGCGGGCCCTTGGAGAGGTATATTAAAAGTTATGGTGGCCACGGCAGAACGTGATCGATATCTATTTGGTGCGCTTGACAGCAGCGCGCAAAACCGAATCAAACTCCAGGAAGTGGATTACGCATACGAGCAGCCGGAAGGCCTCATCCTTACCTCCCTGGACTTTGCTGTCAACTGGATTCGCAAAAATTCCGTGTGGCCCATGACCTTTGGCCTGGCCTGCTGCGCAATTGAGATGATGTCGACAGGCGCGGCGCGCTACGACATCGCACGGTTCGGCGCCGAGGTTTTCAGGCCCTCCCCGCGGCAATCTGACCTGATGATTGTCGCCGGCCGCGTCTCGCAGAAGATGGCCCCCATCATTCGCCGCCTTTACGATCAGATGCCGGAGCCAAAGTGGGTTATTTCAATGGGCGCCTGCGCCACCTCGGGCGGTGTCTTCAATAACTACGCCCTGGTGCAGGGAGTCAACCAGATCGTTCCCGTGGATGTGTATGTCCCCGGGTGCCCGCCGCGCCCCGAACAGCTGATGTACGCTTTGACTCTTCTTCAGGAAAAGATTCAACGGGAGCCGCGCAGCCTACTCAAAACTTTGAATCTCGGATAGCGGGCTTCGAAAACGCAACCTCGGGGAAGTTACCAAAGTAATTTTTTCGTGCTTTGACAGTTGGGATAAACCACGAGCGCATCCAGCGTAAAAATGTGCTCAAGCAGCATCGCCTTATGGTACGTTCTTAAATGTGCTGTACGGGCGCCTTACGGTTCCTGATACTTATGGGACCGAGTCAGTCCGAGCTGTAGTTCTAGCTCACAACAGCCTTTTGTAGATAATTGCAGATTGATTGCGGAGGAAAAACGCATGTACTCTCGAATTACGAAGTCAATGTTCAGGGTTTTTGCCTTGCTATGCGTAGTTTTTGTGTCCGTTACCTTGGCCGCCCCGGCCCAGGATGCGGCCAAGCCGGCGGCAAAGGCCGCAGTGAGCGATTCCCCGTCGCGCTGGGACATCTTTGCCGGTTATAGCTACTTGTGGCCAAAAGGCACAGTCACAGGTACAGACATCGAGGGAATGTCGTCCACAACCACCTACAAGACCAACCGGGTGGGCTCCACGGAAAGCCTCAGCTATTACTTCAACAAGAATCTCGGCTGGCAGATTGATTCGGGGCAGCATGACCGCTATTACGATTCGGGCGCAAACGGCGTGAGCAATAGCGGTGTTCTCTCCATTCAGACCGGTCCGGTATGGCGCTTCCCCGGCGAGGTCATCTCGCCTTTCATCCATGGGATGGCAGGGTTTGCCCAGGTGCAAGGTCCTGATCACCAAGGCTACAAGTGGGGCCCGACGGTTTCAGCCGGCTTCGGCTTTGACTACAAGACCTCTCTGATGGGTGGTCGCCTGTCGATCCGCCTGCTCCAGGCCGACTATGAATACATTCACTCCAACTTCGGCTTTGGCGGCTGCACAAACGGCACTCCCCTGTTCGTTCACGGCGGCGGGCACGCCATGGCCCGGCCGATGGCCCCCGATTGTGTCTACGAGCCCGGCGGCCGCGCAAATATCGAAGCAATGCGTTTGAGCGCAGGTCTGGTTTTCCGCCTGGGCAGCATCGCGCCCCCAGCGCCGATCACCATTGCCTGCTCGGCCAGCCCGAGTTCGGTATTCCCCGGCGACCCGGTTGCAGTAACCGCGACGGCCGGCGGCCTGGACCCGAAGCTGAACGCAATCTACTCGTGGGGCGGAACCGGCGTGACCGGAACCGGCGCCAACGCATCGGTGGCCACGGCTGCTCTTGCGCCCGGCACCTACACGGTTACCTGCGGAGTTAAAGAAGGCAAGCCCGGCAAGGAAGGCCTGAAGCCCTGGGAAGTTGCCAACGGCACGGCCACCTTTACAGTCAAGGCTTTCGAGCCTCCTACCGCTTCCTGCTCGGCCAACCCCAGCACCATCAAGCCGGGTGAAACCAGCACCGTTACCGCAACGGGCATGAGCCCGCAGAATCGCCCGCTGACCTACAGCTACTCGGCTGCATCGGGCTCCATCAGCGGCACCGGAACTACCGCGGTGTTTTCTTCGACCGGCGCGCCAACCGGCACGGCGGCCATCACCTGCTCGGTCTCCGACGACAAGGGCCAGACCGCGACGGCCAATACCAGCGTTACGATTACCGCTCCTTACGTTGCGCCGATTCCTCACACCCAGGCGCTTTGCTCCATTACGTTCTCCAACGACAAGAAGCGTCCGACGCGCGTTGACAACGAAGCCAAGGCCTGCCTTGACGAAGTTGCCCTCGACCTGCAGAAGCAGTCCGATGCCAAGGCCGTTGTGGTTGGCGATTCGACCGCCGCTGAGAAGGTTCTTCCGAAGCATGCCAAAAAGCATGCCAAGCTTGAGGACTTCGCCGGTGAGCGCGCCGTCAACACCAAGGAATACCTGGTAACCGAGAAGGGCATTGATGCCTCGCGCATCAGCGTCGCGACCGGTACCACAGACGGGCAGAAGGTGGAAGATTACCTGGTGCCCTCTGGAGCAACCTTCTCGTCCGATGTGGCTGGCACCACCCCGGTTGATGAGACCGTGGTGAAGCCGGTGGTCCGCAAGCCGCTGGCTGAAAGACATCCGGCCAAGAAGGCGAAGAAGGCCGCAAAGTAACTGGCGGCATGGCGCCAAACCGGCGCCGCAACGCAACAAAGCAGAGTGCTTTTCGCAATCGAAAAGAGGCTGACCGGTTACCCGGCCAGCCTTTTTCGTTTGCAGAGGTGCTTTATGGAACGAAAGGACTTGGCGAAGCTTCTCTCGAAACCGGCGTGCAGCCTCTCCAATCCAATGGTTACCAATGGTTATCAACTAGTAACAGGACAACGCGAAAGCTGCGCGAATACTGTCTCATTCTGAATCGCTCCCATGCTATCGTTGGAATGCCGTTGGGGTTATTCGCGGCCCGTTCGTTGAGGGCAGCGAAGTGCCTAAGCGCCGAAGCTCTGCGCTGCGACAGTGCCTTTCCCCCTTGTAACCCTGAATCAGCTTTGGAGGAAGATCGAATGTGTGAAAGTGTTTCAAACACTCGGCGCCGGGTTTTTGCCCTGGCATTTGCCCTATCACTGCCAATCGCATTGAACGCGCAAACCGCTCCGGCAATCACGGGAGCACCATCCGATTACGTTTCGTCGAAGTGGGACATTGGCATGGAATACAGCTACCTGATGCCCAAGGGAACGGTTGACACGCTGATTCCGGACGGCCGGGTTCTGAATGTGGGCTACGATAATGTGCCGGTTGGCGGGATCGGGAGCTTCTCGTATTACTTCCTGCGCAATGTTGGCGTCCAGGCTGAAGTTGGAGTGCATGAGTGGGGCTGGCAGAATACGCCCGACATTCCGGAAACCGGCACCGAGGCCAATAATGACGGTTTCTTGACCGTCTCGGGCGGCGTCATAGCCCGTTTTCCCATTGGACGCATCACGCCGTTTGTGCATGCCCTTGCAGGCGGGGTCATGATCGATGGCCCGGTGCACAATCCGTTCACATGGGGTCCAAACCTGACTGCAGGCGGCGGAATGGACATCGGGACCGGGTGGCTCCATCGCCGTCTCGCGATTCGACTGTTCCAGGTTGACTACGAGTATATGCATGCGGATTTCGGCACCGGATTGTGGGGCGGCGTTGCGAACGTGAATGCGCTGCGCTTCAGCACCGGTATCGTGATCCATGGGGGCCATATTGCGCCGCTGGAGTCGTTGACGCTTGCGTGCTCGGCCAGCCCGAATTCCGTTTACCCCGGCGATCCAGTGTCAGTGACCGCGATGGCTACCGGACTGGACCCCAAACAGAGCGTCGTGTATTCCTGGAATGGAATTGGCGTAACGGGCAGCGGCTCTACGGCCTCGGTGGCAACGGCAGCGCTGGCGCCCGGCACCTACAAAGTGAACTGCGCCGTAAAAGAAGGCAAACCGGGCAAAGAAGGCCTGAAGCCCTGGCAGATGGCGGAAAGCTCCGACAGCTTTACGGTCAAAGCCTTCGACCCGCCAACCGCTTCCTGCTCGGCGAACCCTTCCACCATCAGACCCGGCGAATCCAGCAATATCACCGCCATGGGCATGAGCCCGCAAAACCGTCCCTTGCTCTACAGTTACTCGGCGCCGCTCGGCACGGTCACGGGATACGGCGCTACGGCGGTGTACTCATCCAACGGCGCACCCACAGGCACCGCCGGAATCACGTGCATCGTTCAGGACGACAAGGGCCAGACCGCAACCGCGATGGCCATGGTGACCATCACGGCTCCTTACGTGGCCCCGGTTCCGCACGCCCAGACGCTATGCTCCCTCTCCTTCGCAAAAGACGACAAGCGCCCCACGCGCGTGGATAACGAATCCAAGGCCTGCCTCGACGAGATAGCCCTCGATTTGCAAAAGCAGTCCGATGCCCGGGCAGTTGTGGTGGGCAACTCCACCGCGGCAGAGAAGGTTTTGCCAAAGCACGCCGCGAAGAACGCAAAGCTGAAAGACCTGGCCGCGCAGCGCGCCGTCAATGCCAAGGCATACCTGGTCGGCGAGAAGGGCATCGATTCGGCCCGCATCGGCGTTGGCGAGGGCACTGCCGACGCCAAGTCGGTTGAGAATTACCTGGTGCCGTCCGGTGCCAATTTTGCCGCTGACGTGACCGGAACCACTCCTGTCGATCAGGTAACAGTCAAGGCTGAAGAGCGCAAGCCCCTCGGCGCAAAGTCGGTAGCCAGGAAGCACGCACTCAAGAGGCGGGCAGCCAAAAAGGCGAACTGAGACGCATTCAGCGCGTACAGTTGAAAACTGAAGCGGCCGTTCCAGTCCAAGGCTCCCAACCACAAGTTTTCGTCGTTGGGAGCGGTTGATCGGTTGTCCAGAGGGCCTCCCGGCCTTCCGGGCCTTGTTTTCCCGCGTTCAGCCAGTGTTGAGCTGCATTCACCAGCCAGCCCCATTTGGTTTTGAGTATGATTCCCGTTAGTCCATGGAGCCAATTTCCTCATGAATCGCTTCCCGATCTCCCCTTCTTTCATGCGCCGGCCCATTCAGCTCGTGCAAGCCACAGTCATCCTCCTTCTGGTTCTTGCTGCTCAGAGACTCGCGGCGCAGGCTCCCTGGGCCGCGGTGGGCCCGGCCGGCGGCGATGCCCGTTCCTTTGCTGCGGTTCCCGGCCAGCCCAGCCACATCTACATGGGCACCACCAACAGCTGGCTCTATGAGTCCGTTGACAGGGGCGCCACTTGGCATCGGCTCTCAAAGCTTGACCCATCCGACGACCTGATTCTGGACCACATCCTTGTGGATACGGCCAATCCCGCAACTGTTTACGTGGCCGCGTGGACCGTTGACCATCCGGACGGCGGACTTTGGATAAGCCACGATGGGGGCAAAAGCTGGGTGATATCCCAGGGCCTTCGCGGGCAATCTGTGCGGGCTTTTGTCCGGGCCCCTTCCAACTCCCGCATGTTCTTTGCCGGGACCCTCGAAGGGGTGTTTCGTTCAGCGGATGCAGGCGCAACCTGGACGCTGATCAGCCCACAGGGGAGCCGCGAGCTTCATGAAGTTGAATCCCTGGCGGTTGACCCGGTGGATTCGAACATCGTCTACGCCGGAACCTGGCACCTGCCCTGGAAGACGCTCGACGGCGGCAAGACATGGAACAACATCAAGCAGGGCCTCATTGACGACTCCGACGTGTTCTCCATCATCATCGATCCGGTCAACCCGTTGACTGTCTTCCTCAGCGCGTGCAGCGGAATTTACAAGTCCGATACTGCGGCAGAGCTGTTCCACAAGATCCAGGGCATCCCGGCCTCGGCCCGCCGCACGCGCGTGCTCAAGCAGGACCCGTTCAACCGCGACACGGTGTATGCAGGCACCACCGAGGGGCTATACAAGACCGTGGACGGCGGCAAGACCTTCCTGCGCATGACCGGGCCTGACGTGATCGTGAACGACGTATTTGTAGACCCTGCCGACACGCAGCACGTGCTGCTGGCCACCGATCGCAGCGGCGTGCTCTACAGCAGGGACGCGGGCATGAGCTTTGTGGCCGCCAACGAAGGCTTCTCGGGGCGCAAGGTTGAGGCTCTGCTGGTTGACGCGGCCAAGCCTTCGCGGCTCTATGCAGGCGTGGTCAACGACAAAACTTATGGCGGCGTTTTTGTCTCTGAAAACGGAGGCGCCGCCTGGGATCATATCGGCGAGGGCCTTGAAGGGCGCGATGTATTCGCCCTGGCGCAGGCGCCCGATGGCGCCGTTCTGGCCGGAACCAACCACGGCATTTTCATGCTATTCCCCGGAACCGCCATCACCGCCGGCCCCCACTGGTGGCCGCGCAATACGATCCAGAACTTCCTGATCAAGAAGAGCGTCGTGGTTCGCAAAGGCAAAAAGGTTCCGGTCGAAACCAGGATCAAGGACAAGCAGGCCGTCCTTCTGGGCCGGGTGTACGCGCTCGATCTTTCAGGCCCGGCGTGGTTGGCATCCACCAGTTCGGGCCTGCTTACCAGCGTGGACCAAGGCGCCACCTGGCAGGGGCACATCGTCCTGGGCTCCACCGAGTACCTAACCGTTGCCGTGCGTGGGGCAACCATGGTTGCCGCGCGCCGCGACATGCTTGTCGTTTCCACCGATGCCGGGCTCACGTGGTCGGTGTCCGCGCTTCCTCCCGGGATTACGCGCATCGACCGCGCCGCTTTCTCGCCTGACGGCACACTCTGGCTCGGCGGCCGCGAAGGCGTTAACCTGTCGCACGACCTGGGCAAGAACTGGCTTTGGATTGAGCGGCTTCCTTTCCGCGACGTCAACGATCTCTGCTACGACCCCGCGCAGGGCAAGGTGCTGGTCAGTTCCCGCAACAGCGACTTTGTGTATGTCATCGATCCCGTGGCGCTCAACTGGAAATGGACACGGACAGGCTGGAAGGTCTTTCTGATCCGCACCGCGGCGGGCCATATGCTGGCGGCTTCGCTCTATGACGGGGTTCTGGTGGAGCCGCACCCTGTGGCGACAGCAGGAACCAGGGATTAACGGAATAGGCCCGGCAAGCCAATCGCATGAAGAAACCCGCCGGCAAGATGATTCTCCGATAGCTCCCTGCGATTGCAGATTAATTCGTGAAAAGGGAGACAATCATTCCTATGGCCTCCACCGCACCACAAATAAAGCAGCGCCCACGGGGGGGCTACCGCAGCGCACAAAGAGGGCGATTTACCCCTCCCCCTCCCCCATTTTCGCGCTATGCATATGAAAACAATGTAGTTACATCAAAAAAACCATGAAATACCTGAAAAAACAAAGGACTTACGTCCAGGAGCCTGTCGAATATCAGCCATTTTTCACCGGGAATGCACCGGTCTTTGAGCGCCGGCGAAGCGGAGACGGCCAAAGCCGTCATCGCGTCCAGCTATTCATGCGATTGCCCTGATCGGTCCGGCGTTGGGGTGATTTATCTCACCAGGTTTCTGTATCATCTTGGTATGCAGGCTGAAATCCGGACATCTCAGGCACAAACCGCCCAAACGAATCACGCCTTTCAAAGCCACGATCCGCGCCTCGAGCCGATAGCCGCCAAGGTGCTTGCCAGCCAGCGCCTCGACTTCAACGACGGGCTGGTACTCTACGGCTCTTCAGATGTGCTGGCGGTCGGCTGGCTGGCCAACTACGTCCGCGAGCGGATGCACGGCGACATCACCTACTTCAACGTCAACCGGCACATCAATCCCACCAACGTTTGCGTGGCAGCCTGCAAGCTGTGCGCCTTCGGGCGCAAGAAGGGCGACCCGGCCGGCTACACCATGGCGCTTGAAGAGGCCTGGGAGACGGCCGCTTCCGGCTACTCCGAGGCGGTCACGGAATTCCATATCGTTGGGGGATTGCACCCTGACCTGCCGCTCGAGTATTTTCTTGACCTGGTCAAGGGGCTCAAGCAGCGCTTCCCCAAGGTTCACATCAAGGCCTTCACCATGGTGGAGGTAGCCTACCTGGCGCGGCGCGCAAAGATCACCATCGAGCAGACATTGATCAAAATGCGCGAGGCAGGCGTGGACTCCATGCCCGGCGGCGGCGCAGAGATTTTTGCCGCGCGCGTCCGCTCCATCATCTGCGATCACAAGATCGACGGCGAAGAGTGGCTCACCACGGCGCGGTTGGCCCACAAACTCGGCTTCAAGTCCAATGCGACCATGCTTTACGGCCACATTGAGAACGACGAAGACCGCGTGGACCACCTGCTGAAACTGCGTGCGGTGCAGGACGAGACCGGCGGCTTCCAGACATTTATTCCGCTGGCCTTCCACCCGGAAAACACCATGCTCGATCACTTGCCGGTGACCACTGGACTGACCGACATTCGCCAGGTCGCGGTGGGCCGGCTCATGCTCGACAACTTTCCGCACATCAAGGCCTACTGGCAGATGCTGAGCCCCAAGATCGCGCAGATTGCGCTGCGTTTCGGGGCCGACGATCTGGACGGCACGGTGGTGGAAGAGAAGATCTACCACGACGCCGGCGCCACTACGCCGCAGGGCATGACCCGCAAAGAACTTTGCCGCCTGATTACCGAGGCAGGCCGCGTGCCCGTGGAGCGAGATACCCTCTACAAAGCCGTGACACGCACCGAGGAGAGCTTTACGGTTGCGGTGTAGCAAGGAACTTGTGGAATAGAGCGCGATAAAATTCTGTCGCTCTTGGCATTCGTGCTCTGTTTTCGAAAGGGACTTGTGACTGCATACGTGGCACTTCTTCGCGCCGTCAACGTCGGTGGCACCGGCAAGCTGCCGATGACCGAACTCAAGGCCATGTGCGAAAAGGCGGGCTTCAAGTCGGTTCGTACTTATATCGCTAGCGGCAACGTCGTATTTGAGTCGGCAAAGGCCGAAGCACAAGTGAAGGCCGCACTGGAGGCTGCGCTCACCAAGTATGCCGGGAAGCCGGTTGGCGTGATGGTTCGCACCGCCGCTGAGATGGCCGCGGTTCTTGCCGGATGTCCCTTTCAGGAGATGCCGGGAAATCTTACGGCCGCTTTCTTTCTTGATGAGCCTCCGGCTGTCGGCGCCCTGCAGGCCTTGACGAACCAGACGACGGAGCAAGTGCAACTCGGCGTGCGCGAAATCTACGCGTACTTTCCCGATGGGGCAGGGCAATCCAGACTCAAGATTCCGGCAGCCAAAGCTGCTACCGCTCGCAACATGAACACGGTTGCCAAACTGGCTGAGATGGCAGGCGAACTCCGATAGGTTTTTCTGAGTCGCCGCTGGAAGTCCCTCTGCTTTACTCGCACGAACGAACTCTCAATGCTGACGTGCGGCTGGCAGCTTGCTCGGAACTGGTGCTGATCGTTTAGGAGGGCATCGCGAGTACGCCTGCCCGGCAGGGTGGCTGGTGTAAGAGATTTCCTGAACCTTGCTATTGTGAATGCTGGCAGAGACGCCGAGTTGCGGGAACTCCATTTTCTCCAATGGACCATTGGGCGACCTGAAAACGGGTGCAGTGCCACCTTGACCGAGGCAGTCGTCGAAATCATACCGGACCAATTGATAGCCGTTCCCGAAGAGTCGGATGATCGCGCTCGTTTCGACCGGGCTCGCAAGTCCGAGGCCGATTCCTGCCAGCCTTCCTTTGCGAATGTACACATACAGAAAGCCAGGTAAGGGCTCTTGAACTTCGTAGGTCCACAAGGGCACCCCCGTGTCCTCTTCCTTTCCCAAGTAGGTTGGTTTGCCGAGTTCGGCGATAACCTGTTTCGTCGTGCTTTGGCCTACAGTGAGGTTCCGAAAATGAGCCGGTTTCCAAATTTCGGCCGTCTTTTGCTGAGTGGCGGCTGGAAGACAACCGAGGATAAGAAAAACTGCGAGTGAAGCGATATGTTTACTCATGTGCAACCTACTTTCGAATAACCACTCCATTCTTCATTACAAAAACTACATGCTCCACGGCGGTAATATCCTCGATCGGGTTGCCGGGTACGGCGATCACGTCGGCAAGGAAGCCGGGCTTGAGTGCGCCGATTTGACCCTCCCATCCGAGGAGTTTTGCGCCGTTGATGAGGTCCGCTTGCAGCACGGCCAGCGGCTTCATCCCGTAGCGAACCATCAGTTCCATCTCGCGTGCCTGCGTACCATGCGGGAACGGGCCAACGTCCGAGCCCACGGCAAAGGGGATTCCGGCGGCGACCTGCCGCTTGAACTCGCGAATCTTGCAGTCGACCAGGGCTTGTTCGCGCGCGGCTGCAGCGGGCGAAGCGGCGTGCTGCGCGAAGTACTCGAAGATGGTGAAGGTGGGCACGGCAGGGATGTGCTTCTCGTGCATCAGGCGCATGGTTTCATCGCTGAGCTGGGTGGCGTGGTCGATGGAGGCTACTCCGGCCTCTGCGGCGTAGAGCGTGCCCGGCTCGCCCATTGCGTGGACGGCAACCGCCGCGCCCAATCGCCGCCCCTCTTCAACAGCCGCGGCCAATTGCGCTTCGGTGTATTGGTACGGCGTGTGCAACTCCCCAGCAACAATTTCATCGTGCCCGGTCTCATAGATCTTGGCGAAGTCCGAACCCTCCTTGTGCTGGGCGCGCATTACTTCGACAAGCTGTTCGGTGGAGTTGGCGTAATCGGCGTTGGAGAGAATATGCTGCGCCGGGTTGTAGTGGATGGCGTCTTCGTGGCCGCCGAGGAGATCAATTGCGTTGCCGCTCACGCGCAGTCGCGGCCCTGGGATCAGGCCTCGGTTGATCGCGTCGCGCACCGCCGTATCGGCCGAACCCGCGCCCTCGGTGCCCATGTCGCGCTCGGCCGTGAACCCAGCCATCAGATCGGCTTTGGCCGCCTGCTCGGCCAGGATCGTGCGCCACGGTACCGACTCCTGCACCGTCTGCAAGTCCTCCGCGCCGGGATGCAGAAACAGGTGAATATGCGCGTCAATCAGGCCAGGGAGCAGTGTGACGTCACCCAGGTCGATGACCTTCGCGCCCTGCGGATGCTCGACCGACTTGCCGACGGCGCGGATGCGTTCGCCTTCGATCAGGATTTCGCCGGGCTGGAGCAGGGTTCCGGTATCTACCTGCAGCAGGCGGGCGGCGCGGAGCACGATCAGCGCCGCTGGCGCCTGCGCGGCAGCAGTCGAAGCGAGAGTCAGGACCACTGCGATGGTTGCCGGCAGGAGCAACGGGAAACAGAAACGAAAGCCGCAAACAGAATTCCGCATGGCTAAGAATATGCCTCATCAGCCGCCCGCTGTCGACGGTTGGTTGACAGCGGGGAGCTAAGAAAAAGTGCCTCAGTACGCCCCGATCCCTGTGACGCTGTGGCCGATGATCAGGGTATGGATGTCGTGGGTGCCTTCATACGTAATCACCGACTCCAGATTCATCATGTGGCGCATGATGGGGTAGTCTTCTGTAATTCCATTTGCCCCGAGAATGTCGCGGGCGATTCTGGCGCATTCCAGCGCCATCCAAACGTTGTTGCGCTTGGCCAGCGAGATGTGTTCGTGGCCCGCCTTGCCCGCATCCTTCAACCGGCCCACATGCAATGAAAGCAGTTGCGCCTTCGAGATCTCGTTGACCATCCACACCAGCTTTTCCTGCACAATCTGGTGGCTGGCAATGGGCTCGTTGCGGAATTGCTTCCTCTCCTTGGAGTACTGCAGCGCGTTCGAATAGCAGTCCATGGCAGCGCCGATGGCGCCCCAGCTGATGCCGTAGCGGGCCTGGTTCAGGCACATCAGGGCCGCCTTCAGGCTGTCGGCGCCGGGCATTGCGGCGGTCAGCGGCACATGCACATCCTGTAGTGACAGGCCGCTGGTGTGCGAGGCTCTCAGGCTCCACTTGCCATGCACGTCGTAGGCGGTAAAGCCGGGGCGGTCGGTCTCCACCAGGAAGCCCCGCACCCGCCCGTCTTCGTCCTCGCATTTAGCCCAGACAATCGCCACGTCAGAGATGGTCCCGGAGGTGATCCACAGCTTTTCGCCGTTCAGGACGTACTCGTCGCCCACCTTACGGGCGGTGGTGGTCATCCCTCCCGGGTTCGATCCGAAGCCGGGCTCGGTCAGCCCAAAGCAGCCTAGCTTCTCGCCGCTGGCCAGTGCCGGCAGCCAGGTGTTCTTCTGCTCGTCTGATCCGAATTCATAGATGGGGTACATCACCAGGCCCGACTGCACACTCACAAAGCTGCGGAACCCCGAGTCGCCGCGCTCCAGCTCCTGCATCACCAGGCCGTACTCCACATTCGACATGCCGGCGCAGCCGTACCCCTCAAGGTTGGCGCCGTAGAAGCCCAGCTCGCCCATGATCGGCACCAGTTCCTTCGGGAACCGCTCAGTGCGGAAGCACTCCTCGATGATGGGGATCAAGTTGTCCTCCACAAAGTCGCGCGCCGTTTTGCGCACCAGCAGTTCGTCCTCTGTAAAGGTTGAATCGAGGTGGAGAAAATCGAAGCTTTGAAACTTGAATCCCATGGTTGCCCCCGCAGTTCCTTTCGGAAATCAAAACAGGCAAGGGTAGCAGATGGGGAAGCCGCGTGGGAAGGGGCAGGCGCCGGAGCGCGCGGGCAAACTTGTTTCAGAGTGCACGACTCCGCGAATCAAGCCGTCTTGCCGCTGTTTGCCCCTCGAAGGCAGCCGGGACAACTACTGCCTTCGAGGGGGGCGCGGCCAGGGCCGGACTCCCGAGCCTCCGGCTTATCGATGCCAGGCTCCTACCAGAGCAACGACAAGCTGAACTGGAAGATCCTCGACGGACCTACCGTCGTGACCTTGCCGAAGTTGGTATCCGCCATGTTGCTGTCGGGATTCAGAAACTGCGCATGATTGAAGGCATTGAATGCGTCGGCCCTGAACTGAAGGTTCATTGACTCGCGCAGTGCAATGAGCTTTCCGGCGCCAATATCCCAATTGTTCACTCCCGGTCCGGTGATGATATTCGGCGTGGAATTGCCGAAGTGGTTGGTCGCGGGCTTGGCAAAACAGGCGGTATCGAACCAGTAGTGGCCGTTATCGCGGACGTTCTTGTTCTTCATGCTGGAGCGGCCCTCGCAGAGCCGATCGGCGCGAAATTGCGTCATCGGGTCCATGGATGTGCTGCTCGCTGCCAGCACGGTGAAGGGGTTTCCCTTCGAGAATGTCGCAATCGTATCCAGGGTCCAACCGCCGGCGATGCGGTCCAAAGCAGGCGAGATTCCGTTCAAGTAGCGTTGCCCCCTGCCAAGCGGCAGATTCCACACGCCGCTTACCACCAGGCGCTGCGGAGCGTCATAGCCGGCCATCCCTTTATCGCAGCTGAGGCAGGTGCCTCGCTCATTGAGGCCGACGGGCGCACCTCCCTGCTCGGTATTGCTCAGCACCTTGGACCAGGTGTAGTTGGCGACGAAGCTCAGGCCGTTGGAGAACTGCCGCTGTAGTTTGGCGACGAAGGCGTTATAGCTGGAGTTCCCTTCGTTAGCCGCCGCGTAAATGTAATTGAACTGCTTGAAGGGGCGCACCGTCTGATCGCAGACATACGAGCCCGGAATCGAGCAATCGTCCGCATTCCAACGTATCGGCAGCTTGCGCGACTGCGACCCGATGTAGTCGACCTCGGCAATCATGTTCCTGGTCAGATTGTGCTGGATCGCCACACTCCATTGCTGGATGTACGGGGTCCGCAAATTGCTGTCCAGGCTGAAAAGCGTGCCGTGGATATTGTCGGCGAAGGTCTGGGTGATAGTGGTCTGTGACATGGGCGGAAACACGTTTTGCCCCAGCGTGTACGTGGGCGCCGGTTGAGATGGATCGTTGGTGATCGATTGAACGATTGCCACGCCCGGCGCGGTGATTGCAAACAGCTCATAGATGGCGTCCTCGGCGGGATAGTAGATTCCTCCGCCCACCCGGATGATCGTTCCAGGTAGAAAGCCCGGCTGCCACGCAATTCCGATGCGCGGAGCGAAGTTATTGAGATCCATCTTGTAGACCTCGGGACCGATGTCGCCCAACGCGGCAAACTTCACCTTGCCGGTCTTGAAGTCAAAGGAGTGAGGGTACAGCTTGTTCCCGCCAACCGCGTTGGGCGGCGTGCTCAGATTCCAACCCACGCCGGCATTGAGGGTCAGGTTAGGCAGAATGCGCCAGGTGTCCTGTGCGTAAGGCGTAACTGCGGTCCAGCGAAAATGCGTGCGCGGCATTGAGGTTACCGTGCCGCTCTGCGGCATGCCCAGCAGGAAATCGGCAAACGAGTTGCCCGTGCCCGCCACCGGTTTCAGCTTCCCGCTATTCGCGGGATCGGGCGCCAGTTGCGCGGTATAGATGGGATTGAAGTACACCCCGCCGCGGGAATAGAAGTTCGAGCTCTCCTGAACAGTCCGAATGTAGTTGATGTCAACGCCGAAGCTCAGTTCGTGCTTCGCCTTCAGCCAATTCATGCCTTCGTGCATCTGGTACTGGTTGTCGATGTTGCCGATAAGACCCTGTGCGCGGCCAAAGGAAGGCGTCGCCGCGGTGGCGCCGGACACGTTGAAGCCGCTAAGATAAATCCCTGGAATTCCATTCGGATCGGCGGTTCCCGTGAAGCCCATCTTGCCCTGCACATCTTCCTGAGTCGCTCCGGCGTTAAAGACCGAGGTGTAGAGAAACCCAAGCCGAAACTCGTTCACCAGATGAGAAGTCAACGTGGTGTTCAATTGGGCCATGGCAAAGTGCGTGCTCAGCGGAAACCCATAACCTGCAAGAGGAAACAGGGCCGCGTTCACAGTGGGCGAGTTCTCGTTGACATACTGGCCAAACAGGATGTTCTTGGCGTTGAGGTTCACATCCACCCGCCCGCCATATTGATCGTAGTTGTCGGTGGTCACCGGATTGCCCACTAGGTTTTGCGATCCGAAACTCGGCGCGGACACGTAAAAAGCAAGCAGCTTCTTGGACATTTCGTTGATGCTGCCCTGCGGGATCACATTTCCTGGGAATTGCTGTCTCTCTCCGGTTGCCGGGTCGAAGGTGCTCGGATCGTAAATTGGCGTGCTTACGGCGGAGAAGTCCCCGCCGAACATGGCGACCGAGGGGATAGTAGCCTTTACAGTGTTGGAGAGCACCTGCCGGCGGCCCTCGTAGTGGGCAAAGAAAAATACGCGATTGCGCAGAATGGGTCCGCCAACCGCGCCGCCAAACTGGTTGCGATGAAACGGGCTGGCCTTAGCGCCCGGCAAATCGAAATACTGCCGCGTATCGAACGCCGTATTTCTGACAAACTCGAAGACCTCTCCGTGAAACCGGTTGCTGCCTCCCTTGGTCGCCACCGTCACCATGCCGGCATCGTTCGGTCCCTCTGAAGGAAGAAAGAAGCCCTCGTGTATCTTGAACTGGTCAATGGCCGCAACCGATAAATTCAAGGACGCCTGCCCCAGGCGGCTGCCCGCTGTGGACATGCCGTTGATCACGAACCCGGTGAGGTCCTGCTCGATTCCGCTAATGATGATGGTGCGGTCGGGATGGCCAACCTGGAGAGTCGTAAAGTCCGATACCGTTGTGCCGGATGTCTGCGTAGCGCCGGAAAGAAGACCCAACTGCAAAAAATCGCGGCCGTTCAGGGGAAGGTTGCGAACGTCTTGCTGGTCGATCAGCGTGCCAAGCTCGTTTGAGGTCGGCTCCCAGAGCGATGCGGAGCCCGACGCATCCACCGTGACAGTGGTCGAGGCAGAGCCGAGTCCAAGCACGACATTCCGGGTTGCGCGCTCCGAGGCCGTCACCCGAAAATTGGTAACCGAATACGACTTGAATCCCGGCTTGGAAACCTGCAACGAATACAAGCCCGGCTGGACAGAAGAGAAGACGTAGACGCCGGCTTCGTTGGTGCGGGTGGCGGACTTTCCGCCCGTCTCGGCGTTCAGCAGATTTACGTCGCAATTCTGAATCACGGCGCCTGTGGCGTCCTGAACCAGGCCTTCCACGATGGACGCGCTTGACTGACCGTATATTTGTAGCGACAACAGGCCAAAGATAAAGCAAATGAAAACAGGGATGATTCCGTACACTCGCATCTTGATTCTCTTTCCTTGTGCGCATGTTAGGTTCGGTACGCAGGTCTCGGGAATCTCGGGCAGCAGTCGGAAGGCAGGACGGCACTGCCTGTCAAAACCCATTGCGGACGTACACTCCTAAGAAGGCAATCTGTGGAATTGTCAGGAGTTTATGCCGCGGCGCCCTGAAGCGCATCGGGACAAGGATGGAGGCCGTTATCCACCATTAGTTGCAGTGGAAAAGTGGGTTACATCACATTGAATCTTGCCGTTCAAAATTCCTTCCAACCAGCCGGAGAGGCTGACGAGGGCCATTGTCGGCAATGAGGGTTGCCTGGTTGGTGAACCCCGTCGCGCGTTCCATCGCCAAGCCATGTGCGCCGTGCGGTCCTACTGCAAAAACTCCTGCACAAAACCGTTCTGGCTATGCAGCAACTCATGCAGCGACCCATCGAAGATCAGCCGCCCTTCCTCCAGCATCAGGAAGGTGGTGTTGGGGTCGGTCTGGCCCTTCGGAAGCGGAACCATGCGGCCCGCTTCCGCGTCGAAGCGGTGCGTGCACAGCGTAAACGCGTCTTGCAGGCGGTGGGTCACCAGAAGCGAGGGCGTATGGTACACATCGCGTTCCTTGATGATCAGCTCGATAATGGTGGTCGAAGTGACGGGGTCCAGGCCGCCGGTCGGCGAGTCGTAGAGCAGCAGCTCGGGCTTGCGGATAAGGGCGCGGGCGATCGCCACGCGGCGCCTCATGCCGCCGGAGAGGCTGCTGGGGAGCATGCCGAACGTCTCGTCGAGTTCTACAAAGCGCAGCGCTTCATGGACGCGGGCGTCAATCTCGTCATCGGGCACCCGCTCCTGGATCAGTTGGTAGGCCACGTTGTTGCGAACGGTGAGCGAATCAAAGAGTGCGCCCTCCTGGAAGACCATTCCAGCGCGCGTCCGCAGGGGAAAGAGCTGATCCTCCGGCATATGGGAAATCTCTTCGCCGAACAATAGGATGCTGCCCTCGTCGGGGCGAAGCAGGCCGTTGGCCAGCTTGAGCAATACGCTTTTGCCCACCCCGGCCGGCCCAAGCACGATTCGGGTTTCTCCCGGCGCGACGGAAAACGTGATGTCCTCAAGCACCGGCGGGCCGTCGAATGCGATTGAGACACGGTTGAAGGCCAACACCGGCGTTCGATCCAGAGGTTGCCCGGAAGGCTGGCGCGGAGACGGGTCTGATGATGGAGTCAAGCTCATAACAGGGGGAAGAGCCGGAGCAATACCTGGGTAAGCAGGAAATCGACGACGATGATGAGCACCGATGAGTTGACGACCGCCTGAATTGTCGAGCGGCCCACGCCCTGGGTTCCGCCCGTGGTCCTCAGGCCGTAGAAGCATCCGATGGAGGCAATGATGTAGCCGGAGAACAGCGGCTTCACCAGCCCCTGGATGATATCGGGATAGCGGAGCGACTCCCAGGCTTTCGAGAAGTATTCGGTGCCGTTCTGGTGGTTGAGGAAGACGGTGACGAATCCGCCGCCCAGGATGCCGAAGGCGTCGGCGACGATGGTCAGGAAGAAAAGCATTGAGATGCAGGCGAAGATGCGCGGGGTGACCAGCTTGCGCAGCGGATCGACGCCCAGGGCGCGCATGGCGTCAATTTGCTCGGTCACCACCATGGACCCAAGTTCGCTGGCCATCGAGGACGCGTTGCGCCCGGCCACCATGATGCCGCTCAGGACCGGGCCCAGCTCGCGAATCATGGTGATTGAAACGAACTGTCCGGTTACCGCGGTGGCGCCAAACTGCGACAGCGTGGCCGCCGATTGCAGCGCCAGCACGGCGCCGGTAAAAAAGCCCGAGAGCAGAACGATCGACGCCGAGCCGGCCCCGATAATGTCCGACTGCACCAGGAAATCCGGCCAGTAGATGGGCGGACGCCACAGGTTCATGAACGAGCGGAAAGAGAACAGGGAGTAATCCTGCACGGTGAGCACAAGGTTCTTGGCGGTTCTCTCGATCACCTCAATCGCCATTGAAATCCCCTGTCAGCAAGGAGTTGGATGTGCCCCTCTCCTCGACAGGATAGCGCATGCGAGAGGGCTGGGCGGGCTCGCGATAAACTGACTTTGAAAGCGAGCAGACCATGATCCCCGAGCCGGCGCAGAGATTGGAAGAGTTTTTTTCCGCCTTCAAGGGCGCCGCAAACCCGCTTTTACTCCTTGATTACGACGGCACGCTGGCGCCTTTCCGCGTAGACCGGTTTCAGGCGCACCCATGGGGCGGCGTACGGGAACTTTTGGCGGCTATCCAGCGCCAGGGCCGTACCCGGCTTGTCGTAATCACCGGACGGCCCGCCCAGGAGATTGCGCCCCTGCTTGGTCTCGATCCGCCGCTTGAGGTCTGGGGCCTTCACGGGGCAGAACGGCTTTTCCCCGGCGGCCGCCGGGAACTGGAAGAGGCTGCACCGGCAGTGAAGATGCGTCTGGATGAGTTGAAAGAGTCTCTGGGCCGCGACAGCCTGGGAGGGCTCTTTGAAGACAAGGCCAACGGCGCGGTGATGCACTGGCGCGGACTATCGCGCAAGAAGGCGGAACAGGTTGAGGAACGGACCCGTGCCTTGTTTGAGCCGCTGGCCCGCATGGGGGGCCTGGGACTGCTGGAGTTTGAGGCCGGCCTTGAGCTGCGCGTGGGCCGCAACAAGGGCGAGGCCGTCGAAGCCATCCTGGCCGAGTCCGGCGCTGGCCCGGCGGCGTTTTTAGGCGACGATCTCACCGACGAAGCGGCCTTCCGCGCGGTGCAGCGTTTCGGCAGGCCCGGGCTCAGCCTGCTGGTCAGGCGCGAGTGGCGAGAGACCGCGGCGGAGATTTGGCTTCAGCCGCCGGGGGAAATGACGGCTTTTCTCGAGCGGTGGCTCCAGGCTTGCGGCGCGGACGGCAGTCCGGCAAATCAACTCGAACTTCCCTTATAGACAAAGGGCGGGAAACCTCGAACCTCAATCGATCCGGTAACCGC
The DNA here is from genome assembly GCA_903911925.1 of uncultured Acidobacteriaceae bacterium. Lineage (GTDB taxonomy): Bacteria > Acidobacteriota > Terriglobia > Terriglobales > Acidobacteriaceae > Telmatobacter. The sequence continues at coordinate 48,274 of CAIWFH010000067.1, forward strand.
ACTGATATCGTTATCCTGTCCGCAAACCGCCCGGCCGCATGCGCGTAGATCCGTGGGCCGCGGAAACTGCGGAGAATCTCTGGAGGAACGGAAATGCCGAACGGCGATGGAGCAAGCAGACGGAGCTTTTTGAAACTGGGTGGGGCGGCAGCTCTTCTTTCAACATTGGACGGTCGAGCGGATGCAGCGGACAAACCGCTGCCCGCGGTTAATAGCCAGACTTCTTCAGGCGCTTCGCCTGCGGACGGCGCCGCTCTCGTGAATTGGGTCAATCCGCTTCAGGGCACCGATTCGACTCCACTTTTTTCCCGGGGCAATACGTTGCCGATCATTGCCGTTCCATTTGCCATGGCCCATTGGGCGCTGCAGTCCAGCGATCGCGATGAGTGGTTCTTTCAGCCGCACGATCAGCGGCTGCAGGGTATTCGATGCACGCGCCAGTTGAGCATGTGGCTGGGCGACTACGGCCACGCCACTTTCATGCCCTTCACGGGCAGCCCCGACCCGCAGCCATCGGCACGCGCTTCTTCGTACCGGCCAAAGGAACTGCAAATTGGCCCGCACGCCGTAAAGGCGCAGTTGCTGCGCTACGGCTGCACGCTTGAACTGGCGCCTACCGAGCGGTGTTCTGCCATGCGCTTCACCTTCAAGGAGTCAGGCCCGGCAGGCGTCTTCATTGACCTGCCCGGCTTGGATGCCGAGGCGCACGGCGATGCGGCCAGTGGCGTCATCACGGCGCTGGTCCGTGCCAACAGCGGCGGCGTTCCCGCGGGCTTTGCGGCACACTATGCCGTCCGAATCGACGCGAAGATTACTGAGTTTGAAGTGAAGGAACTGAAAGACCGCCGGGTTGCGGTAGTGCGCTTCAATGCGCAGGCCGGCAAGCCGGTTACACTGCGCGCCGGCACATCGTTCATCTCTCATGAGCAGGCCCTGCGCAATCTCGACACCGAGATCGGTGACAAGCCCTTCGTGGAAGTAAAGAGCGAGGCGGAAGCCGTGTGGGAGCAGGCATTGGGCCGGGTGCGCATTGAGGGAGCAACGGAGTCGCAGCGTAAGATCTTCTACTCCTGCCTCTATCGCGCGCTGCTGTTTCCGCGCATCTGGCACGAGAAGGATGCGCGGGGAAACACGGTTCACTACAGCGCCTTCAGCGGCAAGGTCGAGCCCGGCGTGATGTATGCCGACCACGGCTATTGGGACTTGTATCGCGCGTGGTATCCGATGATGACGTTGCTTTATCCCGAGCGGCTGGGCGAGATTCTTCAGGGCTGGGTCAACGCTTACAAGGAAGGCGGCTGGTTCCCGCAGTTTCCGTGCCCCGGCTATCGCAACTGCATGACCGGCAGCCCCATCGATTCGGTTTTTGGCGATGCGGTGTCCAAGGGCATCAAGGGCTTCGACGTGCAGGCGGCCTTCGCGGGATTGAAGAAACATGCAACCCAATCCGTGCCGCCGGGCAAAGGCTACGGGCGCAGCGCGGTGGCCGAGTACCTGAAGCTGGGCTACGTCCCATGCGATCAAGTCGATGACGGCCTGGTGGAGACGCTGGACTCGGCCTTTGGCGATTTCAATATTGCGCAGGTGGCGCGGGCAGTGGGCGCTCTAGATGATGCGGCAATGTTTCTTGAGCGCTCGCGATGCTGGCGCAACCTTTTCGATAAGAAGACCGGCTTCTTGCGCGGAAAGAATTCGAATGGCACGTGGCTTGAACCCTTTGACCCGAACACCTGGGGCAACCCGTATGTGGAGGGCAGCGCCTGGCAGTACCGCTTTGCCGTGCCGCACGATCCTGAAGGATTGATGGAAGCGATGGGCGGCAAGACTGCATTCCTTGCGGCTCTCGATGAGATGCTGGCCCAGCCGCCGGTCTTCAATGTGGGCAGTTACGGCCGCGAAATTCACGAGATGAGCGAGATGGCAGCGGTCGAGTTCGGCCAGTACGCCCACTCCAACCAACCCTCGCATCACGCGCTTTACATGTTCACCGCCGCCGGCCGCCGCGACCGGACGCAGCATTCGGTTCACCGCGTGCTCAATGAGTTATACACGCCCGATAACTTCTGCGGCGACGAAGATACCGGCTCCATGGCGGCATGGTATGTGCTCAGCGCACTTGGGATTTTTTCGTTGTGCCCCGGCAAGCCGGAGTGGACGCTGGGCGCGCCGCTCTTCGAGCAGGCTGCGATACGCTTCCCCGACGGCCGCGAGATTCGCATTGAAGCGCACAGCAAAACGCCGGGCGCGTTCCTGAATCGCGTGACCTTGAACGGCGTCGAGCAGCACAGACCTTCCGTGCCGCATTCAGAACTGGTGAAGGGCGGACGATTGGTGTTTACGGCGACTTAGGACGAGATTTACCGCAGATTGGCAGATGGAGAGTCGCTGCTTCCCAGGTCTCAAAATCGAGACTGGGGGCACCCGGCTTCTGTGGATTGGGGACGATGGGAATGCAGGTCCTTCGACTCGCTGCGCTCGCTCAGGATGACAGCTCTTAAGGTCAGATCAACGAGCGTTGAACGCTCGTCCCTATTCCCTGATCCCTAGTCCTTAGTCCCGGCCTTTCTTCCGTATCTCGATATTCAGCCGCTTGATCTTCTGGTTGAGGGTCGAGAGGGGGATGTGGAACTGCTCGGCGGCGTCGGTCTGGTTCCAGTTGGCGCGCTCCAACTTTTCGATAATAATGCGGCGCTCAATGTCTTCGAGGATGTCGAAGAGCGAGGCGTTGGGATTGTGTTCGAGCAGCGCGTCCTGGAAGCTGCGTCCGGTGATGTGGCCGGGCAGCAGGTCAGAGCCGATAATGGGGCCGTGCGAAAGCACCACGCCGCGCTCGATCGAGTTCTCAAGCTCGCGGACGTTGCCGGGCCACTCGTAATCCATCAGGGCGCGCAGCGCGTCGGCTGAGAGCTTGCGCGGCGAGAGGCTGTTCTCGTTGGCATAGAACTCCAGGAAGTGCTGCGAGAGCAGGGGAATGTCTTCGCGGCGGGCGCGCAGAGGGGGCAGGTCAACGGTGATCACGTTGAGGCGGTAGAAGAGGTCTTCGCGGAAACGGCCCTCGCGCACCTCTTGGCGCAGATCGACGTTGGTGGCGGCAATGATGCGCACGTCCACCTGAATCTCCGCAATGCCGCCCAAGTGCATGAAGCGCTTGTCCTGCAGCACGCGCAAAATCTTGGCCTGGGTGTCCATGCCCATGGTGGCGATTTCGTCAAGGAAAAGCGTGCCGCCGTTGGCTACTTCGAACAGCCCCTTCTTTGAGGCCACCGCCGAGGTGAATGCGCCCTTGACGTGGCCGAAGAGCGTGGACTCAAGCAGTTCAGAGGGCATGGCGCCGGTGTTGATGGGCACAAACGGCTTGTCTTTGCGCGGCGAGTTGGCGTGGATAGCCTTGGCGATTAGTTCTTTGCCAGTCCCGCTTTCGCCTTGAATCAGCACCGTGGAGCGGCTTGGCGCAACCTGCGCCACCAGGTCGAAGACCTTGAGCATGATCTCGCTCTTGCCCACGATGTTTGAGAAGTTGTAGCGCTGTTTGAGGGTGCGCTTGAGCTGGAGGTTCTCTTCTTCGGCGCGATGCCGTGCGATGGCCGAGCGGATGTCGGCCAACAGTTTCTCGTTGTCCCAGGGCTTCTGAACAAAATTTTCCGCGCCGGCGCGGATCGCTTCGACCACGTTGTCCACGGTGCCGTAAGCGGTGATCATGATGACCGGCAACTCGGGCAGGCGCTCTTTTATTTGCGGCAGCAGTTCAAGGCCGCTCTGGCCGGGCAGCGCCAGGTCAAGCAGCACCAGGTCAAAGGTCTCCATATCCAGCGTCTTCAGGCCCTCTTCGCCGTCGACAGCCAGGCGCACAGAGTAGCCTTCAAATGAAAGCAGTACTTCAAGCGACTCGCGGATGCCCGCTTCGTCGTCGATCACGAGGATGCTTGCGCCCGATGAGTTGCCGTTTGCGGTGGACGCGGATATTGGAAAATTCAAAGGCGATTCGACCTCAGGCATGTACTGAATTCCTTAGCAGCGGAAACTCGAGATGGAACGTTGTGCCGGCGCCAACCGCGCTTTCGACATGAATCTTGCCCGCATGTTCCTGGATGATGCCGTAGGAGACGGATAGTCCAAGCCCAGTGCCGCGCCTGTCTCCAGGTTTGGGCATGGTCTTGGTGGTAAAAAATGGATCATAGATGCGCTTGAGATGCTCGGGCGCGATGCCGGAGCCGGAGTCGGTGATCATGGCCGCCACCCGCCCGTTGGCCTCTGTAGACACGCGCAGGCGGCCGCCCTCGGGCATGGCTTCCTTGGCGTTCAACAGCAGGTTGAGAAACACCTGCTGCAGCTTGCCGGGGTTGCCGTGAATGAAGGGCAGGTTATCGGCGAGTTCGAGATCGACAATCACCTTCGCGGTTTTGAACTGGTGCTCCAGCAGCCCCAGCGTGTCGCGAATCACCTGGTTCAGATTGGTGTCGCGGAACTCGGTGGTTGAAGTGCGGCTGAAGTTCAGCAGGCCGTTGGCAATCTCTGCCGCGCGGAAGCTCTGCTGGGTAATCTTCTCCAGCACCGGCCCCAGCTTCTCATCGCCCTTCAGTTGTTTCGAGAGCATTTGCGCGTAGCTTGAGATAACGGCCAGCGGGGTGTTGATCTCATGGGCCACGCCGGCGGCAAGCAAGCCGATCGAACTCAGCTTGTCAGCCTGGGCCAATTGAGTCTCAAGCGAAACGCGCTCGGTAATGTCGTCCACCAGGATGATGCGGCCCACCGAAACAAAGTCACGCGACAGCAGAGGCGCGACGGCGATGTTGACGTTGCGCTGCTCGCCGGCTCGCGTGGTCAGCGGGAATTTGTAGAGATGGTGCACGCCTTGCTCGTTGCGGAAACCCTCTAGCGCCTCGATGAACTCCTGAGGAAACACCGTGCGAAGCTCTTGACCGAGCGCCTCCGCGCGGCTCAAGGCGTACATGGCTTCCATCTGCGCATTCCAGCTTTCGATGCGGTCGTTCAGATCGATGGCCAGGATGCCGACGTTGATGGATTCGACGATGTTCTCGTTGAACTCTTTCAGCCGCTCGAACTCGCTGATTTTGGCTTCAAGGCGGGAGTACAGACTGGCGTTCTGCAGGGCGATGCCGATGTAGCTGGCCAGCGATTCAAGCAACTCGACATCTTCGCTTGAAAGAAAATCGCCGCCGATGGTTCGGCCCAGGCCGATGACGGCGATGGTGCGCGCGGAGGTTCCATCCTGCACTCGACAGGGTAGGTAGTAGTTCAGATCGAGCAAAGCCGCGGTGCGCTGCTCGTCGGCCGGCAAGTGCAGCGCAGCCTGCGCATTTTCAAGGAAGATGTGGGTGTGGCCGTCTGCCGCGTCAAAGTCCAGGAAACCCAGCGCCAGCGATTTTTTTCCAAGCCGGTTCTGCGCGGCGCCGACCTCGGCAGGCAGTCCGTGAGCCGCGCTCAATTGCAGGCGCCCGTCCTCGTCCGCCAGAAACACCGCAACGCGGGCAACCAGCAGCGTCCGCGGCAGCCGCTCAACGATTGAAGCCAGCAGCGCGCCCAGGTCTGTCTCGGAATTCAATCCGCGGCCAAACTCAACCAGGGCCTTGCGGTAATCGTAGCGATGGCGGTCAAAAACGCGGTCAACCCAGCTTTGAATGCGGCGTTTCAACTGGTCGCCGATCGCGGCTGTGGCAATCACGGTGATGACCAGGCCCCACTCGCGAACCTGCTGCGGCATGCCGGTATGGACCAGCAACGCGCTCAGCGCGATGATGCCGAAATAAACGCCCAGAATCAGGCCGGTGGCCAGCGTATAAGCCACGCCGCGCTTGAAGATCAGGTCGGTGTCCATCAGCCGGTAGCGCACAATGGCCCAACTGAAGGTCAGCGGCAAAAAGATGAGCGACAGCCCAGCCAGCTTGGTCAGCAGGCTGGGCATGTTCAGATCAAAGAGGAAGGGAACCGCGTAAAACAAGGTGAAAGGCAGTACCGCCAGCAGGGTTCCGCGGGTGAGCCACTTTAGTTGCTGGCGCAGCAGCGGCGTATCTGCCTGGCTGTAGCTGCGAAGGAACAGTAGCGCGGCCAGCACGTAGAAGCAGGCGTCATAGGCGGTGGCCGTCTGGTTCAGACGGTGGTTCAGCAGGCCGGTTGCCTGCCAATGCGACATGGCCCAGAGCCACAGTCCAAGCAGCGCGGCACCGGGCGCGTAGATCAACGGCAGCAGCCAGCGCCGGTGCGCGTCGGTCAGCCGGTCCTCAGGGAAGCTGAGTGCAAAGTGCAGGAACAGGGCCGGCTGCAGCGATTCGGCAAGCACATTCGACCAGTAAACGGTCCAGTCCAACCCGTCCAGCGCGCCGGTATACTTGAGCGCGTACAAGGCGAATGAGACCAGGCAGAACAGGTAGAAATGCGTGGCGCGCAGGGCCGTCCAGCGGCGGAATAGAACATAGATGCCGATGGCCAGGTAAATCAGTCCAATGACCCGCAATCCCAGCGCCAGGCTCCGGTCAAGCGGTTCGGGGATTACCTGCGTTTCCAGCGCAATTCCGTTGCGCGTGATGGCATATCCGGCATTGCCATAGATTCCGGCATGGTAAAGAATCCGCTCCAGATCGGCTACGCGCTTGACCGGAACATATTTGGCTTTTGGAAGCAGGCCCTCAGCCTGCATGTCGGCGTCGCGAACCGTTTCGTCGGGAAGCGGCTTGACCCCGGTCAGAAGGCCGTTCGCCTGTTTGGCGGTGGGCTTCGCCGATGTTTCCTGCTGTGCGGCTTGTCCGGGATTGTCCGGAAGCACCTCGGCTCCCGTGAGCAGGTCGTTCACCCGGATGCCTGCCCGCTGGCCGGGACTGTTGGGCAGGACTTTCTCTGCCACCAGCCCGTTGCCGCCGGTCGTCTCGGCCCACCACACGCCGTCATCGGGCTGCTGAAACTGGCTCTCCTGCCGGAGATTCAAAACCGCAAGTACGAATAGGCCGGCCGTGACCACGGCCAGCAGAGTCGCCTGTAAACGGTTGAAGAGACCAGTCTCCATAGGGAGAACGCTTTCTTGGTAGTTCAACAATCAAACTAGCACGTGGATTGCCATGCGGCAGACACTTGGGTCAAAGTCGCGTTACTTACAAGCAATTGATTGACAACAGGCGAGATAGAGACGTTTTGCAGAGCGTTCTGTCAACCCGTAGAACGAGATTTTTTCTTGAAAATGCAGAAAATAATAGGCACTCTACATTGAAAAGGATACGCCTACTGAAATCAGTATAAAACGAGAGATGCGCAATCTTGCCCTTCTTCGGCGTTTAGCCCGGGCTTGGTAGCCCCGTCAAGTCTCCTGGAGCGCGTATTCGCAGCGCAATCCTAACTAAACCCGCCTTTTCGGTGCATCCCGTTCATAAGGCCCTGTGGAGAGATTTCGATGCGGGGAGCTAAAGATTGAGTTGGCCTCGGATTGGTTTGCAATCCCGGCCGGGTGATCGCCTGGCCAGTGATCGAGGTACAGGTGCGGGGAATAGCCAGACGGCAAGGATTCCCGTCAATTGACACGTTCGGCGTTGGCGGGGCATGCCGGCAGACCCCAATCCACGACTCGCCGACTCGCGCTTCAATCTTTATGAACAGGAAATGCGTGGCGATGTAAACTCGCCTCCAGTGCGGACGTCTACCTGAGTGATGGCAGCCTGCACAGCATTGGAAGCGATGACCATGGCAACGGCTCAAGAGACGGCCGCGCAGGAGTTCACGAATGTCGTCACCGCGCACCGGCCGCAGATCTTCCGTTTCTTGCTGGCGTCTACGCGCGACGTGGACCTGGCCGAGACGCTGACCCAGGAGTGTTTCCTGAAGGCGCACCGGCATTGGGCCGGCTTTCGGGGAGAGAGCACCGCCATGACCTGGCTGATGCGCATCGCCATCAACTTGCAGAAAGACCACTGGCGGAACCGCCGGATGCAGTTCTGGCGGCACACGCGCAACAACTCCGTGGATCTGGACGAAGCCAGCGAGTGGCTGCCCAGCGGCGAAAGCTCGGCCGAGCAGAAAGTGCTGGCGCATGAGCGGGTGGGCCAGGTCTGGAAAGCAGTTGAGGATTTGAGCGAGCGGCAGAGAACGGTTTTCCTGCTGCGGTTTGTTGAAGAGTTGGAATTAACTGAGATCGCACACGCCACCGGTTTGAATGAAGGCACGGTCAAAGCGCATCTTTCACGGGCGCTGGCCAAAGTTCGCGGGGAGTTGGGGGGAAGACGATGAGTTTCAAAAACGAGTTGGATCGCAGCCAGGCTGGTGGTGAAGACCACGATGCTCTTGCCCTGGATCCCGCGCTCAAGGCCGCGCTGGACAACTTCCGCCAGAGCGTTCACTCCTGGAGCGAGGCCGCGTACAACCGGCCGCGGATGCAGGTCGCCTCGCGCCGCAGGCTCTGGCGGTTGGCGACGGGGTGGGCCTTGGGATGCGTGCTGGTTGCCGGCGCAGTATCCGGGGGTGTTTACGGGCGGCACCTTAAGCAAGCGAGGGCGGAGGCGGTGCTCGAGGCCGAGCATCAGCGTCAGCTTGCCGCAGATCGCGAGGCGGAAGAGTTGATGGCCGACGTGGATAGCGATATCTCGCGACAGGTTCCCAGCGCAATGGAGCCGCTGGCTCAACTGATGGCCGAGGACGAATCGAATATAAGCACGGGAAAGAAAAAACGCAATTGAACCAGAGGAATAACAAGGAAGAGGGATCAGGATGAAAGTACTCATGAAGGTTAAGTTGGGATTGGCGCTCGCGGCGTTTTGCGCGGCAGCAGCTGTGGCGGGAGCGCAACCGCCCGCGGGCGGGCCGGGGTTTGGCGATCATCAGCCGCCGTTTGAAAGAGCGCTCGGCCCCCAGGGCAACCACGGCCGCTGGTGGAACAATCCGGAGATGGTTGAGAAGCTCAAACTCACCGACGACCAGCGCAAGCAGATGGACGGCATCCTGCTTCAGCACCGCGAGACGCTGATCGATCTGCGCGCCAGTGTGGAAAAGGCAGAATTGCAGATGGAGCCGCTGATGCGCGACGATCAGCCCAACGAGACGAAGATTCTGGGGCAGATCGATAAAGTGGCCCAGGCCCGCGCCGAGCTTGAAAAAGCGAACGCCCGCTTCCTGCTGGCTATCCGCGGCAAACTGACGCCGGAGCAGTGGAAGACATTACAGGCCGAACGAGGCAACCGGCATGGAGACAAGCGGGAAGGCGAACGCGGCTGGCAGCCCGGCGGCCAGGGCCAGCACGGTGCGGGACATCACCAGGCTCCTCCTCCACCTCCTCCCGGACCGCAGGGCGGTCTTGAAGACGGCGGGCAGGGGGCTGACGCTCCCGGCAATCCGGCAGCGGGGACAAACCAGTAACGCGCGACAGAGTTTCAGGCAGAGAGCAAATGCGGTTGTAAGCAATACCGGTGGCGGCAAGGGGCGATCCTCTTGCCGCCGTTTTTTTGGTCTTGCCCATCCGAACAGCGCGGCAGCATCGGCCCGCGCCTGTCTTTGAACCTCCGGGTTGTGTATCGCGGCAGCACACTCCACTGCTCCGCTTCGATACAGGGATTGAAGCGTATTGGCACAGCCTGTGCCCTCTCGCTGGACAGTCTTGATCGAAGTGCTTCGTGGCGAGGCAAAACGAGTCATAAGAATTATGACTAAAGTTATTTCCCTTCGCTCCGATAACAGGGGCATACGCAATGGCGCCCTATGGAGCCGGATGAAACGGGCCGGAACGAGTAATGGCAGGGCCGCCGTGCAAGGCAACACAAAAGGAGTTGTGTCCCATGGCCCTCGGTGTTTTGAACAACCTGTCAGCGATCTACGCGGAGAACAACCTGAACAACACGAGCAACAGCCTGCAGAAGGTTCTGCAGCAGTTGTCGTCTGGTTCGCGCATCAACTCCGGAGCGGACGACGCCGCCGGCCTATCCCCTGGTGAACGGCCTGCAGGCCAACTCCTCGGCGCTCACCCAGTCGGCAACCAACGCTACTGAAGGCGTGGGTCTGCTGCACGTGGCCGATGGCGCGCTCTCGCAAGTGACCAACCTGCTCAACCGCGCCGTGACGCTGGCGACGGAAGCCTCCAACGGCACGCTCAACGCCTCGCAGGAAGCCGCGGCCAATCAGGAGTACCAGTCGATCCTCTCGGAAATTACCAATATCGGTACCACGACCACCTATAACCAGAACCAGGTCTTCACCGGCTCTCTCAACGGCGTTGAGATCTATACCGGCGACTCCTCGGGAACCGGGGCCTCGATTGACAGCCTGTATTTTGGCGCTCTCAGCGCGTCCGGCGTGGGCGACACGGGTGGCACAGTCGTGCAGAGCAGCGCGGGCCTGTTCGTTGACCTGTCAAAAGACAACGCCGTCTCGCCCCCAACACTGAATACTGCCGCGGCAACAACCGACTCGGTCACCGGCGGGCTCATCTTCACCATTACCAGCGCCACCGGCGCCACCAGCACGTACACCACCACGTCAACGTCGGTGAGCAGCCTGATTGCCGAGATCAACGCCGAGCATATTCCTGGTGTAACGGCCAGCTTTGCCACCGCGGCCGCCGCGGGCGACACGACCGATAACGCTGCGGATACCGGCATTCAGCTGACCAACACGAATCCCAACGTGGCCATTTCGCTCAACTCGCTCGACGACACTTCGACCGGCATTACTCCCGGCGCGATGGTGGCCAACAACAAGGCCACGACTACCATCTCTTACAAGTTCGCGGCCGGCGGAGACACATCGGCTAACCTCAAGGGAACCGATCTGACCAACCAGGCCAATGCACAGGTTGCCGTAGCGGCCATTAATGCCGCGGTGACCGCAGTGGCCGCGCAGGACGGCTACATCGGCGCACAGATCAACACTCTTGAGGCCATCAGCCAGGTGGTCAGCACGCAGCAGGAAAACGTGGTCTCTGCGCAGAACGCGATCCAGGCCACCGACTACGCCGCGGCAACCTCGAATATGTCGAAGTATGAGATTCTCTCGCAAACCGGCATCTCTGCCCTTGCGCAGGCCAACAGCGTGGAGCAGGAAGTCACCAAGCTTTTGCAGTAACGCAGAACTGAAACAACTTCAAGACAACCCAGGGACGGGCGGCGGCAGGGGCAAACCTTGCCGCCCTTTTTTTTTGAGAATCCCCCTAGAACCTGCCCGCGTCCGTGGTTGAGCGGGAGGGAGCAGGGGCCTTCAGGCCCCTGAATCCTGGCTTCCAACAGATGTGGCTTTAGCCGTGGGCCCTTTGTTGGCTTGGCTAAGCCGCGATAGAACGCAAGAAACTCGACAAATCCAGGACAATGGCACAGCATCTATGTAAACCACCGTCAAAGCAAGATCGCTTCAATCTTCCCACCCCCCAGCTTGAGCAGTCTGCGCCCAACCATGAAGAGCCAAATCGGATATAGCGGCCCGGCGGTTGCCATCAGGATCACGCCAAGAATCGGGACGAAAAGTCCGCCAACGATGTGAAGCAGATCGAGCGAGTGCATCACGATGCCCAGCCAGGCCGTCGCCTTGCTGAAGATGCCGCCGCGCAGCATGACGCAACAAACAAGCACCGCGCCGCACTGGACGAGCACTCCGCCCAGAATGGCGCCGGTTCCGTGCCACATGTCGGCGGCCATTACCGCTTCTCCGGCGGCCAGCAGTTGGGCCCTGACGGCATCGCTGGTGGCCGTGGCGTAATGGTTGCTCAACGCCAGCATCGAGAGCGCTCCCGGCGTTGCCAGCAGCATCGTCAACCCGCCAAAGACCAGCACGGTTGAAAGCAGGACTCTGGCCCCGTTCACCCGCCGCAACGCCTCATAGAGCCCCAGGAACAACAAGTAGTAGAGCGGCATGACGACGGCTGTCGGCAGATCCAGGCGCAGCAGCCCCACGGATTTGTTGTGTTGGAGCAGGTTGAAGGCTTCGGCCGCTGTAGTGGGCTGTCCGCCCAGCACAACCATCTGGACCATTGTCGCCAGCGAATAGACGATGAGAACGAACGCCGCGATGCCGCCGACGCGGCAAAGGCTGCTCAGATTGCTCGTTCCTTGATCGTCCGTCCCGCCCTGTCTATCAGTTGAAACCTGCATAGATCAGCTCCCAAGGTGCGTCTTGAAGAACGCAACAATCCGCCGTCGCGCATCCATCGTAGCCGGCTCGTTGTAGCCGATTGCGGAGATGCGAAGCACCTTCAGGAACCCGTAGCCCCGGTGATTATTCATAAACGAGTGGCCAGCGTCGGGATACTCCTTCACATCGTGCGGAACCAAGGCGCGGTCCAGCGCTCTTGCAAGCTGTTCGGCGACGCCCGCTTCCCACTTCGCTTTTGCGCCATAACTGCCCACCACCGGGCAAGCCGTGTTGAGGAACTCGTCGACGTCTTTAGGCAGCGGACCGCCGTAGTTGATGCTCGCGGCCGAGAATCCATGGCCGGAGGCAAGCAGCAGGGCAAATCCGCCGCCCATGCAGAAGCCGATAACGCCGACCTTGCCGTTGCAGTTTGGCTGGGCCAGCAGCCAGGTGCGCGCGGCCTCGACATCGTCGAATGCCGGACCGGTGCGGGCCATCATGTCGCGTATCACGGCGCGGATGCAGACCATCCTCCCGCCCTTGTAGTAGAGATCGGGCGACACAGAAAGAAATCCGGCATCGGCCAGCCATTGGGCCTGGTTGCGGTGGTCCTGGCTCATCCCGAACACGTCGTGGAGCACCACCACGCCGGGCGCGGGGTTGGAATTGGGGGGAACAGCGAGATAGGCGGGCATCTGTCCGCGCGGAGTAGGGATGAAGACGTCTTGCATGGCCGTACCTGTGGTTTGCCGGTAGTCTCGCGGCCGACAGCCGATTCTACTCCCGCTACAGGCTTGATTGCGTGAACAATGCCGCGGGCGCATCAACCCTCCACGCGAAAAATCCCCGGGTCAGGCCCAGGCGCGCCGCAGATTCTGAACTGCCGCCTACGCTCCGGAAAGATCCCCGAGAGAGACAGGCCCGTAAAGCGTTGCAAATTATGGCTTGCCGCGGGCGGGATTGGACCTTGTGGAGAATTCCTTCCGGGGCTCAGCAATCCGTTGACTCTGCGGGCCGATTCGGGTATTCTGAAGACCTTGCGCGGTGTTGCGCCTGGGGTCTGTGTGTGTTCACCTGGACCCGGCTGACCGAGTTCCCAGTTTTTAGCTCTGGTGGAATCGGACAGCACAGGCCACCGGCTGCTGGAAACGGTTAGTTGACGCCAATCCAGCCGAGCCAGAGCCCCTTCAGGGGCCAGCCCCCGCAGTCCTCACCCGAACAGGATTGTTTGGTAGTGGGTGGAAGAGGCCCAAGCGCGGTTTGCGTGGGTCAAGGCGTTTTGCGCCGTGGTTTTTCAGTCTTTTAGAGGGCAGGAGAGCGATGTCTACCTTTGTTCCGAGCGGCAAGGATATTGTCCGCAAGTGGTATGTAATCGATGCCAGCGGTCAGACGCTGGGCCGTCTGGCGACCAAAGCCGCCAGTACGCTGAGCGGCAAGCTGAATCCCCAGTATGTGCCGTACATCGACATGGGCGATCACGTCATCGTCATCAATGCGGAGAAGGTGCGCCTCACCGGCCTCAAGGCCGAGAGCAAGCTTTATCGCCGCTACACCGGTTTCCCCGGCGGACTGCGCGAAGAGTCGTTTATTCGCCTGTTGAACCGCAAGCCGGAGCTGATTCTGGAGCAGGCCATCAAGGGCATGCTGCCCAAGAGCAAGATGGGCCGCCAGATGGCTACCAAGCTCAAGGTCTACAAGGGTGACCAGCATCCCCACCAGGCGCAGATGCCGGTGGCTCTAGAAGTCGCATAACGGGTTGGCGGGCTCCCCAGGGAGCTTGCGGAGAGAGTCAAAAGAGAATGGCAGATCTGGTTCAGTATTACGGAACGGGGCGCCGCAAGGCGGCGATCGCCCGCGTTTTTCTGCGTCCCGGTACGGGCGAGTGGAAAGTTAACGGCAAGGCTTTCGAAGAGTATTTCGTTACCGAGCAGCAGCGTGTAGCCGCCAAGCGCACCCTGGCTCTGGTCGAATTGTCTTCGAGCTTCGACGTGGTCACCACCGTGAAGAGCGGCGGCGTCTGCGCCCAGGCCGATGCGGTCAAGATGGGCATTGCCCGCGCCCTGGTTGAGTTCAACCCGGAACTGCGCAAGGTTCTCAAGGCCGAAGGCCTGCTGACCCGCGACTCGCGCATGAAGGAGCGCAAGAAGTACGGCCAGAAGGGCGCCCGCGCACGGTTCCAGTTCAGCAAGCGCTAGTTGTCAGTGGTCAGTTATCAGTTTTCAGCGCTTGGCTTTTCGGCCAACTGAAGACTGGCAACTGATGACTGATCACTCGTTTTACCAATTTCCCGCAGCAGCGGGATCAATCCGGGTCAGGGTAGTGCCAGCCCGGATGCAATCCACAAAGGAGGCCAATGGCCACGATCACAATGAAGGAGCTGCTCGAAGCCGGTGTTCACTTCGGGCATCAGACCAAGCGCTGGAATCCCAAGATGAAGGAATACATCTTCGGCGAGCGCAATGGTATCTACATCATCGACCTGCAGAAGACGCTCAAGCTGTTCAAGGATGCGTCGAAGTTTGTCACAGAGCTGTGCGCCGGAGGCAAGACGATCCTATTCGTCGGCACCAAGCGCCAGGCCCAGGACGCCGTGGCCGAAGAAGCCACCCGCGCCGGGATGCCGTACATCAACCAGCGCTGGCTGGGCGGCCTGTTGACCAACTGGGTTACCGTGCAGAAGTCGGTGAAGCGCCTTCAGGAACTGGATGAGATGGCTACGGATGGCCGCTATGAGCTGCTGACCAAGAAGGAAGTTATCAAACTGGAGCGGGAGCGCAAGCACCTGCAGGCAAATTTGGCCGGCATCAAGGCGATGAAGCGGCTGCCCGATGCGCTGTTTATCGTCGACTCAAACAACGAAGCGATTGCCGTGAAGGAAGCCCGCAAGCTGGGCATCCCGGTGGTTGCGGTGGTTGACACCAACTGCGATCCGACGGTTGTGGACTACGTGATTCCGGGCAATGACGACGCGCTGCGCGCCATCCGCCTTTTCACCTCGAAGATCGCCGACTCGGCGGCCGAGGGCGTGAACCTGGTGGGCGACAAGGCCTTTACCGAGGAAATGGCCATTCCGGAAGCAGTTGCCGAGACGGTTGCCGAAGAAGCGGCGCCGGTTGAAGTACTGGATCTTGAAGCGGCACTGGGCGGCGGCATCCGCAAGGCCCCGGCTGCGGTTGCAGCCCTGGACGAGGACGTGCCGGTCGAAGGCGCTCTTTAATCATTCCTGCACACAGCAGTGTGCATACTGAGAGAAGCGTGGCCGCGATAGTTTAGCGCCACGCTTTTCTTATGCCGGAAGTGTTCCGGCCAAGAAAACATCGGGTGGGCTACCACACACCGCGGTCCGGCAAAGATCGAATTGCACTAAGTCCCCGGCGAGGGGACGAGAAATCAGGAAAAGAGAGATGACTACAGTGAGCGAAAAAATTGATGCCAAGTTGGTAAAAGAGCTCCGGGAAAAGTCCGGCGCGCCCATGGGCGACTGCCTCAAGGCGTTGCAGGAGACCAAGGGCGACATCGAAGGCGCCTTTGTTGTGCTGCGCAAGCGCGGCATGGCCTCGGCCCAGAAGAAGGCCGCCCGCACCACCAACGAGGGCGCGGTGGGCACTTACATTCACGCCGGCGGCAAAATCGGCGTGCTGCTTGAACTGAACTGCGAGAGCGACTTTGTTGCCCGCACCGAGGACTTCCAGGAACTGCTGAAGGACATCGCGATGCACATCGCCGCCTCCGATCCGCGCTACGTGCGGTCAGAGGATGTGACTACGGCCGACCTCGAGCGCGAGAAGGAAATCTATCGCGCCCAGGCCGCCGCTACGGGCAAGCCGCCCGCGGTCATCGAGAAAATTCTCGAAGGCAAGATGGCCAAGTTCTATGAGGAGGTCTGCCTTATCGAGCAGCCCTTCATCAAGGACCAGGCCGTCAGCATCAAGGAACTGATCGCGACCAAGGTTGGCAAGCTGGGCGAGAACATCACCGTGAAGCGTTTTGCGCGCTTCAAGGTTGGTGCTTCCGACTGGACGGTTGCCACCACCAGGGGCGCCGAAGCGGCTGAATAGTTGCCAGCAGAAACATGTTTCAACCGAGGCCCAGGGCAACCCCCTGGGCCTCTTTCCTTGCGTCGAAAGATGCTGTTAGAGAGGTACGCCAACGCATCGGCCGATATGCGATACTCAAAAAGATATGTACAAAAGGATCGTTCTCAAGTTATCCGGTGAAGTGCTGGCGGGCCCACGAGGCTTCGGTCTCGACGCGGAAAAAATCGCCGAAATTACCAGCGAAATCGCGGATGTTCACGCTCTTGGCGTGGAGATTGGCATCGTAGTGGGCGGCGGCAACATCTTCCGCGGCGTAGCCGAGCAGGCCAAGGAAATGGACCGCGTCAGCGCCGACAACATGGGCATGCTTTCAACGGTCATCAATGCGATCGCCATGCAGGACGCCCTTGAGCAGCGCGGCGTGCAGTGCCGCGTGATGAGCGCCGTATTTATGAACCAGGTGGCCGAGCCGTATATACGGCGCCGCGCCGTAAGACACCTGGAAAAGGGCCGCGTGGTCATCTTCGCCGCCGGAATCGGCAACCCGTTTTTCTCTTCTGACACCGCCGCCAGCCTGCGGGCAATGGAAATCAAAGCGGATGTCCTGCTGAAAGCCACCAAGGTTGAGGGTGTCTACAACGCCGATCCGGTACTGGTGAAGGACGCGGTCAAGTACGACCAGATCACCTACATGGAAATCCTGCGCCAGGGCCTGAAGGTGATGGACCTGACTGCCGTGAGCCTTTGCAAAGACAACAACATGCCGATGGTCATCTTCAACATGAACCAGAAGGGGAATATCCGGCGGGTAGTTCTCGGCGAAAAGGTTGGCTCGCTGGTGACGGCGTAAAGCCGGATTTCAAGTTACACATTACTGATGACAGTCTTTCTCTCAGCTCACGGCCTTCATTTGTAGTCTGTCAGCTGTCATCTGCCTCGGAGACGTCCAACTGCCAGTGGAGACGCGCAAGCCAGAACGGCTGAATGCACTGACGGGCTTGCGAAGCTTTGCTGCCGTCAACATCGTCTTTTTCCATTTCTCCAATCCGCAATGGTTTGGCTTCCTGGCTCCGGTGGTCAACGCCGGCTATTGTTCGGTGAGCTTCTTTATCCTGCTCTCGGGCTTCGTGCTGGCCTACAACTATTCCAGCCGGGCCCGCGCAGGGCTGCTGGACCGCGGCCGCTTCTGGAAGGCGCGATTTACAAGGCTGTATCCTGTTTACCTGCTAAGCCTGCTTCTCAGCTGGCGCATGGTGGTGCCCGAGTACGGCGCCCACACGCACCCCATGTTCTGGACTGGCATGGTGCTGTCGCCGCTCCTGTTGCAGGGCTGGATTCCCTCGCTCGCCACCTTCCTCAATACGCCGGCCTGGACCATGTCCGCCGAGGCGTTCTACTACTTTCTCTTCCCCTGGCTGGCTCGGTGGAAGCGCCCCGCGCAGCGCTGGTACTACCTGGTTCAACTGGCTGCTGTGTGGTGCCTCGGTCTGCTCCCCGGCTTGTGTTACATCGTGTTCAACCCGGACGGCATCGCGCATCCTGACCGTTTCAGCTGGGGTCCCTGGCTGCAGGCGCTCAAGTTTACACCGCTGCCGCACATGGCCAGCTTTCTCTTCGGCATCCTGCTGGCCGAACTGGACGAACTGGTTGATCGAGCCGGCATCCTGCGTCTCATTCTTGGACTGGCTGGCTTTGCGGGTATCTTCTGCATCCTGGAGTTGGGCCCCCGCGTCCCCTATGCCATCCTCCACGACGGCCTGCTCATGCCGCTGTTCGGCTGTGTCGTGTTGGGGCTAGCCGGGGACAACCTGCTGGCACGCCTGCTCGCCTGGTATCCCCTGGTCTTTGTTGGCGAGGCCAGTTACTGCCTCTACCTGCTGCACTTCAACTTCTGGAACCTGATTCACGATACCCACGTGCTCAACTACCTGCGCCTGAGCCGGTTCGATCCATGGATAAGCTACGTGATTCTCATCCTCATGGCGCTGCTGGCGCTGCACCTGGTTGAGAAGCCCGCTCAGCGCGTTTTGCGCAAGTGGATGGGGGCCTAGAAACAGGCTCGCCGGGCGATGCCAGGCAGCGCATCCCTACTCTGCAAGTTCTCGGCAGCCGTGAGTCTCTTTGCCTGGTTCACGTGCCTTCAGCTCTTTCTGCGTGTGCGCTCGCGAATATGGCATCGTCTGGCTCATCGAGAAACAGCAGGGCAACCGCATGGCGCATGCTCCGCCTCCAGCAAAAAGGCCCAGCCTTGGCGGCTGAGCCTTTCTTGTTCAACGCTATCTCTGGTTACGGAGCCACGGATTGTGTGGCATGGTTTCCGTGAGGAATACAGGCCAGCGCGGTTGGCTGAGCGCCCGTGGGATAGGGTGTCGCCTGCGTGGGGGTCAAGGCGCCTCCGGTCGGATCCAGGCGGAACCCGGAAACCGAGTTGCCGAGGAAGTTGGCAGTGTACACAAATCTGCCGAGCGCCGGGTCGACCACAACGGCCACAGGATCTGTATCTGTTGGGTCGGTAAAGCCGTTTGCAACGTTGATGGTGGCCGTGGTGGCGCCGGTGGCCTGATCGATGGCGAGGGCGTTCACCGTGGAGTCCAACTCGTTGACGATATAGATGAACTTGCCGCGCGGATCGAATGTGATGGCGCCGGGCTGGTTGCCGGTATGAGTTGGGGCCGCCAGGAAGAAGTTCAGCGAGCTGCCTGCCTGGATCGTGTATCCGATCAGTTGGCTCGAGGCAAAATCGGTGACATACACAAAGCGGTTGGTGGGGTCTGCCGCCAGCGCAGAGGGCTTGACGCCTGCCTGGTACGGGCTGCCTGCGGTCGGAGTGAGAACACCGTGAGAGTCAACGGTGAAACCGAAGATCCAGCCGGGGTTGGCGTTGGACGATGTCGTTCCGCCGGGATTGTATGCGGACTTGTCGTAGGCCGTTACATACACGGCATTATTGTTGGCCAATGCGAATGCCCCGGTAGGCACCACGCTGTCACCGGAGTGGCCCGGGATAAGCAAGGATGTCGGAGCTGCGCCGTTGCCGATTGTGCCGTCGGTCGCCAGTGACATGGCCAATAGCGCGCCGCCCGTGCCCTGCTGCGCGGCCACGAACAAGTACGTCCCGGCCTGGTTTATCGACACTGAGATCGGCGTGCCGAACCCGGTGACGGTGTCCTTTGCGGTCAAATTGCCCGTGGTGTCTACGGCCAGATGAACGACGTTGTTGCTGCTTCCCTGGTTGGCGACGTAGAGATTCACGTAGGTGGAACTAACCGCCATCGAAACCGGATTCTGTCCACCGGAAGACGGTGAGGTCGACCTTGGGCGAACCGCGCCCGATGAGCCGTCCACATCGTAAATGCTGATGACTCCGTCGCTGTTGGATCCCGACCCCGCAGAACTGCTCACATAGAGAACATCGATCGAGACGAGCTGGCAGGCAGCCAATAATGTGGCCACTAGAAGGCCGATGGAAGAGACCAGAAAAAGCTGGCTCAATTTGCTGAACTTCATGCGCTTCCTTCGTCGTGGGCCATCAATTGAAGCCCGGAGAAAACTGGTTGAGTTGCCCCGCATACATTGTAAAAGCCCGCATGGGGTGTTGCCGGTTATCAGGGCTGGTGGCCTGGACTCCCGGGTTTCCCCGCTTCGTCCCGCCCTGCTGATCTTCTGCTTTGCGGCCCTTCCCAAGTGGAAAAGCCGCTTGAATCTTCAACGTCTTTCAATGCCCGCCGTTACTTCTTGGCCGTGCTGTTGTGTGGAATCGCGGCCATGGCCGTGGGCAGGGCATTCGAGCGATAGGGGGAACTCTGCGTATTGATCAACGAACCATCGGCCGAACTCACCTCAAAGCCTGATAGAGAGCTGCCAAGATAGTTGATCGTATACAGGTAGTGGTTCTGCGAGGGGTCGATGCATATCGCAACAGGCTGCAGGCCCGTGGCGTACGAAGTTCCGCGGGTCAGCACACCGGAACTGATGGAATAAGCTGTGACGTTTGCGTCGAGAAAATTGGTTACGTACAGGAAGCTGCCCGACTGATCTACTATCACCGCCGAGGGCTGTCCGCCCGCCGGGAACGAGTTTCCGCCGTTGGTGCCGCCGGTCAGAGGAACCAGCGCGCCGGACTGGACCGAGTAACCCAGAACCGTTCCTGCCACTGCATCCGTTATGTAGACGTGGGCGCCGGAGGGATCGCTGGTGATCGCGCTGGGCTTCACCCCCGCCGCCACCGGTGGGCTGTTAAGAGGGCAAAGTGTGCCTGCGGGCAGCGCCGTCAGGCCGGTTGGGACCGGCGGACAGGTTACGGTAGCCGGAACTGAGGCGCCAGACGTCGCCGGGTCAATCCAGAAGCCGAATACATAGCCGGTGTTGGCTGTCGTGTCGTAAACCGCCACGTTAAGATAATCGCCCGTAGGCAGTACTGAGATCCCTGTCGGCTTCAGTATGTCGCTGGAGTTGCCGGGAAGGCTCAGCGGCCAATAGTTCAGATTTCCATTTTGCAGGGCCGAGCCCAGCGTGCCGCTCAGCGTAGTGCTGCCGGAGGTGGTGGCGGCCGGCAAGACTGGAAATACCGCGACGGAGCCGGAGCAAGGCGTTGCATTGGAGCAGGTGTTCAGCGGCTGATAGGTATCCAGAACAAACAAGTTCGATCCGGAAACGGAAACGGCCGAAGGGAAGATTCCCGGCGTATTGACCGTGTTCTGCGGATAGAGCTTGCCGTCGGAGCCGATGGCGAACTGAACAATGCTGTTGTCGTCCTGGTTCACCACGTAGAGGTTCTGGTTGTCTGTCGAGACGGCGTCGGCCACCGGGTTGCGTCCCCCTGAAGGAAACGGCGAGGTGGGAATCTGACGCATAAAGCCCGACTGCACGTTAACCTCGAAGACGTTAACCTCTCCGTAGTTGCTTGACCCCGCGGCCTGAGCACTGGTTACGTAGACAAAATCCACGGTGTTGGTGCCGCAAGCGGTCAAAAGCCCCGCTATGAGTAGGCTGGCCGCTGAAACCAGCAGCAACTGGCCCGATTTGTTGAACTTCATGCGCATCTTTCGCCAATGGGCCTGAACCACGGCCCTGAATACCAGGTTTGGAATCGAACCCCGTGCGCCTTGAATTAAGAGGCGCCGGGCATTCGGCTTCGTTCTTTGTGAATCCATCGGCGCCTGCGGCAGGCGCCAGCAAGCGCCGGCCGCAGGTGCCTTGAAAGGTCTTTCGGTACTAGTCGGTTCGTCCGCTGATCAGGCACCAGGTTGGGGGGCCGGTCAGCGAATAGCTGTTGGCCACGCGCAGGTTGTTGAGCACGCCGGCGTTTTGGTCAAGCACCCGCCCGGTCACGGTCGAATCGTTGTAGTTGGCCGTATAGACGTACTGGTTTGAGGGGTCCTCAACCAAGCACATCGGTCCTGACCCTGTGCCCCAGGGCTCGCCCGCGATAAAGCTCAGCTGATGGGTGGCGGGGTCAATCACATAGCCCGCAGTGCCGCTTTCCGCCGCCGGCTGCCCGGTAACATTGTTACCGAAATTCGCCACGTACACCCACTTGCCCTTGGCTTCGGTCATGATCCAGACCGGGTTTGTCTGGGTTGGATCATCCGCCACAGGCCCGCCCGTCTGGGCGCTAAGGGAACCGCCGGTTCCAACCGTGAATGGAAGAATCTGGCTGGTCGCTCCCGTAGGATTCGGCGCCACGGGTGGCTCGTTATCCAGAAGATAGACGGCAGAGCCGGAGAAAACAATCGCCGTGCCCTTGGTGAAATTGGAGAACTGCTGAGAGGTATTCTGGCTGAGCGAAAGCTGGCCTGAAGACGACGAGTATGCGTATGGGAAAGTCGTGGTTCCGCCGCTGTATGGGTAGCTCTGCTCGGGGTTCATCGTTGTCGGCCCGTTCAGCGTGATCACGTACGAGCCGGCGAGCGCAAAATCCACAGGATTGACCGGAACCGGGAAGTAACTCAACTGCACTTGCCCATTGAGGTTGGCCGTAGCCTGGGCATTGGTCACCAGGCTCAGGCGGCCGGTCGTCGCGTTTACCGCGAATGCGGTGATATCGCCGCAGGCGGTGATGTCATTGCCGTTGGTATCCTTGCCGAGAGCTGCGGCGCAATAAGGATTGTTGGGGCTGTTTGGAGAATCGTGATCGAGAACGTACAGATAATTTCCGCCGCCGTCAGAGATCAATTTGAAAGGATTGATGCCCTGGGTGTAGAAGGTCTGCTCTGCGGTCAGGATGCCATTGCCGCCTACTGAGAATTGCGTGATGTTGGAATTAATGCAGGGGTCGGTCGAGGTGCAATTGGGGCTGCCCGATACGGTTGTGCCCCGATTGAGAACATAAAGGTAGCGCGAGTTGCTGATCAGGACGGCGCGGGCCGGGTTCGCTCCGCCGGAGGCGACGGGCAGGCCGTTAAGCTGCGTCAACTGCCCCGTATTATGGTTGATCTTGAAGCCGGTAATGATTCCCGAACCGGAAGACTGCGCGGTCGCCGTCCCAATCACAAACAAATAGCCCACTGAATAGCTTTGTATGCAAGACGTCACGCTGAGAATGACGCCAAGCGAGAGGGCGCCCATCAGAAGGGCCTTGCCGAATTTCTTGAACTTCATGCGATTCCTTCATCCTGGTCCGGCGTGCGCCGCCAAGTTTGCTAGTTCCACAGCATAGCTGGGTTGGGACGGGTCCCTGTTGCATTGTAAAAGCCGAGGGGTGCTTGTGCCTAGTTTCTCATAGACTAGGGCCAAAACGCCTCGTTTGCCGCATTCATCCCAGCCCCAACAGGCGCATTCCGGCCGCCCTGTCTATTGAATTCAGGATTTACGAATTGTTGGGGACTTTGCTTGAGCGGGGGCAAGGATGCCCGGCGCGGGCGCGCCGTGGGAGCCGATGCTTGAATCAGCAGCGGCTCCGGGCTCCAGATCCGCCGCCTACCAGACGCGGCAGGAACTGGCGGGATACATCGGCTGGCCCTTCTTGCACCCGAATGCCTTGCCGAATTCATCGAAGTTCTGCACCGAGCCGTTCACGCGCCACTTGCCGGGCGAGTGCGGATCGACCAGCGCCGACTGCCGCGCCGATTGCTCGGTCTGGTTCTGGCACCATACCTGGGCAAAGCCCAGGAAGTAGCGCTGCGCTTCGCTGTAGCCGTCGATTTTTTCGTCGATGGTCTTTTTCTGCTCTTTCAGTGTGTCAAGCAGGGCCATGTATGCGATACGCAGGCCGCCGTTGTCGGCCGTGTTCTCGCCCAGGGTCAGGTCGCCGTTCAGCTTTTGCACCGGGGCATCGCCGTTCGCCGCAGCCGCCTCAAATCCGCTGTACTCGTCGGATACGCACTTGGTGCGCTCGGTGAACCGCTTGCGGTCCTCGGCCGTCTGCCACTCGCGCAGGTTGCCCTTGCCATCGTATTTCGAGCCTTCGTCGTCGAACCCGTGCGTGATCTCGTGGCCAATTACCACGCCGATTCCGCCGAAGTTCACCGCCGGGTCGATCTTGAAGTCGAAGAAGGGAGGTTGCAGGATGCCGGCAGGGAAGTTGATGTCGTTGAACGACGGATCGTAGTCGGCGTTTACCGTGGGCGGCGTCATGTCCCACTCTTTCTCGTCCACCGGCTTGCCCAGCTTGGCAAAGTTGTAGTTCCGCTCATACACCGAACTGCTATGCAGGTTGCCGATCAGGTCTGTACGGTCCACCTTCACGCTTGAGTAATCGCGCCACTTCTCGGGATAGCCGATCTTGTTGCGGATCATGGCCAGCTTCTCGGCGGCCGCTTTCTTGGTGGCGTCGGTCATCCAGGGCAGCGTCTTGATGTCTTCGCCCAGGCTCTTTTCCAGGGCCGCCACCAGCTTGTCCATGCTGTCTTTGGCCGCCGGCGGGAAGTTCTTCTTTACCCACTCCTGCCCAACCGCTTCGCCCAATGCGTTGTCGGTCATGGTCGAGCAGCGCTTCCAGGCCGCGGTCGGCTCCTTCTGGCCTTGCAGCGTCTTGCCAAAGAAGGCGAAGTTCTCATCGAAAAACGCCTTGGGCAGCTGCGGAGCCTGGCCGTGCAGGCTGTGCCAGCGTAGGTAGCTCTTCCATGCGCCTACCGGCTCGCTCTGGATGAGCGTGTTCATGGTCTTGAAGTAATCCGGAGTGCCCACGTTCAGGCTGTCAAAGCTGCCGATGCCGATGGCCTTGAAGTAAACGGCCCAATCGTAAGCAGGCGTCATCTTTTCAAAATCCGCAAGGGTGTAGATGTGGTACCGGTTCTCCGGCACGCGCAGGTCGGTGCGGCTGGTCGATCCCTTGGCCATCGCGGTCTCGATCCGCAGCACGTCGGCAGCTTCTTTCGCGGCCTGTTCCGGCGTATCGCCTGCCAGCGTGAACATCTTGGTCACGTGCGCAACATACTGCTCGCGAATGGTCTTGAAGTGCTCGTTGTCCACAATGTAGTAGTCGCGGTCGGGCAGTGAAATGCCGCCCTGGAAGATCTGGGCGATCTGCTTGGTTGAGTCCTTGTCGTCCTGGCCCACGCCGAAGCCGAAGAAGCCGTCCGGCGTGCCGTCGTTTTCAAGCTGACTCATCAGGGCAGGCAGTTGCTTCACGTCGGTAAGGCCGTCGATGGCCTTCCAAGCCGGTTGGATCGGGCTGATGCCCTTCTTCTCCACCGTTGCTGTATCCATGCAGGCGGCAAAGTAGTCGCCAAACTGCTTCTGCAACGGAGACGTGGGGTTTTTGGCTGCCGCGTCCAGCTCCTCAAAAATCAGGTAGCGGTTCCGCTCCCTGAGCAGCGAGAACGAGCGCGCCCAGCGAACCTGGTCGTTGGGGATGGGATTGTTCGCCACCCAGTTGCCGCAGGCGTACTGGTAGAAATCGGTGCAGGGATCGGCTGTCTTGTCGATCGCCGTCAGGTCAAAACTCTTGATTGAGGGCGGCGGCGCGGGCTTTGACGTGTCTTGAGCCGCGGAAGTTTGCGCAAATGCGGTTCCGGCCGCAAGCAGCAGGATGGAAGCGAAGCGAGTGCAATTCATCGAATGTCCTCTTGGAAACACGGTCAACCGGCCAGTTCCATCAGCGCTGGATGCGCCCGTGGATGGGGGCCAGGATTGAATTTGGTACAGCCTCTGGGTGCGGGCTGCGTTGCAGAAAAGGTTATCACGCAGGACGGACAGTCAAGAAGGCCGCTGCTTGCCGACATTTCGAAGTATCAATCGTCCGGGGGGGCCGCGCTTTGTTACACTCCGCTTGCGGTCCACTCAGGAGGTCATTCGATGTTCTCCCCCAGGAATCTGGCATTTTCAACGTTGCTCGCGATTGCCGCTATTCCCTTGCTAGCGCAAACTGCCCCCGCGCCCGCGGCAACGCGTACCCTGGTCCGGGCGGGCCACCTGCTGGATGTCAAGACCGGCAAACTGCTCGATAGCCAGACCATCGTCGTGGTGGGCGAGACCATTCAGTCCATCGCTCCTTCGGCGCAGGTACAGGCTGGGCCAACAGACACGGTCATCGGCCTTGGCGCTCTCACCGTGCTGCCCGGCCTCCTTGACGTGCATACCCACCTGACCATGGATACCAACTTCGACCCCTACCACGAACTTACAATGACCAACGCCAAAGAGGCCATTACCGGCGTGGTCAACGCCCGAACCACGCTCCTTGCCGGCTTTACCACGGTCCGCAACGTGGGCGCCAGCGGTTACACCGACGTTGATCTGCGGGACGCCATTAACTCCGGCCAGATTGCCGGGCCGCACATGCTGGTCAGCGGCCCCGCCTTGAGCATTACCGGCGGCCACTGCGACGAGAACCTTCTGCCCTTCCAGTACCACGTTGTGGGCGACGGCGTGGCCGACGGCATCTCTGCCGTGCAGCACCAGGTCCGCCAGAACATCAAGTACGGCGCCGACCTCATCAAGATCTGCGCCACTGGCGGCGTGCTCTCAAAAGGCGACGATCCGCAAGCCTCGCAGTACACGCTTGAAGAAATGCGCGCCATCGTTGCCGACGCCCATCGCCTGGGCCGCAAAGTAGCCGCGCACGCCCATGGGGCGCAGGGAATCCTCTGGGCCAGCGAGGCCGGGGTAGATTCGATTGAACACGGCAGCTACATCAATGACGAAGCCATCGCCGAAATGAAGAAGAACGGCACTTATCTCGTCCCCACGCTTTATTTGGAAGATTGGATGCTTGAGAAAGGTAACTTGCCTCCGTTCTACCACCAGAAGATGGTCGACATCATCGGCGTGGCCAAGGGCAACATCAAGCGCGCCATGCAGGTCGGCGTCAAAATCGCCCTCGGCACTGACGCCGCCGTCTATCCGCACGGCCTGAACGCGCATGAACTCGACGTCTACGTTAACCAGTTAGGCATGACTCCGCTGGCCGCCCTGCAATCCGCCACCCTCAACGCTGCCGATCTGATGGGACTCAGCGCTAAAAACGGCTCGCTCGAACCCGGCAAGTGGGCAGACATTATCGCTGTGGACAAGAACCCGCTCGACGACGTTCGCGTGCTGCAGAATGTAAAGTTCGTCATGAAGGCGGGAGTGGTGTACAAGAACGAGACCAAGTGAACGGACGCCCATCGGAAGCGTCCGTCTCTGGAGTGTGCTTCAAAGATCTGCTTTGTGTCAGGGCACGACTTCAGTCGTGCCCATAGCAGCCCGAGAAGCAAGGGGGTTTTAAACCCTGAGGGATCAAAACTCGGATGCGGCTGCCACTTTTCGAAAAAAGCTCTAGTTTGAACCCGGGTCGCCCGCACCCTTGAACCCCGGTAGAAACTGTTCGAATTTGTCCACTGGCACCGGCGGGCTGAAGAGGAACCCCTGGTACGAATGGCAGCCAAGTTTCGCCAGCAGATCCAACTGCTCCTTTGTTTCCACTCCCTCGGCAATCACCGACAACCCCATGATTTGTCCGAGCGAGATGATGGTCTGCGCGATGGCCGCGCTGCTCAGGTCCACCAGCAAGTCGCGCACAAATGACCGGTCGATTTTCAATTGGTCAAGAGGCAACCGTTTGAGATAAGTCAGCGAAGAGTAGCCGGTTCCAAAGTCGTCTACCGAGAACCTCAAACCGTGCCCCCGCAGCACTGTCATCTTCGCGATCACGTCTTCAACATTGTCCACCAGCATTGACTCGGTAAGCTCCAGCTTCAGGTTCCGCGCATTCGCGCCGGTGCGTTCAAGCGCCCCCAGAACCTCATCCACAAAGTCTCGCTGGCGCAATTGAAGCGCGCTGATGTTGACCGCCAGCACCACGCCCGCTGTCCGGCTGTCGACTGCCCATGTGGCAATTTGCCGGCATGCGGCCTCAAGAACCCAATTGCCCAGCGGCAGAATCAGCCGCGACTGTTCGGCCAATTGAATGAATTCTCCCGGCAGAAGGACTCCCAGCCGCGGATGCTGCCATCGCAGTAGCGCTTCGGCGCCAATCAGGCGGCCGTCTTCAACCTGCGGTTGGTAATAGAGCATGAACTGGTTGCCCTTGATTCCCTGCCGCATGTCTTCTTCCATCGAAGCGCGGGTATTTACGGCGGCCTGCAGTTCCGGGGCAAAAAAGCGCAGCGTATTGCGCCCCGCCGCTTTTGCCTGGTACATGGCAATGTCTGCCTGCTGCATTACCTCATTTATCTTTTCCTGGCTGTCGCCGAACACCGTGATGCCAATGCTGCAAGTGCTCCGGCACTCGTGGCCGTCAAGCAGATAAGGCCTGTCTATCTGGGCCAGAACCTTCTCGGCGATTACCTTGGCGCGGGCGGCGGCCTCCTCAAGCGTGTCGCCCAGGTCTTCAAGCAAAAGGACGAATTCATCCCCGCCCAGCCGCCCCAAAGTGTCAACCTCGCGAACGCAGGATGATACTCGATGGCCGACTTCCCTCAACAGCAGATCGCCCGTCTCGTGGCCGAGGGTGTCATTGAGATTCTTGAAGTCGTCAAGATCCACAATCAGCAGCGCCCGTTTGCGATGCGTCCGCGAACTGAACGCAATGCTCTTGCGAAGCTGCTCCATCAGCATGCGCCGGTTGGCCAGCCCCGTCAGCGGATCGAAGAATGCCAGGGTCCTGATCTCTTCTTCGGCATGCTTGGCCCCGGAGATGTCTTGAATCACCGATAGAGCGCAGGTCTCGCCCTCAAGCTCCATGGGAGACGCCGAGATGACGCCCCAGAAGACTTCCCCGTTCTTCCTGAGGAACTGGGCCTGCAAATCCCTGTAGCTTGAGCCGCGGCGCAGCAGGTCTATTACATCGTCGCGCTCGCCCTCCTGCTTCCAAAATCCAAGTTCCGCCGAAGTCAATCCCAAAACCTCAACGCGGTCATATCCGGTGATTTCGAGGAATTTCTGATTGACGTCCAAGATTCTGGCGTCCTTGAGCCGGATGATTGTGATTGCGTCCAGGCTGGTCTGGAAAGCAGTGCGGTAGCGCGCCTCGCTGGCCTTGAGGGCCTCCTGTGTGCTCCTCAGGTTGGTCACGTCGCGGAAGACAGCGAGAATGCACGCAGTCCCGTCCAACTCAATGGCGGAGGCGGAGACAATGCCCCAGAACGCCTCACCGGACTTTCTGCGGAATCGCGCCTGCATTTCGCGGCAGACTCCGCCTTCGCTCACCGCGGAAATGAGCCTGTCGCGGTCTTTCAAGTCGGCCCAGATTCCCAGTTCGCTGGGAGCGTGGCCTATCAACTCGTCGCGTTCGTATCCCAGGACTTCGGAAAGAGCCGAATTCACCTCGAGATAGGTTCCCTCCTTGAGTCTGGTGATGGAGATGGCGTCGAGACTGGTTTGGAATGCGGTGCGGTAGCGTACCTCTGAGGAGCGGAGAGAGTCCTGGGCCTGTTTGAGGGCGGTGACATTGCGCATGAACGAGAGCGCGCAGGGCTCTCCGTCGATCTCTACCCGCGATGCCGAGAGAACGCCCCACAGGTGCCGGCCGTCCTTTGTCAGCAGCTCAACCTCGATATCGCGGAACGTCGGCTGGCGATCCAGAAGCTCGACAAAGCGCCTCAGGTCCTGTGGCTGGGCAAAAAGGTTAAGTTCCGCCGATGTGCGGCCGATGATCTCGTCACGCCGGTAGCCGCTCATCTCGACGAATGTCTGGTTGACGTCGATGTTTACGGCGTCCCTCATCCGGGTCAGCGTGATCGCATCTCCGCTCAGCTCAAACGCGGTCCGGTAGCGAATCTCCGAGGCGCGCAGGGCTTCTTCGTCGCGCACCGATTTTGAAATATCTCTGAGCACCGAATGAAAACACGGGACACCGCCTATCTCAACCGGAGACCCTGAAATAACTCCCCAATATATGCTTCCATCTTTGCGGCGGAACCGCGCCTTGAAGTCTCGAAGGAGGCCGTCCCGCATACCCGCCGCCACCGCCTCGCCGTGCGCCTCTGGATCAACCCAGACGTTCAGCTCTGCCGATGTGCGGCCAATCGCCTCCTCAAGCGCCCACCCTGACATCTTTACGTAGGCCTGGTTGGCGTCGATCAACTGGTCATTGTCCAGGCGGGAGAGAATGATGGCGTCCAGGCTCGTTTCAAAAGCGGCGCGGTAGCGCGCTTCAGATCCGCGCAGGGCCTCCTCGACGCGCATGGTGTCGGTGATGTCGCGGACTACGGCGAGGACGCAGCGCTCGCCATCGATCTCCGTTATCGACGCAGTTAGCACCCCCCATATGAACTCGCCATTTTTCTTTTGGAATTGCGCGGTGAACTCCTGCACACTGTTCACGCGTTTCAGACGATCCAACTCGGCATTGCGAAGGACCGGATCGGCCCAAAGGTGCAATTCATCCGCTTTTCTGCCGATGACTTCCGATCGCTCGTAGCCGGTGAGAGTCAGGAAGGCCTGGTTTACATCGATATAGGTGTTGTCGCTGGCGCGCATGATGCCAACCGCATTGGCGCCGCCGTGGAAGATGGTGCGATAGCGCTCTTCGTTGGCCCGCAGCGCCTTCTCCGCCTCTTTTTGCGCGGAAATTTCCCGGGCCGTCACTACTGCACCGACAATGGCTCCATCGGCGTCAAGGACGGGGCTGAAGCTGTAGCTGCCAATCCATGTCTCGCCGGTGTCTGTGCGCCGCAGCGTGTACTCTACGTTGGCCGCAGACTCGCCCCGCAAAGCCCTCGTCACCGCCCACATTTCCAGCGGCGCCGGCTCTCCATTGGGCAGCAGCAGTTCCAGAAATGCCTGGTATTCGGCCACGGTTCTGGCGCACTCGGTTTTGTCTTTGAACCTGTGGAATGTGGCAAAGGCATCGTTGAAGTCGACAAACCTGCCCTCGGCGTCTGAGATGAACACCGCGTCCGTCATGCTGGCCATTGCGGCTTCAAGCTTGCCGCGGGTCTGCTGGAGAGCGCTCTCGCTCTCTCGCGCGGCAACCTTCCGCTGGTATCGCCGGTATCGGTCGCATATGACGCAGATGAAAACGCAAATGAACGTGAAGATGCCCAATGCGAAAGCATCGGAGGCATTGTTGATTTCGAGGCGCCCGGCAGGTTTGAAGATCCAAAGGCCGGCGAGGAAAGCCGACAGCGCCGTCGACAGCAAACCCGGCCAGAGTCCCCAAACGACAGCGATGATCATGATGGCCGGGTAAAACGTCAGGAAGGGAGGCAGGGTAATGTGGAATCGCAGTTCCAGCCCCAGCCTGAGCAGGAAGGCCGCCGCAATCGACAAGATCGGAAGGACGACGCTCAGGAGATACTGACCGGTCCCGCGTTTTCTGGTCCGTGACAATGACAGACCCTCCGAGCATGCTGCCTTCGGCGTTGAATAACCAGCGATCAAGCACAGTGCCGCTATGGTCTTCAACAGAGGACTACATGGTGCCATGGTATCGCAATGAGACGGTAAGGCCCTTCTTCTTTAACTTCTGGTCAATACTGAACACTTTTGTTTTCTTTCGAATCGGCGGCAGAGATAGAAAACTCGTTCTTTACATCTCGCCCGTCTCCCTGACAAACTAGTACGTGGCCACCCAGACAATTGTTATTCTCGACTTCGGTTCGCAATACACCCAGCTCATCGCCCGGCGTATTCGCGAACAAAACGTCTTTTCCGTCGTGCTGCCCTGCACGGTTCCCCTTGCCGAGATCAAGGCCCTCAATCCGCTGGGACTCATCCTCTCGGGCGGTCCGTCGTCGGTTTACGACGCCGACGCCCCGGCTGCAGATCCTGGAATCCTCGCGCTCGGCGTGCCGGTCCTGGGCATCTGCTACGGGCTCCACTTCATCGTCCATCACATGGGCGGCAAAGTGCTCTCCGCGCCCAAGCGCGAGTATGGCCATGCCGAGGTGCAGATTGAAGACAGCACAGCCAAGCTGTTTGCCGGACTGCCTGAAGTTCTCCAGGTCTGGATGTCTCACGGTGACGAGGCCGGCCAGTTGCCCGCTGGCTTCCGCCGCATTGCCGTTTCAGCCAACGCCCTGGCCGCGATTGAAAACGTCGAGCGCCGCATCTGGGCCGTCCAGTTCCACCCCGAGGTGCACCACACGCCGCTGGGCTCCAAGCTCATCAAGAACTTCATCTTCAATATCTGCGGCGCGGCCGGCGACTGGACCCCGGCCCACTTCATCGAGTCCACCGTCAACGCCATTCGCGATCGGGTCGGCAAAGGCCACGTCATTTGTGGCCTTTCAGGCGGCGTAGACTCCTCGGTTGCCGCCGTGCTGGTTCACAAGGCCATCGGCAGCCAGTTGACATGCATCTTCGTCAACAACGGCGTCCTGCGCAAAAACGAGTTCGCCAGCGTGCAAAAGAACCTGCGCGAAAAACTCGGACTCAACATTGTCGCCGTCGATGCCAGCGAACGTTTTCTGGCTCAACTTGCCGGAGTCACCGACCCTGAGACCAAGCGCAAACGCATCGGCGCCGAGTTCATCGCTGTATTCGACGACGAGGCAACGCGCATCGCCGAACAAACGGGCGGCGTGGACTGGTTGGTTCAGGGAACGCTATATCCCGACGTTATTGAGTCCAGTAGCGTTAAAGGCCCCAGCCAGACCATCAAGAGCCACCACAACGTGGGCGGCCTCCCGCTGGAGATGAGGCTCAAACTCATCGAGCCGCTGCGCGATCTGTTTAAGGATGAAGTTCGCCGCATCGGCCGCGACCTCGGCATGCCTGAAGACATCCTGGGCCGCCAGCCGTTCCCCGGTCCCGGCCTGGCCGTGCGCATCCTCGGCGAAGTGACTCCGGAGCGGGTTGCCTTGCTGCAGGAAGCCGACGAGATCGTCGTCGCCGAAATCAAGTCTGCCGGGCTCTACAACAGCATCTGGCAAAGCTTCGCCGTGCTGCTGCCCGTGATGAGCGTGGGCGTCATGGGCGACCAGCGCACCTATGCCTACACCGCCGCCGTGCGCGCCGTGCACTCTGAAGATGGCATGACCGCCGATTGGACTCCGCTGCCTTACGAAGTCCTCAAGCGCATCAGCAGTCGCATCGTCAACGAGGTGCGCGGCATCAACCGCGTAGTCTACGACATCACCTCAAAGCCCCCCGGCACCATCGAGTGGGAGTGAGCGTCGGCCGCAAACAGGCCTCCGGCCCGGGCGCGCTCAAACATGATCCATGAATTGCGTGGCTTGGACCCAGCCGCTCTTTTCCGTTGGCGTTTCGCGCCCAATCGTCTACGATTGCTCTCACCAGGCGAGCAGGCTCAGCCCGGAATTCCGAAAGTCGAGTTCTGATCCGGGCGGCCAATGCCGGTGAGGAGCGATGCCCATGGATCTGAACAACATGATGGGAAAGGTCCGCGACTTTTCAGGTACCGCAAGCGAGGGAATCGGCAAGATGCTTGACGAGTTCAACGCCGCGCTGCCCACCATGCGCGCTTTGGGCTTCACGGTCGAGGACATCCATGTGGGCATGGGCCTCCTCCCCGAGGTCAAGGCGAAACTTATGGCTTCGGCCGATCAAGTGGATGTGAAAGCACTGGACGAAATCATAAAAAAGAAGAGCGAGCAGAAGACGCTGGTCACGGTGTTGAAGGCTTTGCAGGCTGCCTACAACGTCAGAGACCAACTCGGCGACCTGGGCCTGAAGATCGTTGAGATCGATGCCACGCTCGGCATTCCGCCCAAAATCAGCATCGGCTTTATCAAGAACGCAGTTGTTCCGGCGCAGGCGTAAGCAGGTTCCCGGGCAGCAAGACGTTGAAGCCAGGTTGATGCGCCACTGAGAAATGGCAGTCTACGACGACGCTCCGCGAGCGGCCGACAGAGACTTCAGGACAGTGATTTCGCCTTGCAGCGCATCCAGCCGCGTCAGTAGTTCATCGTGCCGCTTATCTGAAACCGACGGATCGAAAGCTTCAACATAGAAAGTGCCATTCGGCTCCAACTCGCACAGGTGCACCTGGTGGAAGCCTTGAAAGCCCTGGCGGTGAATCACGTCGAGCAATTCTTCGCGGGTCAAGGTCTCACGCTCCATGGCGCGCTTGTCCAGTTGGCCGTCGCGAATCAGAACAGTTGCCCGGCCTTCGAAGACGCCTGTCAGCTTCTTTGAGCGGAACAGCACCCGCACCACCAGCCAGTTGATTCCCAGCAGGCCGAAGGCGCCGATGATGCCCCCGGTCACCGAGTTATCCTCGCCGATGATGGCGTTTTGAACGGTGTTCGACAGCGACAACAGCACTACCAGGTCAAAAGGATTCAACTGCGCCAATTCCCGCTTGCCAAACAGGCGCAGCAAAACTACGAGAACCAGGTACACGATCACCGGGCGCAGCAGCTTCTCAAGAATCGGAAGCGGCAACTGAAACATGTGGTCTAGAACGAGTGAATGCGGCATGCATCGAGAATAGCTAAACTACGGCTTCCGTTCCAGCCGCAGCGTAACATCCACCGTGCGGGTGTCAACGTGAGCCGTCAGTTTCCATCGGCAGGTGGCCGTGGCAAACGTGCGTCCCAAAGGCGTATTTCCCTGCCTGTAGAAGTAGGCTGAAATCGCGTTGCCATCGAACACCGCGCCTTCGGGCAGCTTCCACGCCGCAAGCATCGCGGCGCGCAGGTCGTCCGCGCCATTCTCAATGGTCAGCTTGCCCATGGTGTACACCGGGCCCGGTTCCACATCAAGCCGGTAGTTCGCAACGCCGGCGGTATCATCCAGTTCCACGTGCGGCGTCACAATGCAATCCATGTGCCCCGTCGACTTGTACTGCCCTGCAACATAGAGCAACGCCGTTCGAAGAGTCACCCCGCCCTTGATCGCCAGCTTCTCCGCTGCATTAGAACTCGCGCCCGCGGCCTTGTTGATCTCATCGAGGTTCAGCAAATCGCCCGACGGCATGCGAATCGAGCCCAATTTATAGCGCCGCCCCTCCTCGACGGTTACCGAGAAGGGAACGTCAATTGCCTCGCCGCCGGCAACAATACTCTGTTGCCCGGCGTGCACCTTGGCCAGCGCGTACCCCTCGTCCGCATAGAGCAAGCCGAACGCGCGCTCCACGTTCTCCGCCGCGTGCTCCGTGTCGTACGAGGTCTTGGTCACGCTGTCTGCAACATGCCTTGCCTTGGCCTGCATCTCTGCCGAAACGCCTCTGACCTGAATCTCGCCCACTCGCACCGGCGGCGCCGTGACAGTGAAGCTGACAGCCGTTACATCATGCACTTTCTCGTCCACGAACGGCGCCGACTGAACTGTGGCCTGCATGCCTCTGGACTTCAAAATCTCTTCCAGTGCCCGGCCTACCGCTTGCGTGAGCGCGCCATCCTGCGGCACCTTGCCGTGATAGAGCGGAACCCGCTCGCGCAGCGCGGAGTCCAACTCTTTGCCTTCGGTGAGCGGCAGGTTTTCCAGCCGCACCGGCAGCAGCGAGGTAGAAAGAACCAGCGCATACGTCAGCGTGTCCCCATTGAATCCGAATGTGAGGTTGTCGAACAGGCCCGTATCCATCAGCTTCTGCCCGTGCTCCTGCATCCCGCTCTGGGTCAGCGCCGCCCCCGGCTCAAGCTCCGCCACGCGCAGCAACTCCTGCTCTGTGTACTCCGCCGCACCTTTGAATTGGATCGTCTTGGCAAGATACGATTGTGCCGCGCCGGGCAAGCATGCGCACAGCAAAGCGCCGGCCGCAAGCACAAGAAGCAGTTTGCTTTTCATGGTACGGAAAGGATAGCAAACCCCGCGCAACCGGCGTTTGCAGGCTGCTTGCTTGTTATTGAAATGAATCAACGGGGGCAGCAACCGCGCCAAATGCTTACATTCCTATGCGATCAACCCCTCAGCGTCCCCCGCCTTCGACTTGAAGAATTCCAGCGACTTCCGCAGGCCTTCTTTCAACTGAACCTGCGGTTCCCAGCCAAGCAGCGTGCGCGCCTTTGTAATGTCGGGGCAGCGGCGCGTCGGGTCGTCTTCGGGCAGGTCCTCAAACCGCAGTTCGCTCTTTGAACCTGTGACTTCAAGAATCGCCTGCGCGCATTCAAGAATGGTGAACTCATTCGGGTTGCCCAGGTTCACCGGCAGGTGCTCGCTTGAGCGCGAGAGCCGAAGAATGCCCTCGATCAAATCATCCACGTAACAGAAACTCCGCGTCTGGTTGCCGTCCCCATATACAGTCAGCGGTTCATTCCGCAGCGCCTGCATCATGAAGTTC
The DNA here is from genome assembly GCA_903911925.1 of uncultured Acidobacteriaceae bacterium. GTDB lineage: Bacteria > Acidobacteriota > Terriglobia > Terriglobales > Acidobacteriaceae > Telmatobacter. Next base: position 83,911 of record CAIWFH010000067.1, read on the forward strand.
GAAATCACGCGGCCGTCGCTGGCGTGCAACCGCGGTCCGTATGTGTTGAAGATGCGGACCAGGTGCGTGTTGACCCCGCGGGAACGGTGATACGCCATCACCAGTGCTTCGGCGTAGCGTTTGGCCTCGTCGTATACCGACCGCGGCCCCACCGGATTCACATGGCCCCAGTAGGTCTCTTTCTGCGGATGCTGCAGCGGATCTCCGTAGCATTCTGAAGTGGAGGCATGCAGGTGGCCCGCCCCATATTTAGCCGCAATCTCCAGCGTGTTTTCAGTTCCCGCTGAGCCCACCCGTAAAGTCTCGATTCCCAAACGGAGATACCCCGGCGGGCTGGCCGGCGAAGCCATGTTGAAGACATAATCCACCGGCCCAAAATCGAACGGCTTGCAGATGTCCCAGTTTTCAAAGCTGAAGCGCGCCTCTGTGGCAAGGTGAGCCAGGTTCTCCGCGTCGCCGGTCGCAAGATTGTCCACGCCGACAACTGTGTGTCCTTCGCCCAGCAGGCGATCTGTCAAGTTGGACCCGAGAAATCCGGCGGCGCCGGTTACCAGAACGCGCATCGTCACGAACAGTTACTCCTGGCCCCGGGGGCTGCCCAGGCATCTTCAAACTTTGGCGATTCGAGAGTTTCCATTGAATGAATTGTCAAAGTACCATGCTGCGAGGCTTGCCCTGCTGCGCTTGGTAATTTGCCGGCCTGCCCATGCTTACGTACGTGAATCCGTGATCCTGCATCTTCTGCGGCTCATAAAGATTCCGCCCGTCAATCACAATCGGAAATTTGACCACCTTGTTCAGCTTCACAAGGTCGATCTGGGCAAATTCTTTCCAGTCGGTCAGCAGCAGCACGGCATCCGCATCCTTTGCCGCCTCGTAGAGATTAGTTGCATAACTCAACTTCCCTGTGGGCGGCAGCAGTTCTTTGGCGCGCTCCATGGCTGCCGGATCGTAGGCCGTCACCGTTGCGCCTGCTTCCAGCAATTTCCTGATTACGTCTATAGCCGGCGATTCCCTTATGTCGTCCGTGTCGCCCTTGAACGCCAGGCCTAAAGCCGCCAGCCGTTTGCCGCGCAGCGTCCACAAGGCGGAGAGCACCTTGTTATAGAAAATGTCCTTCTGGGTTTCATTGATCTTGCGAACTTCCTGCAGCAGTTGAAAATCCACGCCCTTCTGCTGTGCTACCCAGTGAAATGCGGCTACGTCCTTTGGAAAACAGGAACCGCCATAACCCAGGCCGGCCCTCAGAAACTTGGGGCCGATGCGGCTGTCCAGGCCCATGCCCGCCGCAATGTCTTCAATGTCCGCGTCCACCGCTTCGGCAAGGTTAGCCACGGCGTTGATAAACGAAATTTTCAGCGCCAGAAATGCATTGGACGCGTGCTTGATGATCTCCGAGCTTTGCGCCGAGGTCACCAGCAATTGGGCCGGGCGCTCCGCGCTGCACCCTCCCTTGAGGGCCCCCGCTTGGGAGTAATAGCTGCCCCCGGTAAGCGGCTCATAGATTCGCCGCATCACTTCAGCCGAGCGTTCCGTGCCCGCGCCCACCACGATCCGGTCGGGATGAAGAAAGTCCCCGATGGCTGTGCCTTCGCGCAGGAATTCAGGGTTTGAAACCACGTCGAAGCATTGTGGATCCACTCCATGGCGGTGCATCACCCGGCGAATCCACTCGTTGGTGTACACCGGCACCGTGCTTTTTTCCACGATAACTTTATAGTCGCTGATGGCGCGGGCAATCTCAGACACTACGGCTTCGACGTACGACAGGTCCGCGGCCCCGCTGTCACCCTGCGGAGTGCCTACGGCGATAAAGATGGCCTCGCTCTGCTTGACGGCCTTTCCCAGATCGCAAGTGAACTCCACTCCGCGCCCTCCATGCCTGGCCATCAACTCTGGAAGTCCCTCTTCGAAAATTGGAACGCCGCCCTCTTTGAGCGTCTTCACCCGTGCCTCGTCGTTGTCTACGCAGGTAACTCGATGGCCCATTTCAGCAAAACATACTGCTGCAACGAGTCCCACATATCCGGAACCGATAACACAGATGGAAACTTGTTTTGACATGTGCTTGTGCTGTCTCCTTCATCTTCCTGGGGTTGGCTGCGAAGAGGATGCTGGGCCGTGTCTCAAAAAGCGGAATCTGACCCCGGCCATTCGATATCTTGCCCGTGCGATTCTTTGAGGAACGATACCGCCGAATCAACACAGGTTATTGAATCAACACCGGATTGGATGCGGGCTACCCCGCATTTCTCGCGGGCTTCCCAATTTTGTAGCGCCGGATGTGCCCGGGCCATTGGGAAATAAAGTCCAGGGTCCATGCCGGCCTCGGCAAACCCGAACAGTAAGGCAGAGCAAAGGGGTACCTATCTTCTTAACTTACCCGTTGGCACGAGCATGGAGCAAACAACTACCCAGGTGTTGTCCCATTTTTAACTTTCGTGGTGCATCGGAGTTCCGGTTTTCATAAAACGAAAAAAACTCAAAAAAGAAACTTGCAATGCCTTGAACTGCGAGGTATCATGCCCTCCATTGACGCCCCGCGACACCAACCCGAATTTCATGAACGGCGTTCCCGAACTCCTCATCCTCACTCTGCTTCAGCACCGGGAGATGTACGGCTACGAGATCGTGCAAGCCATCCGCGACCGCACCGGTGCGGTGATTGCGGTGGGCGAGGGAGTCGTCTATCCGGTGCTGCACGGGCTTGAGCGCGATGGGGCGCTGGTTTCGCGGCGCAAATCGGTCAGCGGCCGCAGCCGCATCTATTACGCGGCCACCCTGGCCGGATTGCGCAGGCTGGCCGGCTTGTCACAGTCCTGGACCCAGCTCGCTGTGGCAATCCAGGGGGTCATGAAGGGAGGGCAATATGCTCAGCCCATTCAATGAGTTGCAGGAACGCCTGCTCATGGGCGGCGTCGCGCCGCGCCACGTCCGGCGCTACCTGAAAGAACTTGGCGACCACCTCGCCGACCTGGCCGCGGAAGAGAAAAGCGTGGGCCTGAACCGGCAGCAGGCCGAATCCACCGCGCTTGCCCGCCTCGGCTCGATTGAAGAACTCGCAGTAGCAATGATCGAGCAGCGCCAGTTTCGAGCCTGGAGTTCCCGGGCGCCTTGGGCCGCGTTCGGCCTGGCCCCGCTCCTCGCCCTTGGTGCAGCGTGGTTCGCCGCCCTGTTCATCCTATGGTCCGGCTGGAATATCTTTCTCCCCGGAGCCGTTACGCCCTTCGGTGCAGGTCCGATCCACGGATTCGCGAATATTTATTTTCAATTCGGCAAAATGATCTATTTTTTCGCGCCGGTTTTCATCGGCTGGGGGGTCGCGCTGGCAGTCGCCCGGCAGAGATTGTCGATTGGATGGCCCACTCTCGGCTTGGCGTTTCTCTCGTTGGCCGGGGCAGCAGCGCGCGTTCACGCCGTCCACGCGGTACTCTCCGGCGGCGCCGCGCAGGTCGGCATCAGCTTTTCTATTGGCAACTCCTCCGGCGACATTGCCCAAGGGCTGCTGCGTGCTTTAGTCCTCCTCTCGTTGATGGCGCTGCCCTATCTCATTTGGCGGTTGCAAAGGGCCTTCTACCCCTCCGCCCGCTGAACTACGTGCGCCCCGCTCGAATACCGCGCCACTACTACGGTAGATCGGTCGATACGGAGGGAGCAGGGGGCTTCAGCCCCCTGAAATATTGCGAATTTAGAGGGCTTTTAGGCCCGGCCGGCGCCCTTCTTTCCTCGCAGAATAGAAAATACAACCGAGCCCAGCCTCTGATTCCTCATCTGCTAAAGTGGGGTTATGTCCGGAACTCCGGCTGCGCGCCTGCGCCGCCACCCCGGGAATCACCACGCAAGTGACTCATTTCATGGAGTATTCAAGCGATCCTCATGACAACAGATTCCAGCCAGTCCGCCCTCGTCCCAATGGCTCCTTTTCGCATTGAACCGCAGTTTGTTGACCGGGTCTGGGGGTACCGGGACCTGCGTCCCTGGTATGACCGCGAGGCGGGCAGTCAGCCCATCGGCGAAGTCTGGCTCACCGGAGACCAATGTCTGGTTGCCACGGGGGAGCACACGGGAAAGACGCTGGCCGGCCTCTTTGCCGAGGCTTGGGGAGCGTTGCTTGGGGCCGCAGCCCCGTCGAAGGATTCCCCGCTGCTGCTCAAGGTTATCTTCGCCAAAGAGAAATTGAGCGTGCAGGTCCATCCCGACGACAAGATGGCGAACAAGTACGGCGAGCCGCGCGGCAAAACCGAGTCATGGTACGCGCTGTCTGCCGAGCCGGGCGCGGAGGTGGCTTGCGGGCTCAAGCCCGGAGTGACGCTCGAGCAGGTCAAAGCCGGGATTGCCGACGGCACCCTGGAAGCCAGCTTGAACATGCTGCCCGTTGAAGCCGGCGACATGATTTTCGTCGACGCGGGAACCGTCCACGCCATCTGGCCGGGCTCGATTCTGCTTGAAACGCAGCAGAACTGCGACCTGACTTACCGAATGTACGACTACGGCCGACCACGCCAACTGCATGTCGAGAAATCGATTGAGGCCACGCGGCTTCAAACCCGCGCCGGCAAGATTGCGCCGGTTGCGCTCGGCGATCGCAAGACCCTCATTGATGTCGAATATTTTCGCGTTCAGCAGATCAAAGTAGCCGGCAGCACATCCAGCACCAGCCTGCGTGCGGCGGGCGAGGCAGTCAGCCTGGCCTATCTGTTTGCCGCTTCCGGCGCGGCCCGGCTTTCGGGCTCCGGTTTCGAACCCGTCGACCTGCCCACGCGCGGCATCGTCGCCGTCCCCGCCTCCTCGCCCGAGTTTGTCATCGAAAACCTCGGCGGACTGGACCTGATCCGCATCACTCCCAACTGGCCAGGAGGCAAAGCATGACCACCGCTGCGTGGCGGGATTCCGTCGTTGCCTACATCCGCGCCGAGACCCTGCCCGTTGACAAATACGGCCACATGCCGCGGCTTTACGCGCTGGCCTCCAGCCTGGGGCAGGGCCTTCAGCACGACGACGATGTTCTTTTCGCCTCCGCATGGATGCATGACCTGGGCGTCTTCATCGGCCACCGCCCCGAGGACCCAGCCGAACTGCTGGCGTGGGATTCAGTGCCTTACACCATCGCCAGGTCGCGCGAACTGCTTCCTGCCTGGGGCTTTCCCGTCGAAAAACTGGATGCCGTCGAGCAGGTCATCCTGACCCATCAACCCAAGGACGAGCCGGTGCTGATTGAGGCCGTTCTCCTGCGCGATGCGGATATTCTCGAGCAGCTAGGGGCCATCGGCGCCCTGCGCGCCCTGGTCAAAATTGGCCGAGACAGCCGCTTCCCAACCTATTCCTCGGTCATGCCCGTCCTGCGCCGGGCGGTTGACTATTTGCCCGGCCGCCTGCGTCTAGAAAGCGCGCAAACATTGGCCGCTCCGCGTGTCCAATTGCTGCAAACACTCATCGCAGCCATCGAAAGCGAAGCCGGAGAACTGCTCTTTTAACTTGTCATCCCACATTTTTGAGGCAGAATTAATAGCGACATGAACATTCGATTTGTACTCCCTGCTGAGCTTCGCGGCGCCGTAGACGCGGCCGCCGCCGACTGGACCGCAAACAACAAGGTAAGCCGCTTCTGGCAAAAAGACCCCAGCCTCTGGACCCGCGACGGCGAAGAGAAATGGCTGGGCTGGATCGACATCGTCGAGCGCGAGCAGAAGCAGTCCGCGGCACACGCATCTCTCGCCGCCGATGTGCAATCCGCCGGCTTCAAGAGCGTGTTGCTCCTCGGCATGGGCGGCTCCAGCCTATGCCCAGAGGTGCTCTCCGTCACCTTCGGCCAGCAAGCTGGCTTTCCCGCCCTCCACATCGTCGACTCCACCAACCCGGTCCAGGTAAAGGCCGCCCGCGACGCCGTCAATCTGGCTGAAACGCTGGTCATTGTCGCCTCCAAATCCGGCTCGACTCTGGAACCGAACGTTCTGAAGCAATATTTCTTTGAGGAAATGAAGAAGGCCGTAGGGGTCGACAAGGCCGGCAGCCATTTCCTGGCCATCACCGATCCCGGCTCCAAGATGGAGCAGGTGGCCAAGGCCGACGGCTTCCGCCACATCTTCTACGGCGACCCGCAGATTGGCGGCCGATTCTCCGCGCTCTCCAACTTCGGCGTAGTCGTCGCCGCGGTGGCCGGCCTCGATACAGTCAAGCTGCTCTCCGAAGCCGCAAAAGGCGTTGCCGCGGCCAAACTGGCCCCGGCAGAGAACTCCGCCGTGCAGCTCGGCCTGCTGATGGGCCTTTGCGCCAACACTGGCCGCGACAAGATCACCATCTTCACTTCGCCTGAAATCTATGACCTGGGCGCGTGGATGGAGCAGCTGATCGCCGAGTCCACCGGCAAGCTGGGCAAGGGAATCACCCCGGTTGACCGTGAAGCCATTGGCGCGCCGGCGGTTTACGGCAACGACCGCCTCTTCGCCTACATTCGCCTCAAATCAACCGCCGACGCCTCGCAGGACGCAAAAGTCGCGGCCATTGAAGCCGCCGGCCATCCAGTCGTCCACGTTGAGATCTCGGACCTTTACGAGATATTCGGCCAGTTCTTCGCCTGGGAAGTTGCCACGTCGGTGGCCGGCTCGATCATGGGCATTAATCCCTTCAACCAGCCCGACGTGGAATCGGCCAAAATTGAAACCCGCGCCCTGACCACGGCCTACGAGCAATCCGGAAAACTGCCCGAAACCTCGCCTTTTCTCGAGGATGCGGGCATCAAGATATACGCTTCCGAGGCCTATGCCGCCACCCTCAAAGCGGCCGCCTCCGCGCCCACCCTGGCCGGGATACTAAAAGCCCATCTCAACCAGATTCACATCGGCGACTACTTTGCCTCGCTGGCTTACCTGCCCATGTTCCCGCAGCACGAGGCGGCCATCCAGGCATTTCGCCACAAGGTGCGCGACCAAAAGCACGTAGCCACCTGCCTGGGCTTCGGCCCCCGTTTCCTCCACTCCACCGGGCAGGACTACAAGGGCGGTCCAAACACAGGCGTCTTCCTTCAAATCACCTCAGATCACGCCGAAGACGTAGCGATTCCGGACCAGAAGTACAGCTTTGGCATCGTCATTGACGCCCAGGCCGCAGGAGACATGGCCGTGCTCCAGTCGCGCGGCCGCCGCGTCCTGCGGGTGCATCTGGGGCAGGATTTGACCTCCGGCCTCAAAACGTTTTCAGCAGCCATCGATAAGGCGCTCGAATAAAGGCCGCGACTGCGGAAACCGCAAAGCCGGGAAGGGGCCGCATGGCCCCTTTCCGGCTTTGCCGCCGCCCTATGATTCCGCGGAACTTTTTCCCGCCGCTCGTGTTCGTAAAAGTGACCATTAACGGCGGCTCCCCGTCTAACGCACGTGGATGGGGACCGGATTTTTCGGTTCCGAACGCAGAGGAGACACACAACCATGATTCGGCCATTCTTCAACAAAATGTTCGCCCCGGCCCTCGCCTGGGCGGCGGTTGTCGCGCTTGGCGCTTCGCTCGCGCTGGCGCAGGAGCCGCTTCCAGCCGAGCCTCAGCCTACGCAGCCGGCCGCTGGCCAGCGCACCGATGGGCAGATTGAAATGGACGTGGTTCACGCCCTCGACGCATCCAGGGCCCTCAAGAAGGACCTCATCACGGCCGCCACCATCCAGAGTGAGGTGACGATTTCCGGAACTGTGTCCACCGAGGCCTCAAAAGAACTGGCAGAGTCGATTGCAGCCCACGTCCCAGGCGTAACCGCCGTCCACAACAACCTCAAGGTCGGCAACCCAGTCGATGCGCAGGTTGCCGCTGAAGCGACCGACCCCGGCGTAGAACCCATGGCTGAAAATCAGCCCGGTGCTGACGATGGTCCGGTGCCTCCGCCGCAAGGCTACCCACAGCAGCAACCCGGTCAGGGCGCGGATCAATCCCAGGCGCCCATGCCTCCTCCCAGCGGCAGAGCTCCCTATCCGCAAGCGCGGCCCCAATACGCTCCCGCCCGGCCTCCTGCCCCCGCCTATGAAACGGCCACAGGTCCGGTCACCCTGCTTCCAGGAACCCTGCTGCAGGCGCGGGCCAACCACGAGGTTGACAGCAAGCACGCCAAAGACGGCACGCCAGTCGAGTTCACTGTCATTCAGGACATTGCCATTGGGAACATTCTGGCCATTCCGCGCGGCGCAACCGTCCGTGGCGTGGTCACCGAGGTCAAGCAGCCCGGCGCCCTCACCGGCAGTCCCATGCTGGCGCTCACTCTCACATCGCTTGAACTGGGCGGGCAAAGCTACCCCCTTGAGACCGATCAATTCAAGGTAAAAGGGCCCGGCAAGGGCGGCTCCACGGCCGGCAAGGCCATTGGCACCGGCATCATGGGGACTATTATCGGTTGTGCGGTGGGCGGCGGCACGGGCTGCGCTATCGGCGCCGGAGCGGGTGTAGCCGCCGGTACCGCCGCATCGGCCGCTTCTCCCGGGCCCGGCATCTGGATTCCCGCCGAAGCCCAGGTCGATTTCCACCTCAAGGCCCCGGTAACCTTCAGTCCTGTCAGCGCCCAGGAAGCGGCCCGGCTCTCCGAAGGGCTTTTTCAAGGCGGCCCCTCTCTCTACCGGCGCGGAAATTCCCCCTACAGCCGGCCTTACCCGGCTGCCTATCCGTATGGATATCCCCGGGTGTACTACCGCCCGTATTACTTCACCGGCGGGTTCTACTACTGGCGCTAATCGCCATTTTTTGTTCGAACAAGCAGCGGGCATTCCGGCCTCCGGAATGCCTGCTTCGCGTTGCATCCCGCGCCGCGCCGTTTGTTCCCCAGCAAACGCCGAGCATCGCGAACCTTGCCGGGTTCATTGTCGTCTATAATTGCAGTGAATCGCTCACGCAAGAATTGCGTACGAGAATTGCGTATTTGTGGCAGAAGCAGGCAGCCCCGCCCGGGCAAGGCTCAGCCACCTCCGCGCATAGAGAGTAGAAGGCTCGAGTCCAACCATGATCCGTTTCCTGCAAAGAGACAACCGCTTTACCAAGGCACTGTTCGTCGTCATCATCGGCGGCGCTTCCGTATCCATGTGCATCTACCTGATCCCCGGCCTCACCGGCATGGGCACCACATCGGCTGACACGTTTGCGGTGGTCTATCCCCACTGGTATAACCGCCTGTTTTCTTCGGGCGTGACCATTTCCCAGCAAAAGGTCAGCCAGATGGCCCGTCAGCAGGTGCAGCAGCGCAACCCGCAATATGCTGACAACGCCATGATCGTCTCCATCTTCGAGCGGCAGGCCGGCCAGCAGATGGTGCAGCAGGAGATTCTGCTCGCTGAAGCTGACAAACTCGGCATCCAGGCCACCAAGGAAGATGTCATAAAGTACCTGCAATCCGGCCCCACCGGCCAGGTCCTCTTTCCCGACGGCAAGTTCATCGGACAGGACCAGTACGCCGCCCTCATCTCCAACCGCCTCAACATCTCGGTCACCGAGTTTGAGAGCGAAATACAGCGCGACATCGCCATCAAGCGGCTCCAGGCCCTGATCACGGCCGGCGTGACCGTGGGCGACCAGGAAGTCCGCGAGACCTATCGCAAGCAGAACATCAAGATCAAGTTTGACTACGCCGTCATCTCCGTAGACGACGTGCGCAAGACCATCAATCCCACCGATGGCGACCTCGAGGCATTCTTCAGAGCCAGCGCCGCCCGCTACGCAACCGCCGCCCCTGAAGAGCGCAAGATCACCTACCTGGCCTTCACCCACAACGATCTGCCCGGCGGCCTGCCGCAGCCCAGCCAGCAGGAGATCAAGGCCTATTACACGGCGCACCAGACCGAGTACGCCACCCCCGAGCAGGCCCGCTCCAAGCACATCCTCATCAAGGTTGACGCCGGCGCCGACCCCAAGGTCGATGCCGCGGCCAAGGCCAAGGCCGAGGGATTGCTCAAGCAGATTCTGGCCGGCGGCAACTTCGCTGACCTGGCCAAAAAGAACTCTGACGACCCCGGCAGCAAGGAAAAGGGCGGCGAACTCGGCTTTGCCCAGCGCGGCACCATGGTTCCCGAGTTTGACAACGCCATCTTCACGCAGAAAATCGGCGACACAAAGATCGTGAAGAGCCAGTTCGGCTACCACATCGTCCAGGTTGAAGAGCGGCAAGCCGCCCACGCCCAGGACCTCAACGAAGTCCTGCCCACCATCCAGGCCACCCTCATCCGCCAGAAGGCGGCAGAGAGTGAAGAAGCTTATGCCCACGCCCTCACCTCAGAGGCCATCAAGAACGGCCTTGAGAAGACCGCCGCGGCGCACAAGCTTCAACTGGCCACCACGCCCCTCATGGGCCGCCAGACCATCATCGGTGTACTGCCTGACAGCCGCCAGATGGTCGCCAAGGCCTTCGAGTCCAAGCAGGGCGACCCGCCGCAGTTCGCTTCCACCGGCGAAGGCTACGCGGTATTCCAGGTTACCGGCATCGCTCCGGCCCACGCGCCCAGCTTTGCTGACTGGAAGAGCCACGTTGCCGACGACTACCGCGAGGAGCAACTGCCCAAGCTGCTCAGCCAAAAGACCGCTGAACTGGCTGAGAAGGCCAAGTCAATGAACGATCTGGCCAAGGCCGCCAAGGCCGTGGGCGCTGCCTTCAAAACCAGCGACCTGGTGGGTCAAAGCGGCCAGGTTCCCGATTTCGGCCAGGTAGGCCAGGTGGCCCCGCAACTATTTGACATGGCTCCCGGCGCCATCAGCGGGCCCATCAACGCGCAGCGTACCGGCGTAGTGGCCAAGCTGCTCGACAAGCAGGAACCAACCGCGGAAGAGATCGCCAGGAACTTCGACCAGCAGCGCGACCAGATTCTCGATCAGCGCCGCTCTGAAGCCTTCAACGTCTTCCTCAGCAACATCATGAGCGACTACAAGAAGAACAAGCGCATCCGCATGAACGCCAAAGCCCAGGGCCAGGGCCCAGAAATTCCCGGCGAGTAGCCCAGCCGCGCAGCGCAGTAAGCTGAAACAGAGAGCCCGCATCCCTAAAAGATGCGGGCTCTTTTTTCGTCAAGCCCAGACAGCCGGGTGCCCCCAGTCTCGATTTTGAGACCGGGGAGACCACAACCCCGAATCCGCCTTTTTTTCCCTAACCACTGAGCCGGGTGCCCCCTGTCCCGATTCTGGGACATGGGAAACCACGAACGTCAACCAGCCCTTCTGACCCCGCCAATAAGGTCGGGTGCCCTATCCTTGGCGCGTCTTTGTTTTTGCGCCAAGGGTGGGACAGAACAAACCCCAACCGGCCGTTTCTTCCCCAGGCACTAGGCGACGGGTGTCCCATCCTCGTCACGTTCTTGTTTTTGTGACAAGGGTGGGGCAGCACGAACCCCATGCAAGCCATTCTTCCTGCAACCATCACATTCTCAATCACTTCAATTTGCCGATAAATCCCAACAATTGGTGCACACTGCAAAAGTGAGGTGATGGGATCGAAAGGGGGAATGGTATCTCTCGAAGCCATCGAAAGAGACGTTTTCACCATCATCGGTGCATTCTTGTGAATCGGTGGCACCTAACCCCTTTGTCATGAAGATTCTGCGGCGAACTCCAATAGAATCAGGTTCTTGGAGGGGGAGCCATGCGGCATCCCATTGAAAAAAAAGGATTTTCCGCCCAGAATATTAGGGGAGGGGGGAGGGGCAAGGCCTAAGGTTCAATGCACGAATCA
>CAIWFH010000068.1 GCA_903911925.1 uncultured Acidobacteriaceae bacterium
GATGTTGAGCGATTTGCGCGAGTCGGGCTCGATTGAGCAGGACGCCGACGTAGTGGCATTCATCCATCGCGAATCGTATTACAACCGCACCGAGGAGATGTCCGAGGCCGACAAGGCCAAGTCCGAAATCATCGTGGCCAAGCAGCGCAACGGTCCCACGGATACGGTCCATCTGAACTTTATTGCCAAGTACACGCGCTTCGACAATCCCGACTCAGAGCACGCAGTCTAGAGCGGTTCTCCTTCACGCCAGCACTGCGCTTAGAGGCTTCTTCCTAAGGAAGAGGCCACTAAGCGGTTGTGCCTGGGAGCTCGGCGGCCGGAGAGCTGCAGCACCTTCATAACTCATTCACTATCAGCGCAATACGCCCGGCAAGGAGATCGCCGGGCGACTCGCCGGGCTCGACCTGAAGAAGGTCAACGGGGAAGGCGATGTTGTGCGGGCGCAATATCAGTCGGTTTGCGACAAAATCCACATATCGCAGGGTCAGATGTGCACCGTGCCGTACCGCGTACAGGTTGGGGCGGTTGGGGCGGTAGGGTACCAGTGAATTGTAGTGGCGGTCGATGAGGGCGAGAGCTTCCGGCAGCACGAGCGGCTCCATGGCCATGGCGTCGGCGGGTTGGATGCGCACGGCTACGAACCGCTGCCAAGCTCGACGCTGGTTCGAAACCCGAGCGCGGATGGACTGGAGAACGCCAGCCGGCAAATGGAGCATGGATTGAACTGCGGAGGCGCGGACATAAGGCTCAAAAAGGGCGACTGAATGAGAGACAATCGGCACCGTGCTGCTTTCCAGGTCAGCGTCTGGATCCCCGGCATGGGGAACGGCAGGCTGAAGATCGGTGGCCTTGAGGTGCTGGGCGGCCAGAATTCGATCCATCGCTTCCAGCGAAAGCTGACGCCGGCTATGCAGGAAGTTGGAAATGTGGGCCTGTCCAAAACCGGTCTGGCGAGCCAATAAAGAGACGCTAAGAGTCCCCCGCTGTATCCTGCGGAGCAGTTCCAGGCGGCGTCGCTCGTGCATCTGAGTAAAGTTCATCTGTGGACAATTCGCCACCAGCAATAGGGACGAAGGCTCTTTGTTTTCCTGTGGAAAAGTTATCAGGGTTGATTGGCCTACATTTTCGACGCTAGATCACAGATTGAAAAGCACTAATGCGGAAAGCCCTCGGGGAAGATTGACCTAAAGGAATCAAATTTCTAGATTAGGTTTACTTAATCTCGCTTTGGTTTGTGGGAATTTATCGAGAAACGCTTCATTGCCTTAAGGCTGAGCGGGACGGAATTCTGTCCGCCTTCGGCCAACGATGAACAATTCTCCGGCGGACTTGCGTCCTAGCCGGGTATCTCGACTCCGTGCCAGGACAGCCAGTAATGGCGTCAGGGCAGGCCAGGGCGAGAATTCCAGGATCTGCGCGCTATGAGCATGACAACAAACGAGGGAACACGGGCGGCAATCCCCCATCAGGACATAAGAAATCTGAGTTGCCCTGCCTGGTTCTCTCAACCCCGCGGAGAAAAATACAGCAAAAGAAACCGTCGGGAAAGTACGCGAATACGGAGAATCGGTCATGGACTTGCGCGTGCAATTGAAAATTTGCGAGGGGTGCGGCTGTCTTTGGTAC
>CAIWFH010000069.1 GCA_903911925.1 uncultured Acidobacteriaceae bacterium
CGGGCCTTAAATTCACGTATCCCAGCTCGTCAACCAAAAGGCAGTCGAGCCGGACGAGGCGGTTGAGCAACTGGCGTGTGGAGCGGTCTGCCAACGAAGCATACATCTGATCGAACAAGTCTTGGGCGCGGATGAACTGGCAGCGGTATCCATTCTCCAGCGCTTTCAGCAATAGGCCCGACGCCAGTCCTGTCTTGCCCACACCGGGCGGCCCGACCAGCACGAGGTTCTCCGCCTTGACGATGAAGTCCAACTCGGCTAGGGTGTGGATCTGCTTGCGGCTGACGCCGGGTTGCCGAGCGAAGGGGAAGCTGGCCAGCGACCAGTTCTCGGGCAGGTTGGCGCGCTTGATCCTCCACGCCAGTGCGGTCTCTTGACGATGATGATATTGGGCACGCAGCAGCCGTGTGAGGAGCTCGGAGTAGGAGACATCCTCCTTCTCCGCGGCGCTCAACTGCTCGCTGTAAATATCCAGGATGCGATTCAGATGCAAGTTCTTCAACAGCTGTTCCAACTCGTCACTCGGTTTCATTGTTCGGTCTCCGGATCGTTGTTCAACAGGAAGTAGTCGCGAGCCACCAGGCGCAGGATCATGCGCTCGACCCGGTCCAGGTCGTAGAGCCCGTAGCGAGCGGCTTCAGCTATAGCGGCCAGCAGCGGTTCCCGTGGATACTCGCGCACCATGCGCAGCAGTTGGCGCAGGGCAAGTACCGTCATCTTGCGGCTGTTCTTCTTCAACTCCGCGATATAGTCGGCGATCTCCGGCACTGCCTTGAGGATCAGCGCTTCTTCGGGATGAGGGTCGGGCCGCCTGACGCCGCGTGGGCGACTATGTTCGGCCAGCATGATATGGCGATACTCTGCATCCGCAACGCGTTCGTGCGTGACCATATGACGGGCATCGAGTTGGATCTCGATCTTGCCGCACGTCTCGCGCACTTCAACCCGGCGGCCGATCCACGCCACGGGAACAGAGTAGCGATTGGTGTTCAGGTTGACGTAGCCTTCCACGTCCACCATGCGTTCGTGCAGCCGATAGACCTCGGGAACCCACACTGGCAACGGCTGAAGATGCTGCTGCTCCATCGCGAACAGGTCCCGCGGCGCAGCGCGAAGATGCCGCTTGTACGTTGCGTTGACGCGATCGCACCACTCACGCGCCTGCTGGTTCATCTCCGGCCAACTGGAGAAGCTGCGTCCAGCCAGGAAGTTGTTCTCGATGTAATCGAACTGCCGCTCGACATGCGCCGACCGGTTGGCGTCGCCCAACTCATGCGCCGCGAACTGGAAGCCGTATCGCTCTGCAAAAGCCGCCATCTCCGGCACCGGCACCATCGCGCGACCGGTGCCGCGCAGGACGACAACGTGGGTGTTGTCTATCTCGACGCGCTTGGGAGATGCGCCTATGTATCGCAGCGCTTCGGTCAAGAAGACCTTGCAGTCGAAGCGCGTGAAGGTGGGATAGATCTGGAAGAACAGCATGCGCGAGTAACATAGAACCGCCGACGCGGTCTGTGCCTTGTAGAACTTGCCCGCCAATTCCACCTTGTGCGGCGAGGTATCGTGCTGAAGTTCGATTCCCGGAAGATGCGGATAACGTCCCGAGGCCACGATCGGCTCCTGCCCGATCCCATGACGGCGGCAGAAGGCTGTCAACGCCGAGTAAGACAGCGTCGCTCCAATCGCCTCCAGTTCCTCCTGCACGCGAACAAGATTGCTCTTGCAGCGCGGCAACAGCTCGATGATCTGCTGCCGGTAGGGCTCGCAGATCTCCGCGCGCTCCAGCGCAGGAACCTCCGTCGTGTTCAGCCGCAACACCTCGCGCACCGACCAGCGGCTCACCT
The DNA here is from genome assembly GCA_903911925.1 of uncultured Acidobacteriaceae bacterium. Classification (GTDB taxonomy): domain Bacteria; phylum Acidobacteriota; class Terriglobia; order Terriglobales; family Acidobacteriaceae; genus Telmatobacter. Next base: position 1,845 of record CAIWFH010000069.1, read on the forward strand.
TCAACAACCGCGCGATCGTGCGGCTGCTCTGTTTTTTCGCATGCATCTCCAGGATCGCCGCGCGTTGACTCTGACTCAGCATCTTCCCCTCCTTGATGGGATAAGTTCGTAACTTCTTCATGGCTCTCGTGCTTGCGGTTCGAGCGCAGCTCCTCGGTCGCCATTGGATGCGGGAGCTTGATTGCCAGCCGATTCAACTCTTCGAGCGCAACACGGATCTGGGACTGCGTCTGGGCACATTGCGGAGGATCCAGTTCCACCGTGGCGCCACGCAGACGGCGGTTGGCGCGGCGCACCATCGCGATCACCATGTCCAGATCGCGAGATAGCTCCACCATCGCCGGGGCGGCCGGACTCTTCTCGTGCTGCCGCTGCGTCTTCAGGAACAACTGCGGCTCGGCCAGCAGCCGTTGGCGCACCGCCGCTGTCGCGCCTCGCCAGGCCGTATACAACTGGCCCGCTTCGCGACTGCGCAGCCGATGCCGCGCAAAACCCTCCGCCATGCGGCAACAGTCTTCCGCACTCAACCGCGCCACCGGCACCAGGAACTTCATCGCCACATGCGCCGTGATCGCGCCGCTGCGCACCTGCTGCTGCACCGGCGCCGGCAGCAACTCGACCAGGCCCATCCGCCGCGAGACCCAGCTCACGCTGCGATCGAATCGCCGCGCCAACTCCTCCTGGTCATATCCGAAGCGTTCCGACATCTCTGCCAGCAACCAGCCCTCTTCCAGAGCCGTTGCCTGCTCGCCGGCGCGCATCGAGCGGTCCAGAAAAAGCGCATCGGCTTCGCTCAGCGACCAGACCACCGCTTCGACCGTGTCGCGCCCCAGTTGCTCCAGCGCCCTGACCCGCCGGTAGCCGTCGATGAGCAGATAGCGCCCAGGCTGATCTGTGGCGATGACGATGACCGGAGTCTGCTGCCCACTGGCCGCCAGCGATGCCAACAGCCGCTGTTGGCGTTCCGGCCGATGCGCGCGAAGGTGCTCCAGACGCCGCTCAAGTTGGTGGAATTCCAGTTGCATGGCTTTCGGCCTCGACGCCGCTACCCGGTAAATATGCAACAGGCGGAATCGAGGATTGCGCGCCGGGAAGCCGAAGTTGCTCCGTAACCGCCGTAATTTCAACGCGATACGCGGCTATCTCGGATTGCGTCTCGTGCAGCAGTAGTCCAGCCATAATGCCAATAAAATCAGCGCCTTGCGGCCCAAACTCGGATTGCGCGATGTCCCAGGGTAGTCGGTTCAAAGGAGCGCGAAGGCGCAGCGGCGCGGGCGGCCGCGACGAGGTGGGCGGCGCTGATAGCGCTTGCGGAGAAGACCGCCCAAGCTGGGCGAGCGGCGACGGGGGCGGATCAGCCACCATCCGTGCCTGAATCCGGCGCCCGGAAAAGTAATCCGGATACCGCGCTCGCCACGCCGCCTGCATCTTGCGGCGCCGCTGCTGCTGGCAATCCGGGCGGCCGCAGGTGTGCTGCCGCCCTCCCACTCGGTTGTCAGGAAGAAACCAAAGATGACAGATGCAGCAAGGACGCTTCCGGCGCGATGGCATGATGATCCATCATCCCGGCGCCCAGCCGCACCGCTACGTGCCTATCTTGATTACATGAGGGGTGGACTGGTTTTGCTTAGCAGGCATGGGTCGGTTCTGGAAAGCGCCGAAGA
>CAIWFH010000070.1 GCA_903911925.1 uncultured Acidobacteriaceae bacterium
AGGCCGGAAAACGGCCTCAAGGGATCAAAAAGACAAGCAGCAACCCGTCTTTTCCGAAAGAAAACCGATTCACAATCAACAAATCAACTGCGCTCGCGTTGTCGCCGCAAAATCACACACCTGCGCAGGGGTTCCCTAGAGCGGGTTCGCCGGAAGGCGAACCCATCCCTCTTTTTCGCGAATTCCGGTCGTATCACCAGTTACTCGGCAATTACTGCCAGATAGACACCCACGCCCGCCTTTGAGGAGTGGATGACCGGATGCGCTCCCATCCCCCGAATGGAAGAAGCGAAAGGAGTTACATTCCCGCTTCCAGCGGCGTGAATGTGGTTGCACGGGGGTGTGGCAATGCCATGCCTCTGCGTTAATCTGGACGAGGACTCCTTTCTCTCCCCCGTTAGGTGAACTGCTTGATCGTCGAAATTGAAAGCCTGACCAAGATTTACGAGTCGAAGCTCCGTGTTGTGGCATTGGACGGGATCGACCTGGAACTGAAGCGAGGCGAGATCTTCGGATTGCTGGGGCCGAACGGGGCCGGCAAAACGACCACGATCTCCATTGCCACTACGCGCTCGCTGCCCACCACCGGGCACGTGCGCATTGCCGGCATCGACGTGGTGGAGCACCCGGCCCATGCGCGCCGGCACATAGGCGTGGTGCCGCAGTTCAACACGCTTGACCGCTCGCTCACCGTTTACGAGAATCTCTACTTTCATTGCCGGTACTTCGGATTCGGGCACGGGCAGGCCAAGGCCCGCTCGCTGGAGTTGCTGAACCAGTTCATGCTCAGTGAGCGAAAAGACGTTTATCCGGCGCAGTTGTCAGGCGGGCTGGCGCAGAGGGTACAAATTGCGCGCGCCATTGCGCACCGGCCCACCGTGCTGTTTCTTGACGAGCCTTCCGCGGGACTTGATCCGCAGAGCCGCATGGCCATGTGGGCGGCGGTTGCCGAACTGCGCAAGGAAGGCATTACCGTTCTGCTGACCACGCATTACATGGAAGAGGCCGACCAACTGAGCGACCGGCTGGCGATTATCGATTACGGGCGCGTGCTGGCCCTCGGGCCTCCGCAGACGCTGAAGAACAGCTTTGGCGCGCGCACCATCTTCGACCTGAAGTTGAAGATCCGCGAAGGGCTTGAGCCGGTGGTTGCCGGGCTGAGCGCGCGGCAGGATGTGGCGAGCGCCGAGATCACGCCGGACGGCCTGCGGGTGATTGCGAAAAACTCCGACGGGGTGCTGCCGGATATCGTGGTGGCGTCGGTACGGTTTGGCCTGCGCGACCTGACCATCACCGAGCCAAGCCTGGAGACCGTTTTTATTCAACTGACGGGGAGGGACCTGCGTGAATAACTCCTTAAAGGCAGGGAATAGGGAACAGGGGATAGGGATTAGTTACTCTGGTGGCAATGCAGACGGTCGCGGGTCGCGGATTTTCCTGAAGTCGTTTCTGGGGTTGTTTTTGCGCGACTTGCGGGTGCTGGGCCGCGAGCTTGCTCCCTTCATTCTCCGCGTGGGCATGCAGCCGCTGCTTTTTCTGTTTGTGTTCACGTTCATCCTGCCGCGCATGGGCAGCGGCAACCCGATGGCTGTGGGCAGCGGCGTGGACTTTGGCACCATCCTGCTGCCGGGGCTGATGGCTGTGGCCATCATGTTCTCAGGAATTGCAGCGGTGGCCCTGCCGCTGAGTTCGGAATTTGGCATCACCCGCGAGATTGACGATCGCGTGATGTGCCCGCTGCCGCTGTGGGCTGTAGCCCTCGAGAAGGTGTGCTTCAGCGCATTGCAGAGCATGATGGGCGCAATGCTGGTAATCCCCATGGCGTATTACATTCCGGCGCATCCGGTAGTGGCGCACGTTGATAACTGGTATTTGCTGGCGGTGGTGCTGGTGCTGGCCAGCCTGGTAGCCGGGTCGCTGGGACTGGTAATCGGATCAAGAGTGGCCCCCAAGCACATCGGGCTGGTGTTCTCAATCATCGTGGTGCCGATTACCTTTTTGGGATGCGTCTACTACCCCTGGGCCCAACTGGACAAGATTCGCTGGCTGCAGTTCGCCGTGCTGTTCAATCCAATCGTATATATGAGTGAGGGCCTTCGCGCCTCAGTGACGCCCGGCGTGGCACACATGCCCTGGTGGGCGATCCTGGTTGCCCTGGTGTTTTTTACCGTGGCGCTGGGCCGCTGGGGGCTGAAGGGATTTCTGGGCCGGGTGCTTTCCTAAGCCAGAACTAGCGGCCGGTTTGGGACGACGGGCTCCCGAAGCCTGAATGAATCGCGTCTAAACCGGCAGGTGGGGGCGCACAATAGAACCTGGGACCAAATTTGGGGCAAGCTGACGAATCCGTGACCGCAAGGCCGATTCCCCCCGTGAACCCTCGCAGTTCGCGCCGGGGAGCCGTGTATTCTCGCGGCTTGGCGCTGCTTGCTCCGGCGTTGATTCTGTTGGCCGGATGCAGCGGCGGCAGCATCTCAGCCAACCTTGCTGGCTCCAGCTTCTCTCTGTCGCCGGCAGCTGCCTCAATCGACACAAATTGCACCGGATGCAACGCGACCAATGCGCTGGGGCGCAGCGTGCACCGCTTTGCAACCACTCTCTCAAACAGCCGCGAAGTGACCTGGAAGGTAAACGGCGGAGACGCCGTCAGCGGGCCGGGGACCATCACCAGGACAGGCGAGTACACACCGCCCAGCTACCTCACCGCGGACCGGGTTGAGGTGGTGGTAACGGCGACGTACGCCTCAGGCAAATCGGCCAGCACAAGGCTGACCGTAACGCCTGGATTTTTTCAGCCGCTGACTCCGGAAAACGTGGCCCTGGGCGCCAACGGACAGGTGATGATCACCGGCTACCTGGCCGAGGCCGGCGGAACGGCGGGCATCCATTTCTTGCTGGCAAATTCGGCCGCTGGCACGGGCGCCGGGCTGGGCACGCTGAGCACGCCAACCTGCCAGAGGAGCAACCTGGCATTTACATGGTGCCGGGTGACGTACACAGCGCCGGCCACGATTGCGTCCACGGGCCCCACCTACATTGTGGCCACGGTGGGCGACTCACAATCGAAAGCCGCTACCGAAGTTCTGTTGAATTCCTCAGGCGTGTCGAGCAATCCGGCAACCCACCAGGCGCAGATGCCGGTGCAGATGCTGCTGGGAACCTCGGGCGGAAACAACGAGAATTTCGATACCCGGGGAAGCCTGATTGTGGACTGCTGCAGCGGGACGCTGGGCGCCTTGATTCAGGACCAGGGCGGCCGCCAGTACCTGCTGAGCAACAACCACGTGTTGGCCCAGAGCGACCAGGCCAGCGTGGGCGATGCCATTGTGCAGCCGGGATTGATCGACAACAACTGTACGCCGAACGGAGACGGGCCCGGTACCACTCCGGTGGCCTCGCTCACCGGGTGGCTGGCGCTTAACTCGCGCGCGACCAACGCGGACGCGGCCATTGCGCAGGTTGCTTCCCGGGCTGTGGACCCGGCAGGCAGAATCCTGGAACTGGGCGTGAAGCAGGCTGACGGCACCCTGGGAGCCGCGGCGCCCGGCACCAGTTCAAGCGGAGGCCGGGGAGAGGCAGCCTGGCTTGACATGAAGGTGGCCAAGAGCGGAAGAACCACCGGACTCACCTGCGGCGGCGTTACTGCCCTGGATGTTGATGTAGGCGTGGATTACTTCAAGGACTGCGCCGAGACCAGGCCGTATTTGACCAAGCTTTTCAAAGGGCAGATGGCCATCAGCGGCAACGCCTTCAGCGATGCGGGCGACTCCGGTGCGCTGGTGGTGGACGCGGGAAATGCGGAGCCGGTTGGGCTCTACTTTGCCGGCGGGACGGACGTGGATGGCGTGGCCCATGCCGTGGCCAGCCCGGCGGCCGAGGTGCTGAGCGAACTGAGCGCGCAAGTGGGAAGCGGCACAAGCTACAGCTTTGTGGGCAGCGCGGATCACGAGGTAAGCTGCCTCAACTACGGCGACAATCCGGTAGCCGCGGCACAGAATCGCTCGTTGACCGACGAGGAGCTCGCCCGTGCGCAGCAGGCCCTGGCGCCGGCCCGCGCACTGATCAATCCGTCGGCGGGAATCCTAGGCGTGGCCACCGGCAAGAGCAGTGACGCACCCGGCAAGGGCGCGGTGATTCTTTACGTGGACGAAAACATGACGCCGAGCGCTCCATTCGCCATTGGCGGAGTGCGAACAATTGTCATCCCCACGACAGCGCACGCGGTGGCCTTCGGATCGGCGCCCCAAACCGCTCCGATCTCATCTGCACTGTCCGGCGCGGTAATTGGCGAGGCAATCGCAACCAAGCAACAAGTGGCGCGCAACCTGATGAAACAAAACCCAGCATTCTTCGGCGTTGGAGTGGGGCGAAGCCTTGATAACCCGCGCGAGGCGGCGTTGGTCATTTACGTAGATCGCAAGCTGCTGCCCACGCAACTGCCGCAGACTGTGAGCGGCCTCCGCACCCGATACGTCGTGATGGACCGTCTGCATGTAACGCGGTCTTACGCTGCCGCGGGGTTGACTGGGCGGCATTGCTCGGCGCATCCCAGGCCGAATTGAAAGTGGATCGCTTCCGCATCTTTACGCCGTATTATCGGAAAGCGTCAGCCTCACTACCGATGGGAAGGGCAGTTGATTTACTCAAGTTGAAATCAAGGCTGAATGCTTGCCTGGTCAAGTCCACATTGTATTGCGGCTTTAAGTACCTCGATTTTTATATCTGTTAGTGTTTTGAATTTAATGCAGTACCCCGTGACGCTTGCTTTGCCGAGTTTCTGCCCAAATGTCTGGGCCAGGTACTTCTTGTTATTAACTCCCATAATGTAGACAGAAATGCCTGTTGTGTTCGCACTTATGCCGATTTGATAGAATTCCCTGTTTTTTCCATTGGCATATTCAATGGTCTGAGATCCATATCCAATGTTTGGGTTGGAAACGATCTTCCCTTTGTCGTCTTTTCCATCCAGGAACCACAATTTACATGCCGGCATCAACGCCAAAATCATGTGATGCAACTGCTGCATTTCGCTACGTTTTGGTTCCGGTTGAGTGGCAATATACTCATTAATTTGCTTCTGCAAGTTCATGTAAATCTCCTTGGCTTGCCAGGCAGCGTAAATCGATCAGAATGATACCGGATTCTGTTTATTCATTGCCAGCGAACTGAAATCTCGATTTACAATTCGGGCCCGTCCAGATAGTGTGCTTGTTGCCCAAAAGCCGTTCGTCCGGGCCGCAAATATCAAGACACGGCGTCATCCGAGCCATACAAAGAGGGCGCCGCTTCAACCGAAGCAGCGCCCTCTTTGAAGCAATCCATCCTGGAAAATTGTTAATCGACGGGCCGCGCCTTTCCGTTCTTCAGGCTTTCGTCGATGATGGCTTTGGCCTTGCGGTCGGCTTCGCGGGCCAGTCTTCCCTGTTCCTCGCCGATGCGGCCCTGTTTCTCGCCAAGCTTCCCTTGCTCCTGGCCGAGTTGCCCCTGCATGCCGCCAAGATGGCCTTGCATGGAGCCCATCTCACCCTGCAACTCGCCCAGTTTGCCCTGGAGGTCGCCAAGCTGGCCTTCGAGATCTGCGAGCTCTTCCTGGCTGACGGTGCTGCCTTTCTTGGCCTGGAGCTTGGCAGCCAACTCGTTGAGTTTGGCCATCTCCTTTGAAATGTCGGGAGCGGGAACGCGGGCCTGCTCCTGTTGGCGGCCAAGTTCTTCCTGCTTCTTTCCGAGCTTTTCCTGCTCACGGCCCAGCGATTCCTGTTCCTTCCCGAGGGCGTCGATCTGCGAGTTGAGGGCTTCCATCTGTGCCAGCAGCGCGGGGTCTTCGACGATGTACGATTTGCCGCCGCGCTTGAACCAGAGGAACTTGCCATGAGCTATACGAGTGGCTTTCTTGATGGCTTCAGCGTTGCCGTTGTTCCACTCGCCAGAGAAGGTGACGTTCTCTCCCGGCCCGGAGATCAGCGCATAGTTCTCGCCGTTGCTTGAGAAAGTGTAGGAGTAGCCGTGCCCCTTCCCGTTGCCTGAGCCGTTGCCATCCGCGACGATGCGCATTTTCCGCTCAACGCGGACATCCATGTGCCTGTCCCTCTCTGCATTCCTGTTGACGATGACTTGTCGGTCCTCATCCACCGCTTCAGGCGGAGTGGGCGGCTCGGGTGGCTCAGGCGCAGCGTCTGGAGAGGACATTTGAGATGGCGTGTCCGGTGCGGCGGGCGCGGCCGAGAGGGTCGGCGCCGGCTCGGGAGCCTGGGGAGCCGTTGGCGCCTGGGGCGCGGACTGCACGGCTGGCGCAGCAGCCGCCTCAACACGAATGCGAGCGGTGGCGGCGAGCAGCGCCGCGGGAACCAGAAGAATGGCCAACAGCATGCGGCTGCGGCTGGCGGAAAAGGCCTGGCGGAAGCTTGAGTCGTTGAGCAGGCGATCAATTCGATGCGAGAGGGTGCTTGTGCGAGCCATGGCTACTCCAATCGGGGTTGGGCGCGGCAGCGCCGCGAATTCAAGTAATACCTGGGCGTAAGAGGACCGGCTGGAAGCTTCTTCAATTCCGGCGCGGTCGCTGATGGTTTCGGCCAGTTCAGAGAGCTTGCTTTTGAGCCACCAGCCCAAAGGGCTGAACCAGAACAAAGAGGCGTGGAGACCGGCAAGCAGTTGCAGGTAGAAGTCTCCCTGGCGGATGTGGGAGCGCTCATGGGCCAGGACGATGCGCAGTTTTTCCGTGTCCCAGTCGGCAAAGTCGGCGGGCAAAATGACGCCCGAGCCAACTGTGACCGGAGAGGCAATGCGGGAGCTGGCGCGCAGCGGAAAGCTTGCCGCCAGGCGCGCGACCAGGCTTTCGCCGGGAATAAGGACGGGCTCTGCATCAAGCCACAGGCTTATCGCCAGGCCGAGCCCGTAAAGCAGGCGGATCAGCAGGAAGGCGCAAACCACGAGATACAGGAGACCCGCCCAAGTTGCGATGGAGAATGCAGGGTGGCCGGCGGGCTCGTTGGTTGTGTCAGACACAGTCCCAAAGGCGAGCGATGCATCCGGCGCAAGAAGCGGAGCGGAATTGGGCAGGCGGGAGGCAGAATGGTAGGGGCGCGGCGCAGGAAGGCGGTCAAGGCCGGCTACAAACCGCGGTTGTTTTTTTGCCGCCACCGGCTGCGGCGCGGCAATTGGCGCTGGGGACGGAGGCGCTTCAGGCTTCAGATTCGCCGGTTGTGCCCAGGGATTCTGGGGCACACGGATGGCAGCCCAGCCAGGCGGTAACTGCCAGCGCATTCCCAGGTTCATGGCCAGGGGCATGGCCAGGGCCGCCGCCAGCACCAGGCCCCACGCGGCTTTTTGAGCCAGCACGTTGCGAACGGTGAAAACACACAACCCTGCCCAGACGGCGATCGCCACCAGGAACGCGCGCAGGGCGGCCTCAAGCAGGGTTGGAACGAAAGCTGGAGTCAGTGTTGAAACAATGGTTGGGGTCAAGGCTTTTCCCCCTTGTGCTGGGTTGCTTCTCTGGTTGGGAGTGAGGCGCTCTGCTGGGCGGCGGCAATGCGATCGGCCAGGCGCTGCAGCTCGGCGCGGTCAAGGACTTTGGAATCGACCAGGCCCACCAGCAGCGCCTCCACCGATCCCTCGCAGAACCAGTCGACGATGCGTTTGACGGCGCGCCCGGCAACGCGCTGGCGCGACTGGGCGGGACGGTAAACAAAGGTGCGGTTCTCAACCGAGTGGGCTAGGTAGCCTTTCTCTTCAAGGCGGCGCAGAACCGTGCGGATGGTGGAGTCTTTGAGCGGGCGGCCCAGTTCCTCGCGCGCCTGCTCGGCGGTGATCTGCGCGTTGCGCCAGACGATGAGAAGGATGCTGCGTTCGAGTTCGCCCAGTTCGGCGGGGTCGTGACCGGCGGTAGTGTTACTTACCATAGTGTTACTGACTGTAGCACATTAAAATCGTGAGCGGTCAAGAATTATTTTTTGCGGGAATGTCCCGGAATCTTCCGCTCCTGATGAATGAGGCCAGCTGCGTGTTGCGGTATCCCACCCATTCCGTAAAAACGCGCAATGGATGGGGCACGGCTTCTGTGGAATTGGCGGGCGAGGGCTTTCTAGAGGGGTGCGACTAAGCCGTCGCGGCCACTTTGGTTTTTGGCGGCGCGGCCATGTTCTCGTTGTCCGGGATGAAGAGCTGGAAAACGGTGCCGCCTGTCTTGCCATCCCCCGCAGTGCGGCTGCGAAGGTGGATGATGCCGTGGTGTTTGAGGACGATTTCGTGGCTGACCCACAGGCCCAGGCCGGTTCCGGTGGTTTCCTTGGTGGTAAAGAAGGCCTCGAAAACCCGTTCGCGCACCTCCGGCTCCATTCCTGAGCCGGTGTCTGCCACCACAAAACGAATGCCGGTCTGCTGGGGATGCGCCCAGTTGCGCGAATGCCGGGCGCGTATCAGCATTCGAGTGTCGGCGCCGGCGGCGTCAATGGAGTTCCCAATCAGGTTGGCGAAGACCTGGCGCAGCTCGCCGGCAAAGCAGAACAGGTCCATCTCCGGGTCGTAGCGGCAGTCTACGGCGATGCCGAGATTGTGCAGCCGGCCATGGTAGAGGGTGAGCACGGAGTTGATAAGCTCGCTCAAATTCGCGCGGGCGGGCAGCGTTGACTGCCGGTAGAAGCGCAGTGTCTGTTGCGTAATTTCAGAGATGCGCCGTGCCTCAGTCTCCGCCATCTCAACGTAGTTGAGCGCTGGATTCTCAAGCTGGCAGAAGTTGTGCAACAGGAAGAGCAGGTTGGTGATTGCCTCAAGTGGATTGTTGATTTCGTGGGCAATCGAAGCGGCAAGGCGACCGGTGGCGGCCAGTTTCTCAGTCTTGCGCAGGGCTTCCTCAGAGAGCTTGCGCTCAGTGGCATCCATGACGACAATCCCGGCCCACCGCACCTGGTTGGAGTCTGTGCGCACCGGGTAGGCACTGGCGAGCCATGTCCAGGGGCGCTTGAGCCTGCCGGCCTGGCCCGTGAGTTCAAGGTCGCGTACAGGCTCTTCCAGGGCAAAGACGCGGAGCACGGCGTCTTCGAGTTGCTGGGCCACCGGTTGAGGCAACAGTTCCGGCAGGGTGCGGCCCAGGTGGCGGCTGAGAGGAATGCCAGTCAGGTCGGCGAACACCTGGTTGACGCGCACAAAGCGGCAGCGGCGGTCAAAGAAGGCCAGGCCGACCGGGGCGTTGGCCAACATGGAGTCAAGCAGAGATAGCGTGTCATGGAGACCTGAGCGCTGCTCATCGATTGAAGCGACCATTCGGTTGAAGGCTTCGATCAGGTCGCCTATCTCGTTGTTGACGGCGATGGGCAAGGGGAAGTTGTCCACAGTTTCGGGCGAACTCATCAGAGCCCGGGTGCCGCGAATCAGCAGATTGAGGGGGCGAGAGATGGAGCGGGTCAACCACAGCACCAGAAGCGCCGAGGCGAGAATCCAGATTACGCCGAAGAGAGCCGTGCCGCGAAGAATGGAGTTGAGCTGTTCACTGTCCCAGCTTTTATCGGTTTCAACCCATGCATAGCCGCGCAGGTCGGCCCCGGTATAAATCGCCTTCGCGCCCTCCCAATGGTCGCCGCCGCGATTGAAGACGATGGGCTGTTGCCGGCTCAACGAGGGGATCTGAGCGCGTTCCACAATCGTCAACGCACCTCGCTCCAGGTTTCCATCGCTCGCAAAGAGGACTTTGCCGGCAGGATCGGTGACTTTGGCAAAGGCCACGCTTGGCGCCTCGCCCATCATCCTGATGGACAGCGCCACCCAATCGGGCCGCTCCTGTTGCAGGGCTTCCTGCGCCTGGAGAACCAGAGAAATTGCCTGGTGAGCAAGGCGATGCTCGGCGCGCCTTTGGACCTCGCGCGACTCCTCCTGAACCAGCAGCGTAGCGAAAAGCGCGATAGAGAGCGCTTCAAGCAGCACCAGGCTTGCCAGCATTTGCCATCGAATCGAACGCGGCCATAGGCGCATCGAGGTGTTTTGCCCCCTGGGGAAGAGTGAGCAACTAGTTGTTGGTCTTGCGAGGCCCGTACCTTCTTTTACATCGATGCCAGTGCTTTGGCAATCTGCAAGCCGTGGAAGCGGCCATTCTCAATGAATATCTCGTTGGTGCGCGAACCGGCAACTATCACTCCGGCCAGGTAAATGCCGGGAACGTTGCTTTCAAGTGTTTCAGGGTTGCAGACGGGCAACCTGTCCGGTCCTTCAAATCGAACGCCCAGGCTTCCAAGGAAGTCGAAGTCGGGGTGGTAGCCGGTCATGGCGAAAACAAAGTCGTTCTTGAGGGTGCGGCGGCCATCGGGGGTCTCGATCACGACTGAATCCGGGGTAATTTCAACGACCTTGGAGTCGAACCAGGCTGTGATTTCGCCGTTCTTGATGCGGTTTTCGATGTCCGGCTTGATCCAGTACTTCACATGGCGGTGCAACCCGGCGGCACGGTGAACCAGCGTAACGCGGGCTCCGGTGCGCCAAAGCTCCAAGGCGGCGATGGCGGCAGAGTTTTTGCCTCCAATGACGGTGACGTCTGTTCCGGAGTAGGGATGGGGATCGAAGTAGTAGTGGTGGACCTTGCTGAGGCTCTCGCCGGGGATATGGATGTAGTTGGGCAGATCGTAATACCCGGTGGAGAGAACCAGTTTGCGGGCACGGAGCGCGCCGGGCCGGCCGAAACGGTCAATTGTATGAATGACGAAGGCGCCGTCGGAACCGGTGACCCGCTCCACGCGGCGGTACTGCCGAATGTCGAGATTGTAGTACGCGGCAACCTGGCGATAATACTGCAGGGCCTCATTGCGCGTGGGCTTGGGATTGGGGCTGGGAAAGGGGATGCCGCCGATCTCGAGCAGTTCGGGGGTGGTGAAAAAGGTCATGTGCGACGGATAGTGGAAAAGCGAATTGCAGATGCAGCCCTTGTCAACCAAAACTGGGTGGAGGCCGGCCTTCTGGGCCTCGATGGCACAGGCGAGGCCGGTGGGTCCGGCGCCGACCACCAGCAGGTCGAAGATTTCGTCTTGGTTTGGGTCAGGGGCCGGGGTCGAGTCGTTCATGTCTTTAGATTATTTCAGACGGAGCCGGCACGGCAGGTTCTAGCCGGTCCGCGGTAGAATGGTATCTCGAAAGGGTAGAAAGGTAGTTCTCGATGAGCCTGAATATCAAAAATGAGGAAGCGCATCGACTGGCGCGGGAGCTGGCGACCCTTCGAGGAGAGAGCATTGTAGAGGCGGTCACTAATTCCCTAAGGAAAGATGTTGAGCGGGAAAGAATCGCGCGCGAGCCAGGCAACGCAAAGAAGGGGCTTGCAGCGTGGCTGATGGGAATCAGTCGCGAGACCGCAATGCTCACCAATGACGGCCGGACATCCAAACAGGTGATGGATGAGTTGTTTGACAACGAAACGGGGCTGCCTAAATGATCGTCGATACCTCTGCTTTGATTGCCATCCTCAAGGGCGAACCGGAAGCGGAATTCTTCGCTCACGCCCTGGAATCCGCCGATGCTCTACGCATCTCTGCCGGGACGTATCTTGAGGCGTCCATTGTGACGGACAGGTACCGAAATCCAAAACTGAGCGCACGCTTCGACGAAATCATTGCATTTGCAAATTTCGTCATTGAACCGGTGACATCGGAGCAGGCGAGGATCGCGCGGCAGGCTTTCCGCGATTACGGTAAAGGCAGCGGACATCCGGCCAACCTGAACTTCGGCGACTGCTTCAGCTATGCACTGGCGCGGGAGAAGCGCGAGCCGATGCTCTGGAAGGGCGATGATTTTGGGCATACGGATTTGCGGGCGGCCGCGCTGGAACGGTAGGGGGTGAAAGCTCCGCCGGGTTGCTGCGGGTCAAAGAAATATACGGTGTTTGCTGAAACCCTCAACTGGAAAGGGACTTAAGACATGGCTTACAAGAAATGGACATTGGCGGCGGCAATTGTGCTTCTAGCCACGGTTGCTGCGGCGGCTCAGGACGCCCCCGAGCTCAAGACGGATAAAGACAAGTTCAGCTACGCGTTGGGAATGAACTTTGGAGAAGGCTTCCGCAAGCAGGGACTGGACCTTGATCCGGCCGTGTTTGCAAAGGCAATGGCAGAGTCGTTCAAGGGCGGCAAGCTGGCGATGACCGACCAGGAGATGCAGGCATTGCTGAAATCGGCGGCGGCTGAGATCCGGAAGAAGCAGGAAGCACAGCAGGCGCAAAAGGGCGAAGCAGCGCAGAAGGAAGGCGAAGCGTTTCTGGCCGCCAACAAAGCAAAAGATGGCGTAGTGGCGCTGCCGAGCGGGCTGCAATACAAGGTTCTGAAGGCGGGCGCGGGCGAGAAGCCGACGCTGGAAGACAAGGTGGTGTGCAACTACAAGGGCACACTGATTAATGGAACCGAATTCGACGCGTCAGAAAAGCACGGCGGGCCGGCGACGTTCCCGGTAAAGGGCGTGATTGCGGGCTGGACCGAGGCGCTGCAGTTGATGCCCGTGGGTTCGAAGTGGGAGCTCTTTGTGCCGTCGAACCTGGCCTACGGGCCGAACGGACCGGGAGACATTGGGCCGAACGCTACGCTGATCTTCGAAGTGGAGCTGGTTTCGATTGAGAAGGCTGCCGCGCCGGCGGCGGGAGCTCCGGGCGCGTAAGGGCTCTGAACAACGCTTGTGAATAAGTGAAGAAATGAACCAAAGGCTCGCGCTCAGGCGCGGGCCTTTGGCGTTTTGTGAGCGGTAAGTCCTTTGTTTTGTGGGGTCAAAACGGGTTTTTTCGATCTAATCCTTTTATTTTCTAGTGGTTGCGGCAAAAGCGGGGGAGGGGGTGGGGTAAAACGACTTGCGGGTGCCGGTCCAGGGCTCGAAAAACGGGGAACAAGGGACCAGGGACATAGGGACTAGGGATGTAGGGACTAGAACGAGGTGGCTGGTCGGGGTTCGCGGTATCCCACCCATTTCACGATGAGGCCGTGAAATGGATGGGGCACCCGGCATCAGAGGGCCCGCCTGAATCTTTTGCCAGATCCCGGTGCAAAAGGCGACGGCGGGGCTTTCGAGAGTGGAAATGAAGGCTGCCAGCGGGCACTCGGCGGTGGAGGGTTGGATGGCCTGAATCACAAGCGGTTTCTCCGTTGCGGCCTGATTATCACCGCAATTTTGATTGTGCGCCGGGGAAGCTTAATTATCTGCAATCGGGTGGCACGGGTTTGCGAGAAGTCTGTTCCGGGACGCCAGGGCGCTTGCCGGGACCGATCCACGCGAGCGGGCTTCGAAACGCGCTTTGGCGCCTTCGCATCAATTGACGCAAATCGCTTTTACTCTCCGGCTGGCCTGCTTTGCAATCCGCTCTTGCGAAGCAGGTCCGCTATATCGTCCATCTTTTGGTCAAGCATGCCCAACTTTCGCGACACTCCCTGGATTTCAGATTCGGCACGCTTGTTTACGTCGAAATCGAGTTCGGCGCGCAGCCGGTCCCTTGTGTCCTGCCGGTTCTGGCTCATCATGATGACCGGGGCCTGGATGGCGGCAAGCATTGAAAGGAACAGGTTCAGCAGAATGAATGGGTAGGGGTCCCACGCCTTTCTATCGAGGAGGATATTGGCAGCGGAGTATATGGAGAGCACCACGGCGAATGTGACAATAAATGTCCAGGACCCGCCGAACCTAGCAACGTGGTCGGCAATTCGCTCTCCTGTGGTCTCTACTTCTTCGATCACGTTATTCGGGTTTCGACAGGCGCGACCGCGCACCAATGCCTGGGTTGAATGCAACTGGCGGCCAAGAGTGGTCATCAGATCCATTCCCGCCATCGGCTTTCGGGTGAGCAGGACGGCGATGTCGTCAAATGAGACCTCAAGGCAGACAGTTTCCGTGATCGCCATGGCGTCGGTTTGATGGGGCGTCCGCTCGAGCATTGAAGCGAAGCCGAAGAACTCGCCTTTTCCAGGTTCATCGACGACCACTTCCTGTTGGTCTTCGTCCACGGTGAAGACGCTCACACTCCCCGAGACGATTACGTAGGCCGCGGCTCCTGGGTCTCCAACTTTGTAGATTCGCTCGCGAGGCGAGAAGGATTGCATGTCTACCTGGCTTGCCAGCAGCGCAGATTCTTCTTCGTCGAGCAAAGCAA
Source organism: uncultured Acidobacteriaceae bacterium (assembly GCA_903911925.1). GTDB lineage: Bacteria > Acidobacteriota > Terriglobia > Terriglobales > Acidobacteriaceae > Telmatobacter. Next base: position 14,093 of record CAIWFH010000070.1, read on the forward strand.
AGAGAGGGATATCTCTGAGCACTTCCGGATTACACGCCATGCATTTTCTCCTTGTGATTGATAAAACGGATTGTAGCCGACCGCTGTGAGTCCCTTATTGAACGCCGCCATGGCGGGGGGCGGAAGCCCAAAGGTCAGGGAAATCCATGGCAAACCCAATCTGCCCGCCGATCTGCGGACTGGCAACGTATTTGCCTCCGAGGAGTCCGAAACAGAAACTCAATCCGCTGCGAAGCGCGTATTGTCCGCCAACCATGGCTTGAAGCTGACTTTTGCCCAGATGATCGTTCTCAGCATAACCGCCATAGAGTTCGCCTCCGAGCGTGAGTCGGCTATTGAAGTCGTGCAGCATGGAGAGGCCGCCGGTATAAACCTGGCCGCGGGTGTTCTCCAATCCGATCGCGCCGGTACTGGTGTTGCCCGCAAACAAGATTCCCAGGTTCCCCGTAATTCTGGTCTTTTCTGAAATAGACTTTTGCCCGATGAAGTTGAGCCAATAATCCGCTAAACCAGAACCGAGCTGCTGGCGGGTGTCGCCAGTGGGAAATTCGGTATAAAAACTCGCGCCGAGGGAGGGAAGCCGCTTGCCCTTGGACTCGTGATGAAAGGTCCACTTGACTCCCAGATTTGTGTCCCCCCAGCCATCCGAGGCCAGGTTTCCTGCTGTGCGCTGGATGGAGAGAAATGGAATGTCAACGTCCAGCTCAAAATTGTGGGGCAGGCCGTAGTTGAGCTTGAAATTGGCCGTATTCTGGCGGAGGTTGGGATACTGCAACTGCAAAGCATCGTACTCATTGAAGAACTCGAAGTGCCATTTTCCACGCTCGGTGACCCCGGTGTCATCCGTATAGAAAGGCAGTTGAGCTTGCAAGGGCATGCGAAGGCAAACCGCAAAGGCCAGGCACAGCGATAGTCGAAAGCAGATAGAAAGACGCATAGGATGAAAACTCAGAATAGCGGCCCGGGAGACACCTGCCAACAGGCTGTGTGTGAGGGAAACAGGAATTAACGGCCCTGTAATTCGGCTTTCGCCAAATCGCTTGTTGACTAAAGCCAGCCGTCCGTTGCATCCATTACCCTAATACTGATCTGGTGCCGACGAAGAGCAGCCGCAGGTCCTTCGACTCCGCTGCGATCAGGATGACAGAGTTGAGGGAGAAACAAGGATGACGGCTCTGCGGTGGGTTGCTCTTTGGGGGGCTGGATCAACAAGTTTAGAGGAGAGGTCGCCATGACCGTAGTTCGGCAGGAAGATTTTATTGCGAGCGTTGCTGGCTTGCTGCAGTACATCAGCTACTACCACCCGGTGGACTACATCACCAGCCTGGCGAAAGCTTACGAGCGGGAACAGTCGCACGCGGCCAAGGATGCCATTGCGCAGATTTTGATCAACAGCCGCATGTGCGCCGAGGGGCATAGGCCCATCTGCCAGGACACGGGGATTGTGAATGCCTTTGTGAAGGTGGGGATGGACGTGCGCTTTGAGGCTGCGCCGGGCGAGGAACGGAAGGACCTGCAACAGATGGTGGACGAGGGCGTGCGGCGCGCCTACCTGGACCCGGACAACAAGCTGCGCATGTCGATTTTGGCCGACCCGGCGGGGAAGCGGATTAACACCAAGGACAACACGCCGGCGGTGGTGAACGTGGAACTGGTGAAAGGCGACAAGGTTGACATTACGGTGGCGGCCAAGGGCGGCGGCTCGGAGGCCAAGAGCAAGTTCGTCATGCTGGGGCCTTACGACTCGCTGGTGGAGTGGGTGCTGAAGACTGTGCCGACGATGGGCGCGGGATGGTGCCCCCTGGAATGCTGGGTATTGGCATTGGCGGCACGGCGGAGAAGGCGATGCTGCTGGCCAAGCAGTCTCTGATGGACCCCATCGACATACAGGACCTGATTGCCCGGGGGCCGAAAAATCGGGCGGAGGAACTGCGCATTGAGCTCTATGACAAGGTGAACCGGCTGGGAATTGGCGCACAGGGACTGGGCGGGCTGACCCTGTGCTGGATGTGAAGGTGCTGGACACGCCGTGCCATGCGGCGAATCTGCCGGTGGCGATGATTCCCAACTGCGCGGCGACACGGCATGCGCACGCTGTTCTGGACGGATCGGGCCCGGTGTACCTGGACCCGCCGAATCTGGACGACTGGCCGAAGCTGGCCTATAACCCGGTTGGCGCGCGGCGGGTGAACCTGGACACCGTAACGCGGGAGGAAGCCGCGGCCTGGAAACCGGGCGAGGTGCTGCTGCTGAGCGGGAAGCTGCTGACCGGGCGCGACGCCGCGCACAAGCGGATGACCGACATGCTGAACCGCGGCGAGAAGCTGCCGGTGGACTTCAAGGGGCGGTTTATCTACTACGTGGGCCCGGTGGACCCGGTGCGCGAAGAGGTGGTGGGGCCGGCGGGGCCCACAACGGCGACGCGCATGGACAAGTTTACGCGGCAGATGCTGGCCGAGACGGGTTTGCTGGGGATGGTGGGCAAGGCTGAGCGCGGTCCTGCGGCCATTGAGGCGATCAAGGAATTTGGCGCGGTGTACCTGATGGCCGTCGGCGGCGCGGCGTACCTGGTGGCCAAGGCCATTCACGGCTCGCGCCTGCTGGCTTTTGGGGATTTGGGGATGGAAGCCATCTACGAGTTCGACGTGCGGGATATGCCGGTGACGGTGGCAGTGGACTCGAAAGGCACCAGTGTGCACCAGACCGGTCCGGCGGAGTGGCAGCAACGGATTGCGGGGATTCCGATACTGCAGTAAACAGTTGTCAGTGTTCAGTGATCAGGGGTCAGTTTCCGCAGCACTCGATTTGAAATTGCGCAAAAGGTTGAAAATGAAAAGCTCCGCCGGGTGGGAACCTGGCGGAGCTTTTTCTGATCACTGAACACTGAGAACTGCTTTTACCTCTTGCCGAAGCGATAGGCGATGCCTGCGGTGAATCCCAGGTTGCTTTGGATGGTGGAGCCGAAGGCGGTGGGAGCATACTCCGGTGCGAGGCGCAGGCCAACTTTGGGGGTCAGATTGTACTCGGCTACGACTCCGGCGCTGGCGGCAAAGACATAAGAATCCGGCCACAGGCCCAAGGCCGTGGAAAGTGAAGTATCGTTGCTGGTGTCTCCGGAAAAGTGCCCGTAGGTCATACCGGCCAGGACGCGGCCCGAGATTGAGTACTTGGGCTGCGCATAGAAACGGTAGGTGGGCCCGGCAAGGACGGTGAACTGGCTGATCTCGGCGTTGGTAATGTGGCTATTTGTGATTACGTTGTTATAAACGTAGGCGGAACCGAAATAGCCGCGGCCATCCACAGTGATCCCAAGACGGTCGGAGGAGTAGCGGGTAAAGCCGACGTCCCAGCCGTACTCATGGTCGCGCTGCAACGTGGCGCCCGGCTGAAAGCGCAGGTAGGCCGTGCCGAAGTTGGCCTCATAGCGATGCGCATAGGCATCGTGAATGGCGGCTGCCCGGCGCTGTTCGCGGCGGGCCTTGATGCGTGCCTGAACGCTGATCTGGCCCTGGGTTTGCGGTTCGGCGGCCGGCTGCTGAGCGGAATCTGGGGTTGCGGGGTTGCTGCTGGAGCTTTGGGCCAGAATGGCAGGCGAGACTGGCAGACCCAGTGCTAGCAAAAGGGCAAGACGGCGAAAAGAAGGCATCGGTGTCGGGTTTCCTCCACGGGATTGCGGAAGCACACCTCGACTGCAGGCGCTGCTCCCCCCATAGGGTATTAAAACACCTGGAGCCTGCTATTCACTACAGGCTCCAGGGAGGGTTCGGGGGATGCGAGCAGCGAGCCAGCTGTCCGGCCCGGATGCAACGGCCTAAGCTGTCCTATTTAATGGCCTTTAGATCGGCCTGTAGCTGGTCCTGGTTAAAGCCGGCGGGGCAGCCCTTTTCAGTGAGCCAGACCTCGCTCAGCAGGACGTGGGCCTCATCGCAGTACTTTTTCCAGAAGGCCAGGGTCATGGTCTTCGGGGCGCCCCAGGTAATGCAGGTGAAGCCGTGCTCGTCGTACTTGGGCACGAAGACGCAGTGTCCGCCCCAACTGCCGGCCTTGGCATCGGCGCCGCCGTTTTTGACAACATCCCACACATCCTGTTTCTGCGCCGTGTTGGGCAGGGCTATTCCGATATAGACGCCGCCAAACATGTGGATGGACTGGCGAATCTCAAGCAGGTTGGAGGGCTTGGGATCGGCAAAGGCAAGCAGCTTTCTGTCGGCGAAGCCGTTTTTTTGCCATGCATTCAGAACGTCCAGTTCTACGCCGCCATTGTCAGTGTTGGCCTGGCCCTGAACGTAGCCATCCCATTGCTCGTAGTAGCTGAGAATGGTGGGGTCGGGCACGGTGATTTCGGTGCCGGTGTTGGCGGACCAAACCTGCACCGCGTGCGCGGCGCCGGCAATGGTGCAGCAGCCCAGGGTGTCGTTCAGCATCATGCCCCACGAGGTGATGCCCTTGGTCCAATCCGCTGAGGGCGGCGGGGGCGGCATGGTCGGCTTCAAGTAGTTGGCCATCATCAGGGTTCTTGAGTCGGTTTTGATGGCCTTGCGGCCCAGTCTCATATTCGCGTGATCTGCCATAGGGGAGCTCCTTCAACGTTTGCCGGGGCTTGCAGCCTCGGGTTGCGGGTGACCTTTCGGCCTGAGGCAAACTTTGCCATGCCGGGCGGCTGTTGTCGAGCATAATCTTCAATTTACGGATCGATTGTTGTTTTTGCTCAAAAGCAAGAAGCGGGAGAATAGACTACGAGGAAGGCCAAAGGAGGACTGAACGACCATGGGCCGGATTTTGATTGGAATCGTGCTTGGATTGGTGCTTGCACCCCTGGCGGTGTTTGGGTGGCTGATGTTCGGCAAAGTGCCGGTGGCTGTGGCAGATCCGCCGCTGCCCCAGGAACGGCTGATTACCAGCGGTCCGTTAAACGCGCGGATCGATCGGGAACTGGTGAAGACGCCGCCGCTTCAAGTGGATGAGACAAACATGGTGGCCGGAGCGCAGGTCTATCGCGACCAATGCGCGGCGTGCCATGGGTATCATGGCAAGCCTTCGGTCTTTGGGTCGCACATGTTTCCCGATGCGCCGCCGCTGTGGGAGGTTCATCATCACGGGAGCGAGGCGGTGATGGGGCTGACGGACGACCCGCCGGGCGAGACCTACTGGAAGGTGGCATACGGCATCCGCCTGACCGGCATGCCAAGCTACAAGGATGTGCTGACAGAAAACGAGATGTGGCAGGTGAGCCTGCTGCTGGCCAATGCAGACAAGCCGCTGCCGCCAATGGCACTGGCGATTCTGCGCGGAGAAGCGCAACCGGCCGCTCCCGCGGCGGCAAAGGCCCCAGGGAAGAAGTAGTTGTTCTGGACGGATATGGCAACCGGGCCGGCAAAGGAAACAGGATACGGGTTCGGAAAGGAACCGAAAGATGAGTTTGCTTGACTCGATGCGAAAGGGCTTCAGCTTCTTCCTGATGTGCTTTGGGGTATCCGCGCCGGCCAGGAAGTCGCCGCCTGCGCCGAAGCCCGCGGAGAAACCGTAATCGGGACAATGGCCCGTATGCTTCGTCAGCGGCATGCGGAGCGAAGATTTGTGCAACTTGCAGCGCGGTTCGATGCTCGAATGAAGTGAAAGCCGTTGCCGGTTCCGCTTCGAGAGGTACTTCCCATTTATGGCAGCCAAAAACAAAAAGAGCCTGCTGAGAACATTCCTGGACTTCTTCATCCTGTTCAGCGGCGTTTCAACGGAGTCGAACCTGTCGCGCACGCAAGGGCGGCCGGTGCGGAGCCGCGGGCTGTTTCTCTTTCGCAAACCGGCAGGCAAGGCAACCGAGCCGGCTGCCCGGCACTGATTGAGTTGGTAGAATCGAGACTATGCCGATTACCCGCCAAGAGGCTCTCGACCGCTTCAACTCAGCCGACCTGATCGGGCTGGGATTTGAAGCCGACGCCGTGCGCCGGCGCCTGCACCCCGAGGGCGTGGTCACCTACATCATCGATCGCAACATCAACTACACCAACTTCTGCACGGAATACTGCACCTTCTGCGCCTTTTACAGGCCGCTGCCCAAACCGGGAGTATCAGACGCGCGGTCTAAGGAAGGCTACATTCTTGAGTTCGAGAAGATTTGCGAGAAGATCGCCGAGACCCAGGAGATGGGCGGCACAGGCGTGCTGATGCAGGGCGGCATCCACCCCGACCTGAAGATCGACTGGTTCGAGCGCCTGTTCAGCGGCATCAAGCAGCGCTTTCCCAATATCTGGCTGCATTGCCTCACGGCGTCGGAGATTCTGGCCATTGCCAAGTATTCGGATTTGACGCTGCGCGATACGATTATCCGGCTGCGCGATGCGGGGCTGGACTCGATTCCGGGCGGCGGCGCGGAGATTCTGGACGACGATGTGCGCGAGCGCATTGCCCGCATCAAGTGCAAAACCGAGGACTGGGTAAGCGTGCATCGCACCGCGCACCAACTGGGCATACGCACCACGGCCACCATGATGTTCGGCGTGGGAGAGACGTTTGAGCAGCGCATCAACCACTTCGAAGTTGTGCGGCGGCTGCAGGAAGAGACCGGGGGATTCACGGCGTTTATTCCCTGGAGCTTTCAGCCCGGCAACACGGCGCTGGGCGGGCGCGGCTGGGAAGAAGCAACGTCGGTCGAATACCTGAAGGTGCTGGCAATCTCGCGGCTCTATCTCGACAACATTGAGAACGTACAGGCCAGCTGGGTTACGCAGGGCCTGAAAGTGCTGGAATTGGGCCTCCACTTCGGCGGCAACGATGTGGGCTCGGTGATGCTTGAAGAGAATGTGGTCAAGGCGGCGGGTACGTCGAACTGCACGACCGAAGAGGAACTGCGGCGGATTATCAGGGATGCGGGATTCAAGCCGGTGCAACGGGATACGCTGTATCGGACGATGTTCTTGAATTGAAGTACGTGGCACCGAGGTGCGCATGGGTGTCCTGACACGAATTGGCATTGCACTCGATTCGGAATTGCTGGAGCGGTTCGACAGTTCCATCGAGGAGAGTGGATACACAAATCGATCTGAGGCGTTTCGTGACCTGATCCGCGACCGTCTGGTCGGCGAACGCACTGCGACTCCGAGCGCCGTTGTCGTGGGCACGGTCACGCTGATCTACGATCACCATGCTCACGGCGTGGGCGAAAAGCTCACCGATCTGCAGCATGCCTTCCACCACCTGGTAGTTTCGACCAGCCACGCGCACCTGGATCACGAATCGTGTCTTGAGGTGCTGATCGTGCACGGCAAGTCAGCCGAAGTGGAGCAGTTCGCCGACCGGCTTATCGGGCTCAAGGGCGTGCAACACGGCCGGCTTGTGAAAACCGTGCCGGCGCAGGCTCTACAGGCGCGCAAAGGCGGGGGCAAATCCGCGCACAAACACCCGCACTAGAAATAGCTTAACGCGGCTCTCCAGTAGCAAGTGGATTACCGTAGCAACTGTCAAAAGGTTCTTCTTAGCCCGAATCGCACCTGAAACGGCTCGACGGGGTGGGCAACGCGCGTGAATGCCGACTGGCCTATTGGAGTTCCTCCTGAAGCGATTCCTGGAATGACTCGGGACTCATAGGCGTAGTCAATGTCGCTATCGCTGCGGTCAAGCAGGTTCAGGAATTCGGCCGATAGGTGCCATTTCTTTTTGATCTGATAGCCGACCTCCCCATTGAGCAACACCGTTTGGTTTGAGCGAAAAATTCCGTCGGAGGTTAGATCGCGCGGACCAAAGTAGCGCAGACGCAAACTCGACGAAAAGCCTTGCCAACCGCGCAGCGTGGTGCCCGAGGAAATCACCACCCCAACCGCTTCGGGCACACGCTTGCCCCCTGGGCTATTCGGCGCAGCATCGTCCGGGTCCATCTCGGTAAACTGGGCCCTGGAGTCGGCAAAGTCAAAATCAAAAGCCAAATGTTCCCGCGGCGTGTAGAAGTTCGCCCATTCGACGCCATAGCGGTTGCTCGGCTGCGCTGAAGCAGACGTGCCCCCGGTGTCGCCAGACTGCTGTAGTTCGGAATTACTGTGGAGATACCAGAGCGAAACGGTGCTTTGCAGATGGGGGACGGCCGTAGTGCGCACACCAATTTCCCCGCCTTTGGTTTGGACCAGGGGGGGGATTTTATCGCTCGGCGTATTGGGGTAAGGATTGTCCACCGAAATCGGCTCCACCGTTTGCGTTGTGCCGCGACCGTCGTTCGAGTGAAAACTGAATCCGCCCTGCAAATAGAACTCAGTATTGGCCCACGGGCCGAAGATCAAATTCAATTTTGGACTGGGTAGGAACTTGCTGGCCGAGCCGGAGTTGGCCGCGTTCACCGAGGCCGAGTACGCCAGGCTGGTGACAATGAATTTTTGGTCGTCGCCACGCAGGGCCGCGACTGAACGGAATTTATCCGCCCACTGGATTTTGTTTTCCGCGTAAAACCCAATGATCGTGCCCGTGAAGCGATCCCGCTCTCTGGTCGCGGGTAAAGTCGGAGGAACAGGGTCGCCGGTATTGTAATCGGTTTTTTTCATGCGTACGCGATCTTCCGTCGCGTAGAGGCCGTTGTTGATCCAATCGTTGCGGAGCTGCAGTCCGAACGTGTTTTCCACCTTGCGGCCATACCATTGGCTGAAAATCGCGTGGCTTGCATCCAGCCCAGCCACCCAGCGCCTGTCCTGCTGTTCGAACTGGTCGCCGCGAATGGGGTCCACCAAAAAGTAAGTGAAATCGGAGAACAGATCAAGATCGTAATAAAACACGAAGGCCATGAGTTTCGACGCGGAATTTGTGCCTTGGCGATGCCCCTCACCTTGCAAGCTATAACGCTGGCTATGGCCGCCATCCGTCGGGTCCAGTGTTCCGTATAGACCAACCAGAGGCACGGCGCTCACCGGGATTTGATCGCTTGAGTGCCATCTTCCGTGGTAACCGCGGGCCGTGATGCTGACACCGTCGGCGTCATCTCCCCGATTGTAGGTCAGCAAGCCGTTGAACTTGGCAAAGCCGTCCGGATGCACCCATGGGCCGTTATCGTAATACGCTTCTCCGCCGTACAGAAAACTGCCTGAACCGAGCTTTTGCGATGCGCCGAAAACGGTTCGCCCATAGGTGTACGTGCCGCTTTCAACCTTGACGAAGTTCTGGGGCAGCGTCTTGAAATATTCCACATGCGCCGATCCAGCCGAGCCATAGTTTCCGATATCGGCGTAATAGGGGCCTTTCTCGAAATTGACCCTCTTCACAAACTCCGGGATGACGATGTTCATGTCCGAGTAGCCCTCGCCGTGCGCGTGCGACGGCAGGTTAAGCGGCATATCGTCGATGAAAATGGCAAAATCCGTGCCGTGGTCAAGATTGAAGCCGCGAAGATAATATTGGTTGGCCTTGCCGCCGCCGGCGTGTTGCGTGATGATGAGACCGGGAACCGTCTCCAGAACTTCGCCCGAACGGAGAATCGGGCGATCCTGGATTTCCGGTGCGCCCACCGTTCCCTGGGTACCGGATTCGGCAATTCCGATCAGGTCATCCTCCCGGCCCTGCACGTTGATGGTGGTGCTCACGGCACGCACCGTCAGGGAGATGCGCAGCGGGGCAGACGCCCCTGCGGCCTCTATGGTGACAAGGATTTCTTTGGTTTCAAAACCGGGATTCATCGCGACGAGCCGATAATTGCCTGCCGCTAGTCCAGGAAAAATGAAGGAGCCGTTCGTGCCCGAATGTAGCGTTCTTTGTACAGTACCGTTCGCGCTCAGAACATGTACCTCTGCCCCGGCAATGACTGCGCCTGATGAGTCAACGACAGTTCCTGATAGTTGAGTCGGATAAGCCGTATCACTCGTTACGCGTGCTCGATTCTGCGAATCGAGCACGCGTCCGCTAGTTGCGGACTGCTGCGCGGAAAGCAACGAGGCCATGATAAACAGGGCAAAAGAAACTACTCTACGGAATAGCATCTGCACTGGCTCCTGAACAAATTGGGCAGTCTATCACGCTTGCAAATGGTCCGGTTTCCCGGCCAGGGCGTTGGCGCCCGGGCCGAAAGTTCCCAGACAAATCTGTAGGCGTGGATTTGTCTTGGAAAGATTATCGCATGCGTAGCACGTTTTTCATAATATTATGCCGCATACTATCTACAACTTCGTATGCGCTCTTAAAGAGGAAGATTCACGCGGCGTGAGCATTTTTGGATGGCTCAGTTGCAGTTCCACAATCTGAAATTCTCTGGAGAGGCTGAAAAGGCCTTTACGGATGCGACTGGCCGCCGGCGGCGATTTCAAGGCCGTGTTGAATCAAGTCGAGGATCGAAGACAGACTCTGTTCCGCACCGCGCCGACTGCCCGGCAGGTTGACGATGAGAGTCGCGCCTTTTAGGCCCGCAACTCCGCGCGAGAGCCATGCGAAGTTGTTGCGGGCGGCGCTTATGGAGCGCATGGCTTCAGCCAGGCCGGGGGCGTCGCGATCAATGACGCGGCGCGTGGCTTCAGGCGTGTGATCGCGCGGGCCAAGACCGGTGCCGCCGACGGTGAGGACCAGCGCTGCACCGTTGCCCGCCAACTCATGCAGTTGGGCTGCGATGGCGTCTTCGTCGTCGGGCAAGAGGCCGGTCCAGAATTCAGCCTGTGGGAAGCCCTGGCTAAGCAATGCGACGACCGCAGGGCCCGCGGTGTCAACGAGCAGGCCCTGCGAACAACGGTCGGAGATGGTAAGGACGGCTAGCAGCATCAGGATGATTGTAGAACCTAGTTTGCAGTCAGGATCTTGATGGTGCGCAGCCAGGCCTCGACGCTCTGGGGCCAGGTGGTCACAGGGAGCGCGGTGCGGCGGAGTCCGTAACCGTGGCCGCCTTCTGCGTAGATGTGCAACTCGGCGGGGACGTTGGCGTGCTTGAGGGCGAGGAAGTAGTTGGTCGCGTTTTCGACGTGGACCGGATCGTCCTCGGCCTGAACGATGAACTGGGGCGGCGTACTGGCGGTGGGATTGATGTCCGAGTTGGGCGCAAGCGCCTTTTCCGCGTTGGCAAGGTATCCGGGGTAAACGATGACCGCAAAATCGGGACGGCAAGAGAGTTTGTCGGCCGCATCCAAGGGTTGGTAGAGGCGCTGATCGAAGTGAGTGCTGAGGGCGGCGGCCAGGTGGGCTCCGGCGGAGAAACCGAGGACGCCTATCCGGCTGGGGTCAATGCCCCACTCCGCGGCGTGGGAACGAACGATGCCCATGGCGCGCTGAGCGTCTTGCAAGGCTGCATCCGACTTGGGATAGGGACCGGTGCCGGGGACGCGGTATTTGAGCAGCACGCATGTGATGCCGGCGGAGTTGAGCCGGTCGCAGACTTCGGTGCCTTCAAGATCGATGGCCAGGATTTGATAGCCGCCGCCCGGGAAGACAACGACAGCCGCGTGGGTGTTGTTGCCCTTGGGCTTGTAGAGGGTAAGGGTGGGCTTGGAAACATTGCCGATGCGGGCGAGAGGCCGGCCAGCGACGAGATTGTCAGTGGGCTTTGTCGTGTCTGCTTCGGCAGGCAGGTTGGCGGGAACGCCGGGTGCGGCCGCAGGCCACACGGCGAGCGTCTGGTGCTCAGCCGATGGCGGCCAACCGGAAGACTGGGCGGCAAGACTCAACGAAAACGCCGCCAGCGCGACAAAAACGAGTACCTGGTTTCTCTTCACGTGGACTTTCTCCCGTCGATTGAATGTCGAAAGGATGATTGCAGCCCAAGGCGCCGGATTGCAAATCGGAAGCTCTCTCAAGCCCCTGTGGGCCGCTTATCGCCCTGTCTCGATTTGCTCAGCCAATGGCACGACAAAGTGGAAGACTTGCACAGTCGTAGCTGCTCAAGAGTTGGCAGTTATGGCTGCATCTTGAGCGACGATTCCCGGAGGCGAACATGCTTGGACTCCTGTTGATCCTGGTATTGGTTCTGGTACTGATTGGCGCGGTACCAACGTGGCCGCACAGCAAAACCTGGGGGTATTACCCGACCTGCGGGTTGGGAGCCACGCTCGCACTCACTGTTGTGCTGCTATTGATGGGCCGAATTTGAACGGCAAGCGGCGCTTCATGAGCTTGAATTTTCGAAGGGTTGCAGGCCGTGCGTTGGTGATCGTTTTCATGGTGCTGGCGTCGGGCGCCGGACTGCCCGCATATTCTGTTCTGACTCACGAAGAAATTGTGGACCTGCTGTGGCATGACGAAATTCGGCCGCTGGTAGTGCATCGGTTTCCGGGATTGACCGACGAGCAGATGAAAGAAGCGCATGCCTACGCTTATGGCGGGTCGGTGATCCAGGATCTGGGATATTACCCATTCGGCAGCAAAGAATTCAGCGACCTGGTGCATTATGTGCGCAGCGGCGATTTCGTTCGCGAGTTGCTGAAAGAGAGCCAAGACGCCGACGAGTACGCCTTTGCCCTGGGCGCTCTGTCGCACTATGCGTCAGACATTGACGGCCACCCGGCAGTGAACCAGGCAGTGGCCATCCAGTATCCAAAACTGCGAATGAAGTTTGGCCCGTCGGTCCGCTATGCCCAGGACAAAACAGCGCATTTGAAGACGGAGTTTGGATTCGATACTTTGCAGGTTGCCAAGAACCGATACGCGCCCGAGCAGTATCACGACTTCATCGGGTTCCAGGTGTCTGTACCGTTGCTTGAGAGGGTTTTTCCGGTTGTGTACGGACTGCAGTTGAAAGATGTGCTCACGCATGAAGATTTGGCCGTGGGCTCCTACCGCTGGGCTATCAGCAGGGTCATCCCGGAGATGACACAGGTGGCGTTGCAGACGCATAAGAAGGAACTGGTTCGCGAGACGCCTAATTTTGCAAAGAAGAAATTCCTGTATCATCTGTCCCGCTCAGATTACGAACGCTACTGGGGCAAGGGATACACAAAGCCGGGCCTGGGCACCCGCATCCTGTCTACGCTCTTGCGGCTCGTGCCGAAGGTCGGGCCATTCAAAGGGCTGGGATTCAACAATCCCACTCCACACACTGAAGACCTCTATATCAAGAGCATCAATACGACAGTGGATGACTATAGCGCACTTCTCAAAGAAGTGGGTTCGCACAAACTGGTACTTGCCAACCGCGACCTGGATAGCGGAAACGTAACCAAGGCGGCGGAGTACACGCTCGCAGACGAAACGTATGCCACCCTTTTAGCCAAACTTTCAGCGGACAAATTTGCCGGGACATCGCCCGAACTGCGCGAGAATATTCTGGCTTTCTATTCAGACTCTACCGCGCCGATCGAAACCCGGAAGGACGCGGGCCGCTGGCAGGCGGTGCAGACGAACCTGGCGCTACTGAAGGAATCGGCGGCTCCGGTTGGCGAGGCCAGGCGCTGATGGCAACCTGCCGCAATCAAATCTGACCATGCGAAAGCCACCGGAGACGGCAGATCAGGACTCGCGTTCGCGGCCTCTGTTGACCATGAACTTGTAGCGCTCAAAGGCATCGGACCAGGAAGGGCCGGTTGCCGGCATGTAGTGGTCGAGTTGCACTGATAAAGCGAGTGCGGCGCGTCCTTCTGCGAGATCCATCACATGTCCCGTGGCGACGGCTTGCACCATGGCATTGCCCAAAGCGGCGGCTTCAACAGGGCCGGCAATCACCTCACGGCCGCAAGCGTCGGCGGTCATCTGGCAAAGGAAGTGATTGAGGCATCCGCCGCCAACGACGCGGACGGTTGCGAGCGTGCGGCGGGTGATGCGCTCAAGGCTTTCGACTACCTCGCGATAGGAAAAGCTCAAACTCTCAAAGATGCAGCGCGCCACTTCGCCGGCGGTTTCAGGAACCGATTGAGCTGTGCCGCTGCAATAGGCCTGCACGGCCGCAAACATGTTGGTTGGAGCCTGCAACTCGCTTGCGGACGGATCAATGAAGGAGCGGAAGGCGGGCGCCTTTTGCGCGGCTTCTTCCAACTCCGCCCATGCGTAGTGCTGGCCCGCAGCCTCCCACGCACGCACGCACTCCTGCAAAATCCAGAGGCCGGTCAAGTTCTTCAAAAGCAGCACGCTGCCGTCTGCCGCGCCCTCATTGGTGAATCCGCCTTCAAAACACTCATCGCTTAAATTGGGCTCGGGCACCGGCACGCCCATCAAGCTCCATGTCCCGCTGCTCAGGAAGACACTTGAGTTGTCGAGCCCGGGGATGGCCGCGACTGCACTTGCGGTGTCGTGCGAGGCAACGGCGATACATGGGAACGCGCGCGCGAACCCGCACTCAGACCGGACCTCGGGCAGCAAGGGGGCGAGAATTGTTCCGGGAAGAATGACCTGTTGAAAGATGCGTGGAGGCAATTCGAAAGCAGCGATTGCGGGTTGCGACCAGCAGCGCATGTCAAGATCGTAAAGCTGGGTGGTTGTGGCTTCGGTGAACTCCGCCAGCTTTTCGCCGCTCAAAAGAAACTGAAACATATCTGGAATCATCAACAGCGTATGTGCGCTTTGGAGTTGGGGATCGCTGCCGAGAACCATGCTGGCCAGTTGAAAGGAAGTGTTGATTTCCATGGTCTGGCAGCCGGTAGCACGGAACAGGGCGCGGACGCTCAGTGCCGAGTGGAGCTTCTCAGGAATTCCATGGGTGCGGGCGTCGCGATAGTGATATGGGTTGCCAAGCAGGCCATCGCGCTTATCGAGCAGACAGAAGTCCACTCCCCAGGCATCAATGCCGATTCCGGCCGGCGTGTCGGCGCCGAGGGCCTGGTACTTCTTGAGGCCGCTCTGAATTTCCGTCCAGATTCGCTGAGCGTCCCAATGCAGGTTGGCGCCAAAGCGAACGCCGCCGTTGGGGAAGCGATGAATCTCACGCAGGCTGAAGCGGCTGCCGTCCCAGCGACAATCCATTACCCGACCGCTCGATGCGCCCAGGTCCACAGCGAGAAAACTTGCAGTTGCGCTCATACTGGCTCTTTCAGAAAACTCGTGGGATCAGTTTAGCCGCTGGGGCGCGGGCATGGGCGGGTTTCACGGTTGAATCTGGCGAGCGCGGACGAGGACGTCCGCGCTACCTGCCGCATTTACGGCACTACGCGTGACCTTTGTGGCGCTGCCTGTCGGCCTTGTGGCACAACTGAAGCAGCGCCTTTCAAGGGTTCTCTCAGCCGAAGTGTTCCTTAACAACCTACTACGCTTCCAACTCCGCTACGGATGCGGGCATTTTTTTGGCTTTGGCCGTGATGGCATAGTAATCGGCCACCAGCTTGCCTTTGGCTGGAATCCACGCAAAACATGGCGTACCGATCAGGGACCCACGCTCGATCATTTCCTTGCGCGATTCCGCGAAGGGAGAAGCGCTGAACTCGAGGCCGCGGGTGAGCGAGCGGGAATTCCACGGCTTGAAGTCGCGGTAGTTGTTCTCATCCCAGACGCCGAGCCACGGAAAATCACTGCGATTCCAGCAGTAGGAGATTGCCGTTTCGTTGGCCGGCGACCATGCGATAAAGTACGAACCGGCCTGCGTCTTATCCATGAGGAAGGACCGGAATCCGCCCTCGCCGGTGCCGCTAGTGAGGGTCTCGTTAAACACGGGGCCGACCTTATCAAAGACTTTGCCGGAGTGAGGATCGGTTCCGCCAGGGAGCGAGCCGACAAAGCCGCCGTTGGCCTGGAACTCGGTCTTGCCGCGATCCATGAAGGGCGGACCCAGGGTGACGTGCTGCGCCCAGGCAGTTGGCTGGCCGAAGGAAGCGAGGTTCTCAACCGTTTCGTGAAAGCTGACCTTGGGGCCGTCGAGGGTGATGACGCGCTCGAAGGAGAGATGGGACAAGGGCAGAACGCAACGCGCGATGAGGCCATCGGCTTTGGATTCGAAGTCCCAGTTGACCACGCCGGCTTCGCCATGCACGCGAATGCCGGCTGCTGCTTCATCGGGTGAGGGACCGCCGAAGAGATAGAGGCAAAGGTTGTGGCCCATGATGGAGCCAAGAAGATGCGCCTCGGGGCCGCCGCCGAATTCGGGATGCCTGGCTTCGGACCAGTCGCCCGGCTCGATAGTCTGCCAGGGCGGAACCCAAAGAGGGTTGACGCCGGTGGCCTTGTTGAAGATTTCGCCGATGTGGCCGCCGCCTTCAGTTACGGTGACGCGGGTGTGGTCGTTTTCGATTTGGAACGCTTTGCGATTGTGAAATGTCGCGCGATGCATGAGAAGAACCTCGCTCTCTGGCGTTAAGCCAACTGCATGAATCCTGTGGCCTGTAACATCGGCCACCCGCAATCATATACGCAGGATATTAAGTCCGGCGCATGGGGCTCAATGTTCCTTTGCGTAGCGAACCATGGCCCTGACGTTTTCAATGGGACTCCGCGGCGGCACTTCACATCCGCAATTGACGATGAAGTACTTTCCGCAAATGGCGTGGCAGCGCCCGATGGCGTCGTACACCCTTTCAGCCGTGCCTTCAAACACGTCAGAGATGGTGGAGATGTTGCCGCTGAGCACGCGATCGCCCACCACAGCTTTGATCTTGGCAAGGTCGGAGGGAAAGTCGATTTCGAAAATGTCGACGGGGAGAGTGGCAAAATCCTCGGCCAGCTTGGTGATTCTTCCGCACATGTGCTGGCGGGTGATTACGCCGGGGTGCTTCTCCTTGATGTGCGTGAAGACCCGCATTTGCTCCGCGACGATGAAGTTCTTGTACAGCACCGGTCCCAGCAGGCCTGCCGCCGCGTCGCTCATGCCGATGGTGTCAACGCCGGCGGCAATCTGCGCGTCGGCGTAGAGAATGGCCACATCGGCGCAGTAGTGCAACAGGTCGCGGGCAAACTCCGGGTCGTCGCTGAAATCGGTCATCATGCGGTTGATACCCCTCAGTTCGGCGGCCAATGCGAGCGGGCCTTCGACCCATCCGCAGATGGATGCGCTGGGACCAGCCTCGCGGCGCATGATTTCTTCGGCAATGATGCGGTCGTACATGCGGCCCTTGGGATCGAAGTCGGGCATGCGCAGTTCCTTGAGCCGCGCCTTATCGGCCAATGCCGCCTTCTCTTCCTGGATTGCCGGACCCTGGTTCTCAAACCACTCGATGCTGCCGTCGCCGGCTAGGTCGATCACTTCGCGCGCGGGGTCGGAGCATGTGAGCAGGACATCGATATCGAAGTCGCGCATGACGCGCAACTGCGCCTCGGCCATTTTTCTGCCGTCCTTGGTGTAATCGATGAACAGCATGTTTGAGTAACTGGCGGCAAACTGCATCAGCATGGGCTGACACGTGAGATGGTCTACCGGCTTGCCGGCAATTGCATTGCGTACGCGCTCAATCGAATTCAAAGGTGACTCCTTCCAAAACTGCGAACGTAAAACTTGCCTTTCCGACCAGTTGCGGAAGCATTTGCGTCTCGTTCCGCAGCCGTCAGGCAGGCAAACTACTACTTTATTCCTGAACAGTTGCACCGGGGAAGGCAGGTACGGACGGAATACCGATGTTTCGCTTGTTGAAACCGGCAGAGGCTGACTTTGAGGCATGTAATTGGTGATGTTCGCGCGTCCAACAGGAGGTTTTCGTTTTTTGGAAGGCGCGGCGGAATGGAGCCCGCAATGGATCGCATCGACCATCCAGTATCGTTCTGCGAGACGCTGAGGATGCCATGGACCCGCTCCCGCCGAATAAGGCGGAAGAACGCCGGCAATCGAGCCGTGCACTTTATTGCGGGGCTGGTGCGCGATCCGTCTCCGGGTTGCGGCCAATTGACTCTGCTCTGCGCCAACACTATGCGCAAAAGCGGCTCCGTTTCGATGCAGGGAACAAGCGTGCAGTGCAACCCACACGAAGTGGTCAGCGCCGGTTGAGGTTTCACCTTGTGATATGCCTTGAAGGCGCGCAGTTTTGTCTTGCGCAGGACTAATCACCGGCTTATTGTTCTTGAGCGATAAGGAGATACGCGTAATGGAACGATGGACGAGGCGTGAGGTTCTAAAGCTCGGAGTTTTGGCGTCTACAGTGGCTGCTTCCCCGAAGTGGGTTGAGGCCAGCACAGAACGAAATATAGCGCTCAACCGGGCTGCATGGGCTTCAAGTTCCGCAGACGTCTTCAACACCGGTCACATGTCAACAGACGGACAGGCGACAACAAAGTGGCTTAGCGCGGACGCGGATCAGCAATGGATCTACGTTGACCTGGGCGCAGAGTGCAAAGTGCACAGCGTGGTGTTGCGCTGGGGCGGCAATCATGCGGTTGCGCACACTGTGCAGGTTTCCACAGACAACGGCCCATCGCCGGAGACAGGCCTCGTGGAAAACTGGAAAGGCGTTCACCAGACGCTCGACGGCAAAGGTGGCGCGGAAAATATCCAACTGCCGGAGACCAATGCTCGCTACGTCCGGCTTCTGCTGAACGGGAAAGCAAAGCCCGGCGGATACGAGCTTGCTTCATTTGAAGTCTTTGGCACAGGCGGATTTGAGGCGGCGCCGACGCCTATGCCCGCGCCAGAAACGGATGGAAGTCTGAAGTTGTCGGGCGGATGGCGCCTGGTAAACCAGGCCTGGCTCACCGACAAAGCGGCTGCCGTTTCAACCTGCGGCTACGACGAAAGCAAGTGGCTCATTGCAACTGTGCCGGGGACGGTTTTGACCAGCTACCTGAACCTGGGCGCAGTGCCCGATCCTTACTACGGCGACTGGGACTACCAGATCTCGGAGTTCTTTTCCTACACGAACTGGTGGTACCGGAACGAGTTGGAAGTTCCTGCAAGTTTTGCAGGCAAACGAGTGTGGCTCAACTTCGCCGGCATCAACTATCGCGCCCATGTTTATGTGAACGGCAAGTCGGCTGGAGCCATCGACGGCGCGTTCATCCGCGGCAAATTCGATATTACCGAATTTGTCACTCCCGGCAAGAAGAACTGCATTGCGGTGCTCATAGCGCCGGTGCCGAAGCCCGACAAGATGTTCGCAAAACCTCTCTCTGGATACGTTTATCCCATAGAGTATCCCAAAAATGAGCCGACGATTCTTGAGGCCGATAGCTGGGACTGGCTACCGACAATTCACGACCGCGACACGGGCATCATCAACCACATGACGTTGACTGCAAGCGGCGACGTGACGGTGGAGAACCCGATGGCCAGCACGCACTTCCCGGAAAAGGGCAACCTCAAGCGGGCCGAGGTGACGCTGCGAGTCGAGTTGAAGAACCATGCGGCCAAGGCAATCAAAGGCGACCTGAAGGTGAAGCTGGGCGAGGTTCAGTTCACATATCCGATGACCCTCGAAGCCAACGAGTGCAGAGAGATCAAGCTCGACAAGTCGAACTTCAAGCAACTCTTGCTCGTTGACCCGAAGCTTTGGTGGCCGAACGGGCATGGAGAGCAGAATCTCCATGATTTGACGGTTGAGTTCGCAATCGGCGGCACGACGTCGGATGTGAACAAGTCGCGCGTGGGCATTCGAGAATTTACCTACAGCCAGGATCCGCTCGCGGAGTGGGACCTCGGCAAAATTGAAGACCATGGCGGACAAATGAAGACGCCGAATCCCAAGCCGCTTGAAGTGTCCTGCAATGGGAAGCGCATTTTCCTGCGTGGTGCCGACTGGGGCATGGACGAAGGTATGTTGCGCTGCGACCGCGCGGGGTTCGAAGACCGGGTGCGGTTCGAGAAGGACATGAACTACAACCTGATCCGCAATTGCCTGGGTAATGTAGACAAGGAAGAGTTCTTCGATGTTTGCGACGAGATGGGCGTTATGGTGTGGGAGGAGTTTGGCATTCATGCCATCTACATGCCCGACGATCCAATCATGTGGCTGAGAAATGCGCGAGACCGCTTCCTGCGGCGGCGCAATCATGCCAGCCTGGTCGTGTGGGTCACTTCAAATGAAGGAATCCCGCTGGACCCTATACTGGCGGAGATGCCCAGGTACGCGGCGAAGCTTGATGGGACGCGCCTGCATTTTCATTCTTCAACGCAGACCCCCCCCAGCGACGGCGACGGCCCGTACGACTCGCGGCACCCGAGTTTCTATTTCAAGGTGCTCGCGCACGGCTTCAGAACAGAGATGGGCGTTCCGACGATTCCGGCGGTGGAAACCATGCGGCGCATGATGCCGTGGAACAAGCTGTGGCCGATTGGGCAGATGTGGTCGAACCACGACTGGTGGCTTAACCACGGCTGGGGCGAAAGCGAAGGGCTCTGCGACCCAACGCAGCGGGCATTGAATATCTTTGGCGCGCCGACGGGAATTGAAGACTGCTGCCGCAAGGCGCAGTTGCTGAATATGGAGGCGTTCAAGGCGATCTACGAAGCATGGAACCACAAGATGTGGAACGACTGCACCGGCGTGATGATCTGGATGAGCAACCCCGCGTGGCCCTCGCTCACCTGGAACACCTACGACTACTACATGGACACCACCGCGGCCTACTACGGCATCAAGAAGGCCTGCGAACCGGTACACATCCAGTGGAGCATTGCGAACAACGAAGTGAAGGCGATCAACTGCACCTCGGACGAGTTGAAGGGCCTTAGCGTCGAAGCAACCATCTACAACCTGGACGGGAGCATCTTCCAGACGCGGAACGCAAAGGCGGGCTGCGAAGCGAACAGCACAAAGCTGTGCATGACGCTGTTTGACGCAGGCGAAGACAAGCAGGAGAAGCTGACCGCGGTTCACTTCATCGGGCTGACGCTGAAGGATTCCACCGACAAGCTGCTCTCACATAACTTCTACTGGCGCAGCAAACAAGACTGGAAGTATGAGGACCTGGCGAAGATGCCGGCGGCCAAGGTGAAAGGGGCGGTGAGTGAACTGAAGAACGGAAGGCTGACCGTAACCCTTGAAAACGGAGCCGCGGGTGTGGCGCTTATGGTACGAGTGAAGGCGGTAGAACTGGCGTCAGGATTGACTGCGGCGCCGGTACTCTACTCCGACAACTATGTTTCGCTTGCGCCTCAGGAGTCGCGGCAGATCGAGGTCAACTTCGAGCACGTTCACCAGCACGGAGCAGTCAAGATCGTGGTGGAGGGCTGGAACCTGGAAGCGGCGGAACTGGCGAAGTCGATCGCCGTTTAAGGATGCAGTAAAGAACAGAGGCGCCGCCGGGTGCTGATTCCTGCGGCGCCTCTGTTTTTTGCGTCCGCTTGAAGCGGCGGACAACTAGGATTTTCGCAGGCGGTCGAGTATCGCGCTGCCCACGAAGCGAGCCTTTGACCCGAGTTCCTGCTCGATGCGAATGACTTCGTTCCACTTGGCCATGCGCTCGCCGCGCGCGAATGAGCCGACTTTGAGTTGGCCGGCATTGGTGGCGACGGCGAGATGCGCGATGAAACCGTCTTCAGTTTCACCTGAACGCGCGGAGACAACAGGATTCCATCCTGCTTTTTGCGTTAGTTCGATTGCAGCCAGCGTTTCAGTGACGGTGCCGATCTGGTTGAGCTTGATGAGTACGGCGTTAGCGGCGTTGCGTTCAATGCCGGTGCGGATGCGGTCGAGGTTGGTGGTGAACAGGTCATCGCCGATTATTTGAATACGGTTCCGCAACGCCGTCGCGATGATGGACCAACCCTCCCAGTCGGTATCGGCCATGGGGTCCTCGATGGAGACAATGGCGTAGCGATCGCACCATGCAATCTGAAGCTGGGCAAACTGCTCTGAGGTGAAGCTGCGGTTTTCGAGTTTGAACCAGTAGCGTTGAGTGGCGGGATCATAGAGATCGCTCGCCGCGATGTCGAGCGAGATAGCCGCTTCGCGTCCGGGCGTATATCCGGCGGCGACGATGGCATCGGCGAGGAATTGGAGAGCGGCTTCATTGGTGTCAAACTCAGGCCAGTAACCGCCTTCGTCGGCCACGCCGTATAACGTGCCGCGTCTGGCCATCAGGTCGCCGGCAGCGCGGTAGACGTTGAAGGTGATCTCCATGACTTCCTGAAACGACCTTGCTCCCGTTGCGATGAGCAGGAAGTCCTGCACGTCTGTGCGCCAGTGAGCGTGCGCGCCGCCGCCGATGATTTGTATTTCGGGCAACGGCAACAGCGTGCCCCGCGACTGACCCAGCCAATCGTGAAGCGGGCGACGCTGTGCGGCGGCCGCCGTTGTAGCAGCGGCCATGGAGACAGCAAGAATGGCGTTTGCACCCAGGCGCGATTTGGTGGGCGTTCCATCGAGTTCAATCAACTTGTGGTCCAGGCCTGCCTGGTCGCGAACGTCCAATCCGAGAAGCGCTGGGGCAATTTCTCGACGGATGTTGTCGATGGCCTTGAAGACCGACTTGCCGCGGAAGCGCTCTGGATCGCCGTCGCGCAATTCGAGAGCCTCAAACTGCCCTGTTGACGCGCCCGATGGAACCGTGCCGCGTCCGCGGGCACCGCTTTCCAATGCAATCTCCGCTTCAACGGTGGGATTGCCGCGCGAGTCGTAGACCTGGTATGCGTGAATCGATTGAATCTTCACCGCGCCTCCCATTGATGCAGATTGCCAAACCACTGCGGCACGATGCCGTCCAGGGTGGAACTTGCTGCCAGAATTCCCGCGCGTGCAAACTGGCGCACCCAGGCTCGTTGTAGGTCGGTCAGATATTCGATGGGCGACTTGCCGTCAACGCGCGCCAGCAGCAGCATCAGGAGCAATTGCGCGACGCGCGGTTCCAATGCTTTCGCATCAATGGCACGGCCAGCTACCTCAACGTAGCGCTTCCAGAAGGCAGTCGCCATTTGTTCAAAACCGATCTGCCGCGGTGCGTGATAGAGCCCTTTAAGCAGTATGTGCGTGAGCAAAAAGGCAAGGTCGAAGGCGGGATCGCCGTACCACGCGACCTCGCAGTCGAGCAGGACCATGCGCGACGGCGAGAGCATAAGGTTCTTGGGACTGAAGTCGCCGTGAACCAGGCATTGGCGGGTGGAGGCTAGGCGTTGTGCTTCAGCTTCAAGGAGGGTCTGCAGATCAGGATGCCGGCGGCCCGTCGTAAGCAGATACGGATCGATGCGGAGTTGCGTGAAATTCTGCGTGGTGTCGAAGCAGCGCTCTGCCTCGCTATCTGATGCTGAATGCGCGTGAATAGCGCCGAGCAGAGTTGCGGCAGCAACAGCATCTTCAATGCGGGCCTGCCCGCGCAGCAACAGTTGCTTCCAACTGCTGAACTCGGGTCCGAGATACTCCATCGTGAAATAGCCGCGGTCGTTGGGGCCGGGGCGCAGGGACGGCACCGCCTGCGGCAGGATGCGCGCGACATACTGGATGTACATCTGTTCGTAGCGATTGCGGCCTACGTCGGCGAGCCACTCGTCTTTTACACGGAGCCTGGGCAGCGCGCGCTTAACGACGAAGGAATCTCCGCCGTCTTCAACAAGGAATATCTCGCTGGAAACGCCGTCGGTCAGCGGCGTGAGCCTAGCGTCGGCACAACGCAAGACCCCGTCGCGCCGGAGCGTGTCCAGAAAGTCGCGAGGTATAGCATTGCTTGCGTTATTATCGATGGCGCCTGGAGTCTCCAAAAAGCATTCGAATGAGCCGTAGCGTTGAGGCCCAGATTCCCTCAGGGGCTAAAGCCCACATTCATTTTGCAGCAATTGCGGCACGACTGAAGTCGTGCCCTGTTACAAAACATGCAGCTAAGCCAGCGGCCTGGCGATGGTGACCGAACGGAGGTAATCCATGAGCGTCTCAGAACTGTTGACGCCGCCGCCGTGGCCGCTCTGGTTGACCCCGCCATACGGCAGGCCGTAGGCGAATACGTTGTGCGCGTTGATCCAATTGTTGCCGGCGTACAACTGCACGGCGACGCGATTGGCTCGATTCAGGTCCGCGCTCCACACGCTGTTTGCCAGGCCGTAGGCGAGGCTGTTGACCAGGCGGACGGCCTCGGTCTCTTCCTTGAATTTGAGGACGAATGCGCTGGGCCCAAATATCTCTTCGCTGCAACAAACGTTCTCGGGTGCGCCGGTCATCAAGCTATGAGTCATGTAGTAGCCGTGTTCGTATCCCTTGGGCGACGCAGGCTTGCCCTCAAGCAGTGCCTTCGCGCCCTGAGCTTTGCCGCGCTCAAGGTGATCGAAGACACGGTCGTAGTGAACCTTTGAGGTGAGGGGTCCCATCTGCGTGTCGTTATCGAGCGCGGGGCCGAGTTTGGTTGCTTTCAGCTTGGCGATTACATTTTCAACGAGTTTGTCGTGGATTTTCTCATGGAAGAGCCAGCGGGTTGCCGTGCAGCAAACCTGGCCGGTGTTGAAGGTGATGGCCGCGGCAAGCTGCGCTGCTGTGGCTTCAATGTCGGCATCTTCAAAGACGACCGCGGCGCCCTTTCCACCCAACTCGAGCTTGACGGGAACGAGATTTCGGCCGCAGATTTCGCCGATCTCCTTGCCTACCTCGGTGGAACCGGTGAAGCTCATCCGCTTGAGCGCCGGATGACTGCAGATTGCGCGCCCAACCGCGCCGCCACCGCCAACAACATTGATCACACCATCGGGAAGACCCGCCTGGCGAGCCAGCTTGGCCACGAAGAATGTGCTGAGCGGAGTAATGGACGATGGCTTGACCAGCACCGTGTTGCCGGCGGCGAGAGCGGGAATGATGTTCCACATCAGCAGGTCAAAGGGGAAATTCCAAGGGAAGATGAAGCCGCAAACGCCGTAGGGCGCGCGATGGGTGCGGGCATCCATGTGCGGTAAGGCGAGAGGGGTGTCCATGGAGACACGCTGCACCAGGTCGGCGAAGTAGCGCACGCAGGCAACGCCGAAGGGAATGTCAAAGCCTTCGCTGTTGACAATGGCTTTGCCCACGTCGAGCGATTCAATCTGGATCAGATCTTTGGAGTGCCTTTCCATCTCGTCGGCGAGACGGTGGAGGAAAACAGCGCGCTCGACTGGCGACTTTGCGGACCACGCAGGGAACGCAGCCTGGGCAGCGGCAAAGGCCATCTCCACCTCGGCCGCGCCGCCAATGGCAACGGAGGTGATCCTGTCGCCAGTGGAGGGATCAAGGACGTCCTGAACGGCACCATCGGTACTTGGCAGGGTTTTGCCGCCAATGCTGTGCAGCAACGGCGCATGGGCAAACGTGTCAACGGTTTCTGTGAGGGGCGCAAGCATAAATCCTCCTGGGGCATTGCCGGAGATTGAGACACGAAGCACTGGGTGGCGCAGATCTGGAGCGGCCCACTGACATCCGGCGCACGGGGATAAACTTCCTCTGCAATTCGGGATGATACTACCGCGGGGGCAGGGGTGGCATCTTGTTTGCGGGGACGATGAAGGAGATGATCATCGTGGTATCCCAGGTCTCAAAATCGAGACCTGGGGCACCCGAGATTTCGGATTAGTCGGGGTTCCGGAAATGCAGGTCCTTCGACTCCCCATTCGCTTCGCTCAGGGTCGCTCAGGATGACGATCTCATATTAGTGAATTCGGATTTGGCGAACTTAAGTGACCTTGTGATGGCGGACTGGCGCGGTGGCCAGGCATGTGTAGTACTCGCTGCCGCCGTAGTAAACCCACCACTTTCCGTTGTGCTGGGTGAGCGCATTGAAGAAGACGCAATCGGCGAAGTACGAGATGGGGGCGTGCGGAGCCTCGACAGTGAACCCGTTTTCATAGGGGTACTTCTTCTCAGCGAAAAGGGCGGCACGGGGGAGCCAGCCTAGCGGCTTCTCGGGGTCGGCCTTGGAGAGATGGATTTCTCCGATGCCGTAAAAGTGGCCGGTGTGCGCGCCGCCGGTGAAGAGAATAATATCGTCGGGCTTCGTGGGATCGTACTCGCCGAGCGCAAAGCAGGTTTCGCCGCCGGGCAGCTGGTTGGGGTTCTTGTGCGACTCCCAATGCAGCAGGTCCGAAGAGTAGGCGACGAGCCCGTCGTCGATGTACATGACGAACTTGCCGTTGACCTTGACGGCCTCGTTGTGCGGGTTTTGCAGAACCACGCCATTGCGGTGCGTCGTTTTGGCGTCGGGAAAGAGCATGCCGATCTTCTTCCAGTTCAGCAGGTCCTTCGACGTGGCAACAATCATGCCGTTGATGCGGTTGTCGCCTTGCTTGCCCCAGAGCCATTGGTTGCAGAAGAGGTAGTAAGTGCCCTCGTAGCTGACAATGTTCACATCTTCATAGCTGTATTGGCGATCTTCGCCCTTGCGGAAAAACGGGCTGTGCGCCGTGTCTTTCTTGAAGTGAATACCGTCGGTGCTGGTGGCAACGCCGATGTCGCAGATGTAATCCACTTCAGAAATCTGCGGGATGTCGATTCCCCGTTCGCCGCGGTAGACGTAGTAGAAGATGTTGTCTTTGACGATGATGGAGCCGTTGTGGACGCCGCCGCCGAAGTGTCCCTGGTCCCATGCGCCGGGAGTGGGCGCGAGAACAGGATTAGAGGCGAACTTGGTGAAGGGGCCGATGGACCACTGGTTATCGGCAAACATGTCCATGGCATCCGGCAGGTCTTTGGGGAAGTCGCCCCACCAGCGGTCGATGCTAAAGGAATACTCTTCCCACTGCTTTTTCTTGTCGGCGCTGGGAAACTGCCAGGCGAATGTGCCGTCGGCACGCTGGGGATCTGCGCTTGCGGGGGCTTGCTGCGCGGGGGCCGATGAGGATGAGGCGAGAAGCGCGACCGAGGCGCCGGCTGCTTGAAGGAAAGATCTGCGGCTGGGCAGTGACCGCGTTGCTTGCGTGGCGGAACGATAGATGTCTTTCATACTCGAACCCTTTCCAGTTGCCTTGATTTCGGTTTCAAGAGCACAGGACCACTATACGGCGGGCAATCGAAGACGCGACCAAGAAGTTCAGGGCGCAGCATCTCGCTGGGCGGTCCCTGGAGCATTTCTTCTTCCGGATCGAGCAGCCACACCGAGGAGAACGTATCTTCAATCAACGTGAGTTCATGCATCGATGCGAGGATGGCTATTCCGTGGCGGTGGAGGCGCTTGATCAGGTCAACGAGCTCGAGCTGGCGGCCAATGTCGAGATGCTGGGTGGGCTCATCAAGCAACAAGAGCGACGGCTGC
This sequence comes from uncultured Acidobacteriaceae bacterium, assembly GCA_903911925.1. Taxonomy (GTDB): domain Bacteria; phylum Acidobacteriota; class Terriglobia; order Terriglobales; family Acidobacteriaceae; genus Telmatobacter. Next base: position 41,003 of record CAIWFH010000070.1, read on the forward strand.
TGAGCAAGACCGAGGGCTATTTTTACGCGCTGGCGCTCGCCGCCGCTGAGCTGGTTGAAGATGCGCGAGCGAAGCGAGATGGTGTCTGTAAGGAGCATTGCGTGCTCCACTGCGTCGCGGTCTGCGCCGCTCATGCCGCCAAACATTCTGAGATAAGGCGTGCGGCCCTGCTCGACAAACTGCTGGACCGTGAACGGGAACGAAACTTCAACGTTTTGCGGAACCAGCGCGATGGAGCGCGCAATGGTGCGCTGGCTGAGGGTGTCGATCGACTCGCCGCGCAAGCGAACTTCGCCGTGGCTGGGCTTGATGGTTCCCGCGGCAAGGCGCAGCAGCGTTGTTTTGCCTGAGCCGTTGGGGCCGACCAAAGCGATGCATGCGTCAATGGGAACAATGGCGTCAAGGTCGGTGAAGATGGTGCGGTGCTGGTAGCCGAAGCCCAGATGACTGAAGCGAAGAAGGGGGCTCATGCGAACACCTCCCTCTTGGCCTGGCGCAGAAGATAGAGAAAGAAGGGGCCGCCGATGAATGCGGTAAGCACGCCAACCGGCAATTCAGAGGGGGCGATGATGGACCGCGCCACGGTGTCGGCGACCAGCAGGAAGATGCCTCCGGCCAGCGCAGTTGCGGGCAGAAGGCGAACATGGTCCGGGCCCAGAATCATGCGCATCATGTGGGGGACAATGAGACCGACGAAGCTGATGAGCCCGCCCAGCGCGACGGCCACGGCAGTGAGCAGAGAGCCGACAACAATGACGGCTATGCGCGTTTGTTGAACATGCAGGCCGAGATGGGCCGCATATTCCTCGCCGAGTGCGAGCGTGTTCAGTTTGCGCGTTAACGGGAACGATGCGCCGAGCCCGATGAGCAACATGGCCGCCATCACCAAAAGTTGCGGCCAGGTGGGCTGGGCAATGGTGCCGCGCAGCCACGAGGTGAGCACGCGCAATCCAGTGCCAAAGTCGTGATCCATGATTTCGAGAAAGTAGGAGCAATAGCTGAGCATGGTGCTGACCGCAAAGCCGGCAAGCAGCAGCGCCACCACCGGGGTGCGGCCGTTGACGCTGGCCAGCATATAGACCAGGGTGATGGAGCAGATGGCCCCGACGACGCCGAGAAATGCAGTGGCTCCGAACCCGGCCATGGAGAGCTGCGGGAAAAGAAATACCCCAAACGATGCGCCGAGGACCGCACCGCCCGAGGAACCGATCACGTAGGGATCTGCCAGCGGATTGCGGAACAGCCCTTGAAAGAGCAAACCGGCAACCGACAGCGTGCTGCCGGCCATGACTGCAGCGAATATGCGCGGCAGGCGGATGGAAAAGAGGATGAGGTGCTGGTCCTCAGTAAGGGACTGCCCGGCGAGAAATATGCCCGCCATGGCGCGCAGAGGGATGGGCACAATTCCAACGCAGGCCGCGATCAGGATTCCCGCGAAGAGCACCGCGGCAAGGATCGCCAAAAGCAACCGGTAACCGGCCGCATGGGAGAAAACGCCCTGGGCCGGAGACTCGGAACGCATGTCTTCTACACTCCCGGCCATGATGCACCTCCGGGAATGCGGCTATAAGCGTGCAGCGCAGCGATGGAAAGCGGAATCAAACAGGCAGGATCAGAGAACAGCGAAGATCGGAACACGGTTTTCCCCCTCGGGAACTGCCAGCATGACCGGTGTCCTGACTCGCGCATCATCGGTTTGGGCCGCCTTCCCGGAGCGCTGCTCCAGTGGCATTGTGGCCCAAGCCTCTTCGCTTACAGTTACGGGGTAGTGTCGGCTTCTAACCGAACTTCCCGGTCATACCGTTGTGAAACAAAGGTGAAACGAACGCCCTTCTATGGATGGAGTTGTTTTGCCAACTCCTCCAATGCATCAAAGGCGACAGGACTAGGATACTCGATTTGTTCGCCCACGTAATAAATTCGATGGTTGCGAATGGCCGGGAGAGCCTGCCACCCGGGCCGGTCCTGAACGGCGGCCAGAGACATTCCCGACCCGCGAACGAGCAGCAGGGCGTCTGGCGCGCGGGCGATGACGGCTTCAAGGCTCACCTGGGGCCACTCCTGGGCAATATCGCTGGTGACGGAGTGCCCGCCCGCAAGTTGGATCATGTCAGTGATGTAGGCGAGCTTGCCGATGGTCACGATGGGGTCATACCAGATGGGCATGAGCAGGTTAACGGCCGGCTTGCCGGCGACGCGTGCGCGGATAGCCGATTCGCGCTGCCTTAGCCGGGCTACCACCTCTTTGGCGGCCGGTCCGCGACCAAGAACGCCACCCAGGCTCTCAATTGTCTTGTAAATACCCTCAATGCCATGGGTGCTGACCATGAATACAGGGATACCGAGCCGGTCAAGCCGGTTGAGCATCTCGCTGGATTTCGAGTCGCCGTAGCCCAGAATCAGGTCAGGGTGCAAAGAAACGATGGTCTCCATGGAGGGGTTTAGAGGCAGACCGACGTGGGGTTTTGTCTTCGTTTCCGGCGGGTACTTTGTGTAGTCCGAAACCGCAATCACGTCTGCACCGGCGCCAATGGCGTAGACATCGTCCGCAACGCTGGGCGCCAGGCAGATGAGCCGGTGAGGGTGATCGGGAATAGAGACCGTTCTGCCCAGTTCATCGGTGACGGTCCGCGCGGCGATAGCAGGCATGGCGAGAGAAAAGATGACAAATGCGGCGAGATGATTGATGCTGCCCCCTCCTCTGCCTGAAAAGGCACGGCTGACGCCGTGCCCTCTCAAAACATGACCGTGTTCAAAAGGTCCCTAGTTCGCTTTGCCGGTGTTGAACTCGCGCACCGCGTCGTACATGGCGATGATGTTCTCCGCAGGCACGTTGGCCATAATGTTGTGCACCTGCTGGAAGACGAATCCGCCGCCCGGCGCCAACACTCCGCACTGGTGCAGAACGTGTTCGCGAATCTGCGCTGGCGTGCCGTTGGGGAGCATGTTCTGCGTGTCGCAGCCGCCACCCCAGAAGCAGAGGTCCTTGCCGAAGTCGCGCTTCAACCCCTCGGCTTCCATGCCGCGGCAACTGATCTGCACGGGATTGATGGCGTCGAGACCGGCATCAATCAACTCAGGCAGCAGCGGCCGCACGGCGCCGCAGCAGTGCATCATGACCTTGACGTCGGCCAGTTGCTTGGCGCGCGCCCACATGGCCGCATGGCGAGGCTTGAAGAACTCGCGGTACATTTTGGGAGAAATCTGCGGGCTATTCTGCGCGCCCAGATCGTCGCCGAAGCCGATCATGTCAACATATGGACCAACTGCCTTGACGAACCGCTCAAGCCGCTTGAGGTGAAGTTCAAGCAGCGCGTCAAGGAACTTGTGCGCGCGCTGCGGCTCGCCGGCCAGCATGGCCAGGAAGTTGTCCATGCGGTAATGGAACTGGCCCATCTCCAGCAGGTTTCCGCCGAATCCGGCTATGATGGCGCGGCTGGTCTTTTTCCGCAGGGCGCTTACCGGGCCAGTGAGTTCCTCGGGACCGGAAATGGATGGCCCCGGAGGCGAAGGCATGCCGGACCACATGTGCTGCTTGAAGAACGACTCGATCTTTGTGAGGTCTTCGTCGCCTTCGAGGAAGGGCCACCAGGACTGATCGAACGTGACCGACAATTCTGGCATGCGCGCCATCACGTGGCCGGCAGGCGCCATGACCACCCACTCAGTGCCTCTGCGCTCGGGCTTGGCCCAGATGGGCATTTTGCACGGCGTGCCATCCGGCAGAGTCCAGTCGGTCCACCATTTTTCGTCGTGGCAGAATGCGCGGCCGATCTCGGTGACATCGATGCCAAAACGCTCAAGCACATCTTCGTCGATGATGGCCAGTTGCTGCACCGGGTCGTAAACGTAAATGGTGCGCGGCTCAAGTCCGAGAGCTTTTCTCACTTTGGGATAAGCGATGGCCGCCATGCCGGACGAGCGATGTGCCGACAGGTCGATGGGGACCTGATCAGGCTGCTTGTGATTCAAACTGGCAAGTACACGTTCTTGCGATGTCATTATGGCCTTTCAACCCCTGGCAAAGTATGCGCAGGCGGCGCCAGAGGGCTTCCTTCTCAGACAGCGAGTGCTCCGAGCATCATCGCTGCCGAATCGTCTCCTGGGCGTCGGGCGCAAACAGAAATTCGCCTTCAGAACCATGGATGAGCGGATGCCCGCACCGCTCCATATTATCAGCCAATTCCACGATCCGGCAGACAACTTCCAGCATGGGACGCGACCCTCTCACGGCCCATATAGACCCATTGAGTTTTCGATTCAAATGGGGGTCACTAATGGATAGAAACGCGCACCACTCCGCACCGACTGCCGAGCCGTTGGAACTTCAACGGCCCGTGCCTGGTAACGGAAAAGTGCGGTTGTCTTGGGACTGCGCTATGCAGCCACCAGGCTGCGCGCCGCGGCTACAGCCGCGCTGGCGTTCTCACTGTAGCTGTCTGCGCCGATCTCGCGGCAGTACTGGTCGGTAACCGGAGCGCCGCCAATCATGACCTTCACCCTGTCGCGAACGCCGGCAGCTCGAAGAGCCTCAAGCGTTGTCTTCATGGCCGGCATGGTAACCGTAAGCAGGGCAGACAGGCATACGATGTTTGCGCCCTTTGCAGAGACGGCCTCAACGAATTTCTCGGGCGAGACATCGGTTCCAAGGTCGGTGACCTCAAAGCCCGCGCCCTCGAGCATGGCGGCTACGAGGTTCTTGCCGATATCGTGCAGATCGCCCTTGACGGTGCCGATGATTACCTTGCCGGCGGGTTGCGCGCCCGAAGCGGCGAGCAGCGGACGAAGTACCTCAAGCGCGCCCTTCATCGCGCGGCCTGCAAGAAGCAGTTCCGGCACGAAATACTCTTCAGCCTCGAACCGCTTGCCGACTTCATCCATTGCGGGAATCATGTACTTGGCAACGAGTTCTTCCGGCGTCATGCCGGCGGCGAGCGCGGCCTTGGTCATCTCAAGCGTGGTCTTCGCGTCTCCATCTACAACTGCGTCATAAAGCTTCTGCAAATCCGCCATGTCTCGGTTCCTCCTGAGAACTGTTATGAACTCTGCGTGATGACCTTAGCAAGATGTGTCAGCATGCAGCCGCCGGAAACATATCGCTATTGATGCGCTGCAAGACCGCTGCCGGCGCTTTCAACCAGATAAGTCCAGGCACCTGCTCGTAAACTTTTCATTCCACTGGAATAAAGCTCAAAGCAGACTCTACAGAATATATGCTTGGGGATTGGGGCTCCGCAAGACAAAACTATGCGTGCCAGTTCATATCGCACCATGAAACATGCAGGCTAATACAAACCGGGAAAAGCCCTTTCGTTCGCCCAGCCGCTCTGAATCTCAACGTCTTGAATTGCCTGCCCGATGTTTCATTGCGCGAAATACTTCCCCGGCTCAGGCTTCGCCCGCGGCGGTGGAGAGAATCTGCTCGTCGTTGCTGGCGACAATCTTCTCTCCGGGCTGCACGACCAGGAATTCGGGGCCCCAATCGCCCGTCAGCAAGCGGCGGAAAAGCGAAGTCGAGCCGTCGAACTCTTCAAACTTCCAGCCCTTCTCCGCGGCCTCGGCTTGCGCGCGCTGCCTGAAGCTGTCGTCCACTTCCAGACCCGTCTTGATAAATGTAAGTCTTGAGTAGTTCCTTTTATAGCCGCTCATTTCTTCATAGAGAAAGCGGCCCGAGTCTTCGCCGTATTTTTCGATGAGTTGCTGGAGATTGCAATCGAGGCCGATGCCGGCCACCTGCTCTACCAATTGATCGTCGCGCTCAACCCAGCCGATGGAGCGATAGTAGGTGCCTGGGTTTGCGTTGAAGTACTCCATGTACTTTTCTTTGCTGCCCATCAGCAGCGCGATGCAATCGTGAGCGCGTGCGATAACCACCTTCACGCTGCGGGCGCGAACCCCCGCCAGCCCGGTGCCGCAAAGCGCATAGCCCAGGACGATGGCGTCGTAGTGTTTGCCCTCTGCCGCATCAATCGCTTCCTGGATGCTCTCGCGCATCAGCTTTGCGCCGGTGTCGTGCAATCCGGTGGGCAGGTACACCGCGTCGACCATGTGAGGCGAGCGCACGATGGCGTCGCTCAGTTCACGCAACAACACTCCGCATCCAATCATCAAAAAGCGCATCGTTTTCTCCTAGAGGGTGGAATCGGCGCGTGCCGCCGCGGCGTTAAAGCCGGCGGGAAACGCCATGCATTCTATGAACCTGTCCTCGAACTGCGGGTCCTCGGCCAGCGGCACATGCTCAATCATGTTCAATACTGGAAAATGCTCTACGCCGATTGAGAGCTTGGCGCCGCGCAGCGCGGTGTTGCCCGACGCTACCAGGCGGTCGGCGGGAACCTCAAGCAGGCCGATGCGAAAAGCACTTTCCGGGCGAACGTAATTGCCGAATGCGCCGGCCAGGTAGAGGCATTCAATGTCTTCCAACTCAGCGCCCCAGTGAGCCAGCAGGATACGCAGGCCGGCCGCGATGGCGCCCTTGGCCAGTTGCAGTTCGCGCACATCGGGCTGGAAGAGCTTCACGGGCATTTGCAGAACGATCTCGCGCTCAGCGTTGGTCATGCGGCCGGCGGAACTGATGGCACCCATGTCAAGCCCCGCGGCCACTGCGTCAATGAGGCCGCTGCCGCACATGCCGCGCGGCTCAATGTCGCCGATGACGCCGCACTGCATGCGGTCGCCGAGCCAGTGAACATGCGAGATGGCGCCCGCCGCGGCACGCATTCCCATGCGGATGGCGCCCGCTTCGAATGCCGTTCCGGCGGCGGTTGAGGCGCACAGAATCCGTTCGCTGTTGCCCAGCGCGATTTCACCATTGGTGCCCAGGTCAACCAAGGCCCGCAGTTTTGGTTCCACGTGCAACCCGGTGGCGAGGATGCCGGCCAGAATATCGGAGCCGACAAAGCCGCCCAGGCAGGGCAGAAAGCGAACCACTGCAGCTGGAGCGAGATTCCAGCCCAGTTGCTGCGCCGTGAAGCGCTGCTCGCCCAGGTGCTCCGAATGAAAAGGAACATGCGCCAACGGGCCGCAGTCGATGCCGCTGAAAATGTGGTGCATCACGGTGTTGCCCACCGCCACCACTTCAACAATTTCAGCCGCCCGCGCGCCTGCAAGGCCGGCGATCATTTCTTCAAGAAAGCTTCGGATGAGGGTGGTGAGTTCTGGACCGTTCAGCGAAACGCGCACGCGGCTCATTACGTCCGCGCCGTATGCGGCCTGCGGATTGAGCGCCGTCTTGAGGCTCAGCACTTCGCCTGTGTAGAGGTCGAGCAGTTGCGCCACGATGGTCGTGGTTCCAAGATCGATGGCCACGGCAAGGCCGCGATTTGTCGACCGCACGGCCGCTGTATCGTCGGTCAAGATCGGCATGCTCCACTGCTCCACCCGCAGTTTCAGCGGAGATTCGGCGTGAATACGGCATGCAAGGCGATACCCCGCCGCCAGTTCGTCGCCGGTCAGGGTCAGCAGGTCGGCTTCCTGCGGCTCTACCGCGCCCTCAAGCACCTGCACGCGGCAGCCGCCGCAAATGCCGGAAGCGCCGCAGGGAAACTCGACGCCGTACTCGGCCAGAAGGCTCTCCAGCGTTGTGCCCTTTTCAGCTTCAAGAACTATGCCGAGAGGATCGAGTTCGATCCGCACCTTTGCGCTCATCGCGTGGTCTCCTGCCGTCTTATGCTTGATTTGCGGCACGGGGGATATTGGTAGTTTCTAGAGTATACAAGGCGGTGAAGTGTGCTTGATATGGAATCGGATTGAAGAGCGTTTCAGTCGCGAAATGAGTTCGCCGCAGGGGCTAAAGCCCGCGTCGATGTTGATTTGTTTGCGGCACGACTGAAGTCGTGCCCTGACACTTCGAGCCACTCCGAATGGCCTTTCAAACAAGCTGCTTTCTCCGGATTCTACTGGGTGTTCTTGCGGCACGATGAAGCCGTGCCCTCATGTTGAGCGGGTAGGTCGAGGTTCGTGGTATCCCACCCATTCGCCAAAAAGACGGCGAATGGATGGGGCACCCGGCTTTGGTGGCTTATTCGCCCGTTGGTCTTTTGCACCACAAAAAACCGGCCCGGAGTGTCGCCACTCCGAGCCGGTTGTTCAGGTGAAAGTTAGAAGGTGATGCGCAGGGCAAACTGAGCAATTCTGGGCTGGTTGAGCTGGCCGTAAATCTTGCCTTGGCTCGAGTTGCCGATAGAAGTGTTCGGGGTGCCGAACTGCACGCGGTTGAACAGGTTGAAGAACTCTGCGCGGAACTGCAGGTTCAACTTGCCGTCCTTGTCGATGGCGAACTTCTTCACGACCGACAGATCCCAGTTCGCCATACCCGGCGCTTCGAGGGAGTTGTCAAGTCTTGATTCGTTGCCGTAGTGGAACGGTCCAGGCGAGACGAAGCAAGCCGGATTGAACCACATGTCTTTTCTGGTGTTGGCGGGTCCGCTGCCGTTCTTTTTGCAGCCAGCGACGACGTCGGGCCGTTGTCCGGCACCGTAGTTGGTGTTGGAGTTCATGCCCATGCCGAGCGGGAAGCCCTTCATGAGAACCGTCATGCCTTGCAGTCCCCATCCACCGATAACATAATCGGCAGCGCGGGAGATGTTGGGCAGAAGGGCCTTGCCGCGGCCTACAGGAATGTCATACACATACGCTACGACGAGACGCTGAGGCGCATCGCTGGATGAGAGAGACTTTTCACCCGGCAGGTTGTTGTTGTCCTGAGGTCCGCTAACGGACTCAAGCCAGCTGTTGAGTGTGTCTGTGGTGCTCTCAAACTTTGCGAAAGTGTATGCAACGTTGATGGAAGCACCCTGCGCGAAGCGCTTGGTGAGCTTGACTTCGAGGGCGTTGTACCAGGAGTCGCCTACGTCAGCAGGCTGGCTGAGGCCGGTGTACTCAGGATACGGCCTGTAAGCCTGGCCCTGATCCATGGTCGGCGCCGTGAGTCCGTTGCCGAGCGGAACATATGCCTGATAGGGGTTGTCAATGGGGGCCGAAAGAGCTGCGCCCTGTGCCAGGTAGGAGTCGGGCATCTGGTTCTCGCCGAGCCAGCCGAAAGGCAGGTGAATGCCGCGTGCGCCGCCGTAGGCAACGTCGATGGCAGTGCTCTTGCCAAGCTGCTGCTGAACGCCGAAGTTCCACTGTTGCGCATACGCAAAGGGGTTCTTCGGGAAGGTTTCCGTGGGACCGTTACCCAAAACGTTGAGCTGGTATTTGTACACGGAAGTGCCGTTCAGGTCGATCGGCTCGCGGTTGTTGTTGACCAGGTCGCTACCGTCAGACTTGCTGCGGAACGCCGGCATGATGATGAACGCCGAGGCGGCGTCCATCGGGTCATGCAACGGATAGGGGGTGCTGATGCTGCAAACGCCGCTCGGTGTTGCGCAGCCGCTGGGGTTGCCAGCGCTGTTGAGGGCGGAGGTGTAAGGTGTGCCACCGGCCGTGTCGCCATCCCAGCCCGGGTTCTGGGCCAGGGTAACGTCGTTAGGCAGCCAGAAGAGGCCGTAGCCAGCGTTGATAACCGTGTTCGGAGCGAGGCGGTACGAAATGCCCGTACGCGGCGACCACTGCTTGGTGTCGTTGTCCATCGCGTAGCGCGAGTTGCGCGACGGCGAATCGGTCATGGTTATGTTGCCGGGAGCGGAGATGCCGACGGCAGCAAGGACTTCGTTTTTCTGCGTTGGGTCAAACGAGCTGATCCAGTTGTGGCGCTCGGTGTAAGGAATGTTGTCTTCCCAGCGGATGCCGACGTGAACGGTCAGCTTGCTGGTGGCGCGCCAGTCGTCCATGGCGAAGAAGGCAGGATAAATCTGCCGCGAAGCGCTCTTGGCGTCGTAGTTGGCGCTGCCGCTGCTGGGCAAGCCCAACAGGTAGGAAGCGATGTCGTTGCCCTGATCCTTTGTGGAGGTCTGGTTGTCCTGGGTGAAGGTGTTGTTCCAGTACCAGATGCCCGACGAAGTGTTGGTCTGGGCGTAGTTGAACATTGCCAGGTTGTATTCGGCGCCAACCTTGACGGTGTGGTTGCCGAAGAAGCGGGTGAGCGAACCGGCGATGCGATAGGTGTCTTGACGGTCGAAGATTCGGCTGTCAGAACCCTGGCCGCTGAATAGGCCGTAGGTGCCCGGATCGAAGTCAGGAATTGAGAACGACGGTGTGCCCGGGAATTCGACGATGGCTGCGCTGCCGTAAACGGAAGGCCAGCCGATCTGGGTTACGTCGAAATCGGGTTTCGCCGGCAGACGGTCATAGCTGTACCGTGAGTAGCTGAGGCGAACGTCGAGAATCGTCTTCGCCGAGAGCGTCGCCGTATCGTCGAGAACGAAGTTGTGTACGTGATAGGTCTCGGTGCAGGCGCCGTTGCCGCAAACACCGCTGCTCTTGGGCTTGAATACGTCAACCGGGAGACTCATGTTCTTCCAGTAGGTGTAGCGGCCCATGATGTGGTTTTTGTCGCTGATGTCGTGATCGATCTTGGTTACTTCTTGGTAGTTGTTGCCGCCGCCGCTGGCGTTGTAGGTGTAGTTGTTCTGGAGTCCGGCGCTAGCATTGGTCGGATCCGGGAACACATACTTCAAGTAGCCGAGCGAGGTGGGGTTGATGCTGTTGGATTGACCCTGCGTGGTGGTGAAATGGCCGTAATTCGGGTCGCCAGGCGTACCGGTGCCGCCGCCATTGACATCCCAGCCAATGGGCAGACGATCGCCGTAGTTGGCGCCGAGGTTCGGGTCGCTGCAGCCGTTTGGATCGATGCAGGTGGTCAACGGGTCATAGAGGTACGGATCCGTATGGGTTACCGAGTCCTGATCGATATGGAGCCAACCAGAGATATCGGAATCGCCATTGGAGTCAGGAAGAACGCCGGTGGTCGGGACGTTGGTGGTGTAGGTCTGTCCCGCGCGCAGGTTAAAGCCTTCCCAGTTGAAGAACCAGAATGTCTTTTTCCGGCCGTCATAGACGTGAGGAATGTTGACTGGTCCGCCGAGGTTGAAGCCGTACTGGTTCTGTGTGAAAGCGGGACGAGCCAACGGTGTGAAGTTCGCTCCGCCCTGGTTGGCGAAGAATGTGTTGGCGTTGAATACCTTGTTGCGAATGAATTCCCAGCCGCCGCCATGCAGGTCCTTGGTGCCGGACTTGGTGGTGAAGCTGATGGCGCCGCCAGCCAGTCTGCCGTATTCCGCAGACAGGTTGTTGGTCTCTACGCGAAATTCTGCGATGGAGTCCTGGGTCGGGATGATTTCGATGTTGTGGTCATAAATGCCCCAGTTCGGAGCGCCATCGATGAAGACGTTGTTCTGGCCGGCCATGCCGCCGCCGATCTGGTAGTTGCCCCAAGCGATCGGGTTAACACCAGTCGGGCTGCCCTGGGTCTGGCCCAGCGGAATCACTGAGGTGACCAGGGCGGTCAGGTTCATCGGGTTGCGGCCGTTGAGCGGCAGTTCGTTGGTCTCGCGGGTATCAACCACGGTGCCGAGGGCGACGGTGTCGGCCTCGATCAGGGGGCTGCTGGCGGTCACTTCGACGGTCTCAGTCGAGGCGCCGACGGTGAGGGCAAGATCAACCTGGATTCTTGCATCGGTCTGGAGAACGATTCCAGCGCGCGAGAGCTGTTTGAATCCTTCTTTTTGAACGACGATCTTGTAGGTGCCAACCGGGACTTCGACAAACTGATAGTAGCCAGAGTCGTTGGTCTTTGCGGTGAGCTTGGTGTTGGTGCCGGCGTTGATGAGCTGAACTGTGGTGTTACCCACAACCGCTCCCGTCGCGTCAGTGAGCGTACCGAGAATGGTGCCCATTGAAGTCTGAGCAGTCCCTGGAATGACAGCCATGCCGAGCATGACAGCCACCATCAGAGCGAGCAAACCGATGTGTCTAAAAGACCATCTTTTTGCACTTGTTTGCATTGTGTCCTCCTGAATAGTTGGAACATGTTGCGAATGCTTTACAGCTACTGCAGATCACTTAAAGGCGCGATAAAAAAAGCTCCGCGTAAACATTTACGGGAGCTTCGAGATCGGCCGAAAAATGATCATTCTTTTTTGCGTTGCCATGAAAATGTTTTGAGCTTCCGAGAACATTTTCAAGCTGAGAGTCGAGAGGTCATTGCCATGAACGCACAATTAACCTGATCCTCAACACAGGCGCGATTGTCTGAGCCTAAGGCATGGTTTGTCAAGGGGTTTTTTTGACCTGTTCCCGGGCGCAAACATCCGTCAAATCATATGCTTAGCGGAGCCTGATACGTCAAACCATATGCTCTATTGGAGGGGGATAAACGGTTGGATTGACAGGGATTTCCCCCGTCAATTGCGCGGGGTTTTCCTCTGGAAAGGGCCCTCCCGCCGGAGAGGTTATGAAATTTGGGGACCAGTCCGGGGCCGGCGGGCAACCCCCCGCCCCGGAACGCCATCACGGCTTGCCGATTACCACTATGGATTTGTTCCCAATCTGGACTCGATGGGTCCCCGAGGGGAGGTCCAGGGGGACCTTTACCGCGACCGTCCGGCTGGCCGGGAGGGATGCGCGAAAGGTGCGGGCGGTGCGGCCGTCGACGATGACCTCGACCGGCCACGTGGTAATGCGTGGGCCGTCCTGGCCCGTTTGCCGCAGCTCTGCGATCAGTTGGATCTGGCCATTGCTTTCAGCGGAACTAAAACGGTCAACGACGAGTTGAAATGGCGCCGGCTTGTCTGCAGATGATATTGCGAACTCGCGGGGCAACACATTGAAGCCTTCGATTATGAGGCGGGGCATCGGGCGTGGCGGCAGCTCGCGAACAGCATCGCGGATCGAGACTGCAAGAAGACGCTCTTCGCCGGGAAGAAGTGTGAGAGCGTTGTCGCTCCAGAAGCTGGGCAGAATCTCGTTGCCTAACGCTCCACTAATGACTTCGACCCACACATGAACTGCCGGAACGCTGCCCCGGTTCACAACCCGCACGCTGTACCTGGTCTCGCCCGGAACGGCACGTTCCACTGCAACCACGCTGGCGGTTACAGTGACCGGAGCAAGATGCAGCATCTCTGGCCAGCGCTCGGCAACCTGGGTCCATGTAACCAGGCGATCTAGCTGCCGGCCTTGGTCATCGAGAAGGTCGAGCGCCAGAAAATGCAGCTTGCCGTCGGCGATGGCCGCGGGGGCCGGGCCCACGCTTGTGGTGGCGTCTGCCGTCGCAGTAAGGTCGTGGTTTTTCACTTCCTCGGTTGCGCCCTCGGCGGAAACAAGCGTCGCCTTGACATGAACGCGCAGGCTCTCAGGACGCGTGCTGACTACCTGGAGCGTGTGGTCGTCGGCGGCGTACTGAACATGGAGCGGCTGCGATGCCGACTTGACGGCGTAGTACGCGGCCGTGGGATGCAGGTACCAGTCGTAGAGCTGGTACATGCAATCGAGCCATGCTCCGTTCGTCATCCACACCATGGTGCCGGGATTGCGCGGACGGTTCTTGTTGGCCGCCTCAAAAATGGCGCGATACGACTGGGCGCTGAGCAACTCCGACATGCCTGCAAAATCGGCCAGAGAAACCGGCGCGCCGATTGTTGAAGTAATGCGCGAAGTGAGCGACTTTGCGGGTAGTCCGTGTTCCAACAGAGCCGGAGTGGCCCACGAGCCATCCGCTGAAGGTTCACCGGAATCAGGCACCGCCTTCTCAATGCTGTTGATGCGCGGAAGCGACTCGAGGCCGATTTCGTTTTTGAAAATGAAGTCGGAGGCATGCGCGTACTGATCGAAATAGTAGAGAATGTCCTGCATGTCGTACGGCCCGAAACTGCGCATGCCCAGCGGCTCAACGGCCCACGGAGGCTCGGTGCTGGTGCTTGGAATCCACGGGCGCGTGCCGTCGAGCGCCGGCAGGATCTCATTCTGCAGGGCCATGCCGATGTCGGTCTGCATGGCAGACTCGTTGGTGCCGCACCATGCCAGCAGCGACGTGCGGCCGCGCAGGCGCAGAATCGTGTCGCGCAAATTGGGCAGGTAAAGGTCCTTGTCGACCGGCGGAATGTCGGCCTCTTTCGCCTTCCATGCAGCTTCAAAAGAGCTGCGCGCAAGGTCTTGCCAAACCAGCAGCCCACGACGATCTGCTTCCTCGTAAAACACGTCGGGCAGCAGGATGCCGCCGCCCCACACGCGAACGACGGTGTGATTGCCTTCGGTCATCAGGCGCACCTGGTCGCGGTAGTTCTGCGCGTTCCAGGTAAGCAGAAAGTCCGGAACAAAAGACCCGCCTGCCATGCGGATGGGACGTCCATTGACGGTAAAGACGCGCGCTGCCTTGAGCGCCGGATACTTGTACGGGTCTTCCCCATCGGGCGTGGGAATGAGGGTGTGCGCAAACTCGGGCGGATTGTAGTAGGAGCCAATTTTGCGCACGCCAAATTGCGTAACCTGGCGATGACTCACAATGCCGCGAACGCGCGTCTCGATCATAAGAGTGTAAAGCGGCTGGCCGCCATATCCGTGAGGCCACCAGAGGCGCGGGGTCTTCATTAGCAAGGCTGGAAATTCCGCCGGGGTGAGGATGACTTCCCGCGGCGCGCCGGGCGGCACGTCAACATGTTTGGTGACCTGAATGGCGGCGCCGGTGAAACCCCGGGGCTTGATCTGGGCGACGATTTCGGTCGGCTGCGCAGAGGTTCCGGTGTTCTCAACCTGGAGGCGCAAGGTCACGGCCGCCTGCTTGCCGCCGGGCAATTCAACGTCGGTAAACGCCGCCGGATCCCAGGCCGCCACCGGGCCGCTGGCCTCGATCCACACATGCTGCCAGATGCCCATGTTGCGATCGCGGGCCGTCGGCACCCAGTCCCAGCCAAGCGCGCTCATCTGGGTGACGTTCTGCTGGAATTTAGGATCGGTCCCCGGCCTGCGATTGCCGGGAATGCCTGCGTAGTCGACTGGAAAAATACGGACGGCCAGCGCGTTCTCTGCGCCGGGATGCACGACTTTGGTCACATTGAATCGAAACCTGCGGAACATGCCTACGGTTTCATTTTCGGTGGCTACCTCAGTGCCGTTGACCCACACGGCGGCGCGGTAGTTGATGCCGTCGAGGTGCAGCCAAATCACCTTGCCGGCCTGTGCCGCAGGGAGGCTGAATGTCTTGCGGAACCACCAGGGCTTGCTCCAGGGACTTCCGGGCACGGAGGCATCGGGGATGCGGTCGTTGTTTGTGCCGATATAGGGATCGGGGTAGACACCCTTCCGCACAAGCGCGCCAAGCACCGTGGTGGGAACGGTGGTGGCGTACCATCCCGCCGGCTTGAAACCGGCCATGGAGAAGCGCGCTCCGTTGTTGCCGGCCGCTGCCTCGTCGCGCAATCGCCAACCATTGTGCAGTACCAAAGCGCCGGCAGGCACGCGATCAAGCGATTCAGAATCTATGGCTTGAAAACTCGCTGTGCCCTGAGCCCCGGCATGAAACAGCGCCAGATGCGCGAGCGCGGAGACGGCGGCGATGCGCTTGATTCCATAGAAAAACCGCAGCTTCCGATTCATGAGTCTCCCGTTCCGGTTCTCCGAGGTGTGCCTGATTACATTTGAGGCAAGTTTGTATACGGCGACAACGAATGGATGTGTACCAATGCTATCCGGTTATTTTAGTGCCTCAATTCGGGGCCTGGTTTTCGTCACATTTTGCCGCGAGAGGTGCGCTAAAGCGCGGTGTGTTTCGTCTATTTCCGTGGGGAAGAGCCACCTTTGCCGACGATGCTGGAATGATTGAGTGGACAACTCCAACCGGGTGCGGGACAGTTCGCATCCAAGTGGGTGCGCGGGTGTTCGCCCGCGACAAAAGCTGAAGAATTTGAGATGCAGGCCGAACTCCAAGGCAGCCTTTGTGCAGTTCAGCAGACTCCCCGGGTCTGCGAGCAGAGCGATGAAACGCTCATGGAGCTTTTGCGGACTCAGGACTCGCAGGCCCTCGACGCCCTCTTCAGCCGATATGCGCGCCTGGTATACGGCATCGCCTTCAGCATTCTGCATGACTCCGGCGAGGCGGAAGAGGTAGTGCAGGAGAGCTTCTTTTATGTTTTCAGGAAGCCTTTTGCGTTTGAGCCATCCAAGGGGAGAGCGCGCGTGTGGATCGTTCAGGTTGCGTACAGCCGCGCCCGCGACCGCAAGGCGCACCTGACGCGCCGAGGATTCTATGTGCGCGCGGATATTGAGTCGCTGGGCCTTGAAGATACCCTGGCCGGCAAGAACGACGTGGAGAACGAGATCGGGGCCCGGCTCGACCTCAGGAAATTGCAGGGCGCATTCGATGATTTGAGCAGCGCCCAGCAGGAAACGCTGAAGCTGTACTATTTTGAAGGCATGGGCCTGCGAGAAATCAGCCAGCGGTTGAGTGAGCCCCTGGGCAACGTGAGACACCATTTCTACAGGGGTCTTGAGCGGCTTCGCAAGAACGCGCTAGTTGAAAGGTTGCAAAGTCATTCCAATGGAAAGAGTACGAAAGCAGAACGACCACAAGAGATTTGAGAGACTGTGTGCCCTGGCGCTGACTGACTCATTGAGCATCAAGGAACGGCGCGACATCGAACTTCACTTGCAGGGCTGCGAAACGTGCCAGGCCAGGATTCAGGATTATTCTCAAATCGGAGAAGCGGGAATGGGGCTTGTGGCCGGATCTCTGGCTTTAACCGAAGCCGCAAAACATTGGGACGACCAAAAAGCGAGAGAGAAACTGGAGTCGTCCATCCTCGACAATGGCCCCGGCGGCGCGTCTAAAGGCAAGCTCGATTAATTCCCTTCCCGGTCACTCACAAATTTTCCGATTCAGCTTCCCTCCCGGTTGGTACAGAAGTTCCGCCTGCTCCGTATTTACCCCAGTGGGGTGTGCGCGGAATGGTGTGCGCCCTGCACAAAGTGTTTCCGGGAGGCCAAATGTCAAATCAGAAAAGTACATCGCCAGGCCGGGTTCTTCTGCCCGGTCTTTTCAGCATCAGCGTGCTTGTGCTGCTGTTGTGCGCTGTTCCAGGCATGGCGCAGTCAACCTATGGATCCCTGACCGGGACGGTGGTGGATTCGAGCGGCGCGATAGAAGCAGGCGCAAACGTAACGCTCACCAACATTGGAACATCGGAGAAGCAGACCCAGACAACAGGCGACACCGGGCTGTATTCGTTTGTGAATCTCTATCCCGGGCAGTATCGCGTTACGGTTGACAAGGCTGGATTCAAGCGGACCGAACGCCAAAACGTAGTGATCCAGGTTCAACAGACAACCCGCCTCGACGTTACGCTCTCAGTCGGCCAAGCCAATGAAACCGTCACCGTAACGGCAGAGGCTCCGCTGCTGCAAGCGGAGACCTCGTCGCTGGGCCAGGTGGTGGAAACGCGCAACGCGGATGAACTGCCGCTCAATGGCCGCAATGTCTTCTCGCTCGTAGAAGTCTCGCCTTCGGTGGTGATGCAGGGCCAGGCCGGCTCCGCGGCCACAACGGTGAACCCGTTTGCGTGGGGCAACTTCCAGATCGGCGGGTCGTTCGCCAATCAGAGCGCCGAGTACCTTGACGGCCAGCCGCTGAACATCGGTTACGTGACCCTGCCCATCCTCATCCCGACCCAGGACACGGTGGCCGAGTTTAAAGTGCAGACCAACAACATCGGCCCGGAGTGGGGCAAGGTTGCCGGCGGCGTGATGAACCTGAGCACCAAGGGCGGCACCAACAACTTCCATGGCGAGGCCTATGAGTACATCCGCAACAAGGTGCTCAATGCCAACAACTGGTTCTCAAACTACCACGACCTGGGACGTCCTCCCTTTACTCAGAACCAATTTGGCGGCAACGCCGGGGGACGCATTTTCAGAGACAAGACCTTCTTCTTCGGCAGCTGGGAATCATTCCGCCTGCGCCAGGCACAAACCTATACCGGCACGGTTCCCACCCAGGACATTTATAACGAAATCGCGGCCAATGCCAATGGGAGTCCGACGGACGTGGATCTAAGCGCCGAGTACTCCCCCACCGTTTCCCAAATTCTGGACCCATGCGCAGGAAGCCCCGCGCCAGGCGGAGGTTGCACGCCAGGCGTGACGCCTCCCACCCCGACCGCATTTGCGGGTACAAGCGGCGGCAGCCCGAATGTCATTCCCGGCTCTCGAGTGAACGTCACAGCTGCCAAGCTGTTCATCAAGGCTTTTCCCGCGCCGACGGCAAACTTGACCGGCCTTACGAACAATTACGCTGCCAACTACGGCGCCGGCGGCAACCAGAACCAGGGCGTGGCCCGCGTCGATCAGAAGATCAGCGACAAGCAGCACATCTTCGGCCGCTACAGCTACTGGAACAACCTCAACCAACCCACCGACCCACTGGGCACCGGTTACTGCCAGGATCGCTGCACCGAGATCATGACCACCTTCGCATTAGCCATCGGCTACAACTACGTGTTTACGCCGAACGTCATCGGCAACATCAACCTTTCCGCCAGCCGGTTCAGATACAACCGCAACCTGATCAACCAGGCCTACGACCTATCGCAGATCGGTTGGCCGGCGACGTGGAATGGCGAGGTGCCCGACCCGGCCAGAACGCCGCCAACGCCTTTTATCGAGGGCTTTGTGGCCGATGTCATGTCGAGCCTGGGAGCGGGCAGCTTTATTCAAAATCGCGATGCTCAGGGCTGGTTCTCCCCAACACTAACCGTGGTGAAGGGACGCCATACCTTCCAGTTGGGATTCCAGTTCCAGTTGGACCAGGACGACTATACCCAGACCAACACCGCCACCGGCACTTTCGGATTTAGCGGCAGCTATACCCAGCAAACCCTCAGCACGCCTGGCACGCCAACCGGCACGACCACCTACACCTACCCGCTGGCCGACTACATCCTGGGCTGGGCGCAGAACCCGATGAACATCACCAACCACTTCTACGGGGCGGCCCAGAACGTGAATTTCGTTGCGGCGCGCCAGTACGTTTACGGCGGTTACATCAACGACACCTATCACGCAACCAGCAAACTCACGCTGAACCTGGGCGTGCGCTACGATGTGCAGACCCCCTGGACAGAGCGCTACGACCGGTTGGTGGACTTCAACCCCACCGAACCGAACCCCTTCGCGACGGCTGCCATGGGTGTTACGGTGCTGGGCAATGTGGACCTGGTTAATTCATCCGGCAACCCCAGCCGCGAAGCCCTGAACTTGAACCACAAAGGCGTTGCACCCCGCCTTGGCTTTGCATACAGCATCGATCCCAAGACCGTTATCCGCGGAGGCTATGGAGTGTTCTGGACGCCGATCGACACCCCGTGGGCCACTCACCCGCTGAACGATCCGACCAGTTCCGCGCAAACCAACTACACGGGAAACCAGGGCGATGCGCAGTATCCGGTTAACACCATAACCACGCCCTGGGCAGATTTCATTGAGCCTCCAGGGCGCGCCACCTGCGCTGCGGGTTCTTCAGGCACAGCGACCAACTGCCCCACTGTCGGGGACCCCGCCGCTTCCGGAACCAATTACTCGCCTGTCGGCGCCTCAGAAGTCGGCTGGCAGCTTCAGGGAGCCACGGTTCCCGGGATCAACGTCCGCGACTACAAGTACGCGTACACACAGCAGTGGAATCTCGACATCCAGCGCACCCTTTGGGGCGGCTGGTTCGCCGACGTGGCGTACGCGGCCAACAAGGGCACGCATCTTCCGCAGTATGCCCAGCAGGTGAACCAGCTTGCCGACAGCTACCTGGCGCAGGCCGCATCGCAGTACGACGCAAGCCTGCCCGACCCCAACGCGAACGTGGCTATTGCCCAATCGGTAACCAACCCGTTTGAAAATTACTCCTACCCGGGCAGCGTGATGGGGGCGCCGACAACCACTGTCGGCCAGTTACTGCGCCCGTTCCCGCAGTACAGCGGACTGGAATATGCCGGCCAGGGCAGCTTTGCCAGCAATTACCAGGCACTCGAAGCCACGCTGCAGAAGCGCTTCGCCGGTGGCGGTACCCTGCTGGCGGCTTACACCTACTCCAAGTTGCTCAGCAATACCGACAGCATTACTTCCTGGCTTGAGGCCGGCGGCGACGGCGCCATCCAGGACTGGAACAACCTCAGGGGCGAGAAGTCTCTCTCCTCGCAGGAAGTCGGACAGCACCTGATCATCAGCTATGTGCTCGATATCCCGCTGGGCAAGAACAAGCGGTATCTCAACAACCTGCCGGGCGCGGCCGACAAGATAGTAGGCGGCTGGGGCATCGACGGCGTAACTACCTTCCAGCAAGGTTTCCCGGTGAACATCTCTGCCGGCGCAGCCAACGGCACCAGCAACTGGGGCGGCGGATTGCGCCCCAATGTAGTTGCCGGCGTGCACAAGGGCGGCTCTGGAAGCAGGGACGCCCGCGTCCTGAGCGGCCTGCAGGGCAACGCAGGCTGGATCAACCCCGACGCCTTCTCTGAACCTGCGCCGTACACCTTTGGCAACGAATCGCGCGTCGACTCCACGCTGAGAACGGATGGCATCGACAACTGGGACTTTGCCGCTTTCAAGCGAACTCCAATTGTCAGGGAGAAGCTGGCATTCGAGTTCCGCGCCGAACTGTTTAACGTGTTTAACCACGTCCAGTTCGGTCCCCCGTCCACCGGCTATGCGCTGCCCATCAGTTCGAGCGGGTTCGGGCAGATCACCAGCCAATTCAACAACCCGCGCCTGGTGCAATTCGCGGGCAAGTTCGTCTTCTAAGCCCCGGCTCAACCGTGCGAGCGCGGCACAATGCCGCGCTCGCACATCCTTATAGTGGTTTTGAGTTTTGCCTGAGGTTAGTTTCTATCCGGCAGATATTGTTCGATGCTAATCGTTCCTTCTTGACTCTTCGGCTGCTCTATCAAAGAGAAGACCACCGGAAACGCCCGTCGCCGAGTGTTCGGTCAGGTATTGAGCGTGTCTCTTTCAAGCATTGGGTGAAAGAAGCTCCGCTTGCCAATTTCAATTACATTGCTGCGCGCGTGCTCTGGTTTTTCTTCGGCTCCCCTTTTCAAATCGTCTTTGCGAGTCAGCGGCCGCTTGTCAATCTGCACCACATTGCCCGCCCCCCGCCCAATGCTGCCTTCCGTGCCCTTGCCGGCATCGTCATCGTGTCGCATAAGTTCCCTTTCCTGGGTCTATTCGTGAAGTTCATCCAGAGTCCTAAGATGGCCAGACTGCTGATCCTGGATGCTCGGATTTGGCTGGTTTATGCGGTCCCGCTGGGATGAATGTTTCAAGTTGCGCAAGCCAATCGGCGTCGATCAGCCGCGCATGGTCCGGGGCCCGCGCTGGCTCGATGCATTGGCGCCATTCGATAAAACCGCATCCGTTGCCTGGTCCAGGTGGATACCCGGAGCGCAGTGCCCGGCGCGGTTACGGAACCTGATCTACTGGCATGCCACACGCCGCTAAGGAGCCGAGCATAAGCCTTTGAGCGGACGTTCGAGGTGAGGGACTGCCGACGATGGACGCCTGCTCTCTTGCAGGTTAAGAATGACTTCTGCATTTGGGCGCCAATTCCGCTTTCTGCGTTTCTACCCGTCAACTGCCGGGCACGCCACTCGGTATTCCATAAGCGCGGAATCGCAACGGCCAAGCCAAGGCAGACAAGGAGACATGGGAGAGTGATGAAGACGCGCATTGTCCTTCCCATCGCACCCTCCGTGAAGCACTTGCGGAAGGTTCGCGCCCAGCCAGATGGAGATGCGCGAACCACTTGACGCAGCCGCCGGCCGGTCAAGGAAGTCATTCACAAACGCTGGCGCCAAAGGTACTGTCAGGCTCGGGCCGCGTGCGCTGCACTGCAATGAATCCAAGGGTGATACAAACAGGATAGTAATCTCCCTCCGCTTCCCGTCTTCTTGTTCGGCATCAATCGCCTTGTAAAGCTTTGTAAGGCGAATGATATGACTCTCCGATGCGTCTAGTATTCTGCCTACTGCGTGTGTGCGGGTTGGGACGGCTAAGTGCACCGGGCCAGACGCGGCGCGAGACTCGCCAAACGCATGAGTTGCGCGCCCTTCGTGCGGCTGCCAACTCCGAATCAGAGATGTAGTCTGGACACCCGTCCGATGCGGCTAGATAAAAGCTGGTTGACATATATCAAAGGTTCCGCAGCCTCATTGTGCTGGTATTAGGCTGGGGGATTTGTGCGCGCATATCGAATGACTTCGCGCAGAGGATCATCCCTTAACGCGATCCGAAGTGGTGCGCGGCACGGTTAACCCACCACAACCTCGGCTTGCTGTTCTAACGGGCCCGGGCACAGGAGGAAGGTACGATGCGTTCAGTGCAGTTGAGGTATGGGAAGGCGGGCGGCATGCTGATGGCCGTGAGCTTTATCGCCCTATTGTGCAATTCGGCAATGTTCGCGCAGCAGACAGGGGACGGACAGGCGATCGACAAGGATACGCTTCAACTGTTGCTGAAAAAGATTGATCAGTTGGAAGCGCGGGTGAGCCAACTGGAAGCCGAGAAACGCCAGGCCGGAGCGGCCAATCAACCATCTTCCAGCCCCGCTGAAGCTGGCCCCGCACCTCAGCTTGCCGCCGCTGCCGCGGCCTTGAAGAATTCAACCGGCCAACAGGAACCCCTTCCGCAGCCTCCCAGTTCTTCCCCTGCCGACACCGAGCAGGCTCAAATGGATGGGGGCATGTCAGACAGAATGGACTTGAGCAAGACACTGCTGCGCATTCGCGGGTTCGGTGACATTTCTCTGCATGGCGACACCATGAAAGGCGACACAACGTCATTCTCGCTCGGACAACTCGATCTGTTCATCTCCTCGGATGTCTCCGAGAAATTCAAGTTTCTAAGCGAGATCGTCTTTGAAGCGGGAGCCAACAACTTTTATGGCGTAACCAGTGGACCGGAAAACTCATTCAGTGTGGATATCGAACGTTATCTCATGCAATATTCCCATAACGATTACTTCAATATCTCCGCGGGGCGGGGACACACCGCCATCGGGTACTACAACACCGCCTATCACCACAGCACATGGTTGCAGACCACAACGGGCAGGCCTTTCCTGTTTAACTTTGAAGACCAGGGAGGAATCCTGCCCGTCCATAACGTCGGCGTAACCGCCTCCGGCCTGATTCCGTCCGGTCAGTTGGGATTGCATTATGTAGCAGAAATTGGCAACGGGCGCGAGTCACGAAACCCGCTGGTGGATGAGCCTGTTCAGAACGAGGTCGACGACCAGAACCACAAGGCTTTCAACCTGGCAGCCTTCGTCAGGCCTGAAGCATTGCACGGGTTCCAGGCCGGCGTCTCTGTATATCGCGATGTGCTGCGGCCGCTCAACTCTCCCCGGATCGGGGAGACAATTGTGGCGGCCCATGCGATTTTTATCCGCCCGAAGTACGAGTGGCTCAACGAGGCACTGCTAGACCGTCATGCGCTGATGGGAACATCGAGCAGCTTCAATACCCCCGGATTCTATACACAAGTCTCAAGGCAGTTTGGATCGTATCGGCCCTACTTCCGATACCAGTACGTCAATGTTCCCAACAACGAGCCGGTATTTCCAGACGTGCGATTGCAGCACGGTCCTTCGCTTGGCCTGCGCTACGATGCCAGCGAATCCGTCGCGCTCAAATTCCAATACGACTACTCATTCCTTCGCGATCAGCCGGGATTCAACGGGCTTACGCTGCAACTCGGGTTTACGTTTTAGTGAGATTCAATCCAGAATGCGACGCCTGACCACACTCCTTATTGTCGCCGCACTGATTGCCCGCCAACCGGGCTCCGCGGGCTTGCGTCCGGAGTCTTCCGATCACCCTTCAATACAACTAAGCGCGCCTTATGAGCCGTTGGCCATTGTCGTGAATCGTTCAAATCCCGTGGACAAGCTGTCGATGACGGAACTCCGCGGCATCTTCCTTGGAAACCGCAGCCACTGGACAAATGGCAGACGGATCACCCTGGTGATGCGCGACGTGGGAGAACCGGAAAGGAAGGTCGCGGTCCGCGATATCTGCGGAATGACCGAAGAACAATTGAAGAACCACTTTCTCCACGGCCTGTACACGGGTGAAATTCTGGTTTCGCCCAAGACACTTTCAACGCCGGTCGGAGTGCGGAAGTTCATTTTCAACGTTCCTGGAGCCATCGGCTTTCTGCGCGCAAGCGACGTGGATGCGACGGTGAAGGTGCTGCGCATTGACGAGCTCTTGCCTGAAGACAGGGGCTACAAGCTGCGCGTGCAAAGCCCGGCGGTGAATTAGGATGCGGAATCAGCTCAAATTCGCGTTCAAGCGGCGATACTCCTATCCCCTGCCGTTCCTCGACCGGATATTGAACGCGACGTCGCGCCAGAAAGCTACCTTATCGCTATTCATGGTGTGCTGCGGGGTTGCGGTGATCGGCGCATTTGTGATTCGCGATTTGCGCGCCGCTAACGCCGAGGCGCAGAAAATGTACACGGGTTCTGTTCACGGGCTGCAGCGCATAGGAGAGCTGCAATACTACGCGCAGGAGACCCGCCGCGCCACCTTGTACGCCTTGACGACCAGCGACAGCAATCTCCAGGTTGAATACGCCGATCAATCCCGAGACGCCGATCAGCGCGTGAAAGATGTGATTGCGGAATATGGCCGCCAGGCAAAACAACCTGCCGAGACCGCATTGGCCGACCGCCTGGCCCGCGATTGGGTAAGTTATCTTGACGTGCGCGACGAGGTGCTTGCCTCCATTCTCGAAGGAAATATCAAGGGGGCAGTCAGTTTCGATATTGCCGGCGGCGTCCCGGCATTCGAACTTGTCCGAAAGGACCTGGATGAAGTGAAACGCATTTACGACGAAGACGCTGCCCAGCGCCAGGCAAACCTGGCCGCCTCGTCGCGGCGCTCGTCGGCAAGGCTGATTGGAATTCTGATTTTCACCTTCCTGCTGTCAAGCGCCGCGGTTTGGGCGATTCAAAGAGGAAGGATGCTGAGCGCGCTCCAGCTTGCAGGTTTGCAGATGGAGTTTGTAGCTTCGGTGTCGCACGAGTTGCGCACGCCGCTGGCCGTAATCAGTTCCGCGGCAGACAACCTTGCCGACGGCCTGGTCGAAGGAAAAGCCGCGCTGCAAAAATATGGCGGCATCCTGCAGCGCCAAAGCCGCGGCATGAGCCATTTGGTTGACGAGATTCTGCTGTTTGCCTCAACCGAGGACCGCAAGAACCACTACATTTTGAAGCCAGTTCCGATCGCGGCAATTATCGAATCGATCATGAGCAGCACAGAAGGGCAGGTTCAGAGCGCGGGTTTTGTTCTCGACCGCCAGATTGAGCCCGATCTTCCAAATGCGATAGGCGATCTTACCGGAATCTCGCAATGCCTGCAAAACCTGATTGGCAACGCAGTCAAGTATGGCGGCGACACCCGCCGGATTACCCTGCGCGCATGCACAGCTCGCGTTGAACACGGCACCGGATGGGAACTGCTGATCTCCGTCATCGACAAGGGAATTGGAATCGACCCCTCGGAGCTGGTCCACATCTTCGACCCGTTCTATCGCAGCCCCCGCGTCCGCGACGCGCAGATTCACGGCACCGGCCTGGGGTTGTCGCTTGCCAAGAGAATCGCCGAATCCATGGGTGGAAGCCTTTCGGTAGTCAGCGAACTCTCCGCTGGCAGCACATTTACCTTGCACTTGAAAATCGCGAAAGGAGACGATATGCAGATGGCCGCGCAAGCCTCTCCGCGCGCTGCATTGACAAATCTATGAGCAGACGCATCCTGATGGTTGAAGACGAAGAAGAATTATGCCTCACCCTGGGCGACCGCCTGCGCAGCGAAGGCTACGTGGTGGATGTGGCATTGGACGGCAACGCAGGCTTGGATAAGGCCACGCAACTGCCGTTTGACCTCATCATTCTCGACATCATGCTCCCCCATCGGAACGGGCTTGACCTTTGTACGGATATTCGGCGCGCGGGCCAGAATACGCCCATCCTGCTGCTGACCGCGAAAAGCCAAACGGTGGACAAGATCATCGGCCTCAAGCTGGGCGCGGACGACTACGTCACCAAGCCATTCGATACGCTCGAGTTGATGGCGCGCGTCGAGGCCCTTCTTCGTCGAACGCTAATCGCTTCAGATACTGCGCACGCCATTGGCCCCGATCTTTTCCGCTTCGGCTCCATCGTTATTGACACACGCAGAGCAAAGGTGACCTGTGCGGGGATTCCGGTGTCTCTCACCGCAAGGGAGTTTCACTTGCTGCGTTACTTCGCGGAGCACCCGGGGGTTGACCTCTCGCGCGATGAATTATTGGAACAGGTTTGGGGCCATATGGCAGGGACTTTTACGCGCACCGTGGATATGCACGTCGCCAGCCTGCGCCAAAAGCTGGAGCCTTCACCCAAAAGGCCCGAGACGATTATCACAGTTCCCGGAGTCGGCTACCGGTTTCAGTGCTGAGTCAAGGTTCGGGGATTTGGAGATGGCTGATCGCCGATGGAGCGCGGCAAACGTCATGGCTGTTTGCGTGTTGCCGACACTGCTTTTTGAATGGCATCGCTCACTGAAGCCAGCAGCGAGGAAACTTCTTTTGCAGGAACATCTCCCTGGGCCAGGTCGGCCGAGCCTCCGCCCCGCAGCCCAAGATGGGTGAGCGCCTCGCGCAGAATATGTCCGCAGTTGAAGTCGAGGTCGGAACTGCGGGCAACAAACATGCGTACCGGGTCAGCCTCGCCGGCGCAGAAGATCACTCCCGTTTGCGCAGCGGCTGCCGCTGTTCGCGATGCCAGAAGCTTCACGCTTTCGCGGTCCCGGTCTTTCCAATCACGCACCACAAGCCTGAGCCCGTTTTCGACCGTTTCCTCCGCCGCCAGCTTTGCCGCTTGAAACACCGCAAGTTCCTCGCGCAATTTTTGGCGCTCTTTGGCACGCGCCTTCCCCTCGGCCAGCAGCCGGGTAACGGTTGAAGCCAATTCCGCCGCCCCCGTTGAAAGCAGGGCCGAAGTTTCGCGCAGGACGGCCGAATCTGCGCGAGCAGCTCGCACCGCCCTCATTCCGCAGACGAACTCGACGCGCACGCCACGGGTCACTTTCTCCACCGTCCGCAAATGCAGCCCGCCGATCTGCCCCGTGGAGCGGACGTGAGTTCCACCGCAGGCGTTGTTGTCGCGGTCGGCAATATCGATAAGGCGGATCGTGCCCTGGATGTCCGGCAGCTTGCGAAGTTGGCCTGAGGCCAGCATGGCTTCGGCTTCGGCGCGCGGCACGTTGCGTGAAGTCACCGGGCGGTCTTCCCCAATGATCTCGTTCGCGATTCGTTCCACTCGTTCCAAAACGTCGGGCACCAGTTGCCCGCTGGCCAGATCGATTGTCGAGGCGCTCTCTCCCAGGTGGAAAGAGATCGTTGGCGCCTGAAGTTCCTGCCAAAAAACCGCAGACAGCAGATGTTGTCCCGAGTGCTGCTGCATATGATCGAACCTTCGCTCCCAGTCGATCTGTCCTTCGACAGGAGTTCCCACTGCGAGCGGCGTGCGCACCAAATGCCATACCTCGCCTTGCTCGTCCTCTTCCACTTGTTCTACAAGAAGCGTCAGCGTTGTTCCGTCTGGCAAAGTCGCGTTCAAGTGTCCAGTATCGAAAGGCTGCCCGCCGCTCGTCGGATAGAACGCCGTGCGGTCAAGCGCCAACTGCCAGCGCAGTTCTGCATTACTGTCCGCAACTTCACGGACCCCGGTTACCGTTCCGGTAAACGTTGTGAGAAAAGAATCGGAATAGTAGAGACGCTCAGACGTTTGCAAGTTCGAATCTCCCTCCGTGGTCCGCAGAAAAGGCCGTGCAGGTCACCGCTAACAACATCAGACCTGCAATACGTCTCCCTCGCGGGCAACCATCTCGTACAGCACGGGGTTCACGAAGAAGCCCAGAAACAAGCGCGAAATCAATCCGGCAACGATGACAATGGCAAAAGGTTTTTGCGTGTCGGAGCCGATACCGGTTGAGAGCGCTGCGGGCAAAAGCCCAAGGCAGGCAACCAACGCGGTCATCATGATCGGCCGCAGCCGCAGCAGCGATGCCTCGCGCGTTGCCGTGCGAATGTCTTTGTTCTCAAGCCTCAGTTTGTTGATGTATGAGAAGAGGATAACCGCGGTCTCGACCGAAACACCCATGAGCGCAAGCAGACCGAGCGCCGACGAAGCGCTGAAGGGCACGTTCGAAATCTTGAGAGCAATCAAGGCGCCCACGGGGACAGTCATAATGACGCCGACAGCAATCACCAGCGGAAACTTGAAGTTGCCGTACAGCGCAAACAGAATCATGAAAATGATGAGCACGGCCAGGGGACCAATGTAGATCATCTGGTGTTCCGCCTCAAGCAACTCACCGTACTCGCCGCCCCACTCGAGCCTATAGCCGGGAGGCAGAGATTTTTGAATGTCGGCGATAGCGCGCTGGCCGTTGCGCACTGTGGTTTGCATATCGCGCCCTTCAATGCTGAACTGCACGCCGATATAGCGCGAGTTGTTTTCGCGATAGATGAACGATGCGCCGCCCGCTTCGTGAATATTCGAGAGATTGCTCAATGGGATCTGCTGACCCAAAGGCGTTCCGACCAGCAGGCTGCCAATTTCCTGCGCATTTTCACGGAACTCGGGCTTCATGCGCACCACCAGGTCAAAGAGTTTTTCGCCCTGAATTACCTGCGTAGCCGCCTGGCCGCCCACGGCCGCCTGAACCACCGCCTCTACGTCTGCCACGTTGATGCCGTAACGGGAAATCTTCTCACGATCAACGTCGATCAGCAGGCTGGGCTGGCCGAGTTCACGCACCACTGTCAGTTCCTCGAAGCCAGGCACTTGCTGCAGGCGGCGCTTGATGTCGAGCGCGTTGGACTGGAGAATATTCAGGTCGGGGCCATAGATCTTCACGGCCAGCGCGCTCTTCAGCCCCGTCAACGCCTCGTCCACTGCGTCTTCGGCGGGTTGCGTGTAATTGAAGATGACACCCGGAAAAGCCTGAAGTTGCCTCTGTATGTCCTCAGTCAACTGCGCCTTGGTGTGGATCGATCCGGTCTTCCACGAAACGTCGCTGTAGGGTTTCAGGCCAACGTAAAACTCGTCATTGAAAAACCCGGTGGGATCGGTGCCGTCATCCGGGCGTCCGAGTTCCGAGCCAACCTCGGTAACCATCGGATATTTCGTAAGAATATTGCGAACCTGCGGCGAGAAGCTGCTCGCCGTCTCGAATGAAACCGTGTACGGCATGGTGGCTCGAACCCACAGCGCGCCTTCGTCGAGATGGGGCATGAATTCGCCGCCGATGAAGGGAATCAACAGCAGCGAGGCGGCAAAGATAATTGTTGCCCCGATCATGGTGGTCTTGGGGCGGTCGAGGCACCATTCAAGCTGGCCTGCGTATATGTCGCGCACCCAATTGAACGGCTTGTTCTCGCGCTCGTGGACTCCTTTTTTGAACCAATAGGCGCACAGGACAGGAACCAGCGTGAGCGTCAGAATGAGCGCGCCGACCAGCGCAATGGCCACCGTGTCTGCCATGGGCTTGAAGAGTTTTCCCGAAGGTCCGCTGAGCGCATAGATGGGCAAATAACCAGCGATGATGACCGCGACAGAGTAGAAGATGGGACGATCGACGTCCTTCGCCGCTTGCAAAATCACGTCGTGAAGGTTGTAGGGCTTGCCTTCGCGCTCGCCCAGCTCGCGGAAGATGTTCTCAACCATCACCAGCGTTCCGTCGATGAGAATTCCAAAATCGATGGCGCCGATTGAAAGCAGGTTGGCCGGAATGCCGCGCGCGTGCAGAAAGATAAAGGAGAAAAGCAACGAGAGTGGAATGGTGAGCGCCACAATAACGGCGGCGCGCATGCTGACCAGGAAGGCCATCAACACCAGCAGCACTAGGGCCATGCCCAGCAGCATGTTGTGCTCAACGGTGTCGATGGTCAGTTGAACCAGGTCGCTGCGGTCGTAGTAGGGGCGCACCTTCACGTCGGGCGGAAGAATGTGCTCGTTCAGTTGCCGCGTCTTGGCTTCGACGCCCTTCAGAACATCCTGGGTTTGCTCGCCGCGGCGCATCATGATGACGCCTTCAACGGCATCGTCAGTCTTGTTGAAACCGAATTCGCCCAGGCGGGGAGCGCCTCCGATGACAACTTCGCCGATGTCGCGGATGCGCACCGGCACGCCATTCTGCGAGCCCACCACGATGGCGCCAATGTCGGCCGTGTCGCGGATGAGGCCGAGCCCGCGCACATAGTAGATTTGCCCGCCCTGGGAGTAGAAGCCGCCGCCGGCATTGGAGTTATTTGCCGAGAGTTGCTGCAGCACGGCCGGCACTGTGATGTGATAAGCGTAGAGCCTGGCCGGGTCGAGCACCACCTGGTACTGCATCACAGTGCCGCCAAAGCCGGAATCGTCCGCGACTCCGGGCACCTGCTTGTACTCGCGTCCGATCACCCAGTCTTCAAAGGTTTTCAGTTCCTGCGCGCTGCGGTCGGGGCTCTCAAGAACATAGCGATAGACCAGCCCGGACGGGCTTGCCAGTGGAGACAGCGACGGGGTTACACCCGTGGGGTACGTCACCTCGCTCAGCCGCTGAAACACCACCTGCCGCGCAAAATAGTCGTCGGTTCCCTCTTCAAAGGTGAGAATCACATCGGAAAGTCCGTAAAGCGAAATGGAGCGCATGACGAACATTTTGGGTACGCCGTTCATCTCCACTTCAGTGGGAACGGTGACTAGCCGCTCGATCTCTTCAGATGCATGGCCGGGCCACTGCGTGATGATCTCAACCATGGGCGGAGACAAGTCCGGGTAAGCATCTACTGGCATGTGCTCAAACGAGATGATGCCGCCGGCGGCAATAAAGCCCACCAGGAGCAGGACCAGCATCCGTTGCCGCAGCGCAAACTGAACGATACGATGAATCATTCGAAACCGCCTTCTCAGTGTTGCAGCGAATTGGCAAACTGGAGAAACAGGCTGCCGTCGCCGACAACCCTCTCGCCAACGGAAATGCCCTTCAGTATCTGCGTCTGGCCGTTTTGGCTCTGGCCCAAATCCACGTCGCGCCTGGCAAATTGGTTCGTGCTGTTTTCGATGTAGACGAATGGCTGGTTGTTGTCATCGCGCAGTATGGATGCGTTTGGCACGGCAAGCACATTCATGATGGAGCCGGCCGTCACCGTGGCAGTGCAGAACATGTCGCGCTTCAGCTTCTTTCCCGGGTTGTCCACCACCAGTCGCGCTTGCAGCGTCCGCGTGTTTGGATCGAGGCCGGGCGAGACATAAGAAATCTTCCCGTGGAAACTGTTTGGGTAAGCGTCCGTTTGCACCACGACATCGTCACCGTTGTGAACGTACGCCAGGTCTGCCTGGTAGACGTTGGCAAGGACCCACACTGTACTTAAATCGGAGATGGTGAAAGCCTGCGTTTGACCCGCCTGCACCACCTGGCCGGGCGAGACCAGCCGCTCCACCACTTCGCCGCCGATGGGAGCGAGGACGGGAATCTGCGCTGACGAAGGAGCCTTGGCCAACGATCCGGGATCCTTGATTCCCAGAATTTTCATCCCCTGTTCCGAAGCGTTCAGGTCCGCTTGCGCCTGGTTGCGATCGGACTCAGCCTGCTCAAGATCGCGTTCGGCGATGGCATAGTGCTGATACAGATCCTGGGCGCGGGTGTAATTTTTCGCTGCCAGGCGGTAAGAATCCGCGGCCTTGAGATAGGCGGCCAGCAACTGAGAGTAATCCGGGCTGCTGATGTCGAGCATCGGTTGGCCCGCCTTCACATGTTCGCCCGGCACCACCAGGATTCGGGTGACCGGGCCGCCGATCTGCGTGATCACCGGGGTCGTCTTGAAGGCGTTGTAGGCCACCGCGCCGGTGAGGCGCAGCGTGCGCGTCATGGTGCCCGGCGCAACCGTAACCACCTGCACGTGCGACATCTGATCTTGCGGAATGGTGAAGAGCTGCGGCGTGGCGTTTTTTGATGCGCTGCCGGAGAAGGAGGTCATCTGACTCGCGCGGTCCTGATCGTTGGCGTGACAGCCAGTGAACACAAGGACCAGTGCGAACGCCAAGGCATTTTCAATCCGGCAGCTGCGGACAACAGGCGATGCAATCTTCATGGTAAGCTCCTGGTTCCTACAGCTTCGCGAAGCTGTTCGAGCGCGATCAGGTACGATGCCAGCGATTGCCGGTAGCCGAGTTGCGTCACCCGGTAACTACGTTCGGCGTCGAGAAAATCAAGCAGGCTGGCAGCGCCGTGCCGGTAAGCGTATTCGGTGATGTCGCGCGATTGCTGCGCAGCGTCAAGGTAGCCGGAACGGTAGAGGCCGACAATCTGATCGTTGGCGCGCAGGCCTTCAAACGCATCGCGCACGTCGGTCATCACCTGCCCGCTGGCCAGTTTTTCCTGCTCCTGCGCCTGGGTGATGGCAAAACCGGCGCGAGCGATCTCGCCCTGATTGCGGTCGAAGATCGGCATCTGAATCTGGCCGAACAAGGAAAGGTCGTTGCTATACCCAAGGTGCGTGTAACTGGCCTGGCCGGTAACGTCCCTCTTGCCGATGGCCTTCTGCAATTCATGCTGGCTGTTGGCCGCGGTCACGCCCTGGCGTGCTGCCTGCAGGTCGGGACGATTTTCGAGCGCCTTTGATTGAAAGTCGTCCAGGTTGCCCTTGACCTGCTGGTAGTCGAACGATCCCGCTATGTCGTAATCGGCGGCGATGGACTCATACCCGAGCAGTTGCCGCAGGTCAGAGAGGCCCTGCACCCGGGCAAGCTGCGCGGCGGAAAGGTCCATCTGGAACTGAAGCATTTGCAGCTTCATTTTCAGCAGATCGTCCTCGCCAATGTCTCCCGCCTTGTAGCGAGCTTCGGTAATGTTCAGCGTGTTCTGGAAACTCTTCAGGTCCTCGGTGGCCAGTTCAAGTGTGGATTCGGCAAGTTCCACGTTGGTGAACTGCGAAGCGACCTGAAAGGTGAGACTGCGCTCGTTGTCGGCGACCTGCGAGCGGGAGACGGCCGTCAGATCTTTGGCGGCCTGTAGGCGGTGCTGCCTCTTTTTGCCGCGTTCGAATAGATAACTTACGCCGAGGTCGAACTGGGCCGTGTTGTCGAGATAATCGGCGCTGAATTGGCTGGGCTGGAAGATGGGCAAGAACTGCGAGTCGCCCATGAGCACCGGGTTAGGCCGCAGATTGGCCGTCGTTTCCTCAGCCTGGTTCTGTTGAATCACGGTGCGAGCGGCCAGCAGGCTGTGATTGTGCTGAAGGGCCATCTGGATGGCGTCCTCCAAAGAAATAACGATCGAGCCCGGCTTCTGAGCGAGCGTCTGCGCCGGTGGAGCGGGCGGCAACGGATTTTGAGGCGGCGCGGACTGAGCCGTGGCGGCCCCAAAAGAGAAAGCAACAACGAGAAAAACGGAAGAGCACAAGCGTTTGGAACGCATAGGCAGTCAGCCTCCTTCGCGAGACTTGTATGGATTCAGGTGTGCCCTAAGGGCACGGGAGCAATGCGAAGATTAGGCAGGAGGAGCGCGAGCGGGAACCTGCGCGGGGGCAGATCGACCGATAAAACTAATGTAATGAGGCGCGGGTCCTGCGCCGGCGGGCACCAGTATGCAGGCGCGGATGCCGGCCAGCGATGGCGCCAGGGTGAGATGGCAGAGCGGGCAATTGTCTGAAGAGGAAGAGTGGTGATGCCAGACCATGCCGAGCGTTGTCCCCAGCACCAGCAACAGCAGCGCTATTGGGACAACCGCACGCCAGATTTGTTTTCGGTCGGGCATTTTTTGAGGGGCGGCGCTAAGGATTGCACGGCCTGCCAACTAGTTTAGTTCAAAATCCAGATTCTTGGACGTTTAGATAAACAAATCGTGACCGAAGCCGGTATTGACCTGTGCAGAGAACGATCGCCCCTAACCGCTATTGCAGTTCGAGCCTGCGGGCCTTTCCGGTAAACCCGCCGCGATTTGCACGTTCTTTTTCTGGAACCGTTATCATCAGAGCTGATACTTCAGATTCGACGTATGAGAGGACCGCTGGTGCCAGTTTCTGCAAACCGTGTTTGGCGACAATTGCCAATTGAAATCCGAGTCGCCGTCTGCCAGGTTTTTTGGGCTGAATCAAAGGGCACAGAGAAACAGGTGCTCGTTGCCTCTCTTGCAAGAGCAAGAAAACTCCGCGAGGTCTTTGTCCGCAAAAGCCCGATGGAGCGGTTGGTGAACTGGACGGCGTCAACCTTGTCACTGGCTGACCCGATGGTGGATGAGCTGCTGAAAAAATATCTTCTCCACGAGCATCGTGCAGTGATTGTCGGCTTTCTTGACTTGCTCAATATTCCCCATTCGGAGGGAATGATCGAGGAGAACTTTGACTACGCCACCCTGACAAACGAACGCGTTCAGGAGGCTGCACGCAGTTTGCTCGCGTCGTCAGATCGCACAGGCTCCGAGCTTTACCTGAAGTACCTCGTGCTTCAAGGTGGACCCTGGGCCGGGATCGAAGAAGTCCTGCCAACCGGAGTGTAATAGCCGCCGGCAAGTTGTCCGCTTCATCTTCTGCGGAGTTGGCTTGCATCAGGACCTCTACCCCACGGACGAGCCTTCGTTCGTGGGGTAGAGGTCTCGATTCTCAGACCTGGGATACCAGACCCGCCCCTGAGCATTCCCTCAGGGGCGGGTCTGCGTTGATTGGCCGGCTCTTGCAGCACCTGAAGTCGTGCCCTATCCCAAAGCGGGGATTCTACAATTCCCAGCCCTTGCGATACTCGCGCACCAAATACTGGTTGGCCGCATCCGCATTGGTAATCTTCGCACTGGCTGAATCGAAGACCACCTTCTGGCCGGCGCGCAGGGCCACCGTGCCCAGGTTGACGGTGTCGGAAATCGGCCCAAGGCTAAGGAAGCTCCCCGGTGATTCCGCTCCGCCCTGAAAGGCAGTGCGCCAGAACTTGTTGCGCTCGACCGCATCCGGATTAGGCCTGGCAGCGTCCGCCGGCGGCAGAAGCGGTTCGTGCTTGCCGTTGGCAAACAGTACCGGATCCTCGCCAAAATAGCCGGCCAGAATCATTCCCTTGTCGCCGATAAACAGAATTCCCTCGATTCCGATGGCCGGCGTCACGGCTTCAATCTCGCCGGGAAACCGCGGCTTCATCCCGCCGTCGTACCAGAAAAGCTCAAGCGCAGGCATGCCCGGCTGAGGCGCAAACTTAAAGCGAATGGAGCACGCCGTGGGATAGGAAAAGTCGTTCTTCGCCGGCCCGCTCACGTTGTCAACCAACTGGCAGGTAT
Source organism: uncultured Acidobacteriaceae bacterium (assembly GCA_903911925.1). Classification (GTDB taxonomy): domain Bacteria; phylum Acidobacteriota; class Terriglobia; order Terriglobales; family Acidobacteriaceae; genus Telmatobacter. The sequence goes on from CAIWFH010000070.1 coordinate 76,210, forward strand.
GTGTGGCACAGGCTTCAGCGCTCACCGGAACGCCCAGCCCGAGCCCGGTGAAGACCGGCCACAAGCTGTAAATGCCCATATCCGCCATCGATCCGCCGCCAAAGTCGTACCAGCCGCGAAAAACCCCGTGCGTGTAATTGCGCGAATAAGGCCGGTCGAGCGTGGGTCCCAACCACAAATCCCAGTCCAGGCCCTTGGGTACGGGCACGCTGGCGGTAGGAATCTCTGTGTATTGCGGCCAGACAGGCCGGTTGGTCCAGTTATGGATTTCAAGCAAGTGCCCGATCGCTCCATCCTTGATGCGCGCGGCAATGAGCCCATTGCCCGGCGCGTTGCCATAAGCCATCATGTGCGTGGCCACCTTGGTAGAACGCGCCGTCTCAATCGCCAGCCGCGCCTCGACCATCCGATTGGCCACCGGCTTGTGCATCAGCACATGCTTGCCTTTCTTCATCGCCGCAATCGCGATGGTGGCGTGCAAATGGTCCGGGGTCATGATCTTTACCGCGTCGATGTCGTGCTCTTTCTCAAACATTTCACGGAAATCGGCGTAGACCGCGCAGGCCTTGTAATTTGCCGCTCCGCGCTGCTTGGCATAGTAGCCATCGACGGCCGCGCGGCCCACTTCGCGCCCGCCAGGGCAGCCGTTGTCGCCGGCTCGCCAAGTGAGGTCCTGGATGTACTGGCGCACCCGATTTCGGATGTCGCCCTTGCCCCACTCCATGTAATCGCTGCTGTCGGTGTTGGGGTCGCAAACGGCCGTAATCTGAATGGCCGGATCGTCGAGCAGCCAGCCCAGTTCACTAATGCCCTCAGCGCCCATGCCGATGTGGGCCATGGTGATCTTGTCGCTCGGAGCCACGTGTCCGGTTCCGCCCAACACGCTCCTGGGAACAATCGAGAAAGCCGCGGATACGGCGGCCGCTTCAATAAACCGCCGGCGATTGATATGTGTCGTCATTCCAGTCCTCTCTATCGCCGCTTGACTTCGAGCGGCGTCCTGAAAAAATGCCCCTCATTGCCGCGAGTGAAAATCCCGTCGAGTAGTTACCTGCCGGTTTCGAGGTGGCCAAGTTTGATGTTGGAAGGATAGTCGATCGCCGGGATTTTGGTGCAGCCGCGAGAGGTCGACTGGAAACGCGGCGGATGCCGGGATCAAACCCCTACCCCCGAAGCAAACGGGCGCGTTCGCGTGTGCTTTCGCCACGTAAACGCGCCCTAAAATGTTCCCGGCAAGTCTTGATGACCGAAACTTGCAGTTAAAGCCGGACTTGCAAATTAGCGATCACGGCTTGCAAATCAAGTGTCTCCGCACACTGCGCCAGCATAGGCAGGACAAATTACCTAGGAACAACCGCTGGTTGAGCCGCAGCTCATGCAGCGGTAGCAGCTGCCGTTGCGCACCATGATTGCGCCGCAGACTGAGCAGCTGGGAGCATCTCCCATCTCGTACATCTCTCGCATGGCGTCGGCCGCGTGATAGATGCCGCGATCTTTCAGGTCGGGGCCATGGTCGGGACTGGCCGTTGCCTGAGGAACCCAGGGCTTTGACTCGGGCGGAATGCCACCTCCGGGTTGGCTGCTCACCCCTTTCAGCATCTCGGCAACCTTCTGGGCCAGATCGGCCAGATGGTTTTTCGCGAATGCGTCTTCCTCGTGATCGGCGTCGGGGATCAGCGAGGGCGTGGCCGGCAGTTGCGGCGTCGGCAAGCCCAGGCCGGCAAACAGCGTCAACTGGGTGCCGGAGAGGAAGCGCAGGTTGAGCCACCTGAAGATGTAGTCCATCAGGCTCTTGGCGTAGCCAATCTGCTCGTTGCCCGTCCAGCCAGAAGGCTCGAAGCGGGTGTGGGCAAACTTCTCGCAAAGCACCTTCAATTGCACGCCGTGCTGCAGCGCGATGGAAACCGAGGTGGCAAAGGCGTCCATAAGACCCGAGACCGTGGACCCTTCCTTGGCCATCTTGATGAAGATCTCGCCCGGCTGTCCGTTGGGGTAAAGCCCAACCGTGATGTAGCCCTCGTGCCCTGAAATCGAGAACTTGTGGGTGATGGAGGCGCGCTCGTCCTGAAGCCTGTGGCGAACGGCGCGGGGGGGCGCATTCAAATCCTGCTTGTTTGAGTCTTCAGCCGCCGCCGCGGCGGGCAAGCTCTCAGTGGGTTGCAGCACCGGCACGGCAGCGGCCTTGGCGATCTCTTCAATCGCGTGCTGGAAGGCGGCGGCAGCAGCAACCACTGTTTGTGCGCTGACCTGCAGTCTCTCGCCAACTTTGGCTTCGAGTGTCTTGACGTCGGCTTCAGCGGCGGCCTGACCGGTGGCCAGTTGAGCCAGCACGCGGTTTGCTGTCACGTCCAGCGCGGATGGCTCCTTCTTAGCGTCCAGGCTGGTGTTCAGCGGCTGCGTGCCCTTTGAGCCGTCGCGATAGATGGCCACTGCCTTGATGCCCTGACGCCAGCTCTCGGCGTAGGCTTCGGCAACATCTTCAACGCTGGCTTCGTGGGGCAGGTTCACGGTCTTTGAGATGGCGCCGGAAAGGAACGGCTGCGCCGCCGCCATCATCTTGATGTGACCCATGTAATGGATGGAGCGGGTGCCTTTGGCAGGCTTGAAACTGCAATCGAAAACCGACAGATGCTCCGGCTTGATGCCCGGCGCGCCTTCAATCGTCCCCGTGGCGTCAATGTAACTGACGATGGCGTTGACCTCGTCATTGTTGTAGCCGAGCTTGAACAGAGCCGAGGGCACGGTGTTGTTGACGATCTTGATCATGCCGCCGCCAACCAGCTTTTTGTATTTCACCAGCGCCAGGTCGGGCTCGATGCCGGTGGTGTCGCAGTCCATCATGAAGCCGATAGTGCCGGTGGGCGCAAGAACGGTGGTCTGCGAGTTGCGGTAGCCGTAGCGCTCGCCATAAACCAGCGCCATGTCCCAGCACTCGCGGCTCGATTCCTTGAGAGCCTCAAGCTGCGGCACGCTGAAGGGCTCGCCGCTGTTTACCGACTTGCCGATTTTGTTCACCTCTGCGCGGTGCATCCTGATCACGTCAAGGAAAGGCTCGCGGTTGACGTAGAAGCCCGGGCAGGCGCCGCCCTGGCGCTCAACCGATGCGGTGAGCGGGGTGGCCGAGCCAATGGGCGGGCAATTGGCGGCAATAATGGCCGATTGCAGATAAGCCTGGCCGCACATGATGGCGGTCATCGCCCCGGCCAGGTCGCGGCCGGCAGCCGAATCGTAAGGCAGGCCGAAGGACATGAGCAGCGCGCCCAGGTTGGCATAGCCAAGCCCGAGAGGGCGGTAATCGTGCGAGTTGCGCGCGATGGACTCGGTGGGATAACCCGAGTTATCCACCAGGATTTCCATGGCCGTGATGGTTACCGAGATAGCATGCCGGTAGGCTGAGATATCAAAGCTGCCCGCCGGAGTTACAAACTTCATCAGGTTGAAGCTGGCCAGGTTGCAGGCCGAGTTATCAAGGAACATGTACTCCGAGCAGGGATTCGAAGCCTTAATCGGGGCAGTGTTTTTGCAGGTGTGCCACTTGTTGATGGTGGTGTCAAACTGCATGCCGGGGTCGCCGCAAAGCCATGTTGACTCGGCAATCTTGTGCATGATGTCGCGAGCCTTGAGAGTCTCAACCGGCTTGCGTTCCTTTACCGTCAATGTGGTAAAGTCGCCGTCTTTCTCATAAGCGCGCATGAACTCGTCGCTTACCCGCACCGAGTTATTCGCATTCTGGAAGAAGATGGACGAGAATGCCTCGGAGTCGGGGCCCGATCCATCGTAGCCGGCCTTGATCAGCGTAAAGGCCTTGGCCTCTTCTTTTGCCTTGCACTCGATGAAGTCCACGATATCCGGGTGGTCCACGTTCAGGATGGCCATCTTGGCCGCGCGCCGGGTTTTGCCGCCGCTCTTGATGACCCCGGCAAATGCGTCAAAGCCGCGCATGAAGCTGAGCGGGCCGCTGGCCGTGCCGCCGCCGGTTACCGACTCCTTGCTGGAGCGCAGCGAACTGAAATTGGTGCCCGTTCCCGAGCCGTACTTGAACAGCAGGGCCTCGGTCCGGGCCAGTTCCATGATGCCTTCCATGGAATCGTGAACGGCATTGATAAAGCAGGCGGAGCACTGCGGATTGTGGTAGCCGGTGGCTGCATAAACCACGCCGCCGGTCGAGGGATCCCAATGCCAGTTCTGGCCCACCGCATCCGGTTCAAGCCGGTCGCAACCCACGTTGAACCAGACCGGCGAATTGAACGCCACCTTCTGGGTGAGCAGCATGTGCACCAGTTCGTCGTGGAAGATGGCAGCATCGGCAGGGGTGGCAAAGTAGCCGCCGTTCATGCCCCAGTCCCGGACAGTGTCTGCGACGCGGCCCACCAATTGGCGGACGCCGGTCTCCCGGTCACTGCTGTCGAGGTGCCCGTGCAGGTACTTGGAGGCCACGATATTGGTGGCCGTCATTGACCAGTCAATGGGAACTTCGACTTCCTTCTGCTCGAAGATGGTGTTGCCCTTGGTGTCGGTAATGGAGGCAGTGCGCCTCTCCCATTGGACTTCGTCGTAGGGCGAAGCACCCTCGGTGGAGAAGCGGCGAGCGAAAACCAGGCCCCTCTGGGTGTAGGGGGTCTGGAGGGTGGCGGTCGAAGTCTGGAGATTCGACTCGTTCATGGGGATCCTCTCAATGGCTGAAAATCGGCGAAAACTCTGCACCGTCCGGCGCGTGGCAGCCTGGACAGGGTAAGGCAAAAGCTCTTGCAAAGAACGGGAAACGGGGGGTCTTGGAAAACCGCAGGTTCTCTTCTCTTGACGGCTTTCCGGCGGGGTTTCCGCCCAATCACGTTAAAGTCTGTTTAAAGCCGCAGATGAAAAAATAGCGCTGTCTGTGGTGTATGTCAACAACAAACCACAACATCTAGTATTTTGTTTGCATTCCCCGCATCTCTTTGCTAAACAAAGGCATTTGCCTGTGGAAAGCGCAAAGCCCCAAGCGGAGCGCGGAGTCTAGCGGCTGGCATTGCCCCAGAACCGGTGCAAAACTTTTGCGGGGCTAAAGCCTGCCTCATGAACAAGGCTAGTCTTTGCGGAACCCAAGGGCAAGGAGCAGGAATGGTGCAGTTTGGGAGCGAATCTGTGGAGATGTGGAGAACGGCGCCCCATGGCGACCGCTCAATCCTCAAACTTTGCTTTTGCCGGAATCATTTGCTGGTGCAGTACCCGCGCAATGAGCACCCCGTCAGCCTGGCAGATATAAAACACAACGTGCTTACCATGTTCGAGCCGGCGCAGGCCGCGATGGATCGAATCACATGTTCGCCCTAAAGACGGGTTATCGGCGAGAAGCTGGAAGGTCTCCCTGAGACCTTGAGAGTATCGCCTTGCTTGGGCGCGGCCCCAGGTTTCGATCATGTAGTCAATGATTGACTTCAGGTCCGCTTCAGCAGATCGTGCTACTCTATGCGCCGGCAATGGCCTGCTGCAAGTTCATCAATGTAAGCTTCGAGTCGATCAAAAACTCCTGGTTCGGCTAATCCACTTGCAAGCCCTTCGGCAATTGCCGCCCGGAGCACGGCCATCGTTTCGTCGTACTCCCGCTCTTCCTTTTCCAGCAGGCGCAAGGCTGTGCGCATTACCTCGCTGGCATTGGCATAGAGCCCTGCTTCTACCTTTTTGGCGATGAAGGCGTCGAGTTCCTTGGTCAGGCTCACATTGCGGGTAGGCATGGGGCACCTCATGGGGAGTATAGGAGGGATTGGCCAACTTTGCCAAATGCGCTGGGTGAGGCGGGCCGACCGGACCCCATCGATGCTGCTACGCTGAATTCATGTTCAAGTCCAACCCCAATCCGCTCAACTGGAAACCGGTCAAACCGCCGGGCCCGGTGACCCTGCGCGGCCGTTACGTAACCCTTGAGCCATTGAACGCTGAGCGCCATGCCGCTGCCCTCTGGAAGGGGGTCCAGGGTCGCGACGACCTATGGGCCTGGCTGCCAGACGGTCCTTACCCCACCCGGGCCGCCCTGCGCCGCGCTCTTGAAGCAAAGCAGGCGGCCGCGAATGCCGTCTTCCTCGCGATTGTGCCCGCCGGGACTGATGCGGCTGCCGGCTACGCCAGCTATATGCGCATGGACCCGGCGAACGGCGTGGCTGAGGTGGGCAACATCCTGCTGACGCCGGCGCTACAGCGCAGCACCGCGGCCACCGAAGCCATGTACCTGATGGCCGGCCACATCTTTGACCACCTGGGCTACCGGCGCTACGAGTGGAAGTGCAACGCACTGAACGAGCCGAGCCGGCGCGCTGCTTTGCGGCTGGGATTCACCTTTGAGGGCGTCTTCCGCCAGCACATGGTGGTAAAGGGCTTGAACCGGGACACGGCGTGGTACTCGATGCTGGACAGCGAGTGGCCGGGGAGGAAGGAGGCCTTCGAGGCCTGGCTGGCGCCGGCCAACTTCGATCGCGACGGCCGCCAGAAAAAGCGACTGAAGCAGCTTTAAGAAATCGCTTAGCCCTGGTTCGCCTGCTCGTTCAGGAACTTCACGTATTCCAGAACCGCATCTTCAAGCGAAGTAAACGGAGTGGCATACGCCGCTTTCCGGAACTTCGTCATATCCGCTTCTGTGAAGTACTGATACTTGCCGCGAAGAACCTCTGGCATCTCAATGAACTCGATGTCCGGCTTTACCTGCATCGCGGTAAAGACAGCGTTCATCAGGTCCTTCCAACTGCGTGCCTGGCCGGTTCCGCAGTTGAACAAGCCGCTCGTCTCGCGATGATCGAGAAAATGCAGCGTGGCCTTGACGGCATCTTTTACATACACAAAGTCGCGCATCTGTTCGCCGTCGCCATACTGCGGCTTGTACGACTTGAACAGTTGCACCTTGCCGGTCTGCCTGATCTGTCCCCAGGCCTTGTGCACCATGGAGCGCATGTCGCCCTTGTGGTCTTCATAGGGTCCGTAAACGTTGAAGTACTTGAGGCCAACAATGTTTTCGAAGTGCCCGAACTTCTGCGCCCACAGATCGAACATCTGCTTGGAGTAGCCGTACATATTGAGCGGCCGCAGGTCTTCGATGGGCGCGGTGTCGCTGTATCCCTGGCTGCCGTCGCCGTAGGTTGCGGCGCTTGAGGCATAGATGAAGCGGACGTTGTGGGTCAAGCTCCATTCGCACAAGGTGCGGGTGTAGCGATAGTTGTTTTCAACCAGGTAATCGGCATCGCGCTCAGTGGTCGCGCTGCAAGCGCCCAGGTGAATAATGGCGTCGACATCGGCGAACCTTCCGCTCTCGACACAATCAAGGAATGCGGCCGGGTTCAGGATGTCTTCAAAATCCAGCCCTCTGAGGTTGCGCCACTTTTCATCTTCGCCCAGGTAATCGACCAGCAGCAGATCGCCGTGTCCGCGCGCATTCAATTCAGCCGCTATGTTGCGCCCAATAAACCCCGCTGCACCGGTTACCACAATCCGCTTAGCCACGCTTCTCCTCCATCTTGCCGTATACCCTGACGATCTTTTCAATCACGTTGGTGGTCGAGCGGCCCTCAACCATATCTGCCAAAACCACCTTGCCGCCGTTGGCTTCAACCACCTCGCGACCGCTGACGTAGTGCGCCCAATCCTTGCCCTTCACCAGGACTTGCGGCAGGATTTCAGCAATGATTCCTTTGGGTTCCGGGTCGCCGAACATCACCACGTAGTCCACCGCGCGCAGCGAAGCAAGAACAAACGCCCGGTCTTCTTCAGTGTTAATCGGCCGCTCGTCGCCCTTGTTCACCTTGACCGATGCGTCGGTGTTCACGGCGACCACCAGCGCATCTCCCTGGTTGCGGGCGAAGGTGAGGTAGGAGACGTGGCCCCGGTGCAGGATGTCGAAGCAACCGTTGGTGAAGACAAGTTTCTTGCCCTCCGCCACCAGTTTGTCGCGCTGGGCGCGCATCTCATGAATCGATAGAATCTTCGGATTTTCGATCTGCATTGCACTCTCCGTGGCGGACTAGCCGAGTAATTACGTTTGCAATACTTGAGCGTTTTGGTGTCCCAACCTCATCGAATGGTCAAAGACCTAGGCCAGCCCAATCACCTTCAGCAAAGCGCTGATCTGGCTGAAGTCCGGCACCAGCAGCGAAGCTCCGGCGCGAATCAACCGGGTGCGCTTGGACCTATTCCATCCGAAGCGGCGCAACTCATCGCTGGCCACGCCGATGCAGAGCCCGCCGACTTTTTGCGTCTCCCTCATCTCCACCGGCCCATCGCCGAACGTGGCAAACTGGTGGCCGGCAAGATTGTTCTCGCGAACAATCCGCTCCAGCACCATCTTCTTCGCATCCGTCTTGATGTCGCCTACGGAGCCGAAGATCCGTCCCTCGAACAGATCCGCGTACCCCATGGCAGTCGCTTCCCTCACCACGTCGCCCTGGTCGGTTCCGCTGGCAAGGTAGAGCTTGATGCCTCGCTTGTGCAACTCACGCAACAACACGCCCGCATTCTTGATCTCGAAGTCGGCGGGTTGCAGTTCGCCGCTGCCCAGTTTAGACACGCGCCGATGAATCAGTCTCATCAGGTCGTCGTTGAATATCTGCTTGTAACCGTACTCGTCGAGAATCTGGCTTTGCGGAACGTAGCCGCCGGCGCGCACCAGTTCCACAAGTCCGCGCATCTGCATCAGCGTCTGAATGCCGGTGGTGCGGTCGATGAGCAGGCGAACCTTGCGCGTGACATCGGCCACAAGAGCGCCCGATGCGTCCTCGTATTCCGCGCCGATGATGGCGCGCGCCATCATCGGCTCCATCACCGTCTCCCAGCCTTCGCGCAAGGTCGAGATGGTGCCGTCATGATCGAAAATGCAATGCTCGATGGCAAGATCCTGCGGCAGTGGACCGATGTGCTCAATCTCGGTGCCCGCGATGAAGCGCGCAAGGTGCGGGGCTTCAGCCAACTCCGGCTCAAAGATGTAATCCGGCGCGGGACCCACGGCAAGAATTTCTGCAGGCGTTGCGGTGCCGGTGATCTGCAATTTTTGCACGGTGACCATAGCTGCGGTGTTGGCCAGGCGCGCGGCCACCAGTGGTTCCTGCCTGCTGCCCAACGCAGCCGCCAGCGCGGAAACAACGGTATCGCCCGCGCCCACGGTGTCAGTGTCTCCGAAAACCTGGATACCGGGGACTTCGCGCACTTCGCCGTTTTGCGCTACGACGATGCCGTGTTCTCCCCGCGTGAGGAAGACCGGCTTGCCCGTGATCTGCGAGATGCTGAGCGCCAGGCCGCGGACTTCAGTCTCTGAGAAACAAGCGTCTTCTGATTTGCCGAGATACCGCGCGGCCTCGCTCGCATTGAGTTTCAGAATCGCGCCGCGATAAAGGTGCGGCCGATGCCGCGCATCCACAATGAAATGCGTCCTGGGAAATTTCGCGATGCACAGATTGATGCGCTCAATCACTTCAGCCGGGCTCACACCCGCCGGAACCTGCTGGTTGAGGATCACCACATCGCTGACGGCGGCGGCCTCTTCGAGCGCGGCAATCAGCGCGTCGATCGTCTTTGCCGAAAGCGTGTTGAACGCGCCAAAGTCGATGCGGTTCTCTTCCGTTGGCCCCGAGCACGGCTTTGAATAAACCATGGTCTGCCAGTCCGGATCGACCACCATGCCGTTTTGCGTATTCACGCCGTAACTTTGCAACAGACGTAGTATCTCCGCGCCGAAAAGATCGGCGCCCACCACGCCGACGGCGCGAACGCTGCCAACGCCCAAGTCGGCCAGGTTGGCTACCACGTTGCCCGCACCGCCCAGCGAGTAGCGCTGCGTGCGCACGCGCCGCACGGGAAGGCCGGTTTCAATCGACAACTCAACCGTTTCCGTGTCGAAAAGCCAGTAAGCGTCAAGGCAGAAGTCGCCCAGGACCGCGGCTTTGACTTGCGAGAGCGGAGCAAGCGCGAGTTCGAGCCAGTCGGATTTGGTTAATGCAGCAGGCATATGCGATTCCATTCGATTGACGAGTCGAGAAGGCCCGCCGCGCGTGGCTTGGTTTTCCTGTGGGAAGGATGCGGCACAGAATCGCGGCTTTCAATCGGTGTTCATCAGAATACCAGATTGCGTAACGCTCAAACGCCAAGCGGCCCCGCGCTGGATTGCGTGGGGCCGCTTGGGTCTAGGCTGTTCGCCAGTCAGGCAGTTGGATTAGTTGCTTTCCTTGTTTTCAATCCGCATGCCGTAGAATGAACGGCGCACGAAGTAAGCCGAGACCAGGAAGAAGGCGACGGTCAGCACGTGGGTGAGCATCGGATTGGATTTGGTGAGCGTTACAGCAAGCTCGACCGCCAGCAATCCGAACAACGTGGTGAACTTGATGATCGGGTTCATGGCCACTGAAGAAGTGTCCTTGAACGGATCGCCAACGGTGTCTCCGATGACGGTTGCGTCATGCAGAGGCGTGCCCTTCATCTTCAGGTCAACCTCGACCACCTTCTTTGCATTGTCCCAGGCGCCGCCGGCATTGGCCATGAAGATCGCCTGGTACAACCCGAAAATGGCAATCGAGAACAGGTAGCCGACAAACAGGAACGGCTCCATGAACGCGAACGACAGCGTGGCGAAGAAGACGGCGAGGAAGATGTTGAACATCCCCTTCTGCGCGTACTTGGTGCAGATCTCGACCACCTTCTTGCTGTCTTCGACCGAGGCCTTCTCGACGTTCTCCAGTTTGATGTTCTTCTTGATGAACTCGACCGCGCGGTAAGCACCCGTGGTGACCGCCTGCATGGAAGCGCCGGCGAACCAGAAGATGACCGCGCCACCGCAGATCAGCCCGAGCATGAAGGGGGCGTGCAGCAGGGAGAGCTTATCGACGTTATCTTTCAGCCCGTTGGTCAGGGCCATGATGATTGAGAACGTCATGGTGGTTGCGCCCACGACGGCGGTGCCGATCAGCACCGGCTTGGCCGTTGCCTTGAAGGTGTTGCCGGCTCCATCGTTGGCTTCAAGCAGGTACTTGGCGCGTTCGAACTTGGCGTCGAAGGCGAAGTCCTTCTTCAACTCGGCTTCGATGCCGGGGATGGTCTCAATCAGCGACAACTCAAATACGGATTGAGCATTGTCGGTCACCGGGCCGTAGGAATCAACGGCAATCGTAACCGGTCCCATACCCAGGAAGCCGAAGGCGACCAAGCCAAAAGCAAAGACGGCCGGAGCCAGCATGATGACATCCATGGACCCGCCCATCATGCTGAAGAAATAGCCCAGCCCCATCAGGGCGACCATGCTCAATCCCAGCCAGTAGGCCGACATGTTGCCGGCCACCAGGCCGGAAAGGATTCCCAGCGAAGCTCCACCTTCCTTCGCGGAGGTGACAACTTCCTGCACGTGAGCCGAGTTGGTCGAGGTGAAGACCTTCACTAACTCGGGAATCAGCGCGCCCGCCAAAGTTCCGCAGGAGATGATGGAAGCCAGCTTCCACCACAGCGTCGGGTCGCCGGCAAGGGTGGGGATCATCAGGTAGGAGACGACGTAGGTCAAGGCGATGGAGACGATGGAGGTGATCCAGACCAGCGAGGTCAAGGGCGCCTCGAAGTCCATCTCGTCGGAGTGAGCGTACTTCGCCTTGGCGATCAAGCCATTGAGGAAGTAGGCGCCCGAACTGGAGATCAGCATGGCCACGCGCATCACAAAGATCCACACCAGCAGTTCGGCCTGCGTCAGTGGGCTCTTGACGGCCAGCAGGATGAAGGTGATCAGGGCCACGCCGGTAACGCCGTAGGTCTCAAAGCCGTCGGCCGAGGGGCCAACCGAGTCGCCCGCGTTGTCGCCCGTGCAATCGGCGATGACGCCGGGGTTGCGGGCATCGTCTTCCTTGATCTTGAATACGATCTTCATCAGATCGGAGCCGATGTCTGCGATCTTGGTAAAGATGCCGCCGGCAATACGCAGCGCCGCGGCGCCGAGCGATTCGCCAATGGCGAAGCCGATGAAGCAGGGGCCGGCGTAATCGGCGGGGATGAACAACAGGATGAAGAGCATGATGAGCAGCTCGACCGAGATCAGCATCATGCCGACGCTCATGCCGGCCTTCAGCGGAATCGCAAAGAGCGGATACGGCTTGCCCTTCAATCCCGCAAATGCCACGCGGGAATTGGCAAAAGTGTTGACGCGAATTCCAAACCACGCCACGCCGTAGCTGCCCGCGATGCCGACCAGGGAGAACAATAAAATGATCGGCAAGGTAACCGCAATCGGCTTATTCGGCACCGGCGCCAGAACGCCGAAGTACAAAGCGATGATGACCGCGATGAAAGCCCAGAGGATCATGATGAACTTGCCCTGCGTGACCAGGTAGGTTTTGCAGGTCTCGTAGATCAGCTCCGACATTTCGCGCATCGACTTGTGAACCGGCAGGTTCTTCAACTGCATGAAGATGGTCATGCCGAACAACAGGCCGCCAACGCAGAACAGCAAGCCGATCATCAACAGGGCGCGTCCGTCCATGCCGAAATGATGCACAGTCGACAAATCCGGCAGGATCAGATTGGCTTCGCCTCCGCCAGCCGATTCCTGCGCGCCGGCGAATGTGGGAAGCAGAAGGCCCAGCACGGCCACCGCAATCCTGGACTTCCGCTTCAAAAAGACCACGAGCAATGAAAGCGCGCTCACGGCAAGTAAGAAATTTACCCAATACTGTGCAGTCACATTTCCTCCAAAACTGATGTTTTGTTGCTAAATCTCGAACCGCCCCGGAATTACGCGACCTCTCAGTACAACGGGGAAAAGCCACCGGAAGGCTATCACCCGCATGCTACAGTGTCGAGTGATTGCAGTCACAGGCCGACACGCCTGATTCCCATGTCCGGAAATGATTGTTCTGAAACGGGTTGGAACACAAGGCTTCATTGGCTACTCGATGGGAATTTCGATCTTGTCGCCGGCCAGAGGAACCTGCAGGTTTTCGACCGAGGGGTCTCGAAACTGCCCGTGCGCCAGCGGGTGCAACTTGAAAAGCACCAGCATGTTGCGCTCCGGATGGTCGAGGGCTCGAAAAGCCGCAACCTGCTCCAGCGAATACAGGCCGTGCAAATCCTCCAGCGTGCCGGGGTCGATGTCGTTCCACGTGGCAAACCAGCCCGGCTGGTAGTCGGCCAGCTTGGGCACCAATTCCTGCGTGCCGAAATCGTCGCATATGCTGGGCACATTGTTGATCAGGGTGAGTTCGTCGCCGCTGATTGAAAGCAGCAGCCGCTTGCCGTTGGGGTGCGCATCCATATAGAGCGCCAACTGCCGGGCCGCATTCACAAACGTGTACTCGGGATGCGCGGCGAAGTTCAGCGTCCATGCGCCGTTGACGGCCATGGCCAGGGTGATGGGCGCAAGAACAGCCCAGCACACTTGCCGCGATGGGTGCCACGGCAGCCTTGGATCGGAGATGAGGTGGGTGGGTACAACCAATTCCCCGGCACCCTGCGCCACGATGAAGAAGCAGAAAACGGCGGCCACGGCAAAGTAGCGGGGTTGAGGATGGTTCTGGATCGTCATGAAGAAAACGCAGCCGGCGATGATCCAGAGTGACGCGCCAAAGACCGGATCCATCAGCAGATTTCGTCCCCACTCGGTGCCCCGCATGCCAGAGCCTGCCGCAGAAATCCACGGGCTCAACCATGTCAACAAGGCGGCAACAGCCACCACCCCCGCCAGCGGGAAAAGAACATGGTCCATCCACAGCCCGCCGTGAAACGACCACCAGAAACTTGAAAGCGGCCAATATATCTCAGGAGGCTTGGCGTACTTGTTCACAAAGAAGTAATACCTGAAGTCTGTGAGCATGCCATTGCGGGCGATCCATGCCATCCAAGCGCCGAAGGTAAGAATGAACGCGCCGGCTGCGGTGAGCGTGCACCGGATCGCATATTTGATGTTGGGCCAGAGAGGCAATACCAGCCCCCACACCAACCCCGGCAAAAAAAAGATGGCGGTGGTCTTGGTGAGCAGCATCAGGGTAAACAGCAGCCCAACCGCTGCCGAAGCCAACATGGGGCGGCGCAGACGGTGTATCCGTACCGCAATGTTCAATGCCGCCAGGGTCAGCGCGGTCAAAAGCGGCTCAAGAATGGCCAGGCGGCTGAAGCAGTAAAGAAACGGGCTGGTGACCATGAAGGTCAGCGCCAGCAGCGCCATCCAGCGTGGCCCCCTGCCGCGCAGCAGCAGGTAGCTCAGCAGCAGGTTGACAAAGAAGAAGGATACGGCCAGTCCGCGGGCAGCCTGCACGGTGACGCCGGTAAAGAAGAAGAGAATCCACTCCAGAATCTGCCATACAGGAACCGCGACCGCGGGATTGAAGTCTCCCGGCCAAAACCATCTGCCCGACAGGTGGGCGCGAATGGCCCCGTTGCCATACCAGCCTTCATCGGTGTATTTGGCCCAGTCGGCCATCCATGGCGAGTGATTGGGAAAGTCAGCTCGCAAATTGAGAGCATGCAGCACCGCGAAGCCGGCGATAGCCACCAGCCAGAGGGCGTAAAGCCAGCGTTTCGAAGAGCTTGTCAATAGCTGTAACCTCGCGGTAACTCAGTTCATGATTGAAGGCAATTCCACGCGCTTCTCTCGCATGCCGGGGAGGAACGATGGAAATGCATGAAGGAACGCCTGGGAGGAGTTGATTCCAGTATATAGCGGCTCCGTCATGCGGCCTGCAGCATCCATGCAGATTTCGGTGAGCAAGAGGCTTGCGGGGTTTTCGTAAATAGCAGGTTGCGGAGTCTGAATCGCGACAAACCGTAAACTCCGGCCGTGTACGATGCGTCAGACAAAGTACAGGCGCGCGATATCAGGGAGTTTGGATGCGGCGAGAAGCCATGCGGTGGGCAGTTGCGGTGGGATTTGTTGCGGCCTGCGCCGTGACGTACGGCACCGAGACCCCCGCGGCGCCGCAAAACCCGCCAACTGCCGCCTCAAGCACACCATCCGCAACCTCAGCGCAGCCGGCTCAAGCGGCAACCGGCGGCAAGCTGCACGGCGTGGTCAAGAGCGGCAACACGCCTTTGCCCGGCGTCACCGTGACCGCGCAGAACACGCTCACCGGCAAGCGCTACCAAACCACGACGGATATCACCGGCGCATGGTCCCTGACTATTCCGGATAACGGCCGCTACGTGGTACGCACCCAGTTTGCAGCCTTTGCGCAGGGCTCGGCTGAGGCGCTGCTGAACGCCGCCAGCCACGACCAGTCCGTCAATCTCGACTTGATGCTGGCCTCGCGGGCGGCAGTCGTAGCCCGGCAAGAGGATCGGCAGGAACAGGGTGTGCCAACGGCCGAGGCCCTGCAAGCCATTCAGCGGCTGGCCTCCAGCGGAGCGCAAAGCCTGAGCCTGATGGGCGCGCTCACCGGCGACACCGAAACCCAAAATGGCGGCGGAGTGAGCGGCGCGGCCCTGCCCTCCATTGCCGGCAACTCCGACTTCGCCGGAGATTCACTCGCCATCAGCGGCCAGGCGGGCCAGGTAAGCCCAATGGCGGGTATGGACATGGACCGCATCCGGGATGCGATTGAAACCATGCGCTCGCAGACAGGCTCGCCAGGCGCGCAGGGCGGCGGCCTCTTTGGGGGTGGCGGCCTGGGCGGAATGGGCGGCGGCTTTGGCGGACCGGGTGGGGGCTTTGGCGGAGGCGGATTCGGTGGTGACGGGTTCGGCGGTGGCGGCCGCGGCAACTTTCGGGGCTTCAACCCCGGCCAGCCGCATGGCGCCATCTTCTGGACCGGCAGCAACTCGGCGCTCAACGCCGAACCATTCGCGCTGAACGGGCAAAGCCAGGAACAGCCGGCCAACGGGACGAACCGTTTCGGAATCACCTTTATGAGCGCGCCCTACCTGCCGCACTTCACCAAGCCCAGCGGCAGGGACGGGTTCTTCGTGACCATCTCCGGCTCACGCAATTCAAACCCTCTCGACGAGTACGCCACGGTGCCCACCGATGCAGAGCGCGGGGGCGATTTTACGGGCCAACCCACCATTTACGATCCGGCAAACGACACCAGGTGCAGTCAATTCGGCGCCACGCCCGGCGAGCCCTTTCCGAACAATGTGATTCCATCGGGATGCATTGCGCCTCCGGCAACCAAGCTGCTTCTTGGATCGCAGAGCGTTCAGCCGTTCTTCCCCGAGCCGAACCTGACCGGAAGCGCGGCGACCAACGGCTACAACTATCACCTGCTCACCACCGAGCAGACCAACACTTCCCAGGTAGGCATTCGCTATATGCGCGCCCTTGGAAAAAATGCCTCATTGCTCGGAGGACGCGGTGGCGGACGCCGGTCGCAAACCAGTCAAAGCCTGCGGCAGAGCCTCAACTTCAACTACAACTGGAGCCATAACGCGCAGGACGATGTAAACCTCTTCCCGCAGCTGGGCGGCAACGGCTCCACGGATGGGCAATCGGCACAGGCCGGCTACACGCTGGGCTACAAGAAGGTGACAAGCATCTTCAACGCCAACTGGAACCTCAGCAAGACCCAGACGTTGAATTACTTCACCAACCGGACCGACGTGGCCACTGATGTTGGAATCCTGGGACCAAACGGCGCGCTGAACTCTGACCCGCTCAACTACGGCCTGCCCGACATCACCCTGAGCCAGTTTGCCTCGCTCAGCCAGCAGCAGCCCAGTCTCTCGGTTTCGCAGACATTCTCTCTCTCTGAGACCCTGAGCTGGATTCACGGCAAGCACAACCTGCGCTTCGGCGGCGATTTCCGCCGCGTGCATCGCGATTTTCTCGGCGGTTCCAATTCCACCGGGAGTTTCACCTTCAGCGGCAAGTTCACGCAAAACAACGGCGACTCCAGCACTGGCTCGGCGCTGGCCGATTTCCTGCTCGGCCTTCCGCAGGGGACCTCAATCGACGTGGCAGCCGGGAAGAGTTATCTGCGCGAGGACGTGACCGACCTGTTTGCGCTGGACGACTGGCGGGTGCGGTCGAACCTTACCTTGAACTACGGAATTCGCTATGAGTTCTTTGCGCCGTTCACTGAGAAGTACGGCCACCTTGCGTTCGTGGATACAAACCCCATCGCTTCCGGGCAAGCCGACGCCTTCAGCAGCCTCAATGAAACCCAGGCGGGCCAGACCGGAGTCTCCAGCGGCTCGCTGCCCAACTCGCTGGTCTTTCCTTTCCGCCTGGGCCTGGCGCCGCGTGTGAGCTTTGCCCTCCGCTTGCCCAAACAAACCGTGCTGCGCGGCGGCTTCGGCATGAACTACACCAACACCCAGTACGCCACCTTTGCCACCGCCATGGCACACCAACCCATGGCCAAGCCCGGCGATCTCGATTTTGTGAACGAGCAGAACAACGTTTCGTCCACCCCCGGAGCGTACACGCTGGTCAACGGATTCCCATCGCCGGCCACCACCGGCAGCTATTCCGTTGACCCGCACTGCAAGCTGCCCTACGTCGAGGTCTGGAATCTCGATATACAAAAGACGCTGCCCTGGGGCGTGGTGTTGAACGTCGGCTACAACGGATCGAAGGGCAATCATCTCAACGTTACCAGCGCGCCGCGGGTTGCCGAGGGCAGCACTGGCACGAACCCGAACAACGTGCCTTTCAGCTACGAGCAGTCGGCGGCCTTCTCCAAGTTCAACGCCGGGACTCTGCGGCTGAACAAGCGCCTCAGCAATGGCTTGGCCCTGGGCGCGAATTACCTGTATTCGCATTCCATTGACAACGCCGGCTCGGTGGGCGGCACTTCAACCGTTGTGGCGCAGGACTGGCGGCATCTCGAACGCGAAGAAGGCAACTCCAGCTTCGATGTGCGCCACAAGGTCAGCGGGACATATCTTTACGAGCTGCCTTTTGGCCAGGACAAACGCTGGCTGACGGCCGGAACCGCTTCGCACATCTTCGAGGGATTTTCAATCTCGGGTACCTTTACTTTTGCCACCGGCCTGCCGCTCACGCCCGGCTATTCGGTTGCCGTTTCCGATGTGGCCCACGGCGCCGCCGGCACGCTGCGGCCAAACATCGTACCGGGCATTTCGCCAACTGCGGGCGGCGCCACATTGAAGAAATGGTTCAACCCGTCCGCCTACGCGCAACCCGCCGCGGACGCATACGGCAATGCGTTTGGCAATGTATCGCGCAATTCAATCGCCGGGCCGGGAACGGTCGAGAACAACATGTCGCTTTCGAAAACCCTGCAACTGCGCGAGACCCGCAGCATGGAGTTTCGCGCCACGGCAAGCAACGTCTTCAACACGGTGCAGTACACCGGGATAGATACGAAGCTCGACACCGCCAACGCCGGACAAGTTACCTCGGCGGGGTCAATGAGGGCATTCAACTTTACGGCGCGGTTCAGGTTTTAGGGAATAAGAGATTTGGAAGCTCTGTGGTATCCCAGGTCTCAAACGCGAGACCTGGGGCACCCTGGCTTAGAGTTGGAAGGAAATTGATGACGGGCTGGGCAAAAAAGATCGGAGCAGTGCTCGCCGCGCTCTCGCTGGCCCAGCCCGCGTTGCCGCAAGGCTCTGGCCAAACACCGGCAACGCAGGTCTCCAATACGCCGCAAGGCGGCTTTGTACTGAAGATGCCTGGCGAACTCGTACTCACCAATGTTGTGGCGCGCGACTCCAAGACCGGCGAACTGGTGCTGGGCCTCAAGCAATCCGACTTCACCGTCTACGAAAACGGCAAGCAGCAGCAGATCGCCACCTTCGACTTTGAGAGCGTGGACAAGGCCACTCCGCTGAACGAAGCCACGGTGAGCGGGCTGGCCGCAGGAGCCACCGGCAACAAGGCGGTGGTTGTGGCCAGGCCTGAAGACCTGCGCAATCACCGGCTCATCGTCATGTTCTTTGACCTCACCTCCATGCAGCCCGAGGACCTTGACCGTTGCGTACTGGCGGCCCGCGACTTCATCAAAACAAAGATGCAGCCCGCCGACCTGGTGGCGCTGGTTTCGCTGGGCGACACCCTCAAAGTCGACCAGGACTTTACCGCCGACAAGGACGCGCTTGCGCGCGAGGTGGGCGCCTACAACGGCACCGAGGGCCAGGGCTTTGCTCCGGGCGCAACCGCCAACTCAAACCAGGAAGAAGACACCACCGGCTACACGCCCGACGAGAGCGAATACAACGACCTCAACACCGACCGCGAATTGTTTGCCCTGCGCGCGGTGGCCAAGTCGCTTGAGAAGATCAATGAGAAGAAGTCGCTGCTCTATTTCTCCGGCGGCATCTCGCGCGACGGCATCGAGAACCAGGCTTCCTTGAGATCGGCCATCAACGCGGCGGTGCGCGCCAACCTCGCCATTTACAGCGTTGACACGCGCGGCCTGCAAGCCATCTCGCCGCTGGGCGACGCATCGACGGGGAGCCTGCGCGGAACTGGAGCGTTTAATGGCGGCGCGCTGACGAACAACATGAATTCGAACTTCGCATCGCAAGAAGTGATGGCCACGCTCTCGAGCGACACCGGCGGCAAGGCGTTTTTTGACTCCAACGATTTTGCTCCTGCATTTGAGCGCGTGCAGCGCGACACGTCGGCCTACTACGCGGTCGGCTTCCACTCTACCAACCCCGCCCGCGATGGCAAGTATCGCAAGTTGAGCTTCAAGGTGAACCGCCCCGGAGTGAAGCTGGAATACCGCCCGGGCTACTACGCCCCCGCGGACTTCAAGCACTCGGGCCGCGAAGATCGCGAACAGGAACTCGATGAGCAGTTGGCCAGCGACATGCCGGCCACCGACATGGCCCTCTATCTCGACGCCATGTACTTCCGCATTGACGACAATCGCTTCTTCGTCCCCGTTTCGCTCATCGTCCCCGGCTCGCAGATTCCCTTTGTGAAAGGTGGGGACAAGGACAAGGCCACGCTGGATATCATCGGCTCGGTCATCGACGAAGGAAAGCGGCCCATCGGCCACGCGCGCGAAACGGTGAAGCTGAACCTCGACCCCAGCCTGCAGGCGCAGCAGAAAAGCATTGAGTACACAACCAGCTTCAACCTGCCGCCGGGCAAGTACACGCTCAAATTCGTCGTCCGCGAAAACCAGACCGGCCGCATGGGCTCATTCGAGGCGGAGATCACGCTGCCTGAGATGAAGAAAGCGCCGCTCAAAATCAGTTCCATAGTGCTGGCTTCGCTGCGCCAGCCCAGCAAGCAGCAGAACCCCCTGGTCCGCGGCGGCCAGGAGTACGTGCCCAACATCAGCCACGTCTTCCGACAGGATCAGCACCTGTACCTGCTCTATGAAATCTACGGCCCGGCGCGGCAAAAGCCCGCGGCCGACGCGCCCAAGGGGACCAAGGCTACCATCAACCTGCTCAGCAGCCTCGAACTGATGCAGGGATCCACGAAAGTCTATGAAACGCCCCTGGTCGGCGCCACGGCCATCAATGTAGAGGGCCGCGACGCAGTGGCCATCGAGTTGGATGTGCCCCTGGCCGGACTCAAGCCGGGCCAGTATCTTTGCCAGTTGAACGTGATTGATGACGCGGGCGGCAGCTTCGCGTTTCCGCGCTTCGCCGTGCTGGTGCGCGAGCCGGCAACACAGCCGGCGGCAGTTCCCGCGGCTCAGTCTTCGGCAGGCGAAGCCTCAGCGGTTCCATAAGGGCAGTGCCTGCATCCCGACCCGCAGCAGGAGCCGCGCTTGAGCAGATACGCCGCTGTGAACACCATATGAGGACCGTCGTAGTAATATTCCTCATCCGTGAGGGGCAGTTCGGGCTTGGCGGCGGAATCCTGATCCATGGCTTCATTCTCTCGCAAACGGCCATGCTTCACCGGGCATACTCGGCGCGATGAGTAAAATCGAAGGCATGACACTCTCGGCTGAAGATCGCGCCCGCCGTATCAAAATCATTCTTTTCGATGTAGATGGAGTTCTAACCGACGGCGGCATCTGGCTGATTCCCGTCCCGGTGGCCGCTGACGGCAAAATCACGACCAAAATGGTTGAGGCCAAGGGCTACAACGCGCACGACGGCACCGCCATCTCGCTGGCGCGGCTGGGCGGCATGAAGCTGGGCATCATCACCAAGCGCATCTCTGAGACGGTGGCCCTGCGCGCGCGCGACCTGAAGCTCGAATTCGTCTACATGGGCGAGGCCTTCAAGATGCGCCCGGTACGCGAGATCATGGAGAAGGAAGGCGTAACCCTGGACGAAATCGCCTACGTTGGCGACGACGTAATCGACCTGCCGGTGATGCGCGAATGCGGCTTTGCCGTAGCGGTGGCCAACGCCCGGCAGCAGGTGAAAGACGAGGCGCATTACGTGACGCCGAGCCGCGGCGGAGACGGCGCGGCGCGCGATGCGGTGGAGTTCATTCTCGCGGCCAAGGGCGTGCTGGCCCAATGCGTTGAGGCCTACATCGACGAAAGCAATCCCATCTCGCCTTCGATGGATATTGGCAAGGGCGGCGATCTGGCGTCCGCCAGCGTAGCTTCCTCGCAGTCCGGAGAAACCAAGTGACAGCCTGGGACGTTGTGGTGATCACTGCCTCTTCAGCGCGGCAGGCCGGGCTTTATCGCGACGAGATTCAGCGCCGCCGCACGCAGGGTATGCTGTCAGAGCAAACCGAATTCCTGGTTGTCCCAGATCCTGAAGATCGCAGGGTGGGCAGTGGCGGGGCGACGATTCACGCGCTCGGCGTTCTTGCCAAGAGCCGAGAATGGTGGAGCAGCCACCGGGTTCTGCTGGTTCACTCGGGCGGCGATTCGCGGCGGCTGCCGCAGTACTCGCCGGGCGGCAAGCTGTTTGGCGTGCTGCCCTCGCGCACGCAGGCGCGTGGAACCACGACGGTCTTCGATGAAACGCTGGCGCTGTCAGCGGCATGGGCAGAGCGGATTCCCAATGGATTGCTGGTGGCGTCCGGCGACGTGATACTGCACTTCGACGCAGCTAAGGTGAAGTGGGACCGACCGGGCGCCACTGGCGTGGCCATCCCGATGGATACGGAAACCGGCAGCCATCATGGCGTTTACGTGGTGGGAGCCGACGATCAGGTCTACACCTTTCTGCAAAAACCCACGGCGGCGCAGGTGAAGGCTGCAGGCGGCATGCTGGCGGATGGGCGGGTCGCGGTCGATATTGGCTTGCTGCGCTTTGACGCAGACCTGACCGCCGCGTTGACCGAACTGGCGGGATTCAAGGCGCTACCGGCGGTGGATCTATACGACGAAATCACGCGCGGGCTCACCGGAGAGTGGAAGCCGGAGCCGGGCTCAGGAATCTTCTGGCGGGAACTGGCTCGGATCCTTCGCGGCTCCGAGCACCCTCCCGGGTTCCACTGCGCCGTGGTCGAAGGCGAGATGATCCATACCGGGACCACGCACTCGTTCCGTGAACTCGCCGCCGGCTCGGGCGGCATTCTTGACAGCGTGATTGGCGGCGCGTGCAAGGCCGGGCATGACGCCGTCATTCTTGAATGCGACCTAAGCGGAGCAGTGAACGCGAGCCGCGGAGCAATCCTGCATGGGCTCACCGGGCTCACAGGGCCAGTCGAAGTTCCCGAAGACACCGTGGTTCACCAGTTGCCGGTAGAGTCCCCTGCTGGAAACGGCTGGGTGATTCGCGTTTACGGAGTCGAAGACGATCCGAAGCTGGCGCTTGAAAAGGCCACATGGCTCAACAGGCCGATTCAGGAGTCGCTTGACCGGCTTGGACTGGCGAAGAGTGAAATATGGAGCGCGGGCGAAACGCCTACGTTGTGGAATGCAGTGCTTTTCCCCGTCGCCGCTCCAGACGAAGCCTGGGCCTGCGCTCGCTGGATGATGGGCTACGCCGCCGACTACGACCTTGCAAAATGGCGCAATACGCAGCGGCTGAGCTTGGCAAAGAGCGCACGCTGCGCCGATGGCAAGGCCCTGGCAGAAGCCCGAAACCATCGGTTGCAGGGCATCTGGCGAGAGACAGTGGTCGAACTGGCGGAAGCAGGAACCGACTTGCGGCCGCTGCTGGCGAACCTCCCCGGCCTGGCGCCTGCCGCTGCGGCCGGGCGTACTCTCAAGAATCGCGCGGAGCAGTTGCGCGTCGAGAACCCAGACAATCTCACCCAAGCCGCCAGCCTTCTGATGCAGGCTGAGCGCCTGTTACATCGCGCGGGCTTCGATCAGGAGGCCGCACAGGCTGACAGCGAAGCCTTCGCCTGCATCCAGGATGCGGTGCGCCAGGGAACCGTTGGCGATATGGAACCGGCGTTGTCTCCATGGCGCTTTGACCGCGTTCAAGTATCGGCGCCGCCGCGCATCGACCTGGGAGGCGGCTGGTCAGACACCCCGCCTTTCTGTTTCGACTGGGGCGGCACGGTGCTCAATTGCGCGCTTGAGATCGAGGGCGGGTATCCCATTGCGACCGAGATCCGCCGCATTGGCGAGCCGATCATCCGGTGCAGCGCTGACGGCCTGGGAACCGTAGCCGAGTTCCGCACCGCGGAGCAGCTATCGGAGCCATGCGGACCGGGCGACGTGTTCTCAATTCCGCGCACCGCGCTCAACTTGCACGGCATCCTGGTCAAGGGCCAAGCCCTCGACGAGACCCTGACCCAATTGGGCGGCGGCCTTGAAATCCGCTGCAAGGTCGATTTGCCGGTGGGCTCCGGTCTGGGAACAAGCAGCATTCTGGGCGCAACCGTGATTCGCGCGCTGGCAGTCATGGCGGGCCGCGCGCTGGGCGACCACGCACTATCAGAGAACGTGATGCAACTGGAACAGCGCATGACCACCGGCGGCGGCTGGCAAGACCAGGCGGGCGGCATCTTTCCCGGCGCCAAGTTGCTGATAACCGGACCCGGCTTGCGGCAGCGGCTTCGCGTACAGCCGGTGGCCTGGAGCAGCGAGCGGCGCGACGAATTCTGCGAGCACATGGTGCTTTACAACACTGGCATTCAGCGAGTCGCCAAGGACCTGCTGCGCCAGGTGGTTTCCCGTTACCTGGCCCGCGAGACGGCCACCATCCAGGTGTTGCACAGCATCAAAACGCTAGCCGTGGAGATGTCCTATGCCATGGCCGAAGGCGATTGGAAACATCTGGGCGAATTGCTTGACCGGCATTGGAAGTTGAACCAGGTTCTCGACCCGCACACCACCAATGCGCCCATCAATGCGATTCTTGACCGGGCCCGGCCGTTCATTCACGGGGCCAAGCTGGCCGGCGCGGGCGGCGGCGGATTCCTGCTGTTGCTGGCTCGCGACCCGGACGCGGCTAATGCGCTGCGAGCAACCCTCGCGCGGCAGGGCACGGCGGGAGGCGCATGCGTGGCCTATCGGATTGCGGGCGAAGGGCTGCGCGTGAAAACCTGCGGAGGAAACCATGGCGATTGAAACAAAGCGCGCGGTTGTGCTGCTGAGCGGAGGCCTCGACTCCGCAACGGTGCTGGCTATTGCCCGGAACCAGGGCTACGAGCCTTACGCGCTCTCGTTCTCTTACGGCCAGCGGCATGTTGTTGAGCTTCAGGCAGCGGCCCGCGTCGCGGCATCCATCGGCGTGGCCGCGCACAAGGTGGCGGCTTTCGATCTGCGCGCCTTTGGCGGCTCCGCGCTTACCGCCGATATCGACGTCCCCAAGAGCCGCAACGCAAACGACATGGCGCACGGCATTCCCATCACTTACGTGCCCGCGCGCAACACCATCTTTCTTTCTTTCGCGCTGGCGTGGGCTGAGGTGCTGGGCTCGAGCAACATCTTTATTGGCGTTAACGCGCTGGATTACTCCGGCTACCCCGATTGCCGCCTGGAGTTTATTGAGGCCTTCGAAAAGATGGCCAACCTAGCCACCAAGGCCGGCGTAGAAGGCTCGCAAAAGCTCAAGATTCACACCCCGCTGATCGCCTTGACCAAGGCCCAGATTATTGCCAAAGGCATCGAACTGGGAGTGGATTATGCGCTCACCAGCAGTTGCTACGATCCTTCGCCCGCGGGCGCGCCGTGCGGTGAATGCGACTCCTGTCTTCTGCGGCAAAAGGGATTCCGCGAGAATGGCATTACCGATCCGCTCGAATACCCGGGGACATAAGCTTCGAACTGCCGGGCGCGCGCGACCGGACTTTCAAAAAAAATGAACGAGCCACCTTCAGCAAGATGAAGTGAAAACTGAGAACTGAAAGCTGACAACTCCCCTTATGAGCTACGCCGTCAAGGAAATCTTCTACACGCTGCAGGGCGAAGGCGCGCACGCGGGCCGTGCTGCCGTCTTCTGCCGGTTCGCCGGCTGCAACTTGTGGACAGGCCGCGAGGCAGACCGGGCCACCGCAACCTGCCAGTTTTGCGACACGGATTTTGTGGGCGTGGATGGCGAAGGCGGCGGCAGGTTCGAGTCAGCGCAGGCGCTGGCCCAGGCGATAGAGGAGAAATGGCCCTCGGGCGGCCTGCTGGGAAAACGGTTCGTGGTCTGCACCGGAGGAGAGCCTCTGCTGCAACTGGATCGGAAACTGATTGAAGCGCTGCACGAATGCGATTTTGAAATCGCTGTAGAGACCAACGGCACCATCGCGGCACCGGATGGATTGAATTGGATCTGCGTCAGTCCCAAGGCGGGTGCGCAGTTTGTGCAGAAGAGCGGCGACGAATTGAAGCTGGTCTTTCCGCAGGCCGATGCCGACCCGGCGGACTTTGAACTGCTTCGCTTCCGCCATTTCTTTCTGCAGCCGATGGATGGACCTCACCGCGCAGCGAATACCGAACTCGCGCTAAAGTACTGCCTCGATCACCCGCAGTGGCGCCTCAGCCTGCAGACCCACAAAATTCTCGGCATTCCGTAACGGCGCGAAGCGGTTTCACCCACCACAGCTGGGTGCCCCAGGTCTTGATTTTGAGACCTGGGAAACCTCGAACCTGGTCCTTTTTTGAATTTCCTGCCCTCACCCCTTGCGCGCTTCGGCTTCTCCCAGCCATCCGCGCCGCAGTTTCTCAGCGGGAACATTCGACAGGTAAGGCTTGATATCAAGAATCGGCGTGCCGTCCAGCATGTCGATGCCGCGTACGCGCAGCGACCCGCCGTCGCGGCCCAGCAACTCAACAACGGTCAGTGCAATGGGATTCGGCCGCCGCGGCGAGCGCGTCGTGAACAGCCCGTGCGCCCGGCTGTCGGTAGGCGGCGTCACCATCAGGTCAAAGCCGTCTGAGCGGTCGAATGCCCACAGCACAATCAGGTGCGAGTAGCCTTCAATATCGGTAAGGCCGGCCTCAAACTCAGGCAGTATCCGCAGTTCACCCTCTTCAGGATGCTGCGCGCCTATCCCCTTGGGAATTGACTTTGTGTCTTTGAAAGGGCTGCTGACAAATCCAATCGGCTGCGGTGTAAACATGTGCGAGGCCTCTGCTGCCAATACTAAATGTTCAATCGTCGACGCATAGCGTATGCTTGCTCCGATTGCCGGATAATGGAATGATCGTTCTCGCCTTCCGGCATCCATCCCACCCAGGCAAGCAGGTTCTGAATGAGATCGAGTTCGTTTGTCTTATGTTTCCTTTTAGCGGCCTCAACCGCGCTGCTCTCGCAAAAGAATGCCGCCACCCCATCCGGCCAGCAGTTCCGCGCGCTCGCCGTCGATGCCGGAACGGTGACCGGAGCCATCCGTTCGTTTCAAGGTGTCAATGGGCCGCCTTACCCCGTGAAGGCAGGGTTGCCTAATCTCGTGAAGCAGTACCACGACCTCCGCATTGGCAGCGTGCGCACCCACGACTCCTACGGCCCCACCGAAATTGACGCTGTCTATCCCGACAAAGGCTTCATCAAGGCGCTGTTTCCCGATGCCGCTGACCGGGCCATGGTATCGAAAGCTTCGCAGGAAAACTCCATATTCAAAGACTGGTCCGCCGACCCGGAGAAGCCCGAGAGTTACAACTTCGGCCCTACCGACAAACTCATCCAGGCCATACGCGACAGCGGAGCAGAGGTTTACTATCGCGTGGGCCGCAGCGCCGGAGGCAATCTTGAGCCGCCCAAAGATCCCGCCAAATACGCGGCCATCGTGGCCCACATTGCCATGCATTACAACCAGGGATGGGCGCACGGACTCCATGCCGGCATTCGTTATTGGGAGATATGGAACGAGCCGCAGTTCTTCTGGTCGGGAACGCCGCAGCAGTTCTACGAGTTGTATGACAAGACGGCGCATGCGTTGAAGGCTGTGGACCGCGACCTGAAAGTGGGCACGGACGCTAACGCCATGCCGCTTAGCGAAGGCCCGTACCGCGAAGGCCTGCTGGATTACATCGGGGAACACAATGTCCCCTTCGACTTCTACTCGTGGCACACCTACGCCGATATGTCGTTCGATCCCTACGATGCTGTGGCCATCGCCAGCGACACGCGCCTCCTGCTCGACAACAAGGGCTTCACCAAGGTCGAGAGCATTCTCTCGGAGTGGAACCTGAGCGCCGACTTCACCAAGGACGAAGAGCCGGAGCTTTCGAGCATGGAGAACGCGGCCTTTATCGGCTCGACGCTGATGAACCTTCAGGATTCGTCGGTGGATTTCGCGCACTTCTATCGCGCAGATCCGCTGTGGATGGGCCTGTTCAACATCGACGGCAGTTATCGCAAGCCCGCGTATACCTTCCGCGCCACAGGCATGATGCTCGACACGCCCGACCGGCTTGATGCCTCCGGCGGAGATACCAACGGATTCAATGTGCTGGCCGGCCGCTCGAAAGACAACAAGCGGGTGCAGATACTCATCGACAACTACGAGATCCCCGCACAGCACCTTCCTCCTATGTTCCGCATGATGCAGAAGTTGAAGGAGCAGGGCATTTCAATGGACGGGCCGGCAATCGATCCTTCAACCTTCAAGTTCCCGCCTATCAGAACTGGGATCAAGTACAGCGACAATCGCGGCTACAACCTGACGGTGAGCAACCTGCCGTGGGGCAACAGGCCTTTCACCATCAAGCGTTACCGGCTGACGAAAACCGAGGACTTTGTTTTGATAGAGCAAAAGAAAGCTGAAGGCGCAACGGCATCGCTCGCTAATCCGCTTCCGCCTCCCGGGCTTGAGCTGATTGTGCTTGAGGCGAAATAGGACGGCTACGCCGGCTGTGCGCTGTGGGGCGGTTTCGAGTATTCGATTCTATGAGGCAGTCCCCGCGGCGAAAGCGCCGATGAAAGACCTCTATTGCAGCAGTTGAGCGTGCGGGAGCGCAGGCTCATCCTCTTTGCGGTTCGATTCAGATTGGGATCTCCGCGGTTGCGTGCGGCAGTGCCAGTTGTGTCCCGAGCCGGGGCTGGGGTCGCGTTCGGGGCCGGAATGAGCCACCGTAGCCATATAAAACTGGAAAAGCTGCCCGAACTCTGCAACCAGGGCCTTGCGCGTGCGAAGGAACAAGTGCCAGGAAAGCATCGGCACCTGCACCTGCTTCGAGATGGGCTTTAACCGGCGCTCCAGAACGTTCGTCTGGTTGACCGGAGTACCCGCCCTGGATACAAGCACGAAATCGTCCGGCCCGGTAAACTTCTCCCTGCTCCGCAACTTGAGCAGCACCTGGAGCAAGGACGGAGAAATCGGAACGTCCCTGAGACGGCAAGGCTTTACGCGTTCCAACTCGCCCCTGTACCACTGCTTTCTCACCGCAATCGTTCTTGCCGGAATGCTCTCGCCATCGGAGTCCTGCCTGGACATGGACAGATTTATGTGTTTCCACTGAAGCCCGCAGATCTCAACGACGTTCAAGCCGGTAAAGACGGCGATCAGCGTCATCTCCTTTTCGGGGTACTCCATTGCGCTGAGAACCTCTTTTGTCTCGGCAAACGTGAGGGCGCGGTCTTGCTTGCGGGGTCGATCTGTGAGCTTTACAGGGCTGGCTGGGTTCTCCCCTGTAAAGCAACCTTCCTTCTTTGCGTGCGAGAAGATGGCGCTGACCACATTTCGAATGTGGGTGACGGTTTGCGGCGCGTAGCCGTGCGCCAGCGCCGCTGAAACCAGCCCTTGTATGTGTTCGGGACGAGCGTCGCAGAGACGCAGGTTGCCCAGGTACGGCCAATCCGGAACTGTCTTGAGCTTCGTCCTCGACTGGCCGGCCTCAACATGGAAGACCCGGTCAACTTCCTCCGGTGTCAACACATGTTTCAGAATGGCCTGGTAATGCGCCCGGCCGGAGTATCTCTTGGCCGCGATGTGTTCCGGCACGAATTTGTGCTCCACGAATTCCGCCACGGTCATCTCGCCCTGTTTCGAAAGCACACCGCGCGCCGGCCGCGACAGAAAGTAGTTGAACGCCGCCCAGGCAATCCGGTGTGCCTCGGTCTCTGACAGTTTCCCCGTTCCTGCAGCGGGACCCAGCCAAATTGGCTCTGGTACCGGGCGTTCGGCCTGTCCGCCCAAATCAGGTTCGTTTTCGCGCCGGCGCAACTTCCAGAAGCCGTCTTCCTGATAGACATCGTCGTGCGGCAGAGTTCCTCGATTCATACTGTCTCCAATTGACTTAGCCTTCGTGCGGCGGGAAATGTCGACTCACTGAGATGTTCCCTTACATAGCGTGCGAACCCAGCCCACTGGGACATGTACTTGTGATTGGCTTGAACCTTCCTCAAAGAAACCGACGAAATCAAACAACTCCTGCGAACTGTTGCCATTTTCAAAACCCGCGCCAATGAGCGGAAATTCCATCTGCGCGGCTAACGCCTTTCGGGAACATGACGAATCTGTCATTCTTCCGGAACGCGCAAAAAAAACAAGCCTCACGAGGCTTCAATCCATTGGCCGCCGTCCGCGAACTTTCGCCTTCATCGTCAACGGAATCATCAGTCCGATTTACTCTTCCCGGTCGCAACACCGGCCGGCATTGCGCCTTGACTGAACTCCCAGCTTTCTCCCTTTCGTATTGGCGAGTCTCTCGTTAAATCCGTCAACTCTTCAGCACTTGCATCTTGCAATTTCTGAAATCATTCATCCCGCTCAACCGGGGACAATGATTCAAAAATCCATAAATTACTGATTCGCTAAGTCCTAACGGCAGTGTTCCTCCGTTGGATTTGATGATGGGCTAACTTTAATTCCGAATGATTGTTCATTGTCAATTATCACGTAAAACTGTGTAAGGCCGTAACAAATCCATGCAGCGTGCTCAAAATGAGTTCTTGCGGCGCACCTTTGCGGTCGCCTGCGCGGCCAACCTCTTTTTGAGTGCAACAGTCATTGCCGGAACTGAGACAATGAATGCCCCGCGAAGGGCAATTTCAGGCGACAGGGGATCATCCCGCCGCCTCTCTACTCGACCACGAGACCATCGGCGTGAAACTGGCCGATGGAAACATTCACCCTATCTCCCTTTTTTACGGTCCTGGTGGGATTTGAAAATGCCATCCAATAGGATCGGCCTGCCTCAGGCGAACTGCTCTGGCGCAGCTTCCCCACCTTTTCCAGCGTTGGAATCACCAGTTGCGCATGGGCATCCGGAGCGACCAGGAATGCTTCAGTTTCCTTATCGTTGATGGCCTTGGCCTTTCCGGGATCCAGCACTTCATAGGAGAAACGTATTAGTTCGCCTGACTCAACCGCCTTTACGCTCAGCGCATCGACTCCCCACACCGCTGCGTAATACGTGCGTGCCCGTCCCGCGAATCTGTCAGGTTGGTAGCGCGTGGGAGAGGACTTTGAAGCCGCCGCTGAAGCTGCTTTGCCGGGAGTTGAAGCTGGCTTTTGATTGTCGGTCGATTGCGCGCAGACGCCTTGAGCCAGGAGGGCGCCTAGAACGAGCTCTATGAAAAGCGAAAAATTCCTGCGTGAAATTTCATTCTTCAGCATCTTGTTCCTCCTCGAACTTGAAAGGCCCCGGCAAACGCTTGGTTGGTCGTTTGCCAGGGTCGGTTTGTAAGTCGGCATTGTCCGCTATTTCATGCTGCTCATGGGTTAGCCCATGAGCAGCAATGCGGTCGTTGATGTTTATCGGTTCCGCGGGTTATGGGTTAGCGTGACCGACCAGCGCTCCGGTCTGCGGGCTGCCGGCTGCGTTATCGGTGAAGGTTATGGTTCCGGCCCGGTTTACTCCTCTTGCCGACAGCACGTTGGTGAACCTCACGGCCACCGTGCAGCTTGCTCCCGGCGCCAGTGTTGTTCCGGTGCAGTTGTCAGGTCCGGCAAGTGCGCCGTTGCTGAAGAAGTAAGTAAGGACGGACCCGCCGGAGACTGCCACGCTGCTTACCGTGAAGTTTGCGCCGCCCGCGGCTGTCGTGTTGGTCAGGGTCACCGTGCCGGTTCCGGTAAGTGAGCCGGTCGGCAAGGTAATGGTTAGCGGATTCGGCGCGATCGAGACGGTCGCTTTGTTGGCCACGCCTGTGCCGCTCAGTGTTACCGACGCCGGAGTCACTGTGGCCCCGGTGTAGGCAACGGTCAGGGTTCTCGCATAGGTTGCCACAGTAGTTGGCGAGAACACCACGTTATAGGTGCACGATGCGCCAACTGCGAGGGTTGCGCCGCAGGTACCGGCGGTTGTAGCCCGCGCGAAGCCTGCCGGAGTGCCGCCGCCGAAGGTGAAGGTGCCGCCGGTCAGGGCTCCGTTGCCGGTGTTGGTCACCGTCAGCGTCTGCGCCGGGCTGGTGGTCGTTGTGGCCCACGTTCCAAAGGACAGTGTGGTCGGGGTTACGGTCGCAGTGAAGGTTGGAACCAGGCCCACGCCGCTGAGCGGAAGCGGTGAACCAATCACCGGTACATTTGCCGTTACGGTCAAGGTGCCGCTGTATGCGCCGCCCGGAGCGGCTGGGGTAAAGGTCACGAGGATGGTGCACGTTCCGCCTGCAGCAAGGGTTGCGCCGCAGGTGCCGCCCGCGCGTGCGAACGGAGCTGTCGCGGCCACGCCGATGGTAGTGATCGCCGCCGCCGTGGGATTGTTGAGGGTTACGGTTTGCGATGCGCTGGTGGTTCCATCGATCACTGTGCCAAAGACCAACTCCGAAGGCGACAGGAAGGGCCGCGGCGTATTGGTTCCCTGGAACTCGATGGCGCCTATGTCGGTGAACGTTCCCGTCGCATCCGGCCTTGTAACGCCGAAGAAATCGGTCTTGATCTGCGGTGCGATGGGGATTTCTGTTCCGTTGAACACCGTGAACGGAATGCGGCCGATGGCCGGCGAACCGGATGCCAGCGCGTAGTTGCCGAGCATGGTGTTGGTCACCGGGTTGACCAGGGACAGCGGTCCCCAGCTCATGTTGACCCAATTGTTGCCTTCGTCCACCGTTGCCGAGGGAGTCAGGTTGAAGATCGGGTTGGGAACCGTGGCATCCGAAATTCCCGGAGGCACGTTGTAGTTGCCCTTTGCGTATTCGGGTGGAACGCGTGCACCGTCGCAGTACTGGCTAACCAGGTTGGGATTGGCAGACAGGTTGTTTGTCCCGGTGCCGGCTTCCAATGCATTGGTCAGTACCGAATAGGTTGGAGCAAGCGTGACGCCGGATCCGTGGTTTCCCGGTCCCGTGTCGCCGCGTACGCCAATGTCCCAATAGCTCGAACCGCCTACGCAAGAGCCGGTTGTGGCCTGGCTTGCAGGTGCTGAACCGCTGAACGCGTTATACAGCGTTACTATGTTCTGCTGGTACGCAGAGCTCAACGCGCCCACGCCGATGTAGAACGCCCGGTTCTCGAAGAACAGATCGTTCGCCATGTACGGGAACGACACCTTCGCGCAGTTAGGATGGTTCGCGGGGCAGGTGAGCGTCAACCCGGCAAAAGATGCTGTCAAATTCGGACTGTTCAGCATCGCCACCACGCCGGCGGGTTGAGGCGCCGAGGTGGTTGATGAGGTGGTTTGGTTGGTGGCGCCCGGCGCGCTGGCTTCCGGAGCTCCAAGGGTGTTGAACAGCACTCCCGCCGTTGCGGTAGTGTCGTTTGAAGCAATAGTGTTGTTCACCAGGTTCACGTTCAACGCGTCCTGCATTGACACACCCGCGCCGTCCCATCCGGCTACGTTGTCGGCGATCACGTTGTTGGTGACGTTGATTGAGTACCATCCCGGGCTGACCGCTGGATTGGTCGGGTTCGGGTTCCTGGGGAAGAACGCGATTTCGGTCCCATTGACCGACTGCAAGCGCAGTCCGCCGCCGCTGCCGCTCTCAGCGGAGTTGCCCATGATCAGGTTGGCGTTGATTACCAGTCCGGGACCGGTGCCGTCAGGAAGACCGGGCACGCAATCGAGGTCGGTAACGCTGCCGCACTCGGGACCTCCCGGTGCGGTTGTGCCGTCAGGAGCCGCGCCCATTACGATGACGCCGCCGCCGTTGGTTGAGATGGTTGGGTTGAGACTCTGGTTGAACAGGATCGAGTTGTGCTCGACATCGCCCTTCCAGATGAACCCAACGTGCGCCAGTCCGCCGCCGTCGCCGGTGCTCATATTGCCGCAGACCCAGTTGTAATTGAATTTGTACAGGTCCGTACCGGTGCAGAGCGTTACGCCGCCTGCGCCAGCCGGCGTGCCGGAGAACACTTCATCGCCGATCGAAGAGTTCGCCGTGATGGCGTTGTTGTGAATGCTCACGTTGATGTCAAAGCAGTACGGCAGTTGGGTGTTTGCCGCAAGTCCCGGAGGCGATACGTTCTGGATGCCGCCGTAGCCGGCATGCAGCGGGGCTCCGACAGCGCCCGGAATGAGCGCGTTGCAGGTCCACGGTTGCTGGTCAAAGCCGCCATGTTCCACGCCGGCACTGGTGTTGGTAATGTCGCCGGCCAGAGGATCGCCGCCGTTTCCAACCAGCAGTGCGTCGGGAGATTCACCCTGGCCGACAGTGATGCCGCCAGTCATGGTGCCAGTGTTGTTGTTGATCCGGTTGTTTGAGATTTCAAGGTTGTGGCCCCAGGCGTGGACGAAGATGCCGCCGCCGCCCTGCGAGCTATCGGTAATGCCCAGGCCGTCAATCCGCGACGGGTTGCACATGTAGCTGCTGGGGAACGGATTGGCCACGTAGCCTGCGGAGCCCGGGACTCCCGTTCCGCAATCGGCCGCGTTGTTTTGGAGAATCACCGTGCCCAAAGGCATCTGGCCTTCGTGTGCGATATTTGAGCCAGCCGAAGTATCCTGCCCGGTTCCGAAGGTGTTGTAGCCTGCGGGATACCGAACGCCTTTGGAAAGCACCGTAATGGCGGCGCCCTCATAGGCACCCATCAGCGAGGGCTCGTTCAACAGCTGCGCCAGGTTGCCGTTGACGGTGGTATCCCAGCCGACAGTTGCTTCCAGGGGCAGGCGGTCAACCTGCGTCTCGTTGGGTACTCCGGTGAAGTAATTCCAGCCGGTCGCCGGGCAACTGGTGCCCCCGGATGGATCGTATGGATTGGGCGCTTCAAAATCGGACGCGCTGTTGCTCGGGTTGGCGCCGATTGCGGCCGGAACAGGCACAAGCTGTGCGCCGGGCTGGCCGAATTGACCAATGCTGTAGGGCTGGCCGTTGAGTGCCAGGCCAAACAGGCAGTTGATCTTCTGCCGCCAGGGGTCCATCTTGCCCGCAGGCTGCGTGTTGGCATTGATAGTGGCTGAAGAAGCTCCGACGCCTTGCAGCCGGACCGGCTTCCACATCAGCAGCATTTCCTGGTACACGCCGGCAGGGACAATGATCAGGTCGCCCGGCGCTGCCGCATCGATCGCGCTCTGGATGGTGGTCAGGGTTCCGGTGCCGACAATCGTTGGAGCCTTGCCGCCAATGGTGACGGTTACTGTGTCAACAGATTGTTGGCCGTTGCCCGCAGTGATGACCAACTGGCCGCAATAGGCAGTCGAGCCACCGTACTGCGCCTGCTGTTGCAAGGCGCAAGGCTGGATTTTCCCGGCCGTGGTGCCCGTTGCCGGCACTGTGACCGTGATTGCCGTGTCGCTCCAACCGGTAACGGTGGCCTTCACTCCACCGATGGTCACCGAACCCGTGCCTTGCGCGGCACCAAAGCCATAGTGCCGGGTAATGGTCTTCTGGTTATAGGGAGCAGCGGTAGCCGATGGCCCCACGTACCCGTAGTTTTGCACCACCTGGTCGCCCAGAGCCTTGATGGTCAAGCTGTGACCAGACGCGCTCACCCAGGGTCCAACACCGTCGCCGTCCACTTCGCTTACCGCCGGCGTCAAGTTCGGATAGGAGCAATCGGGGTTGTTGTAGCCGGCGCCCACAAACGCAGCCGTCGGAACAACGGGTGTATCCAGGTACTGAGTCTGGCCGGGCATGTACGGCAGTTCGTAGCAGAACTGGCTGTACTCCGGATTGAAGAGCGCGTCCGGGGTTGCTCCAGTTCCAGGATCGTTCATGCAGAAGACCATCATGGTCGGCGAATAACCGGTTGGGTTCGGCGGATTCACTTCCCATGTTGAGTAGGTCATGCCGTCGTAGTCGCCCCACCAGTCAGAGTAGACGCGGCTGATTTCAGCACCGGTCCAATCCTTTACCGCCACCGGCAGGTTGGCCGGCGAAAACTTCTCGCCAAACTGGGGAGAGAACGGATCGAACTCTGAAGTGAAGTCGTCCGTAATGACGCCGGTGAACTTCGAGGCTTTGTGCGTGGAGGTGTAGACGTAGAACTTGGCGATTGCGCCCGCCTGGTCGCCGAGGGTCACTTCCTTGCGGTCGCAAAGGTTGCGGGTAGCTCCTGCAAACGGCGCCACTTGCTTCGACTCCGGATACAGGCTGATGTAGTCGGGCACAACGCGCGCCTGACCTACGCAAGGCCACACGGGATCGGGCGCAAATCCAGGGACAATCCCGTTCTCCGGGCTGGCTCCCAGGCTCTGCGTCGGGTTCTGTGCATTGTTGGCGTTGTAGCCCGGACCCGGGTACTGCTGTGAAGCAGCCACCGATGCCTGGTCGGGCAGGATGAAGACATCGCCGAGGGCGCCGAACTGTTGCGTGACCGGCGCGATGAAGTTGTCGCCGATCAGGATGTTCTTGTCCTCTTCCTTCACGATTTCAAAGCCCGAGGGCGGAACCACTTCCACAACGTACTTGCCCGCGGGCAGCATGTCTTCCTTGCCGCCCCTGAACGAGTCCGACGTGTCCGGATCTTTGCTGCAGATAGTGCAGTTGGTGCCCGTCGTGTTGCCGGTTTTCGGGTTTCTGCCGGTCACGCTGGGAAACGAGTACATGCCGTCGTACGGAGCCGGCTGCAGTTGGTTCCAGTTGTGCATGCCGTCATAGCACTTGAACTGCGAGTTATCGGGCAGCGCAGTTCCCACCGCGGTGGAATTCAGCTCGTTCGGAATAGCGTGTTCCTTGTTGTAGAGGTCAAGGTACAGCGGCTGGTTATACAGCGAGAAGTAGAACAAGTCGGCGGTGGACTGGCCGGGGCAGTTCATGTTGGGAACGCCATCGGTCCGGAAGCCCTGCGCCCAATCGTCCCAGCTGCTGGTCTGCGTCGTGTCAACCAGGGTCAGTGTCGGGGTAATGCCGTCTGCGGCAAACCCTTCCTTGTAGAGGTTGATGGTCACGTGAGGAACCAGCGGCTCCCACTGTGTCTGGACCAGCATCTGCGGATCGTCAAACGGACGGGTAGAGGCATAGATCACGTGACCCTTGATGCCGCCGTTCTCGCCCGGCACGTAGGGGGCCTTGCCGAACTCGATGAAGTTGTTCTGGCCTGAGAATCCTTGCCATCCTTCGGCAGGCACCCAGCCCGCATCGACGCGGCCTGTGGAGCCGCCCGGACCACTTCCGCCCAAATTGCCGGGCGGGTTCGTTAAAAGGTTCACATCCGTGCAATCCGCAACTCCGCAATACACAGAGCCGGGAACGCGCAGGGCCGTCGGCAATGGAATTGTTTCTGCCGTGTTGGCCAGGTATTTGCCGATCACGGATGTTCCGCACGGCGGGTAGCCGGGCTGGCCGCAGGCCTTGGTGCCGTCCGCTGGCCCGCCAGAGTCGTAGACCGTGTGAATGCCTGTCGTCTTGTAGCGAGTCGTATCCGTTTCAACCACGTACCAGTTGAACAGCGGGAACTCTTCGTTGAAGTCGGCAGTGCCGGTGAAGTCCGTCACCAGGTTGTTGGCCATGCTGCCGTCGCGATACCGGACGGTCACATTGAGGAACGGAATTCCGCCTTCGGAAGTCTGCGAAACGCCGTCCTTGTTGTCGTCCACAAATGTCCTCGTGTAGACATTGGCCTGCCACTGGTTCATGGCAATCTGGCCCACGTTCACGGTGGTTCCAGCGGTGCTGTTGCCGATGCCCACCGGTGTGGAGAGGCCGTCGACAA
The DNA here is from genome assembly GCA_903911925.1 of uncultured Acidobacteriaceae bacterium. Classification (GTDB taxonomy): domain Bacteria; phylum Acidobacteriota; class Terriglobia; order Terriglobales; family Acidobacteriaceae; genus Telmatobacter. The sequence goes on from CAIWFH010000070.1 coordinate 113,324, forward strand.
GCATGTCGTTCCACTTGTCGAAGACCGTGATTCTCCAGTCGCCTGGCGGAATTCCGGTCAGCGTGAAGTTCCCCTTCGCGTCGCAATCGGTAAAGGCAAAATCTTCACCGTCGGGATCGCCCAGGCTTACGTAGCACTGGGTAAAGAAGTAGCTGTCGTTGGTGTCGCTGCCGTAGAGCCGCTCATCCGGCGTCCTGCTCATGCGCTCGGTGGTCACATTGCCCGTCACCGTGTTGTTGCACTTGCTGCCCGTGGGCAGCGGCAAGTTCACGTCGGTTCCGGCGCAGACGCCCGCCTTGCGGCCATTGATGATCCTCGGGTTCGCAAACCCGATGGTCACGTGATAACCGGCAGGACCGAACTCCTGGAAGTAACTTGGCTCGCCGATCCGGATAAAGGAGTCGTGAGCCTTCTGGCCGTCCAGGGTGTTGGTCTGCAGCCACTGCTCGCCCCTGGCGATCCGGTCGGCGGCAGGCGTGGCGATCACGCCGAAGCGTCCCGGCATCAGGTTCTTCACCAGTGCCTGGCCTGCATACGGCGAGAGAGTGGAACCGTCCGACTCGAATGTCGGGCAGGTGACAATCATTCCCGTGATGCCTGCCTGGGTCCCGTCGCCATTGAGCACGTTGTTGGTAATCATCGACGAGATCGGGCACGCGTCGTTCCCCGTGGCCGGATCTTTTGTTCCTGCCAGGCTGTTCGACAGCGGCTGGTTGAACATGTCGTAGGTCATCTGGCCGGTGAAGTCGCCGTTGCCGCCCATGGCGTCCCAGAGTTGAATATTGAAGCCGCCGAGACCCGGTTCGTTGGTCGCCAGCACGTCGATGCCGCCGCCTGCGTCCATTTCGCCGTTCAGCGGGAAGTCATCCTCAAACACCATGACGGACAGGTCGCCCGGAGGATAAGGACTGGCCTGGGTCATCACAGAGACCGCCGTCTGGCCGGCTGCGATTGGAGCGCCGCCCATGCCGTGGCCATTCGTGCTTGCCGCGTAGAACGGGTTCGCCGCATCGCCCGGCAGCACAGAGATGTAGTAGCGCTTGGTCGGGTCTAGAACAACATCGCCCGGATCAACCGCGACCTTCTGTGTGCCGGTGGTTCTGCAGGCGCCGTTGCCCATGTCGCATACCGCGGGCACGTGTGAGCTCGACGTCGGGTCATAAACCGTCTGGCCCGATTCGCACGATTGGGGCCCGGTGCAGCCCTGGGCTACAAAAGGCATGTCGCTGGTGTGGAAGTTGAGCCCGAGAAGCGGAACGATCGGAGCGGTTGGGCCGCCGTTCGCCGTCTTGGTCGGATCGACGTAGAAGGTCCTGTCCTCTTCAATGATCCACTTGTAATCGCTAATGGAAGCCTTGGTCTTGGGGTCCAAAACCGTTACTTTGAGACCGCTGCCCGCCGGGAAGATCAAAGTGACCGTCGCCGCAGTGGCGCTTTGCGTTCCCTGCGCATTTTGCGCATTGTAGGTGAATGTGTAGGTGCCGGGCGCGGGGACGGTTGCATTGAAGCCGCCATTCGCATCAATGTTCAGCGTGAGCCCGGTTGCAGCCGTCACCGACGAGGCGACAACTGAAAGCGGATAGCCTAGCGCATCCTTGTCGACCGACAGTACCCCGGGAGGAGGAATGACGATGTGGCTCGCCGTGCTCGCCGTGTAGGTCATGTTGCTTACGGAGATGCCGCCCGCGCCTTCGATGGCCGCTGCGCCCAGGGTAACCGTGGCCGATATACCCGAGGAGCACACGCTTGCCGCTACAGAACCGTTGGCGCAGTAGGTAAACGAGTCCGATACGCCGTTCGCTGTCGGAACATAGGTAAAGGTTCCGTTCGCGTTCAGCGTTACTGTGCCGTTGGCAGCCGCGGCCAGCAGTTGGACGCCATAGACGTTGGTGTCGTTGGCGATTACGCCCTTGGACGGATCGGACACTGTGAATGTCTGACCTGCAACCAGGGAGTTGTAAGTGTCGGCCACGGCTATCGCGGCCTTGAGCGCGCCGGCGCCCGGAAGGACCGCGCCGTTGATGCCGATATAGGCCAGCATTCCGGCGTCGCGCCCAATGGCGTTGCCAGAAAGGCTCAACTCGCGATCGAAGACCGGCAGAGCCGTTGAGGCTGCCGCCGGCACGTTCACCATTACGTCATAGGTTTTGCCCGCGGCCATGAACACTTCGCTCTGCACGCGGGCAATGCCCGGCAGCCTGTTGCCGTCTTCCGCGATCAGCGCAAAACCGGTAGGAGGAACGGTGGCGGGCGCAACCGCTGTTCCGGTCTGCGAGCCAACGATCGAGGGCACGTGCATGCGCAGGCCCGCATTCACCATGCGCACCAGCACGTTTCCTGTAATCGGAGAAGCGGCCGAGCCCTGCGATGCGGCAAACAGCGAGGCCGATGGATTGGTCTTGTTGAAAGCCACGCCATTAATGAGGTAATAGAGCGGCGTGTAATTCACCGCCGGCGGATAACAGCTTTGGTAGTTCGATGAGGCGGGGTTGCCGCATCCAGGGTTCCCGTATGCATCCGTCAACTGTCCGGACCATACCCTGGTTTCGCTGAATTGAGGGTTGTTGACCGCGGCATTGACCGCATTATTCTGCACCGGGTCAATTTCGCTGAACAGCAGCGGAACATCCGCGCTGTAAGTCACAGCCGCTTGAGTTCCAACCGCCGGATAGGCTGTGCCGGGCGAGGTGGCCGAAGTTGGAGCAGTGGTCACCACCAGCATGCCGACAAGGCCCATCGGACCCTGAATCGACGGGTGCGTGCCGGACTCAATCAGGTAAGTGCCGGGCTGCAGGCCGGCAGTTAACCAGGTCAATGCCGTGGTCGCTCCCGGGGCCACTTCCGTGCCGAACGATTGAACGCGCGGAGCCTGCGTGGGCGGCGTGCCTGCCTGCGCGGGAGCGCCTACTGTGGACCACGTTACCGTGGACTGGGCCAGGGAGTGGTCTGGAGGAGCCGTCGTTGTCGGCGCTCCGCCAAGACCGCCGCCAACCTCGCCCACGATGGTCAACGAAGTAGGAATTTTGTTGGCGCCAAAGATCAGGTTGTTGGTCAGGTTGATGGTTAAGTTTTGCCCCGTAGGTACGGTGATCAATACCGGGGACCAGCCTGTGGACGCAGTGTTCAGCGCGGCGCAGGTGGCGGTAGACCCCGATACGGCGGTTCCGCAGCTGTAGCCCCACATAGGAACTGTCGAACCATCGGGCAGAGTTATCGTGGTGGGCCCCGCGGTCAAGTTGACCTGTGCCACCGTCCTAACCGCTCCCAGGAGGAGAACAGTTGCTATGAGTACCGCAGCCTTGAAGTTTTTCTTGAGACAGGTAAATCTCATTTTCTGCTCTCCTCTTAGTTGGATTCGTCAATCACAAATTCCCGGGAATCGACCAGCATCATCATCAGCATTCCGCCAGGGAAGACGTTGTTGGTGGTGATCTCGCGCTCGTTGTGCGAGTGCCACATGAATGCCCAACCGCGCTCGTCGGCTGGGTTGGCCTGTGTATTGGCGGGCTGAAAATCGCTGGTGGTTCCGGTGGCGCGCGTGGTCGCGTCAGGACCGAGGTAAGGACTGCCGCTATACCAGGCGCCGTTGGTGAAGATGTTCGGATCGGGCAGCGTCGCCGGACCGCCTGCAGCCACGTCCCCAAACGGATTCGCTTGCAGGGGCTTGTTGTGGTCCTGGCACCATTCGTAGTAGTTGATCGCCGATACCGGCGCCGCTGGAGAGCTGTTCACCGTGTAGTACCCATTTGCATCGGGATTACAAGGTAACTTCGCCAGGGGATCGGCTGAAGAGGGATTGTGCGCGTACATATCCCAATTCAGTCCTCTGCCCGTGAAGTAGAAGATTCCGTCGAAGGCCATGCCCGGTGTCGTCGTGGTGGTGAACTGCAATGGCCCCGCCAGACTGGTTGAATCGGTGGCGCTGAGAATCAGGTTCCCGTCGCGGCCCAGGATGCGCACGTGATTGGCGTGCTCGTGGAAAGGATGTTGCCACCGGCCCTGGCCGATCACCCGGATCAACGTTAGCTCGCCCGGATGCATGTGGGGATTGCCGTTGTACGGCTGATGCGGATACTCGGCGCCGTAATTGGGATCCATGTCGTCGGGCATAGAACGCCCGTTGATCAGGAAGTAGGCCGGATGGTAAGGCTCGGTGGGGACCACAAGAGAGCATCCCGGCGTCCCAGCCGTGCAACCGGTAAGGGCCGTGACCTGCGCTAGCGCCGCGTTGTGAATCCTCGGATCTATCTCCGCGAACTGGAACATATACTCGCGGTCGTAGCAGGTCTGAGGGTGGTCGTAGGCGGCCTCGGAAAGCCGGAAATCCGGCTCGCCATGCGCCGCTTTCACTTGCAAATTCGCGGCATGCAGCCCGCTTGTGCATGCGGTCGGCACGTTGGCCGGCAGCACGATCACTGCGCCGTACAGGCCCATCTCCACCTGCAGGTCGCTTTGCGTTCCGCTGTAGTAGGCGCGCGTCCCCGGCGAAGAAGCCGTGAAGGTGTAGGTCACAGAGCTCGCAGGCGCCGCTTCCTGCGTCAACAGGCCCGGCACGCCGCCGGTTGTCGTTACGTTGAATCCCGGAAACAGAATCGACGTATTGCCGGCCGCTGTAGGCAGGTTGTTGGTCAGGGTCACCGTGACCGTTTGCCCCTCGGTAACAATCAACGTGGGACCCGGTACCTGCATGGTGTTGCAGGTCGCGTTGGGGATTGCTGACGGGGCAAACCCTGAGGGGCTGCCATTGCAGCCGTATCCCCACGAGTAGATTGCATTTCCATCCGGTTGATTCAGGTATGCAGGTTGCGCGGTCAGGTTAAAGGTTGGCCCTGTGATGCCGGGCGCGGCGGCATGCGCTCTTGTGGCGAGCAGCAAGACCAGCGACAGCATCGCGGCCCAAAGCAGCCGTGTTTTTGACGTGGTTCTCTTAAGATTCATTTGGCTCATCGCTGTTCTCCTGTTTAATTGCATGCCTTGGTCTGGACGTTGATCGACCCCGTGCAAACGTGTACTTCAGTCATCAGGCCGCCGAAGTTCTCGGCATCGTTTGACAAGTGATCGAGATTCGAGGTGTAGAGGTAGTAAATGCTGCCCGGCGGATAAAGCGTCTGGTTGCTCGCATCCAGAATCACGTCCAGCGACTCGCCTCCGCCCAGCGTGATCGAATTGGTGTAGAAGTCCAGGTTGTTGCCGGCCTGGTCGCGCAGCAGCTTGGCGTTGTATCCCACTTCGTGCATCCGGATTCCCAGCGAAGCAAGAGTCTGAAACTCTTGCACGTCAAGATCGGAGAGGCGCAACAGTGCTCTGCCGCCCGCCGGAATGTTGATCACCGTGGGAAGTGGCTGCGAGTAATGGTGCTTGCCGTCCGACGAAATCGTCTCCTGCGGTCCGGTGGCAACCGTGTCGGGATAGCTGCGGCCGTTCAGAAGGAAGTACTTGTCCTTCATGTCGGCAAAACCTTCCGGGTTGAAGGTCATGCCGACAAAATGGAAGTTGGGATCGAACCCGTGGATCTGGATCGGATATTCGACATCGTAGGCGGTTGAGCCATCGCCGTCGTTATAGACATACGTGCCACCGCCGGTTGCCGTGGTAGCCACAGCGGGCATAGGGTTGCTGCACAAAATGTCAATTCCTGTTTGGCTCGAGAGGGTAGGAGACGCGCCATCGCCGGCCCGTCTGCAAGCCGTGCGCAGATCCGCCTGCTGTGCCAGAAGCCCGGCGTTAAGGGTCATCGTGGACGGTACCCTGTTCTGCCTGGGGCGTACATAAATCTGTCCCACCATGCCCATCTGCAAGTGCTCGGGGGGAGTGATGTGGCAGTGCCAGAAGTAAGTGCCCGCGTCCGGAGCAAGATAGTAGTAAGTAAAGCTGCCGCCGATGTTGATGGCCACCGACGCGTCCGGCACGCCGTCATAGAACGACGATGCGTTGGGGTACCCGTGGAAGTGGACCGTGTGCTGCTCGAACAGGTCGGGCCGCATGATCATGCCCACGTTTGAAAGCGTGAGGAAGAACTCGTCGTCTTCGTCGAAGGCCATCAACGGCGCCGGGATGTTGCCGTTCATTACGCCCACGTCCATGATTTCGCGGGGATCGACATGGCCGTCGATGCAAGCTGCCAGCGTGGAATTGGTGCAGCCTGTCGTCGGCGCGCTGATCGTAACCGCCGGCGCGTTGATGTACCCCTCGCCCGCGAACGTTATGTCAACACCGGTAACCACACCGCCGGCAATGGTCACTTCTCCGGCTGCAGTCTGGCAGGCGGCGCCTGTCCCGGCGCATGGCGTTGGCGGCCCGAAGGTCACCGTGGTGGGTCCGTAGTACCCAGTGCCCGGGTTGGATATGGTGACGTCGTCAATAATCCCGCCGGCAACAACGGCTACAGCAGTGGCGGTCGTTCCGCCAGTGTTCGCAACCAAAGCGGGATCGCCAACCAGTCCAACTGCACCGTTCCAGGTGAACGCCCCGCCGCTATCGATCGTTGTTGCAGGATCGCCAGGTTGCAGCGTAAACCCGGCGGGCGTATTGAAAGCGGCCGGAAATTCCGTGCCGGGAAGACCGTTGGAGATGTCGGCTAGTCCTGAAAGCGGTCCGAAGGAGAACATGAATGTCTGCGTCCCGTCGGCCATCGTCGAGTATCCGTCGCCGCCTGATATCTGCTGGCACTTGATGGCGCCATTTACGTTTGCGGTCGGCGCCAGGTACCCGCCTGTGCCGGCTTTGAACGTGGTGGGCCCGGTGTATGGGTGTTCAGAGTTATTATTGGCCGCGGTAGGGTGAGTTATGGTGCTGGTTGGACACTGAACCCTAAATGACTGTGACGCTGCGGGCAATGCCGCAACAATGATTAGCGCTGACAGAGACAGAATGGTGTGCAGGGTTCTGCTCGACATGCGTTGTCCTCCTCCCCGCCGACGGCGTCGTTCCTCTATGGCGGAGTACCTTTCCGCCGTCTTTAGTCTGGAGGCGATTCTCGGTTGAAGCTTGGTTGCGGCACATTGCCCATACGCAAAGAATGCGGGCATTTCCAGGTTAAGTTAGACATTTTTTATAACTTCGATAGCTTGATAAATTTGCCGTATGTTACCCGACATGAGAATGTTGTTTACCCAATCATAGGTCTGTAACGGTGCACAGTTACTCATATATATGTTATCCGTTTGCCGGCGCGGAACCTGGGATGTTTGTTTATTACGACGCATGTTAGTTTCACTGTCCGCCCCCAATCTGCTGCCTGCCGATCGGTTCTCTCCGGCGATTGATTGGTTGTTTTGTCGTGGAGAAAGAATGAATGAATGACTGTGAGCGGCCAAAAGGGGAGCTTATGGATGGAGAGCCAGGATATCCGCGCCGTGGGCAAAGATGTTCCTGGCGACGACATCGCCCGGCTGACAAAGGACGCAGGCCAGATTCGAATTCCGCCAGCCCGCCGCCCCCTCCCGCCGCCTTGGATACACACCTGCCTCACCGGATTCCCCGACGATCAATCGAGTCCATTTGCTTTTGTATGGCGGGAGCTTCTACGCTTACTATAATTTCCGCAACTATTTTGTTATTCCAGGGTAAAAGCTATTATGAACTCGTTTTGTGCTCGGGGTTCCTTTGCGCGTCTTCTTGCTTTCATGCCAAAAATGAGTAAGGTCACCCTCCAGGCAGCCCTGGGAGCCCTTGCATTACTTGTCACACTGACGGCAGCCACAACGGGGCGGGCGCAGGAGGCAACGAAGACACACACGGTTGCGCCGCTGCAAGCCCTGTCACAGGTAAACGGAACCATCACGTCAGGGGCCCGCTCCGGCATGGTTTCAGGCCCGAAGTTGCTCTCTGCTCTTGCCGCCCGCCGCGACCTGCTGAAGAACGTCATGCGCACCGACCCGGCAAGTACCCGGTCCTATGCGCTGGACGAGGCCACCCGTTCCGCGATTCTGGCGGCGGAACCGTCTGCCGGGGCACTGCTTGAGCAGGACACTGTGATTACAGGCGAGTTGGTTGATTCAATCGCCGATGACTTCGAGCACGGGACTTCGACCACTCTTTACACCCTGCACACTGTCGACCGCGATCTCGACCTTTCGTTCGCCTCGGCGATTCCCAATATAGAGAGAATGGCGCATCGACAGGTGACCCTCCACGGCATCGCCCTTGAAGAGGTTGTTGCCGTTGAATCGCTGGTCGGAGCCACTCCGGATGAAATTGAACAATGCGCCTCGGCCCGGGATGCATCCATCCGCCCATTCGTTTCATCAGCGGACGCCGCCCCGGCCAGTTGCTCCACCACTGGAGCGCAACGCATCGCTGTCCTCATCGTCAATTTCGTGGGCAATTCAGCCACATTCCCGACCGGCCTTGACCAGCCCTCCTACTGGAACAACATTTTCACTGGCCCGAACCCCTCGATCAATAATTTCTGGAATGAAGTGTCCTACAGTCAAACCAGCGCAACGGCCACCGTATTCGGGCCTTTCCTTATACCGCAACTCTACGATTGCAACTCGACCGGCGCGATGGAAACTGCGGTTCTCGCCGCCGTTGCCGCATCCGGAACGGTTGACTTTACCCAGTTCAATCGGTATGTAATCGTCTTCCCCACCCCTAGTTGCGGCTTCGGCGGATTGGGAGATGTGGGCTGCAGAAGCTCCAACTCCACTGTCAATCACCAATTCTCAATTGTCTGGATCCCGATCACCCCCAAGTACACCACTACCTGGCCACAGATGTGGGGAAATGCAGCCCACGAACTGGGTCATAACTTCGGCCTGGGCCACGCCAACACCCTGGATTTTGGTTCAAGTTCTCTGGGACCGCTGGATTTTGTTGCTTCAAACCCCGGCACTGTCGCCAGTCCCCCACCCCCTCCGGAAGAATCCTCCGCCACTGAGGCCGACGCCCCTATCGGGGCAGTGAGTACCGAGTATGGCGATTACTCAACGATCATGGGGAATGCATGGAATAGCGCCGGGCCTTACTCTGCCGAGCACCGCTCGAATATCCTCGGGTGGATACCGAAGACCGACGAGGCCGATGTCACCGCTTCAGGCAACTTTACCCTGGCGCCGGCAGAGAACCCGACGGGGTTGCGGACCCTGCGCGTATTGCGCGACCCCATCTCCGGTTCCTGGATCTGGCTCGAGTTCCATCAGCCAACGGGCTTCTATACGCCCAACAACATGGCCGCCGAAGCGGGCAACTGATCTTGCCCGCGCAAAACGTATCCCTTAGCGAGCTGCTCTAATGCGAAGGGGTAGCGAAGATGAGGAATGGGAAGCGGGGCAGGTACACGCTGGAGTTCAAGCAGGAAGCGGTTCGACTTGTGGAGTCGGGCCAG
>CAIWFH010000071.1 GCA_903911925.1 uncultured Acidobacteriaceae bacterium
CGCTCCAAAGTGCGACGGATCCCTTCTTCCAAAACTATCGGCTCTGCAACACGCATATCGAGGCCCTCTCATCATAAGATGACTCTCGATACATAAGTGAATCTATTTATGACGGACTACACTAGGCTACTCCGATCTTTTGCTTTCGACGGCGACTGCGCAATGGAAGTCCATGAATGCTCGCGAGGAGATCAATGCCATTGTTGAGCAGCTAAATGGCCCTGAGTATCGGTTTGCTTTTACCAAAGACTTTGTTATGAAAGCTTGCTTGGTATTGACCGATGACATCTCCGACACCCGGTTCAAAGTAACCAACTTTAATGCCTCTAACACCAAAAAGATCGAAGCGAACTGGAAGAAAATTACGAGTGCGTTGGTGCAGGCTGTCGGGCTCCTATCCAGTTTCGGATTAACAGAGCGTTCTCTAACCTCTGCTAACTCCGTTTTGTCAATTGCATACTATCTACTTAAACGCTCGCTACCCCCATCTTATGACTCAGCACAAAAATACGCATCTGACAGGAGGCAATTCGAGAGCGGCTTTTTTAAGAGCCTCCTTCGGGGCGCATTCGGCGCACAAGGTGACACGGTACTGTCCAATCTTCGGGGCGTGATTAAAGCGTCTTATGAATTGTTCCCCGCTGGGGCGCTAGCTGATAAGTTGCAGCAAATGAATCGTCCAATTCGATTCACCGACGAGGATTTAGAGGATCTCCTTGCGATCCAGTACGGTGAAAGGCTCTCATTTGTTGCCCTGGCTCTTCTTTACCCGTGGGTAGATTACAGGAACCTGTTTCACATTGATCACATTCATCCCCGCTCCATGTTCACGCGCAAAGCTTTGCGGAAGGCCGGAGTCCCCGAGGGCGACCTTGAGTTCTGCCTCGCACATTACGATGAAATTCCCAACCTTCAGATTCTCTCAAGCAATCCAAATATTGAGAAATCGAATATTCCATTCGAAGATTGGTTCGCAAGGAATTATTCGACCAAGAAGGCGAGGGAGGACTTTTGCGAAAGGCAGTTTATTCCCGACGTCGACCTCAAACTTTCAAATTTTTGGGAATTCTTCGAAAAGCGATCGGCCCTTTTGAAAGGCGACTTTGGCGTTGTTTTGCAGTCTTAGGGTTCCAATACAGGTTGAGTTGAAAACGGTTGTTTTAAGCAGAGGCAAGTTGGCGCTGCTTCGCGGCATGGCGAGTTAGCAAGTCGGCGCAGAAATCCAGTTGTGACGCAGACGCTAAACGTCCGGCCGAGTCTGCTGGTGGTATGCGGGGGGTGAACAGGCTGCGGAAAAAGTTGCGAGTTTGAGCGAAACGCTCGGAATGGCCTCAGCAGGGGCTGAAGCCCGCCGCTGATTTTAAGCCGCCTGCGGCACGACTGAAGTCGTGCCCCGTTACAAAGCACATTAAGCATGGGCCTACAGTGAGTTTTTCCGCAAGCTGTGAAGTCATGCCCTGACACTTCTTGCCTTCCAGAAAGTGTTTTTCCGCAGCCAGTAAAGGAGTGCCTGGTTACAAAGCACCTGGAAGATGCCGATTTGGGGAGTATTTCCGCAACATGGTGGGCGCATCGTTTCTGCTGGCCGCGCCGCCGCCCTTTTGCTTTGCCGAATGAAGACATTGCGGCAGGGGTGTCCCCGGCGGCGCAATGCCTGGGTGCGCTTCTCTGCTATGCTGAATGGTTTAACCCGGTAAGGAGAAGTCATGCCCGAACACAGAGCTAGAAAGCATCATCAGGACCGGGTGGCGGAGACGCTGCGGCTGGAGATTGGATCCATGATCGAGGGCGAACTGACCGACTCGCGGATTGGATTCTGCTACGTAACCGAGGTGCTGATTGGCCCTGGCGGCAAGTCGGCGCGCGTATATGTGGCCATGGACAGCGCGGTGGAGGACGTGGTGAAGGCCGAGGCGGACACCATCGCCGGGCTGGAAGCGGCCAAGGGGTTTATCCGCTATGAGCTGAAGGAGCGCATGGGTGTGCGGCACGTGCCCGAACTGAGTTTTCTGGCCGACCGGTCGGGGCGCTTCCAAGCGCGCATTGTGGAGTTGATGGATCGGACGCGGAAACGGCAAAAGAAACAGGCAGAGCTGCCCGCGAGCCCCGGCACTGAGCCGCCAGTTGGTCCCGCGACCCCGGTTCCGGGGGAGTAGAAGCCGATGGAAGACTCCAGCGGGAAAACGGCGCGGGATTTGGCTCCAGACGAGGCCGCAGAGGCTTGCGCGGAGACGGAAAGCCCGGTTAAGGCGATTCTGAGAGTGCTGCGCCAGGGGGAACGGTTCCTGGTGTGCTCGCACGAACGGCCGGACGGCGACGCGGTGGGCAGCGTGACGGCCATGGGGATGCTGCTGGAGCAAATGGGCAAGCGGGCCGACCTGGTTAGCGCCGACCATGTTCCCACCATTTACCGGGGGTTGCCGGGGGCAAGCGCCATCCGTGCGGTTCAGCGCGTTCACGGCCCCTACGATGCGGTGATCCTACTGGAATGCGACGGGTTGGCGCGCGCCAGGGTGCAGGGACTGGGGAAGTTTTTTCAGATCAACATCGACCACCACGCCACGGGCCGGAAATTTGCCAATCTAAACTGGATTGACCGCGAGGCGGCAAGCGTGGGCGAGATGGTGTACCGGCTGGCGCTGGCGGCCGGGGCCACCATTACGCCGGAGATGGCCACCAGCCTTTACACCACGGTGCTGACCGATACCGGGGGCTTTCGTTACGGGGGGACACGGGCATCGACGTTTGCCATGGCGCGGGAACTGGTGCTGGCCGGGGCCGATCCAATTCGAATCGCGAGGGACGTGTTTTTTTCGACGGCCACCTCAAAGCTGCTGCTGCTGGGCGCGGCCCTGGTCAACCTGAAACGGGAGGGACGGCTGGCCTGGCTGTGGGTGACGCAACAGGACATGGTGCGGACGTGCGCGGCGGACGAAGATTGCGAAGGGATTGTGAACTACGCTGTGTCGATCTTCGGTGTCGAGGCCGCAGTGTTTTTGCGGGAACTGCCTGAGAGGCGCATTCAAGCAAGCCTTCGCAGCAAGGGGTTGGTCAACGTATCGGCCATTGCGGAACGGCTGGGCGGGGGCGGGCACGAAAATGCGGCAGGCTGCACCCTGGAAGGGCCGCTGCCGCGCGCACTTGAAGAAATTCTGGCTGAATTGCGCCCCAGCGTGGCCGGATTCCTGCCTGATGCGCCGTGAGAGGCCTTGAGATTCGGCCTGAATCTGTTAGCCTTGTCCCTATCGAAACGAAGCGAAAGTTCCGCGCCTTTTTTGCACGCGGCTGTAACAGGGCCAGGCAGTTTCCCCCAAGATCGTCCTGACCGATGCTGGTAGCAATTCTGCGCGGATCAGGCCATGACCTACCCGCTGGAGAGACGCTGAAAGTGGAAACGAAGCCGGAACCCTCTGCCCCGAAAGCAGCAGAACCGCAGCGCAGACGACTGCCCAAAGGGGCCACCATCCGCGAGGTAGCTGTCTTTCTGGCTATGACCGCCTTCTTTCTTATTTATGGGCTTACCCCGATTCTGGGCGGCGACGGCCTGGGCCTGGTGGGCGCGGACGAGCCCCGCTACGCACAGATCGCCCATGAAATGCTGGCCCGGTTCAATGCTGCCGCGACGATCAAAGAGCGGCTGAGCGCATGCGTCACTCCTTATCTCTACGGTCACCCATGGCTTGAGAAGCCGGCGCTCTACTATTGGCGGGCGATGTTTGTGTTTCAGGATTTCGGGGTGCACGACTGGGCCGCGCGCCTGCCTTCAACCAGCTTTGCGTTCATCATGGTGGCACTGATTTATCTGCACATGCGCCGCTTCAGGCCCGGAGGGCACCTGGACGCGGCCATTATTACGGTGGCCTGCGCTGGAATCATGGGGTTTTCGCGAGGGGCCTCGACCGACATGCAGATGGCGGCGCCACTGGCCATCGGGTTGCTGGGCTGGTACGCGTGGTTTGAGACCGACTCGAAGTTCTGGCTTTACGACATTTATTTCTTTACCGGGCTGGCCACGCTTGCCAAGGGCCCGGTGGCCCCGTTTCTGGCGCTGGCGATTGTGGCCTCGTTCGCGGCCCTGCGACGGGACTGGTCGATCCTTTGGCGGTCGTTCTGGTGGCCGGGGGTTTTGCTGTATTTTGCCATGGTGCTGCCCTGGTTTATCGCCGTGCAGCATCAGAATCCTACATTTTTCAGGGAGTTCTTCCTGGAGCACAACCTGGAGCGCTTTGCCACCAATCGCTACCAGCACCCACAGCCGTTCTGGTACTACCTTGCCGTGGTGGTGCTGGCGCTGATGCCGTGGACGGTAGTGGCCTTGCAGGCGCTTGCAGATGGCGTGCGCACTTCAGTGAACGAGTGGCTGTTAAGGTGGACGACCCGCAGCAAGCCATGCGCCGGCCAGCCAGGGGACGCGTTTCCGGAGTTCCTGGTGATCTGGGCGCTCATTCCTATTCTTTTCTTTTCTTTCTCCCAGTCAAAGCTGCCGGGTTACATTTTGCCCTCAATTCCTCCGATCACGATTTTGACGGGCGACTACCTGTTTCGCCGCAGGAAGCCGGGGTTGAACAAGTGGGTGATTGCCGGGCACGCGCTTTTGTCCGGGGTGATGACCATGTGTGCGCTGCTTGTGCCGTGGTTTGTGGCTCATGGCAAGCAGATGCCCCCCACCTATGCCCTGGTGGCTGCACTGCTGTCTGCCTCGGGCGCGGCGCTTCTGATCGTAATCGTCGTCATGTGGGGCGGAGTGGCCCGGTTGCGGCTGGTGACCTCGGCGGTGCTGATGGTGCTGGTGCTCTTTCTCTACGGCGTGGGCCCGTTCTTCACAATTCCGGCGGTAAGCGCCACCAAGCGGACAATTCATTTGCTTGACCGCTCCTACTCCGCGCGTCCGTTGGCAGAGCGGCTGGCCAGCTATGTTCCTGCCGATGAAACGGTGGCTGTGTTTCGTGTCCGGCGCGACATGGAATACGGGCTCTCTTTCTACCGCAATCGCGAAGTTGTGAACTACGAGGAAGACGGAGTGCCGGACGGACGGCATATTCTGGTGGCGCGCATCGCGGGCCGCGGAGGGACCGGCTTGAACACACAAGCCGCGCTGGAGGAGTACCTGGAAGGGCGAAGCTATCAGCAGCTCTTTAGTTGGCCCGAACAAGGGCTAATGGTCTACCTTGTGGGCAGCCGGTAAGCCGATAGTTTACGCCGCCTGTTGCAGAGGACGGCAACTCGTGACAGAGTGACCTCAGGGACACACTCCATCCGGTGTGCACGTTGAGGTATGCTTTTTTGAACGGCCATGGGTGGGTTTTGGCAGCCTTTTTTGCTCCCCGCCAGGGAAATACCTCAACCCCCATGGGCGGTTCGGCGTCAAACAGGGAAATCTATGGCATCCGGCGTTTCCATCGAGATTCTCGACCTCAGGCACTTTGCGGCGCCCATGCTGCGCCCGGTGCTGGATGCCGAGGGCGAAGTGTGGAAGAATCGGCTGCATTGGGACTATCGGCCATCAGTCAAACTGCTGATGCAGTACCTGGACAGCCACATGCTGCCAGGATATGGGGCGGTGGACGCGGGACAGGTAACCGGCTATGCGTTTTGCGTTTACGAGGAAAGCAAGGCGGTTGTCGGCGACGTATTTGCCATGCCGGGGCCGGGCTCTGGATCGGCATTTGAGATTGAGGAGACCCTGCTCAAGCACCTGCTTGAGACTCTGCTGAACTCGCCGCATGTTGACCGGGTGGAGTCGCAACTGCTGTTGCACCCGGCAGGGACGCACGCCGGCGCGTTCAGAAAGAACGGCTTTGAGATTTTCAGGCGGCTCTTCATGGTGCAGCAACTCGAGGGTCACTGGGGCCCGCCGCGGGCCGATCTGCCACAGGAACTGGAATTGCGCCCCTGGCGCGACGAGGACCTGACCGCCGCGGGGCGGCTGATCTGCGTGGCCTACGGCAACCATCCCGACAGCCTGATCAACGACCAGTATCGCTCGGTGCACGGCTCGCAACGCTTTCTGCACAACATTGTGCGCTACTCCGGCTGCGGCGCCTTTTCTGCGCCGTGTTCGCACGTGGTGGTGGACCGGGCGAGCAGGGAGATTGTGGCGCTGGTGCTTGGCTCGCGCGTGAGTCCGCAGAGCGGGCACATTACCCAGTTGTGCGTGCATCCACGCTACCGGCGCAAGGGCCTGGCCCGGGTGCTGCTTTCGACGGCCGCCTTCCATTTTTTGCGGCTGGGCGCGGCTGAAATCTCGCTTACCGTAACGGAAGCCAACGGCGAGGCGGTGGAGCTTTACCGCACGGAGGGATACGAAACGGCGCACACCTTTGACGCTGCGGTTTGGGAGCGAGACGGCTTTGTCTGAGGGAGCGTTGGCAGGCAAAAGCAAACGCTGCCGAACGGGATCATATGAACTACCCATTTGGATCGAACGGTCCTGCGCGATCAGCGTCCCACTCGGAACTGGCTGATGTAGTGCATCAATCCAAATATATTAACGATCCAAAGCACCACGGCGATCACGACCACGGCATTCAATATCCCCTTGATAGTCTCCTGCATGGGGATGAACCGGTTGATCAGCCATAGCAACACTCCTACGACAATCAGAGCAAGCACAACATTGACCAGTGGCACACGTCATCTCCCGACGATCATGAGCTTCTGAAACTCGGCCGGGGCGGTCCGCTGCTCCGGCCGATGGGTCCAGGGCGACCGATTCTCATTGATAGTGTTCACCGTTCATGTGGCGCATCGCGCGGTCATAACCGCGGCGGAATCCTTCACGGTAATCATCGCGGTCTTCGCGCGCTACGTGGGGATGCCGGAAACTGTCGTGGTGTTCAATGTCGCCGGAGCGGTGATGGTGGAAGTCATCGCGGGCGGCCTCGACACCATCGTGATAGCCCCTTCGCTGGGCCTCCCGGAACTCCTGAGGCGGAGCATCCCAGTCGCGGTCATGGTCATCGCGGTCCTGAATGGCTATCGGATTGGATCCATTCGGTGATGCGTGTGCCTTGGCAGCCAACAAGCCTGCTGGCCCGAGGGCGAGAGCGAGGAGCGATAAAGCAATCGTTTTTAATTTCATCGCAAGTGACCTCCTTTTTGCGCTTGCGATAGAGATGTGCCATTTTCGAGGCGCGTTGCCTCGGGGAAAGTTAGTGTGGCGGGACTGAAGGCGTTGTGCCGGATGCAAAACGAATGCTTTCAAAGCATTATGGAGTTCACAGCGGGAGCTCAAATTCGTCGTCCGGAAAGCGGCACGGGAACTAGTATTGGGCGCGGGCTCGACGCGGTGGAGGGGGGCTCTGGTGCCCATAATCGGCAATCCACTTTGGCGGTTCAGGCTCCAGCGACCGTTCGTGATTGCGCGTGAAGACCCGCGGCCAAATCGACCGCGAGAACCGCAAAAGCAAAGGATTGAAAGGTACAGCGCATACGCCTCGCCGAGGACTTAGCGCGCGATGAGGAACATGAGCCAACTGAGCACGATGGCCGAGCCTACAAAGAGCACGAAGCAGTAGATGCCGTAGCGGACCATGCGGCGAGGGGTCTCGCGCTGGGTGATGCCGAAGATGACAGACGCAAAGAGGGCGAAGAGGACCAGCGCTGCGAAATGGGAGGGATGAAGCATCAGGACTTCCTCCCGGTGCGCAGGTTGTGCGCGTCAACGGCAGAGATCACGTTCAAGAGGCCAGAGACCTCGATAAAGCGGGTGCCGTAGTCGGCGGTGGTCACCTGCACCTGTTCCGCGCCCAGGCCGAGGATGCGGCTGAAGACGAAGAGCAGGCCGTTGCCCAGGTCGCCGGCCAGGCCGAGCAGGTCAAGCACGTCGTGGGCGCTGGAATAGATTTTGCCCTGCATGGCGATGCCGAGTACGAACATGCCGATGATCGAGACGGCGATGAGCGTTCCGCGGCCCCATTTGCGCAGCAGGAAATGTCCCGCGCCGGGGACCAGCCAGCCGGCGATCAGGGGCAGGTAGATGAAGCCCTTATCTGCCGATGCATCTTTGTTTTGTTCGCTTGCCATACCTTTTTGACTATACCGCACGAAGGGCAGTGGTTAGTGGTTCGTGGTCAGTGGTCAGCCGGATTTGTGTCGGGCCAACAGTCCTGCCAAACCACGAAAATGACCGTTTTGAATCGGGAAGCCAGCTTTTTCGGCACGACAAAGCTGGCTGCGGAAAAAGGCGTGAATTCGATTCGACCCGAAGAAAGTGTACCGCAGGGGCTAAAAGCCCCCTGTGGTTTTAGGTCATTTGCGGCACGACTGAAAGTCGTGCCCTGACACTTCGTGCAACTCCGGAAGAGTTTTCCAGTGCTTGTAGAGTCGTGCCCTGACTCAGAGCGGATCTTGAAACGCGACCTACCCACTAACCACTGCCCACTTCCCACCACCGACTAACCACTTATCACTAATCACCGCCCACTAAATCCTCACCAGTTCGCGCTGGATGCGGCCGGTTACCCATGCTTCAGTGGTGGAGGTGAGCATGTTGACTTCGCTGCGGACGCCGAATTCGGGGAGGTAGATGCCGGGCTCGACCGAGAAGCAGGTGTTGGGCAGCAGGCGGCGGGTGTCGTGGGTTTCGAGATTGTCCAGGTGCGCGCCGGCGCCATGGAGTTCCTGGGCGATGTTGTGGCCGGTGCGGTGGGTGAAGTACTCGCCGAATCCGGCAGCCTTGATCACGGAGCGGGCTGCGTCGTCGGCCTCGTAGCCGCAGATGGGGCGACTCTCGGCAAATGCCTGCTCGACGGCGGCAATGGCGGCGTCGCGGGCGTTGCGCACGGTTTCAAAGACGAGTTGCTCGCGGGGGGTGGGTTCGCGGCCTACGACTCCGGTCCAGGTGATGTCGTAGAAGATGGTGCAGGGCTGGTTGGGGCGGGCCCACATGTCGATGAGCAGGAAGTCTCCCTTGACGATGGGGGAGCAGCGCTCGGCAGTGGGCTCGTAGTGGGAGTCGGAACAGTTTGCGTTTACGCTGACGTTGGGACCGTCGCTCCAGACGAGGCCCTCGCGGCGCATGGCTTCGCTGAGCCACTGGACGTGGTCGAACTCGGTAAGGCCTGTGTCGAGGCGGCGGCCGATTTCCTTCCAACCCTCGGCGAGGATTGCATCGATGGCCTTTTGGGCGACGGTGTGGGAGGCGATTTGTTCGGCGGTGAGGACGGCTTCGAATTGGGAGACGAGATCGGCGGAGCTGACGACCTGCTTGCCGAGGGAGCGGAGGAACTCAACCGTGCCGGCGTCGACCATGGAGACGTACATGATGGCGTTGTTGGGCGAGTACTGCATGGCAATGGTGCGCGCGCCGGTGAGCATGGCTTCAAGGCCGGCGGCCAGCTCCTGCCAACTGGAGTAGAGGCCTTTGGCGCCGGGGAGCGAGTCAAGGCGGCCCTGCTCCACGCGATGGACGAGCTTGCGCGGCTCGCCGGTGGCGGGGACGTAGTAATACCAGCGGCGGGTGATGTGGGCCTTGGGGTCGAGGCCGAGGATGCGGCCGGCGATGGGGTCGCGATGATGATGGTCGTAGAAGAGCCAGCCGTCGTGGCCGGCCTCGCGGAGAGCGACTTGAATGGCTTCGAGGTTCATAGGGGGATGATAACGCGGGGGCTTGGAGAGAGGAGTCGTGGGATGGGGAGATGGGCGTGTTGAGAGTTGTGGTATCCCAGGTCTGAAAATCCAGAACTCCACCCCACGGACGAAGACCTGTCCGTGGGGACCTCGGGACCTGGGGCATCCGGCCTTGTGGGAAATTTTTCGACTGTCGAACGCGATGGTGGTGACTTACTCCTTGTTGGCGACGAGGGAGAAGGCGGCTCCCTGGGGGTCCTGGGCGTTGATGATCCAGCCGCCGCCGGGGACCTGGACGGGGCCGTTGAGGACTTTGCCGCCGCCGGACTGAACGCGCTGGATGGCTGCCTTGATGGAGTCGACGCAGAAGTAGAAGTTCCAGCAGGAAACGGGGATGTGCGGCGCTTTGGTCATCATGCCGCCGTCGCCCATTTCCTTGTGGTCGCCTTCATCGAAGATGCGATAGAGGCCCATCTGCCCCATATCCATATCGCTGACCTTGGTCCAGCCAAAGAGCTTGTTGTAGAAGTCGAACCCGGCGTCGAGGTCGGTGGTGTAAAGCTCGTGCCAGCCGATGGTGCCGGGAGTGGGCGGCGCGGGGCGTTCCGGCGTGGGCATGGCCGGGTTGGGCGTGAAGACAACAATGGCGGCGCCCTGCGGGTCAGACATGACGGCGAAACGGAGCATGCCGGGGACGTCCGTGGCCGGCTTCCAGAGTTTGCCGCCGGCTTCGACAATCTTTTCGATGTGGGCATCGACGTTGTCGACGGCGATGTAGCCGACCCAGGCGACGTGTCCGGGGATGTTCAACATGCCGGCGATTCCCACGCCGCCGATGTTGAAGGTGGTATAGCCGTGGCCTTCGGTGGAGGGCATTTCCTGGGTCGTCCAGCCGACAACGTCGGAGTAAAACTTGCCGGCGGCTTTGGTGTCGCTGGTCATCAGTTCGTACCAGCCGAATTTTCCTTTGGGGGTAAACATTGCGGGAATTCTCCTTTGGGGATAGATGCGGTGCGACCGTCCATTGACTTGACGTTGATATCAACTTGATTGGATGAGTGTCAATCGGGGGGATGTTAATTCTGGTGTAGCGGATCGAGCGGGATGGACCGGCTAATAAAGGGTTGTGGTATCCCACCCATTCGCCAGGAAAAGGCGAATGGATGGGGCACCCGGCTTTTGGGGGTATGCTGGGAATTAAAAAAAGAAAGTTACAGCGCGGCGAGGGCTTCGGTCTGGGTGGGGAAGAGGCCGGCGTACTTGGTGATTCCTACCATGGTGAAGACCTTGGTGAAGTGCGCGGAGAGGCCGAAGGCGTAGACCTTCTGTGCGGAATTTGAGGCCTCAATAAGCATCTGGATGACCAGTGCGATGCCGCTGGAGTTGATGTAATCGACCTTGGTGAAGTCGAGCAGTACGATTTTTACCGTGGCCTTGGGGAGGGCCTGGTAGGCGCCGAGGACGGCGTCCTTTGAGGTGCTGGCAATGTCGCCCTCGAAGCGCAGGACAGTTACCGGGTGGCCGGCGGGGGAAGTCAGCTGGTCTACGTGGGCCTTCGTTTCGCTCTGCACTTGTCGATATTCTCCGTAATCTCTGGTTATTCTGCTTCTTTATCCAGCCTGATGACCAGCCGGACGTAGCTGCTTTTTCCGTTTGCGCCGGCCACCCACTCGGCCTCGTCGACCAGCGCTTGAATGAGAAACATGCCCATGCCGCGGGCGTCTTCTTCGCCGTGCATCTTGCGGTCCATGTCGGGCTTGGGGGGCAGGGTCTTCATGCCCTTGCCGTCGTCGATGACTTTCACTTCCAGAGAATCTTTTCCTGCTGAAAGAACGACGCCGACCGACAGTCCTTCGTTTAGACGGTTGCCGTGCTCAATGGCGTTGATGCAGGCCTCGGCAACGGCGGTTTTGAGGTCTTCCACGCGGTCTTCGCGGAAGCCCATCAGCTTGGCCACTGCGGCCGCCGTGCTCATGGCCACTTTCTCGTAGCCGAGCCGCGAAGGCAGCCGGACCTCGACACTGGTGGATTTGACCTGGCTCATGCCTCTAACTCCGTGGCGGCCGCCGCGCGGCAAAGGGCAAGCGCGGTCATGTCGTCGCTCTGCGGGCCGCCATCAGAGAAGCTTTCGATGGCCGCCCACACACCATCGAGGATATCATCGGCATTTTTTGCTTTACATTGCGAAAACTCATCCAAAAGCCTTTCGGGACCAAACTCTTCATCTCCCCGGAAAACCTCTGTCAAGCCGTCGGTGTAAAACAAAAGCCGCGACCCCGGTGTAAACACGGCTTGCTCGGAAGAGTAGCGCATGCCGGGGAGAAGGCCCAAGGGAGTGCCGGCGGCCTCAAACTGACGGGGCGCGACGCCCGGCGAAACCAGGAAGCCCGGATTGTGGCCGGCGTTGACCACCTCAATTTCGCCGCGCTCCTGGTGGAGGCGGAGGAAGATGGCGGTCACGTAACGGCGGCGGGCTTCTTCACCTTCAGACCAGTGGTACTGGTTCATGCGGGTGGCCAGCTCGTCGAGCGGCGGGCCGCCGGCGGCCATGGCGCGAAAGGCGGAGCGGAAGCTGGTGGACATGATGGCCGAGGCCATGCCCTTGCCAGCCACGTCGGCCACGGCCATAAGGATGCTTCCGTCGGGCTGGTCAACAAGGTCAAGATAGTCGCCGCCTACTTCGTAGCAGGTATCGGAACGGAAAGCTACGGAGTAGCCGGGAATGTCGGGCAGATGGTGAGGCAAGAGGGAGCGTTGAATGGCGCGGGCGGCGTCCATGTCCTGCTGGACCCGTGCAAACTCGATGTTGCGCTTGTGGTTGCGGGCGTTTTCAAGGGCTACGGCGGCTTGCAAGGCCAGACCTTCAATAAAGTCGGCCTCGTAAAGGGTGAGGTCGCGGCCATCGGGGGGAGCGACGACCAGTTCGGCGAGACGGCGGCCCGCGCGGTCGTCGAGGGGGTAGGTGGGAGCGCTCCTGCCGTTGCTTACGGGCTCGTCGCCATAGGACATGCCGGTGCCGGGGAAGGCGGCCCCGGCCATTTCCAGCTCGCGCACAACAATGCGCAGCACCTGTTCCAGCACTTCTTCTTCGTGGATAGTGGAGTGAACCTGGCGGGAAGCCTCAAGAAGCGCCTGGAGGCGGGCCACTTGCTGCTGCAGGTCGATGGTTTCGCCGATGCCGTGGGTCTCGCCGTTGCCGGGAAGCTGGATTTCAGCTGCCATACCGCTACCTCGTCGTGGAATCCCACTCTACCATGCGGGCGGCATCTCCAGCATTGCCAGCAACCTGAATCCGGACGGCGCCCCGCCAAAAAACTCTGCGACTTTAGATGCCGGAACTGAATCGAACCGGGTACCGCGATGGCCAAGCCCTACATTCTCGCTGTCGATGATGACCCCCAGGTGCTGCGGGCGGTGGAGCGCGACCTGAAGTCGCAGTACGGAACCGAGTACCGGGTGGTGGCCGTGGATGCACCGGATAAAGCCATAGATATGGTACGGCAATTGACGGCCCGGGGCGACCGCGTGGCCCTTTTCGTGGTGGACCAGCGGATGCCGGGGATGAGCGGAACGGAGTTTTTGCGCGCCGCTTTGCCGATGCAGCCGGACGCACGGCGGGTGCTGCTGACTGCCTACGCCGACTCGAATGCGGCCATCGACGCGATCAATAAAGTCCGGCTAAACCACTACCTGATGAAGCCATGGGAGCCGCCGGAGCAGAATCTGTTTCCGGTGCTGACGGACCTGCTGGGAGACTGGACGGCCGGAAACGGCGCGACGTTTGAGGGAACTTACGTCGTGGGCGACCGCTGGAGCCCGGGTACACACAAGTTGAAGGACTTTCTGGCCAAGAGTCAGATTCCGTATAGGTGGATTGAGCCGGGCGCGGCGGGTGATCCGCGGGTGATGACGGCGCTGGGAACCGAAGAGCGCGCGCTGCCGGTGGTGGTTTTTTCGGACGGGACGGTGATGGAGAAGCCGGAGATTCCGGAGTTGGCTGCCAAGCTGGGCCTTAGCAGTTCACCGGCTCGAGACTTCTACGACGTGATCGTGATTGGGGCGGGACCAGCCGGACTGGCCTGCGCCCTGTATTGCAGCACCGAGGGGCTGCGGACCGTGCTGGTGGAGCGTGAGGCTCCGGGTGGGCAGGCAGGGCTGAGTTCGCGGATTGAGAACTATCTCGGATTCCCTTCAGGCTTGAGCGGTGCGGACCTGGCGCGACGGGGCGTGGCGCAGGTAAAGCGCTTCGGGACGGAACTGCTATCGCCGGCGCGCGCGGTGAATCTGAATGCCGACGGCGAGTATCGGATTGTGACGCTGGATAACGGCCGGGAACTGACCGCGCACAGCGTGGTGATTGCATCGGGCGTGCAGTGGCGGCGGCTGGATGTGGCCGGGATGGACCGGCTGACTGGGGCGGGCGTCTACTACGGCGCGGCGACCACTGAGGCTTCGTCTTGCGAGGGCGAAGACGTTTTTGTCGTGGGCGGGGCCAATTCTGCCGGACAGGCCGCAGTACACTTTGCGGATTACGCCAAGTCAGTGACCATGCTGGTGCGCGCCGACTCGTTATCAGAATCGATGTCGCACTATTTGATGGAACGCATCAAGGAGATACCCAACATCCAGGTGATACCGAATGCCGAACTTGCCCGGGTGGAGGGCAACGGACGGCTGAGCAAGATATTCATTCAACGGCACGACCTGGGAACCGTGGAAGAACGGGATGCCAAGGCGCTGTTCGTCTTTATCGGAGCCGAGCCGCATACGCAATGGCTGGACGGCACCGTGATACGCGACGAGAAGGGCTTTCTGATCACCGGGGCGAATCTTTTGAAGGACGGCAAGAAGCCCGCGAGCTGGAAGCTGCAACGCGATCCTTACCTGTTGGAAACCAGCGTTCCGGGCGTGTTCGCGGTGGGTGATGCGCGCGACGGCGCGGTGCGGCGGGTGGCGAACAGCGTGGGCGAGGGGTCGATTGTTCTGTATTTTATTCGCCAACATATGGCAAACAGGTAAACGCAGATGACGAATGAATGCAAGACCATTACGGCAGACGAACTGGCGCAATTCGACCTCTTCAAGGAAGACTCGCGCGAGGCCCTGGAGTGGCTCGCCGAGCGCTTTGAGGTTCGCTGCTTCGAGGCCGGCGAGCAGTTTGTGAAGAGCGGGCAACCGGCACGCGAACTCACGGTCTTGCTGGAAGGCGAGATGCAGTTTCAGACAGATGGCGACCCTTACGGAGGCGCGTTTGTGATGCATCCGGGGTCGGCGGGCGGGGTGCTGCCGTTCTCGCGCCTGAGCGTCTACCGCGGGACTGGTGTGGCGTTAAAGCCGTCACGGGCGCTGTGGATGGACGCGTCCTATTTGCGCGAGCTGGTTTATCGTGCGCCCTGCCTGGCGGAGAAACTGGTGACGCGGATGATTGACCGCGTGCGCGACCAGGAGCAGCGCAGCGAACGAACCAACAAGATGCTGGCGCTGGGCAAGCTTTCAGCCGGGCTGGCGCATGAGCTGAATAACCCCGCATCCGCGCTGGTGCGCTCTTCAGCACGTTTGCGCGAGTTGCTGGGGGGACGCAGGGCGCACGGGATTGCATTGAAGGGGGAACCCGCGCCGCCGGAGGCCCAGGTCATGATGCAGGGCCTGAGCGAGACCATGGCCGAAGCTGCGCGCAATCCAAAACCGCTGGACGATCTTGACCGCGCCGACCGCGCCGACGAACTGGCGCAATGGCTTGAGTTGCACCAGCTGCCGGCAGAGGTGGCAGGGGTGCTGGCCGATGCGGGCATCGACGCTGAAAAGCTTGCGCCGCTTTTGCCGCTGATCAGCAGGAAGTCGCTTTTTCACGCGCTGCATATCATGGCTGCCGATGCGGAAGAGGCCAACCTGAGCCGCGAGATTGATGAAGCCTCGCGACGAATCGCGAACCTGATCAAGGCTGTGAAATCGTACTCGTACATGGACCGGATGCCGACGGCCGAAGTGGATGTGGAAGAAGGCATTGACGTGACGCTGACCATGTTTCAGCACCAGCTGAAACACGACATCCAGGTGAAGCGCATCTTTGACGGGGGCCTGCCGAAGATCAGGGCCAACGGCGGCGAGCTGAACCAGATATGGACCAACCTGATTGACAACGCCATCGACGCGATGTGCGACGCGCCGGAGAAGGTGCTGGAAATCAGGACGCGCAAAGAGGGCGGCAATGTGCTGGTGGAGATTGCAGACAGCGGATCGGGCATTCCAAAGGAGGCCCAGGGACGGGTGTTCGACGCCTTCTTTACCACCAAGCCGGTGGGCAAGGGAACGGGGCTGGGACTGGATATTGTCTATCGCATCGTGCGCAGCCACCAGGGAACGATCTCGTTCAAGTCATCGCCGGGACGAACGGCGTTCCAGGTTCGGCTGCCGGTGGCGGGACCGAAAGTGGAGGAGCCGGCTGAAGAAAGCGATTCAGTCCAGGCTGGCCTCGCGGGAGCGCGGCCGGAAAAGTGATCAAGGGAGCGATGTTCCAGGGTCGTCTTTTTTGGCGAGTTGGCGCACGCTTCGCTTGCCTTGGCGAGTTGGCAGGTTGGCGACATCGTGCCTCGCAGCCTGAGATTCTCTGCAAGCTCTTTAGAGCCAGTCACCTGCGCTTTCGAGCCGTTTTGGCGCGGTACGAAGGGGTGCGGCTACCCGCGCCGCAAGCTATAGTTTGCTGGTGCGAAGGCATCTAAAGAATGCATGATGAGAATTGCGCAGGTAGCGCCCTTATATGAGAGCGTCCCTCCCCGCTTGTACGGTGGAACTGAGCGTGTAGTTTCCTATTTAACTGAAGAGTTGGTGCGGCAGGGGCACTACGTAACCCTATTCGCCAGCGGCGATTCAATCACTTCGGCGCGATTATGGCCGATATGCCCGCGGGCCTTGCGGCTTCAGGGTGGATCGGCGGCGCCGCTGGCTCCGCTTGCTCACCACCTGATGATGGTGGAAAGGGTCATCCAGGAGGCTGATGAGTTCGATGTGGTGCACTTCCACCTGGACTATCTTCCGTTCTCGCAAATCCGCCGCCAAGAGACCGCAGCGCTAACCACGCTCCACGGACGGCTGGATATTCCCGACCTGTTTCCTCTCTTTCGCGAGTTCGACGACATGCACCTGGTATCGATTTCAGACGCGCAACGCAGGCCGATGCCGTGGGTTGACTGGTTGGCAACAGTTCACCATGGATTGCCGGAAAGCCTTTACCCTGCGCAGCTGCAGGAAGGAAAGTACCTCGCGTTTCTGGGACGCATTTCACCTGAGAAGCGCGTTGACCGGGCGATCGAAATCGCCGCGCGGGTGGGCATGCCGCTGCGGATCGCCGCCAAAATTGACCCTGCCGACCAGGCATACTTCGATAAGGAAATCCGCCGGCTGCTGGATAGGCCGGGAGTTGAATTCATTGGCGAAATTGGCGAGCACGAGAAGGCGGAGTTCCTTGGCAACGCGTCGGCGCTGCTGTTTCCCATCGACTGGCCCGAACCGTTCGGCCTGGTGATGATTGAAGCCATGGCGTGCGGAACCCCGGTGATTGCATTCCGCCAGGGATCGGTTCCTGAAATTATTGAAGGCGGACGCACTGGGTACATTGTGGACACGGTGGAGCAGGCAGCGGAGGCGGCACGGAATATTCACCTGATCGACCGGCGTTTGTGCCGCGCCCGGTTTGAGCAGCGCTTCAGCGCGCGCCAGATGTGCAAACAATACGTGCGTGCCTATCAGGGGGTGATGCGCGGGACTGAGCGGGCCGCGGCAAACC
Organism: uncultured Acidobacteriaceae bacterium; assembly: GCA_903911925.1. GTDB lineage: Bacteria > Acidobacteriota > Terriglobia > Terriglobales > Acidobacteriaceae > Telmatobacter. The sequence continues at coordinate 17,354 of CAIWFH010000071.1, forward strand.
GGCGGGTTCCATTTGCGCTTTTGCCCGAGGGACTGGTCGCCGAGGAGCTGCCTGCCGATGCCATCGCCCAAGACTAACCAAAACCGGGACGTGATCGAGGTCGGGCACCAGTTCTACATCCGGGCGTCGTCGTCGCTTGCCGATGACCGCACCCGGGTATTGCTGCACGGGGACACTTTCGCGGTTTTCGACCGAAGCGGAGACATCAACCCGGTGGGGTTCGGCCAGCAGGGCATATTCAACAAGGAGACCCGGCACCTGTCGCAGATGGAGATGCATCTCTACGACCTTCGACCCCTTCTGCTCAGCTCTACCATTCGCGAGGACAACATCCTGTTCGCCGTAGACCTGACCAATCCGGATCTGAAGCTTCCGTCAGGGGAGTCGGTCCCGCGCGGCACGGTGCACATCTACCGGACCAAGTTTCTCTCCGATGGAGTGTGCTACGACCGGATCACGCTGCACAACTACGGAGACAAGCTGCTGGAAATGGAGTTGCAGTTCAAATTTGAGGCGGACTTCGCGGATATCTTTGAGGTCCGCGGTGAGAAGCGGCCAAGGCGCGGCACGCTGCTGCCCGAAGAAGAGGAGCGGGGCGCGGTAACGCTGGCATATGAAGGGCTGGACCACGTGCGTCGCAGCACGCGCGTGGAGTGCTCAATGGCATCCTGCATCATCCGGGAGGGAAGTATCGTGGTTCCGGCGCGGCTGGAGCCGAAGGAAGAGAGCACGTTTACGCTGACCGTTACCTGCCTGCGCGACGGCGAGAACATGCAAAGCGGCAAATATGAGGAGGCGTTGCAGCGAGTGGTGCAGGAGCGCAGCGCGGGACCGCTTGCCGAGGTAGATGTTCACACATCGAACGAGCAATTCAACCACTGGCTGCGCCGGTCGCGGGCCGATTTGGCGATGATGGTGACGCCAACGCCGCTGGGACTTTATCCCTACGCCGGGGTGCCCTGGTTTAGCACCATCTTTGGGCGCGACGGCATTTTCACTGCGCTGGAACTGCTGTGGCTGGCGCCTTCAATCGCCAAGGGCGTGCTGACATACCTGGCAGCGACCCAGGCGACCGAAATGGATGCCGAACGCGATGCCGAGCCGGGAAAAATTCTGCACGAATTGCGCAAAGGAGAAATGGCGGAGCTGCGCGAGGTGCCTTTCGGGCGCTACTACGGGTCGGTGGATGCCACGCCCTTATTCGTTCTGCTGGCGGCGGCCTATTTCCAACGCACGGGCGACCTGGAGTTTCTGAGCAGTATCTGGTCCAACATCACTGCCGCGCTGGATTGGATTGACCACTACGGAGATCGGGACGGCGATGGGTTTGTTGAGTATTACCGGCAGTCGGAGCACGGGCTCTCGCAGCAGGGATGGAAGGATTCCAGCGATTCGGTTTTCTATAGCGACGGCAAGCTAGCGACAGGGCCGATTGCGCTGTGCGAAGTGCAGTCGTACATCTACGCCGCCAAGCAGGGAATCGCCGAAGTGGCGTTTGATTTGGGCGATACGGAAAAAGCGGGGCGGCTGCGGGTCGAAGCCTCGCAACTGCGCGAGAAATTCAGCGCGAAGTTCTGGTCTGACGAACTGTCGATGTTTGTGCTGGCTCTGGATGGAGAAAAACGGCAGTGCCGGGTACGCGCGTCAAATGCCGGGCATTGCCTGTTTTCGGGCATCGCTTCAAAGGCCCAGAATCGCAGCATGACCGACGCGCTGCTGTCTCCGGCATTCTTTTCCGGGTGGGGCATCCGGACGCTGGTGACCGGGGAAAAGCGCTATAACCCGATGTCGTATCACAACGGCTCAGTATGGCCGCATGACAATGCGCTGATCGCCTTTGGCACCCTGAAATCACCGGACAAGACGCTGGCTCTGCGTGTGCTTTCAGCGATGCTGGATCTCTCGTCGGAGGTGATGCTGGACCGGCTTCCGGAATTGATTTGCGGGTTCGCTCGCCGGCCGGGCAAGGGGCCGACGCTCTACCCGGTGGCGTGCTCTCCGCAAGCGTGGGCGGCGGGCAGCGTGTTTCTGGTGCTGCAGGCATGCCTGGGCCTTGAAGTCCGCGCGCTGGAGTCGCGGGTGTACCTGCACTACGCGGCGCTGCCGGAGTCTCTGAGCCAGGTGAAGATTCGCAATCTCAGGGTGGGCAATGCCAGCGTGGATTTCTCTTTCGTGCGCTACTCCGACACGGTGGGCGTGAACATCTTGCGCCGGAGCGGCGAGGTGGAGATTGTGGCGCTGCGATAGCAGGCGGGCTACTCGGGCTGCACCACGGCGCGAATGTCTCTGGCCTCGAGGATTCGGGAGCGATAGCCGAACCTTGCTACCGCCAGCATGGCCTGGCCGATATCGCGCGTGGAGAGGACGTAGTTTGGCAGCATCCGGCGCAGGGGCGTGAGCAGGGGCGTCATCAGCACATACATGAGTTGGTAGAGGGACGTCTTCGACTTGATTCCATCCATGGGCTGAATGAGCCCAGGGCGGAACATGTATGCGTGGAAGGGCAGGCGCAACAGGGCGTTTTCGGTTTTCCCTTTGACGCGCGCCCACATCACGCGGCCCATCTCGGTGCTGTCGGTACCGGCTCCGGAAACATAGATGAAAGCCATCTCCGGATTGAGATGGCTCAGGGTCTTTGCGGCGGCGAGGGTGAGGTCGCAGGTTACGCGGTGGTAGTCGGCTTCTTTCATGCCGCTGGACGACACGCCGAGGCAGAAGAAGCAGGCATCGAAGCCGCCAAGCTGGTCGTCAAGGCCATCGCAACTCGACATATCTTTGTGCGCTATTTCGCGGAGCATCGGGTTATCGATTCCGGTGGTGGAGCGGCCGAGGGCGACAACGCTTTCTACGTCGGGTGCGGCGAGGCACTCGCGCAGGACGCCCTGCCCTACCATGCCGGTTGCGCCGAAGATTAGGACTTTCATTGTGTCTCCCGTCGTTAAGGTATGGCCGCACGCAGAGAAGTGAAACCGGGGCCAAAGTGATTGCCTGAGGCTCTTTGGCCATCGATCGACAAGTTGGATGTCGAGTGAAAGGCGGTTGTTTGAAAAGCAGCAAGTTAGCGCCGCTTCGCGGCATAGCAAGTCAGCGCAAGAATCCAGTTCTCGCGCAGGCACTAAAGTTCAAGCCCGATTTTAAGACGTTTAAGACAAAACAAAAGTCGAGCAATGTTACAAAGCGCACACCGGACAGCGGGTTGGCGAGTTTCTCCGCAGGCTGCGGCTCAAGGGAAATGGCCTATTCAGGATTTGCGTCGAGTTCGATGTAATCCCAGAAAGAGTCGGCCAGTTCGGCGCCTAACTCGTTGAGCATGCGCCGGGCGGAGCGCTCCACCTCTTCGATGAGGCCGTGGAGGTAATCGCGGGAGCGGGAGATGGCCACAATGCCGATGGTGGCCGACTGGTAGAGAACTGCCTCGTCCATTTCGGCGACGGAGATATTGAAACTCTGTTTCAGCTGATCTTTGAGCGAGCGCACCACCTGCCGCCGGTCCTTGAGCGACTGGGCGTGCTCGATGCGGACTTCGAGAGTTAGTTGGGCGACGGGCATGGCGTCAAAGGAGTTTCCACGGCAAGTGTAAGTCCGGTTGAGCGGGTTGCGCACAAAATATTTAGGGGCTGGTTGCAGGGAAACGGGCCGGGCTTGCATCCGGCGCCCTTGCCGTTCATCTAAGGGAAATGAGTCATCCTCTTTTTTCTCCCTTTCAGCTTCGTTCGGTGAGCTTTGCCAACCGGATCGGCGTTTCGCCCATGTGCCAGTATTCGTGCCAGGACGGCTTTGCCACGGACTGGCATCTCGTTCACCTGGGCAACCGCGCACAGGGCGGCGCGGGGTTGGTGATTGTGGAGGCTTCAGCCGTGGTCCCGGAGGGGCGCATTTCGAATGGCGACCTGGGCATCTGGAAAGACGAGCATATTCCAGCGCTGGAGCGGATCGCGGGGTTCATTCATTCGCAGGGGGCGCGGGCCGGCATTCAACTGGCCCATGCGGGGCGCAAAGGCAGCATGACTGTTCCCTTCCACGGCGAGCGGCTACTTACCGCGGCCGAAGGCGGCTGGCAGCCGGTTGGGCCCAGCGCGGTGGCGTTCTCAGCCGACTATGCCGTGCCCAAAGCGCTGAGCGCCGCGGCGATTGCGGGCGTTGTGAAGGCCTTTGCGCAGGCGGCGCAGCGCGCTTTGGTAGCTGGCTTCGACCTGGTTGAGATTCACGCGGCGCACGGATACCTGCTGCACGAGTTTCTTTCGCCGTTGGCGAACCGGCGCACGGATGTTTACGGGGGCAGCTTCAAGAACCGTACCCGGCTTCTGCTGGAGGTAGTGGATGCCGTCCGCGCCGCATGGCCCGCGCATTTGCCGCTGTTTGTGCGCATCTCCGCGACGGATTGGGCGGAGGGCGGATGGACGGAGGACGAATCAGTTGAACTGGCGAAATTGCTGCGCGAACACGGCGTTGACCTGGTGGATGTTTCTTCAGGCGGGCAGGTTCCGAACGCGAAGATTCCGGTAGGCCCCGGCTTCCAGGCAGGATTTGCGGGCAGAATCCGCCGCGAGGCTGGCATTGCGACGGCTGCCGTGGGCTTGATTACGGAAGCCGCGCAGGCCAACGAACTGGTGGCAGAGGGCACTGCGGACATGGTACTGCTGGCCCGTGAACTGCTGCGCGACCCTTATTGGCCATTGCACGCGGCGGCCGCGCTGGGCGAGCCAGCGAGTTGGCCGGTACAGTACCTGCGGGCCGCGCCTCGCGGCTCGGCGGAGCGGGCGGCGGTTACGGTACCGGCGGAATGAAGAAGAGGGTGCAGGAACCTTGATTTTGCTTCACAAATTGTGCAAAATGTGGCCTATACTTCGGTAAGGGAAGGGCCTTCCCTCAAGTTGATGCCCTGCTCTTTTTGCCATGCCAACGCCGCTCTCGACAAAGCGCGTTCCTCCTTCGTCTTCGGACTTGCCCTCCATCCCCAACCGTCTTTATTTCAAGATCGGGGACGTGGCGCGCATTTGCGAAGTGGAGACGTATGTGCTGCGCTTCTGGGAGACGCAGTTTCCGCAACTGAAGCCGAACAAAAGCGGAACGGGGCAGCGGCTTTACCGCCGCCGCGACGTGGAAATGGCTCTTGAAATCAGGCGCCTGGTTCATGGCGAGGGCTACACCATCGCCGGCGCGCGACAGGCCCTGGAGCAAGGGCACCGGAGGCCAACGCTTCAAGCGCGCCTTCCGCTGCCGGAAGGCGAATCGAGCGAGCGCCCCGAGTCGGTTGCCGCAACGATTGGACACGCCCGCGCAGAACTGCGGGAAATTGCCAACCTGCTGGCTTCGCCGGTTTCGCGGCCGCCACGCCGCCGGACCAAGGTTCAATCGCTGGTGGCGTACTCCGACTCGCTTTTTCCTGCCTAGCGCTTGCCAGGCGACAGGTGCACCGGTTCTTTCCGGATTTTCAAATTGGCAGGGCGGTTGTCGTGCTAACTTAGGACAATCCCCCAAGAAAGTCCGTCATGGCGGACTTGCTCCGTTTCCCTGTTAATCAGCCTAACCAACAAGCCCTGGAGTAGATTCCATCATGAAATGCCCTCATTGTGGTGCAACCAGCTTTCGGACTTCACGAATCAGGCTGTCGGATCTTCCGCGATTGCTGCTGCTTCAATATCCTGTTCGCTGCCGCACGTGCCGCGAACGGGACTTCGCGGGCCTGATGCTGGCCCTCAATCTTCGCCAGGCGGGGAAGGTCCGCCACATGGAAGAGCGCGCCAAAAAAAGCAAGGAAACCCCTCCGAGGCATAGGAGTGAACCTCGCTGACCTGAGAGCCAGCACAATTGGAAGCATGAGGATTGGTTTCGCGGGCGCTCCAGAGCGAGCACCTTTGTTGCCGGGTTTCCCGTGCGGCACAACTTCCGCGTGGTATTGAAAAGCAGAGATTTGATAAACTCCAGACTCTAGCCTGTGTTCGACGCCGATTCCTCTTCCCCCAGCCGGATTACGGAGTGAACAGATGCCAATCAAACTGAAAGTGAACAATGCGGCCGCGACGGTGGACGTGCCGCCGGATACGCCGCTCTTGTGGGTGCTGCGCGACGTATTAGACCTGAAAGGCGCCAAGTACGGGTGCGGCATGGGAGTTTGCGGCGCCTGTACGGTGCTTGTGGGCGGTCATGCGGTGCGCTCGTGCATGACCCACGTGGGATCGGTGGAGGGCGAAGCCATTACCACCATTGAAGGGCTTTCGCCGGATGGGCTGCACCCGGTGCAGGTAGCCTGGGAGGCGATCGACGTGCCGCAATGCGGCTACTGCCAGGCCGGGCAGATCATGTCTGCGGCGGCGCTGCTGGCACGCACGCCGCATCCCACCGATGCGGATATCGATACGGCGATGAGCGGCAATGTGTGCCGCTGCGGCACGTATACACGGATTCGCCAGGCCATTCATGAAGCAGCAGAAGCGGGCACCCCAGCCCGCAGCAAGTGAAGGAGGGCCAGCCGATGCAGATGAATCGCAGAACATTTTTGCAGTTGACGGCCCTCGCGGGCGGGGGCCTTGCGCTGGATCTGTACCGTTCGCCGCTCGGCGCGGCCCAGGAGCATCAGGCACCGCCCGACCTAACCCCGCAGGCTTTCATCCACATTGCTCCGGATGGCGTGGTGACGATTATGGCGCGCGCCTCGGAGTCGGGCCAGGGCATGCGCAACATGCTGCCCATGCTGATTGCCGAAGAACTGGATGTGGATTGGAAAGACGTACGCGTGGAGCAGGCCGATCTGAACGAGAAGATTTTCGGCCGACAGTTTTCCGGGGGCTCCGGGAACACGCCGTTGGGCTGGGAGCCGATGCGCCGCGTGGGCGCGGCCGGGCGCCAGTTGCTGATTGCCGCCGCTGCGCGAACGTGGGGCGTGCCGGAAACCGATTGCACTACGCAGCCGTGCCTGGTGGTCCACACAGTCTCGCGGCGTTCGTTGAGTTATGGGGAACTTGCCGCCAAAGCAGCAACGCTACCCGCACCCGCGCTGAGCAGCGTGAAGCTCAAAGACCCCAAAGATTACCGCATCATCGGCCACTCGGTGCCGGGCGTTGACACGCACGCAATTGTGACCGGTAAACCGCTGTTCGGCATCGATGTGCAGTTGCCGGGAATGCTGTGCGCCTCGATTGAGAAGGCTCCGGTTTTTGCGGGCAAGGTGAAGACGGCAAATATCGAGCAGATCAAGGGGCTGCCGGGCGTGCGCCATGTGCTGGTGATCGATGGCGGCATCACTCCCGCCGCTTACACGCCATGGGAGCCGGGCATGGAACCGGGCATTGCCATTGTGGCCGACACCTGGTGGCAGGCGCAGCAGGCCCGCAAACAACTCAAGGTAGATTGGGACCTGGGCCCCGCGGCTACGCAGAGCAGCGAGGGCTTCGCAGCTAAAGCAGCCGATCTGCTAAAGGCCGCGCCGGCAAACACTCTGCGCAAGTATGGCGATGTGGACGCGGCGCTGAAATCGTCGGCAAAGGTTGTTGAGGCCACGTACGAATTCCCGTTCATTGCGCACGTGACCATGGAGCCGCAGGGCGCCACGGCGCATTGGAAAGACGGCAAGCTGGAGATGTGGTCTACCAGCACGCTGCCGGGCGACGGCCGCACGCTGGTGGCCAAGACGCTGGGCATCCAGGAGACCGACATTACCACCCACATGGTGCGCTCGGGAGGCAGCTTTGGGCGGCGGCTGCAGAACGACTACCTGGTGGAGGCGGCCTGGATTGCGAAACAAATCGACGTGCCGGTCAAACTGCTTTGGTCACGCGAAGACGACATCGCTCACGATCCTTTTCGCCCGGGCGGCACGGTTGGACTGAAGGGCGGCATCGATGCGCAGGGCAAGCTTACCGCCTGGCGGCATCACTTTGTCACCTTTGGCGATGGCAAGCACGCAACCTCAGGCGGGGGCATCGGGCAGGATTCGTATCCTGCAGGCTTTCCGCCGGCCTATGGGCTCTACACGTCAATGCAGCCGCTGATGCTGCGCACAGGAGCGCTGCGCGCTCCGGGCGACAACGCCTACTGCTGGGTGTCGCAATCGTTCCTGGATGAGTTGGCAGCCGCGGCCGGACGCGATCCGCTCGAGTTCCAGCTTGAACTGCTGGGCAACAAGCAAGCTCCCTGGAAATCGGGGGAACACGACCCCGTGGGGGATCACGAACCATCGGGGCAGGAGGTTCTCATTCCGGAGCGGTTCAAAGGCGTGCTTGAGTTGGTGGCGGAAAAATCCGGCTGGGCCAATCGGCCGAAGGAGAAGGGCCGGGGTATGGGCATTGCCGCATGGTTCTGCCATCGAGGCTATTTTGCTGAAGTTGCCGACGCAAGCGTTGACGCGCAGAACAAAGTCACGGTGCACCAGGTCTGGGCGGCAGGCGATGTGGGCAGCCAGATTATCAATCCGGCGGCGGCTGAGAGCATGGCGCAGGGCGGCATCATGGAGGGTATGGGCCACCTGGCGCAGCAAATCACGCTGGCCGATGGCAAAGTGGAGCAGTCAAACCTGCATAACCATCCGCTGATGCGCATGAGGCAGGTTCCGAAGATCGAGGTCTATTGGCGCAAGACGGACTACTCGCCGACCGGCCTGGGTGAGCCAACGCTGCCCCCGACCTTGCCGGCAGTGACGAATGCTATCTTCGCCGCGACAGGCAAGAGAATTCGCACCCTGCCGTTGTCGAAGAGCGGGTTCGGTTGGGCGTGAGGGCGGCTTAGGGAACTTGCGATGGAGTTATCGTCTTTCGACTAAGCACCCTGATTTCCCGGGTCTTCCGCCTGCAACTCCTCGAATTCCGCTTCCTCAGCGTCCGCCAAGGCGGGGTCCGCGCTGGTTTGCTGCTCCGCGGGCTTCAACCTGGTCGCAACCCAATCCCAGTAGCCGGCGCGGGTTTTTTTTGAACGAACGTCCGCCTCCCACTCTTCCATCTGGTGGTCGGGGTGTTGACCCCATGCGCCGCCCTCGGCAAGGCTGTCATACCTGGCCCGCAGTTGTTCGGGGTCTACCGCCATATCGTCTTTCGGATCGTGAGAAGCATCGAGGGACATAAGACTCCAATTGGCCGATCTTTTGCGGTTATCAGTTCAGCACTATTTACGATGGCGACGAAACGGGGCGGGTTATCTGCGAGACCCCGGGGAAGGCCGGAAGGCAGGACGCGTCCGAGGTGCAATGGGCACTGGGCCTTTCAGAGTCCTTTCTGGCTGCGGAACTCGCGAACCACTTCAGCTGGATCGCGATGTTGGCCGTCAACGGCCTGGTTCATGGCTCGCACGGCTTCCTTCGTCACTTTTCCGGCCAATGCGTCAAGAGCGCTTTGAATCTGTGGCCAGCGCTTCAGTGCATCGTCGCGCACCAGCGGAACGGCCTGGTAGGGAGGAAAGTAGCGCTTGTCGTCCGCGAGCACGGTCAGGCCCAAAGCCTGGATAGGCCCATCCGTTGAGTTGGCGGCGATCATGTCAACCTGGCCGTTCATAAGCGCGCGATAGAGCAACCCCAGATCCATTGTGCGCGGCGCGCTCGCGAAGCTGAGTCCGTAGGCTTTGCTTAATCCGGGCAGGCCATCGGGGCGCTGCTCAAACTCGTAGCCGACGCCCAGATGCCACTTTGGTGCGTATTGCGCGGCCTGGCTCAGGGTGGTGAGATGCAATCGCCGCGCATCGTCGCCCCGGATGACCATGGCAAACGTGTTGTTGAAGCCAAGCGGCTGGGCTACGGTGACGCCGTAGCGCGTGGCATAGAGTTGGCGGACGGTGCGAAGAACGGACTCGGGATCGCGATCGAGAGGTTGCTTGAGGATTGCGGAGAGCGCCGTGCCGGTGTACTCAACATACGCGTCGATGCGTCCGGCAACCAACGCCTGCTGGCAAATGTAGCTGCCCGCCAGATAGAAACGCCGTTCAACCTTGAGACCCGACTTGGCCTCGATCTCCTGCGCCAGAAGTTCGCCGAGGATGACTTGCTCAGTGAAGTTCTTGGCCCCGATGACGGGATGATTCGACCGCGGCGGTGAGCACGAAGTGAGCAGAGCGCACACAATGACCAAAGCCGCGACATAGATCGTTCGCGTCATTATGCGGGAACCTTGAACCAGCGTTCGAGTTGGCCGAGTGCGGCATCGGCGGCAAGCGCAAGCAGTGCCGCGGGAATGGCGCCGGCAAGTACAAGGCGATTATCAACCGACGCAACGCCGCGGAAGATGAGTTCGCCAAGGCCGCCTGCACCCACTGCCGCCGCAATCGTGGCTATGCCGATGGAGGTGACGGTGGCGGTTCTGAGGCCTGCAAGAATGAAGGGCGCGGCGAGAGGCAGCTCAACCTTGAAGAGGCGCTGCGCATCGGTGAGGCCGAGGGCGCAGGAAACCTCGATGATGGAGCGGTCGATGCCCCGAATTCCGGCGTAGGTATTGCGCAGGATTGGCAGCAACGCGTAGGCGGAGAGGGCAACGATGGCAATGCGCGCGGCGTGTTCGCCGAGCCAGGGCAAGGGCAAGAGGAAGCCGAACATGGCAAGGGACGGAATGGTCTGGAGAATATTGGCGAGTCCGATGACCGGCCTGGCCCATCTGGGCGAGCGGGCAAGCCAGACGCCCGCTGGCACGGCGACTGCAGTGGCTGACAACACGGCCGCTCCGGCAAGCCAGAGGTGTTCGATTGTCAGCGTGGCAATTTCGCCACCGTATTGCGCAACAAGGCCAGCGCTCATACACCTCACTTCGGGGGCGGCATCTCCGGCGCGGCATTGTGCCAGCCGCGACGAAAGGCGCGCACGTAGGATTCAATCAGCGGCTCGCGCGAAGCTATGAACTCAGTCGGCGAAAGACAGGCGAGCAACTTGCCTTCGTTCAGAAGTATGATGCGATGCGCAAGATAAAGTGCCTCATCCAGATCGTGCGTTACCAGCAGAACAGTTTTCTTTAGACGGCTCAGCAGATCGCGGAGCATGTCCTGCATTTCTGCGCGCGTGAGCGGGTCAAGCGCCCCGAGCGGTTCGTCCATGAGAAGGAATTCGGGATCGGCGGCCAGGGCGCGGGCAAGCCCCACGCGCTGGCGCTGGCCTCCGGAGAGTTGGTGCGGAGGACGTTTTGCAAAGCTTGCAGGCTCAAGACCGACGACCTGAAGCAGTTCGTGGCTGCGCCGGAGGCAGTCCTGCCGGGAACGGCCCTCTGCTTCCAGCACGAGACTTACGTTGCGCTCGACGGTGAAGTGCGGGAAAAGGCCCGTCTCCTGGATTACGTAACCCATGTTACGGCGCAGCTTGATGAGGTCAAAACTGGCAACATTCTTGCCGTGGAGAAGAATCTCGCCGCTGGTGGGCTGAACCATGCGATTGAGCGTGCGGAGCAGCGTGGTTTTTCCAGAGCCGCTGCGCCCAAGGATGGCGGCTGTGGTTCCTTCTTCGACCGAGAGCGAGATATTGTCGAGCAGCAGCCGGCCTTGCGCATTCGCAAAGGAAACGTCGCGGATTTCGATGGCAGAGCTCAACGGTATTTAGCTGCCTCTTCCCGCAGTGTAATGCGCGGAGTGAATCCAGTGGCACGATCCATGGCGACACGTGGAGTATTTTTCGTTGGCTCGGGGACCCGGTCCTGATGAACGTGGTTGGTTGAGTGCTGTGGTATCCCACCCATTCCGCAAAAAACGTGGAATGGATGGGGCACCCGTCCTTTGTGCGAATTGAGCATCGCAAACGCAGGTTCTTCCACTCGCTGCGCTCAGGGAAAGGCTTTAACGCGTTGTAGGTGGCGGCGGGATGGCGCGGACTTGGCGGAGCGGCAGAGCGCTGGCCTTGGCGAAGCACTGCTGAATCTCCGCAATGACCGAGAGAGCGATAGTTTCAGGCGACTCGGCGCCGAGGTCGAGGCCGGTGGGGGCGTGGAGGTGTGAGAGCCAGCGTTCGACCGTTTCGTTGGCTGAGTCCGCGGGCTTGTTGAGCAAGCGGGCGGCTTCAGCGAGCAGTTCGCGGGTGCGGCGCTGCGGGCCGAGGACGCCGATGTAGGCTGGCTGCGGTTTGAGCGCAAGCAGCGAGGCCAACGCGCGCGAGTCCTGCTCGAAGCTGTGCGTCATGACCACGGCGGCGTCTTGGGAGCGAATGTTTGCCAGGGCCGCCGGCGCTTCGGCTGACGGGGTTGCAGCGAACTCTTCCATTTTGAGGATGTGGAGCTCATCGGCGGTGGCAAAGCGGTCGCGGGTTGCCAGGTGAGAGCGGCCATCGGCAACGGCAACCAGCCAGCCCAGTTCTTTTGCGAGGCGCAGAAGCGGCTGCGCATCGTCGCCCGCTCCAAAGATCCACAGGCCGGGACGGGCCGGACGAAAGTCGGTCCAGACGCGGGCCTCGGCTCCGTTAATCGAGACTTTGCTTTGCATGGAGGCTTTGCTTGCCAGCGCCAGCTCCGCCAGGTGCTGCAGCGTATCGGGGGCCTTGAATTTGGGATCGCCGGTATGGCCCGTTTCGACCCCGGCAAATGCACGTCGGCCCAGGTATGCGCCTTCAACAATCGTCGCCACCGTCAGCGGAGTGCGCCGCTCAAAGGAATGCTGCAGCGCGAGGAGCAAGGGGGCCGCGGTTGGTCGGCGCTCAAGCAACAGCCAAACCACGCCTCCGCAGCCGGAGCCATATGGGCGGTCGCCATCCTCCTCAACTGTAGAGAAACGCTGGAGAGTTACGCCGCTGGCGGTGAGCCACCAGGCCCGACGGGCGACTTCAGCCTCAAGGCATCCGCCGCTGACCGTGCCAGCGCGGCGCCCATCCTGAGCCACCAGCATGCATGCGCCGGGTTTGCGGTAGCTGGGACCTTCGGCGGCAGTTACCGTTGCCAGAACGTAGTCTGCGCGGGAGTTTTCCAACTCTATCCACAGCGGCAAAATGCGTTCGAGGTCAGCCATAGGACTATTCTCGCTCAGGAAGTTGAATTACGAAATGAGCGGGCAGTTTGGCGAGCCGGATGATTCCTGTTGAGACAAAATGGCCCGTGAAGTTAGGATGGGCCATGGTCACGCGCGCCGCGAAACTGCTACTGCTATCTGGGATCGCCCTCTACTATTCGCTGGTCGTCTTCAACAACCTTACCGATTTTGATTCTAACTACCAGTTTGTGCGCCACGTGCTTTCAATGGACACGACTTTTGCGGGCAATCATGGCCTGTGGCGCGCACTGACCACTCCGGCGGCGCATCTCGCTTTTTACACCGGCATTATTTGGTGGGAGATCGTCACCACAATCCTGCTGTGGTGGGGCGCGTGGCGGCTTTTGCGCGCGCTGCGGCTTGGGGCGGATGTATTCAACGCGGCCAAGCGGATTGCCGTGATGGCGCTGACCCTCTCGATGCTGATGTGGCTGGTGGCCTTTCTCACGGTTGGCGGGGAATGGTTCCTGATGTGGCAGTCGCACCTGTGGACTGGGCAGGAGGAGGCGTTTCGCATGTTTGCCGTGGTTGGCTTGGTGCTGCTGTTGATGCTTCAGCCGGATGCCGAAGGACAGCCATGAAGAGGCAGATCGGGGCTATTATTCTGGCCGCCGGAGCCAGCAGCCGCCTGGGCCGGCCCAAGCAACTGCTGCTGCATGGCGCGGAGACCCTGATCGGGCGTGTGATCCGGCTGGCGAACGAGTCCGGTGCGAGTCCGGTCATCGCAGTACTTGGCGCGCACTGCGAGTTGATTGCGAAAGCCATCCAGATCGATGGGGCCGGCAGAGCGATTCCGGTGATGAATGATCGCTGGAATGAGGGGATTGCAACGTCAATTCATGCGGGACTGCGCGCGCTGGACCTGACTGCGCCCGAAGCTGCTGGGGCGATGATTCTGAGCTGCGACCAGCCACGGCTTACGGCAGATCATCTGCGCATGTTGATGGAGGCATTCAGCCAGCAGGTTGAGCCTGCGATTGCGGCCTCAGCCTATGCCGGCACGCTGGGCGTTCCCGCGGTGTTTCCCCGCGAGGTTTTCTCAGAGCTGTTTGCGCTTGGCGGCGACAAAGGCGCACGCGCATTATTGATGAAGCCTCCGTGTCCGCTGGTTGCTGTGGAGTTCCCGGGCGGAGAGATCGATATTGACCTGCCCGCCGATCTTGCGCAGCTTGAATAGCCTGCCCCCACAATCAAGCCGGTGATTTGACCACCACGCCTTTGGCGGCAAAGGCACGCCGCCCTGCTTCGAATTCCGGCTGCGAGAATAATCAAGAAAACTGCCTTGTGCATGTAACACTCTGACGCCGGCGGGACTCTATTCAGGTAGAGATCACTGCAAAAGAGGCTTCAACATGCGGGATATGCTCATTCTGGGCGGTGGGACCGCCGGAACCATCATGGCCAACAAACTCGCTTCGGCGCTCGACGAGCACGAGTGGCGCGTTACAGTGGTGGATGGGACAGAAGGACACTACTACCAGCCCGGCTTTCTGTTTGTGCCCTTTGGAATCTACCGGATGCGCGATATCGTCAAGCCGCGCCGGCAATATCTGCCCGGCCGCATCAATTTCATCCTCTCCGGCATTGACCGCATCGACGTGGAAAAGAAGACGGTGCAGCTGGCCAATGGGGAACCGCTCCGCTACGACTGCCTCATCATCGCCACGGGCACCGATATCCATCCGGAACAGATTGAGGGCCTGGCCGACGAGGAATGGGGCCAGAGCAAGTTTGACTTCTATACTCCCACGGGCGCGGAAAAGCTAGGTCAGTTTCTCAAAGGATGGCAAGGCGGCAAACTGGTGGTGAGCATCGCCGAGATGCCCATCAAGTGCCCCGTTGCCCCGCTCGAATTTCTGTTCCTCGCCGATGAATATTTTACGCGTCGCGGCATCCGCGACAAGGTCGATCTGCACCTGGTGACTCCTCTCTCGGGCGCATTCACCAAGCCCACATGCAACCGGGTGCTCGGCGACTTTCTTGTGCGCAAGGGAATCACGGTAACGCCGGACTTCGATATCGCACGCGTAGACAACCAGGAGAAGAAGATTGTCGCCTGGGATGAAACTGAGGTCAGCTACGACCTGCTGGTATCCGTCCCTACCAACATGGGCGACCCTTGCATTGGGCGGAGCGGCCTTGGAAACGAATTGAACTTTGTTCCCACCAACAAGCAGACTCTGCAGGCCGATGGGCTGGAGGATGTTTTTGTACTGGGCGATGCGACCAACCTGCCCACATCCAAGGCAGGCTCCGTGGCGCACTTCCAATCTGAGATACTTTTCGAGAACATCATGGAGCACATTGAGGGCCGGCCTGCGACCGCCCACTTTGACGGCCACGCCAACTGCTTTATCGAATCCGGCTTCGGGAAGGGCCTGCTCATTGACTTCAACTACGAAACGGAGCCGCTTCCGGGCGAGTTCCCGCTACCGGGCATCGGCCCCTTCAAGCTGCTGGGCGAGAGCCGCATCAACCACTACGGGAAAATGATGTTCCGCTGGGTTTATTGGAACCTGCTGCTGCGGGGAGTCAAGATGCCCATGAAAGCGGAGATGTCGATGGCCGGAAAACGTATGCAGGCATGAGCGGCACGATCCTCCATCACAAGCCGCCGAACCATTTGCCAGGGCCGAGTTTCCAAGTTCGCGGGTTCGCGCAGCACATGTGCCGGTCTCGCCGGCACATTAACACTTAAGAGGTGAAACATGGCACCAATGAGCTTTGCAGGAAAGACGATTGAACTGGATGCAGACGGAAACCTGGCCAATCGCGGCGACTGGAGCGACGACCTGGCGCGGGAACTTGCCGCCCAGGATGGAATCGCTGAGCTGACCCCGCAACACTGGGCGGTGATCAACTTCATGCGCACGGTATTTGAGAAGGACGGCGATGCGCCCAGCATTCGGCGATTGACCAAGGAGAGCGGCGTGGATACCAAGATGCTGTATGCACTCTTCCCCAAGGGGCCGGCAAAACGCGCGGCCAAAATCGCGGGACTACCAAAACCCAAAGGTTGCATTTAAGGAGCGAGGCGCAATGACACAGACAGCTGAACCGATTCAAAAAGTATCCATCATCGTCTCTCGCGGGTCGCTGGAGGGGGTGTACCCCGGCCTGATCATGGCTAACGGCGCGCGCATGGAGGGCATTGAAGCTTCGCTCTTTTTTACCTTCTTTGGCCTCGACGCAATTATCAAGAAGCGGATGAATAGCCTTAAGGTTGCCACCGTCGGCAACCCGGGAATGCACATGCCGACCATCCTCGGCGCTATCCCCGGCATGTCAGCCTTCGCCACCTCAATGATGAAGAAGGAAATCGAGAAGCTCGACATTCCGCCGATCGGCGAATTCATCACCATGATCCACGACGCGGGATGCGAGATCTACGCCTGCAAGGCCACAGTGGATATGTTCCACCTCAAGAAGGATGACTTTTGCGAAGAAGTTGACGGCGTTATCTCGGTGGGCCAGTTCTACGAGAAGGCAGCCGGCGCGCAAATCATCTTTACGTAGACCGGCGAGAACTGCGACGATGGGAGACTTCAAAGCAGGCTCTTTGAGCTGGCGCCGCAGTTCTTCCTCGTTCGCAAGATCGCATCGGAAAGAATGACCCGCATGAAGTCCATCGCCACTCAGCCTAAAGCGCAGATGGAAGAAGCGTTGGTGCGCTTCTTCGAGCGCTATCCCGGATACACCGCAACCGCGGCGTTGGACCAGTTGCGCGCGAGCGAATACGGCCGCCTTGACGAGCAGGGACAGGTATACCTCGATTACACCGGCGGCTCTCTTTTTGCGGAGTCTCAGCTTGAAGAGCATTCAAAGCTGCTGCGCTCCGGCATCTTTGGCAATCCGCACTCCAACAACCCGACTTCAGCGGCGGCCACGGGCTATCTCGAGAGCACACGCCGGGCGGTGCTTAGCTACTTCAGCGCCAGCGCGGACGAATACATCGTGGTCTTCACAGCCAACGCTTCAGGAGGGCTGAAGCTCGTGGGTGAGTCCTTTCCGTTCTCAGCGCAAGGCCGCCTTCTGCTCACCTTTGACAACCACAACTCGGTGAACGGAATCCGCGAATTCGCAAGGGCAAAAGGCGCCAGCGTCGAATACGCGCCTCTCGTTGCGCCGGCATTGCGCCTTGACGGGGAGCGGCTTGAAACCCTGCTTAACCAGGCCGATCCGATGCGGGAGAACCTCTTCGCCTTCCCTGCACAGTCCAACTTCTCAGGCGTCAAGCATCCGCTGGAACTGGTAGCGAGGGCGCAGCGCAAGGGCTGGTACGTGCTTCTTGATGCTGCCGCGTTTGCGCCCACCAACCGCCTTGACTTGAAGCTGGTGCAACCGGATTTTGTTGTTGTTTCGTTTTACAAGATGTTCGGTTATCCGACCGGCGTGGGGGCCCTGCTTGTCCGCAAGCCGGCTTATCAGAAATTGCAGCGCCCGTGGTTTGGGGGCGGAACGGTCAATTTTGCCTCGGTTCAGGGGAAGGCGCACGTGCTGGCTCCTGGAGAAGCCGCCTTTGAAGACGGCACGCTCAACTACCTTTCCATTCCCGCAGTTGAAATCGGACTACGGCACTTGCAGGCGATCGGCATGAACGTCATCGGGGAACGGGTATGCTGCCTGACTGGATGGTTGCTCGAAGAATTGCTTTCGATGCGCCACAGCAACGGTCACTCGCTGGTCCGCATCTACGGACCAGCGACTAACGAGACTCGCGGCGGAACCGTGACACTGAACCTATATGACCCTGGGAGCCACCTGCTGGATTATCGCCGGATCGAGGAACTGGCGGGACTTGAAGGAATCTCGCTGCGCACCGGGTGCTTCTGCAATCCCGGCGCCGGCGAAGCGGCAGAGGGTTTGACGGAGGAGGACATGCTGGCCGCGCGCTCCCTGGGCGCCGCCGTGAATCTGCGCAGCTTTTTGCGATTGATGCAGGGCCGGGGCCACAAAAGCGCCGGAGCCATTCGCGCCTCCATCGGTCTAGCAAGCAACTTTGCCGACGTATGGAGATTTGTACGCTTTATTGATGCATTCCGCGACCAGACGTGCCTCGCGATTGGAGAGGTCAGCTTCGATATCGATTCGTGCCGCGTGATTCGCGACGGAAGTTAGGACGGCGTTCACGCCGCATTTCCCTAAAGGTGAATCCACCCGCCGCGAATCAGCGCCAGTGAAGTTAGCGCGACCACGATCCAGAGCAGAACGCCTTGCAACAAAGGCCGGACGCCTACCTCACGAATAGTCTCCTTCGACAGCCCGGTGCCGATGAGAAACAGCGTGACCGTCAGGCCGATAATTCCCAGATGCTTCAATTCCGGATAGAGCGGCTCGAAGATGTGCACGTAAGTATTGGCAACCGCGGCCAGGCAGAAGAAGAGAATGAACCAGGGCCACTGAACGCGCGCCTTGCTCTTGTTGACCATTGCGGTACCGAGAGACATGGGCACGATCCACAGGGCCCTTGCCAGCTTGACCGTGGTTCCCACGGCCAGAGCCACGGCGCCGAATTTGGCCGCCGCGCCGACCACCGAACTGGTGTCGTGAATGGCAAGCGCTGCCCACAGGCCAAACTGCGTCTGCGTCAGATGCAGCGAGGTTCCAATTAGAGGAAATGTGAGCAGGGCGACGGAGTTCAACACAAAAACGGTTCCCATTGAAACCGCGATCTCTTCTTCGCTTGCTCCTGAAATGGGCGCGACCGCGGCAATCGCGCTGCCGCCACAAATTGCCGTGCCCGTGGAGATGAGGAACGAAATCCGACTCTTGACCTTCAGCAGGCGGCCGAGCCCCCATCCCAGCAGCATGGCAAAGCTGATGCTGGCCGCGGTGTAGATGAACCCGGAACTTCCGGCTTGAATCACCTGCTGCAAATTCATTCCGAAGCCCAGACCGACGACCGATGCCTGGAGGAGGAGTTTGGAGAGCTTCTTCGACTCAATGTGAAATGGATGGGCAAAAGAGAAGCCGAAGACGAGGCCGGCAGCCAGGGCGATGGGAGGCGACAGGAGTCCACTTGCGGCAAGAATAATTCCAATAAAGAATACGTTCTTAGACACGTGCTGGGTCTGGCCTTTCGTGCAGGCGATTTGCGTTGCGGGGCAGCACCTTCATTGGCTGCCCGATCCGTTGCGCGCTTATACGGGTAGGACGGTTGCTTCCATTATTGCCAACTCGATCTTGATCTCAGGCGGGGACAAGAGCGTGTTGTGGACCAGACAATGATGCACGGCACGCATCAGTCCCTCAGTGTGTTCCACGGTCAAGGCCACCGGACAAACAACCTGAATGCGGAAGTTGCCAAGCCGCGCGGGTTGCTTCAGTTTCTCAGAGGTCACTGTCACCTCTACGCCGCTCTCAGCGAGGTTGCGTGTCTTGAGGTATTGCACGGCATAAAATGCGGCGCAGGAGCCTAGCGAGGCGAGCAGAAACTCCGGAGGCGTCATGCCGGAGTCTTCGCCGCCATTCTCAGCCGGCTGGTCGCAGACAATGGTGTGCGACCGGGCCCGAATGGAAAACTTTACTCGATCGAGATGCTTTACGGTTACTTCCACGCTGATTCTCCCCGTTTCCCAAGGAACTTTGGTCCAAGTTCTCATCGCGCGCCGACTTTCCCTCAGGGGCTAAAGCCTGCGCTCGTTTTTTGCCGATTTGCGGCACGACTAAACAGCTTGCGGAAAAAAGCGAGGGTTTGGAGAAAAATCCCGAAGACCATACCCCAGGGGCTAAAGCCCTCGTTGATTTGATTCATGTTACACCGGGGATAAATCCCCGGCCTACCGCCCGCGCGAGTATTTCAGCAAGCTGCAAAGTCGTGCCCTGACACTTCTTGCCTTCCAGATTGTTTTTTCCGCAGCATGTAGAGTCTTGCCTTTTCAAAACAGCGACTCTTCCGGCTGTTCACTGAATAAAAGACACGAACTTCAACATTCGTTACACAACCGCCGCGCTTTTTTTCCTCTCCGGCGCAACCAGCAACCGCAAGTATTCGCGGGTAAGGATGGTCCGCAGCCGCGGCGCAACGGCAGGGTCGCAGGGTACCTCGAGGGCGCGGCAGCGGTCGATTGCCGCGCGAAGGTCGTGCAAAAACGCCACGCACGACGGGCAACCCTCAATATGCGCCCGCATCTGGTCACAGGTGACAGGCTCAATTCTGCCGTCAAGGTATTCAGAGAGATTGGCAAACAGGTCGCGGCACTCAGCCGGCTTTCGGCTGCTCTTTGGCCCGCCACGCTTTGTCCTTGCCGGCGCGGCCTGCGCTGTGGCCGAAGGCACAACCGCATTGCTTAGAAGTTGATTCATTTCCTTGCGCACGCTCAGCCGCGCCCGATGTAGCCGAATCCGAACTGTTCCCTGCTGCAAGCCAAGAATCTGCGCCACCTGCCCGGTGGTCAGCTCTTCCATGTCATGAAGCACCAGCACGATCCGCAAGGTTGGTGGAACGCGCAAGATGGCCTGGTGAAGCATCTGGTGCTGCTCGTGGCCCAAGAGGTTGCCTTCCGGACTCTCCCCGGCATCCTTGAGCAGCAGGCCCAGTTCTTCGTCGCTCGGCATCAACTCATCGAGCGACAGCATGTGAGCCGGTGCATTGGAGCTTTTGCGGCGCATGCGCCAGCAGCGGTTGCGGGTGACGGTGTAAAGCCAAACGGCCAGCGCCTGCGGATCATGGATTTTCGCGAGGTGCCCGAGCGAGCGGTAGAGCACCTCCTGCATGGTGTCTTCAGCATCCTCGGGATGCCCGCAGACCTTCATGCTGAAGGAATAAACCGTATTCTGGAGCAGGCCGATTGCTTCCTCAACCGCTTCAGGAGTGTTGCGGCGCAACAAGTCAGTGGCTTGGGTCAGTTCAGGTCGCATAGGTTCATCAGGAGCAACCTCAGTATATTCGTCCGGGTGCGTGGTCGAAACCGCGCTGCGGCGGGGCCAATGCTTTCATCATTTTGCGCACACTTTGCGGGAAGCATTCGTCTCGGAACTTTCCGGTCAGGGCCCGATGCGTTACCCGCTGCCGTGGGATTGGATCGATTGCGCTCCTGAACCTGCAAGTGCTGCATGCATTTCAAAAGTGCTACAACAATGGCCGGACTCTTGTACTTATTGTGAGGGCATTTTTTCAGACCCAATCCGACGATGGAGTATGAATTGCGCCCACTCGCACGCGATGCGGCAGATGGAAAGTCAACTTAAATCGCGAGCGAACTGCGTGCTAAACTCGGGAGTGAAAGACTCGCCGCAGAGCGAGTTGCTGGCGGAGGAATTTGGCTTGGCTATCTCGCTTGATGAAGGGAAGTTGGGCGTGAAGTCAGGGGATACGGCTCCGAAGCGTTTGCGCCGCAGCAAGGCAGAGCAACGCGCGGAAAGCCTGGAGCAGATTCTCGATGCAGCCGAGTATCTGTTTTCAAAGAATGGGTTTTACGGCGTAACGCTCCGCGACGTGGCCCTGCGGGTGGGAATTCACACCACGCTCTTGCACTACTATTTCGACGACAAGCACCATTTGTTTGAAGCGGTCTTCAAGAGACGCGCCGGCGTGACTTGCGATCGCCGCATGGCTGCGCTCGAACAATACGAAAAGGAAGCAGGAGATCACCCGACCGTCGAGGGCGCGCTGCATGCGTTCCTCGATCCTGACTTCGATTTGTACATTGAAGGCGGCGAACCCTGGGTAAATTATGCGGCGTTTTGCGCCCGCGTCAGTCACAGTCATGAAGGGGCGGCGATGATGGCTGCAAACTTCGATCCGGTTGTGCTGAAACTCATCGGCATATTGAAGCGCGCGCTGCCGGATTATAGCGACGAAGATATCTTCTGGGGCTACCACTTTATAACCGGGGCGCTGATGAATACGCTGGCGCGAACCGGACGGATTGATCGCTTGTCCGGCGGCATCTGCCGGTCAGACGATTTCCCCGCGGTGAGAGAGCGCATCGCCAAGTTCATGGCTGCGGGGTTTCTGGCGCTCAAGGGATAGTGCTATTCGTGATCGCGATTACTTGCACTCCTTGCTCTGCGGGGGCATTTTCAGCGACCAAAGGCCGACGAGCCAGTTCCAGCCAAGGTTTCCAGCCGCCCGGCGCCGGCACATGACCTGCTCATTGAACTCAAACATTCCGGGCAACAGATTATTCGAAGGGCGCGGCGCATCGGTGAATCGCATGTAGGCACCCGTCGCGTCAAATGCAGGCCAGTCCGGCTCGTGCGTGGCCCGCGGATGGCCAGTGCGCGCAAAGCTGGTCCAATAGCCAATCATGGCATCAGAGAGCATTCTCTCTTGCGGTGTTGATGGAATTTTGGGCCAGAGCGGCGTCGTCCTGTCGAATCCGCCAAAGACATAAGGCAACTCGCTGGCGTGAAAGCCGTGCAGGCCGGCCGAGTCGGCGGCCGGATAGCCATGATCGAAGAAGTAGAGGAAGGACGGCTGGCCGAGGGCGGCTTGCTTGCGAACAAGTCGCTCGGCAGTCCAGCCGTAGAGGGCGTCGCGCGTTGTGCCCAGAATGCTTTCTTCCAAATTGGAGCTGGGATAAAGGTGCAGGAACGCGTCGGCCATGTCCGCATATTGGCTGCGAATGGTGGTCTCGTAATCGGCGGCGGTAGCTGGGGGCTGGGGGGCAAGGACTCGCAACGATCGAACCTCTCCGCTGTTGAAACCGGCCAGCAGTGGGACAGGCGATTGTTCCCCTTTATCGAATACGTCCACCAGTTGCCGCGGGAAGACGTGTCCGTCAATGGCGCCCCATGGCGCGAAGCCGGCGGCCGGCGCGGCCTCAGTCAACGCGGCTGCATCTATCGCCCGCATGGCGGCGATGTCTTTCGCTTTTAGAGCGTTGGCGAGACGCGTGCCGTTCTCCTCGGCGGAGGGTGAACCGAAGCGGGCCTGCTTCAGTTCGGGCGTGGAGATCATGTACGCGCTTTCAGCAATGGCCTTGGCGAAGAGGCCGCGCGCTGGGGGCGCTGCCATCAGGTACATCACGCTGAGCGCGCCTGCGGATTCGCCGGCGATGGTGACGTTGGAAGGATCGCCGCCGAAGGAACGAATGTTCCGCTTGACCCATTTGAGTGCTTCGATCTGGTCGAGCAGGCCATAGTTGCCGGAGATGCCGAGCGGCGACTCGTTGCTGAGCTCAGGATGCGCGAGCCAGCCGAAGACGCCGAGGCGATAGTTGACTGAGACAACGACGATGCCTTGATTGGCAAGCCGCGTACCTTCATAGACGGCCTCCCTGCTGGAACCTCCGCTGAGAGCGCCGCCGTGTATCCAGAAGAAGACTGGGGCATTGCGCACGTTGCCGGGAGCCCAGATATTGAGCGTCAGGCAATCTTCGCTCATGGGCATCGGATCGCTCACGTAGATATTCGAGAGCTTCGCTTTGGGCTGGAAGCACGCAGGCCCGAAAACGGTCGCCTTCCTGGAGCTCGTCCACGGCGGCATTGCGCTGGGCGGCGTCCAGCGCGCTGAACCGATTGGAGGTTGTGCATACGGGATGCCCTTGAAGACGCGCAGATCGCCTTCAACAAGTCCCTCGATCGCGCCGGCGGGGGCGTTTACGATGGGGCCGTGCTTGTCCCGTGATGGAGCGGACATGGTAGCGCCCGATTGGGCAAAACATGACGGCGCCAGAATGAGACAGGCGGCCGAAACAAGCAAGCGAGGGATCAGGTTCATTGGATTGCTTCTCCAAATGTTTTGGTCAAGCAGTCGAATCGGCGATGCGAATGGATGCGTTCGCATGCTGACCTGCCTGACTTCATAGAACTTCAAAAAGTCCCGCTGCGCCCATGCCCCCGCCGACGCACATGGTGACGACGACGTACCGAGCTCCGCGGCGACGTCCTTCAATGAGCGCATGCGCAGTCAGACGGTTGCCCGACATTCCGTAAGGATGGCCGATGGAAATGGCGCCGCCGTCGACGTTAAAACGGTCGTTGGGAATGCCGAGCCGGTCGCGGCAATAAATGACCTGCACTGCAAAGGCTTCGTTCAGTTCCCAGAGGCCGATGTCGTCGATCTTGAGATCAAAGCGATTCAGGAGCTTGGGAACCGCGAAAACAGGGCCGATGCCCATCTCGTCAGGCTCTGTGCCTGCCACGGCCATGCCGCAATAGCGGCCAAGCGGCTTAAGGCCGCGAGCGGCTGCGAGGCTTGCTTCCATCAGCACGCAGGCCGAGGCGCCATCGGAAAGCTGGCTCGCATTTCCGGCGGTGATGAAGCCGTTCTCCCGAACCGGTTTGAGCGAGGCGAGGCCCTCAAGAGTCGTGTCTGGACGGTTGCCTTCGTCGCGTTCGAGAACCACTTCCTGCATTGAGGTTGCGCCAGTGGTCTTGTCGGTGATCGACTTGATTGTCTTGACGGGAATGATCTCGGCATCGAAGCGGCCGGCGGCCTGGGCTTCAGCGGTACGGCGCTGGGATTGAAGCGCGTATTCGTCCTGCTGCTCGCGCGAGATGCCGTAGCGGCGCGCGACAATTTCGGCGGTGTCGATCATCGGCATGTAAACGTCGCGATGAAGAGCGAGCAAAGCCGGGTCGGAGCCCATGCGAAGTTCGGCGGTCTGCACCGTGGAAATGGAATCCATGCCGCCGGCTACGATCACATCCATGCGGTCCATGACAATCTGCTTGGAGGCCATGGAGATGCTCATCATGCCCGATGAACACTGCCTGTCAACGGTTTGACCGGCAACCGAGACCGGCAGTCCAGCGGTCAAAGCGGCGGTCCGCCCAATCGTATGCTGCAAGCCCTGGGGCAGCGCGGAGCCAACGATGCAATCATCGATCTCGGCGGGGTCAATCCCCGCGCGGGCAACGGCGGCGCGAATGGCGTGAGCGGCGAGTGTCGGTGAAGGGGTAGCGTTGAATGCTCCCCGGTAGGCGCGGCCAATCGGGGTCCGCGCAACAGAAACGATCACGGCATCACGGCTCATTTCTCGCTCTTTTCCGGCGGGACGTAGCCTGCCTTCTTCAATTCAATCTCGCTTTGGGTGAAGCCGTATTGCGGCGTGATTTCGTCCAGCCGGTTTACAACCTCCGCCCATTTCGCGACTAGCTCCTCGGCAGACGGGGGGTCGCCGGCAACGTAAGTGCCCCTGGTCAAAGTAATATTCGCGGACTCGAAGCTGCCTGCGCCGGCACAAAGAATGGTGCGGGTCGGCGCACTTTCTGCCACCAGAGCGAGAACGCCGGAGGCCACAAACTCCGGCCGCAGCAGGTTCAACTGCTCTGGCGGCAAAATGCCCTGCGTCATTTGGGTGGCGGCCGTTGGCGCAATGCAGTTCACGTGGATTCCGTACTTCGCCCCTTCAATCGAGAGTGTCTGCATGAGTCCCACAAGGCCCATTTTGGCTGCGCTGTAATTGGATTGGCCGAAGTTGCCATAGAGTCCGGACGAAGAGGTGGTCATCACAATGCGGCCATACTTCTGCTCGCGCATTGCTTCCCACGCGGCTTTTGTGCAGTTGAAGGCACCCATCAGGTGCACGTCGATTACAAGGCGGAAATCGTCGAGGGTCATCTTGGCAAACGACTTGTCGCGCAGGATGCCTGCGTTGTTGACCAGGATGTCAACGCGTCCCCAGACCTTCAGGGTCTGCTGGACCATCGCCTCCACGGCCGCGGCATCGGTTACCGAGCACAGGCAGGCTCGAGCTTCTCCGCCAGCATCAACGATTTCTTTGGCAACGGATTCGGCGCCGCTGCCAAGATCGTTGACCACCACGCGCGCGCCACGCTGCGCAAGAAGCCGGGCATAGGCCCGTCCCAACCCGCCACCTGCTCCGGTGACCAGGGCAACACGACCTTTCAAATCAATCACGCAAGTCTCCTCTCGTATCGGCGCCCGACGCAGTTTTGTCGCAAAAGTTCAGGTCCAACGCTGGCTCTGAAGGTCAGAGGGCGCAGGAAGCACTTATACCGGGCGTCACCGAAGAATAGCCAGAGTGTTGCATGAATGTCAATCTTCACTATTGCAATAATTAGTATTGCGAAGAAGATGACTTTGATGCATGATGGTGAAGAGTTGCCTACACATCTATGCGCATCGCCTCTGCTCCTGCTCGAAGAATCTCCGCGGCTGAAGCCGCATCGCTCGTAAAATCTGGATTTTGGCTCGACTATGGCGGGTGCCTTGCCCAACCCGACGTATTTGACTTGGCGCTCGCTGCGCGCGTAAACGAATTATCGAACGTGGGAATCCGTTCCAGCCTGGCTGCCAGGCCGCGCGCGGTGCTGGAATGCGATCCCGAGGGGACCCATTTCCAGTGGTATAGCTGGCACTTCACGGCCTACGAGCGTGCAAAATCCGATGCCGGCATCTGCTACCACCTGCCGCCTAATCTGGGCGAAATCGACGACTATTATCGCCGCTTCATCGATCCGATCGATATCGTCGTGATAAAGGTGCGGCCGGCAGACGCAGATGGGGTTTTCAATTTTGGCGCGATGAATGGGTGGCTCAGAGCCCTGGTCGAACGATCCAAGACGCTGATTGTCGAGACATCGACGGCCGTTCCCCATGTATACGGGGTCGGCAACACCGTGCACATCAGCGAAGTCGACTACATCATTGAAGGCGACAATGCTCCCTTGCCGGAACTCAAAAGTCCGGCGCCGACCGGCATTGATCGTTCTATCGCCCACATGATCGCCGCTGAAGTTGAAGACGGCGCCTGCCTGCAGATCGGCATCGGCGGCATGCCCAATGCTGTCTGTTCGCTGCTTCGGGATTCGGGCGCGAGAGACCTGGGCATTCATACGGAAATGATGACGGACGGCCTGATCGAGCTTTACAGGGCAGGCGTGGTTACCGGAGCGCGCAAGACGCTCGACCCCGGGAAGTCAGTCTTTACATTCGCGCAGGGTTCGCAATCGACGTACGACGCAATCGACAACAATCCCGATATGCTGTGCTGCGGCGTTGCCTACACCAACCTGCCGCACAACATCATGCAGAACGACAAGGTCTTCTCAATCAACAGCACAACGCAGATGGATATGCAGGGACAGGCGGCGTCGGAGACTGACGGCCATCGCCATATTTCCGGGACCGGAGGACAACTACAGTTTGCGCGCGGAGCATACGCGTCAAAGGGCGGAAAGTCGTTCCTGTGCATGCCTTCGCTGTTTGAAAAGAAAGGCATGCGCAAGAGCCGGATCGTCCTGAACTTAACGCCCGGCAACATCGTTACCACGCCGCGCACGGATACCATGTATGTCGCTACCGAATACGGAATTGTCAATCTCAAAGGCAAGTCGGTGGCGGACCGCGCCCTGGCGATGATCTCGATTGCCCATCCCGATTTTCGCGAGGAATTGGGGCGGCAGGCTCTCGAGAACCGGCTGATTCCGCGGGCTGTCTCCCTTGCGCAAGAGAAACAAAGCAAGACGTTCTTGACCGTGTGAGCTATAGGGCAGACACCAGAAATATTGACTCAAGAATCAACTTAGGGCTGGTCCGCAAGGCTATCCATAACCCAGCGGAATTCTGGATGTTTCAGAAAGCTATTCGAACCGCACAGTGCTCATTCTCCGCTCAATAGAATCTCGGAAATGAGATCTCTCTGCTGAAAGAGATTTGTTCAATGCTCATTGTGAATTATCTTGACTTCTTTCGAGTCTCAGACTATATCTTGCTGTTCTCAGAATAACTCTCCTAACAACTCACGAAAGTGACGAGGCTCCTCTCGCGGGCCTGGAGGTTCTTGCGTTTTGCGGCTCTTGGCGAGAATCTGGGAAAAGCGCCGTTTTGCGGGGATTTTGAGATTTTGTGCTTCCGGGTACACTCGTTTGCATGAGGGAGAACGACTGGACGAGAGTACTGGGCTGGCCTGGATATAAGGTGTACCGGGCGGA
>CAIWFH010000072.1 GCA_903911925.1 uncultured Acidobacteriaceae bacterium
GCCCGACTCAACAAGCCGAACCGCCTCTTGCTTGAACTCCAGCGTGTAACGTCCCCGCTTCGCCTTCGTCATCTTCGTGTCCCTTTCGCTATTAAACCAGCGAACTAAGGGATACGTTTTGCGCGGGCAAGGTCAGTCGGCGACGGCAGCCACAAGGGCACCGACTTTACCCCGGTGAAGTACGAAGCAACGGAATCCAAGAAGGTGTTCTTCTGTGGGTGCAAGCACACCGCCACTCCGGTGATGTGCGATGGCAGCCACCATAAACTCTAGGATTCTCTCAACGACTCATTTCGCATGCGGGCTTTGCCTCCCAGGGGTGAAGCCCGCGGCAAATCTAAAATAGGGCGCAGCCGTCGGAGGGCCCCGTCGGACGCAGCTCGCCTCGACCACTCGCTCCTGGATATGATCAGTCCACAATACTAGCGGGTTAAGAGTAGACTTATCCTGTCCGAAGCACGTCAAAATCCTAAAGAAGACCCTGCGGGAAAACTGCGCACGCGACGCTCTTGGCTCTTTGCTTTTCTGAAGCTGGAAGTAAACACTTTTGAAAACAAACAAGATAGCGTCAGCATAGTGATCGATCGCAGTCGGTGAGGTCACCAATGCCCGACGAAAATTACCCTGTGACGCAACAACGGCTGCGCCTCGTCTTGTCTGCGGCGACGCTTTTGGTTGTTTTGCTGGCCGGCATCTGGCTGCTGCCCATCCCGGGAAGCGTGTCTGCAAGCGCGGCCGCTCCGGCAGCGCAGGATGCGGCGCAGGCCCCGACTCCCGCTTCCATCGACTACCCCGAAGACGGCTCCATCTTCCCCCCCGGCATTACGCCGCCCACATTTATATGGAGAGACGCATCCGCAACCTCCTGGCATATCAAAATCTCCTTTGCCGACAAGTCAAAGCCCGTTCAGGCCGTTTCAAAGGGCGAGCGAATGAAGATCCCCCCCATCGAGCCGGATGCCGTTTCCGAAACCAACGAGTTGCCCAAGTTGAATCCGCAGATCGCGCAGTCTTGGGTCTGGACTCCCGATGCGGCAACATGGACGGCCATCCAGCGCCACTCCGTAGGGCAGCCGGCCACCATTACCGTCACCGGCTATAACAGCGGCGACGTCGCCGTTTCCGAGTCCCACTCCACCTTCACCACGTCGAAGGACCCGGTCGGAGCTCCCATTTTTTACCGTGATGTGCCCCTGATGCCGTTCCCGGGCACAGACGGGACCATCCAGCCACTCGCACCTTCGGCGGGCCGGCTGGTTCACTGGCGGCTTCGCGATATCACCAAGCCGGAGAGCCGCATCCTCATCAACAGCGTGCCCACCTGCCTCAATTGCCACTCCTTCTCAATGGACGGCAAAACCATGGGCATCGATGTGGACGGCCCGGCCAACGACAAGGGCATGTACGCCATTGTGCCTATCGAAAAACACATGTCTATCCAGGCCAAGAACGTTGTGCACTGGAACCTGGATGGGCAAAGAGCCAGCACCCGGGTGGGATTCATGTCGCAGGTCTCGCCGGACGGCAAGTACGTCATCAGCACCTTCGGCCCTTCGCCTGATTTCCCCCGGAACTACTACACCATCAACTTCAAGGACTATCACTTCCTCCAGGTCTTCTATCCCACCAAGGGCGTACTGGACTGGTACAGCGCGGCTGAGGGCCGGCGCCAGCCGCTGCCCGGCGCGGACGACCCGCACTATGTGCAAACCGGCGGCGTGTGGAGTCCCGATGGCAAGTGGATCGTGTTTGCGCGCGCCGTGGCGCGGAATCCGATCGAGCGCGGCCAGCAGAAAGCGCTCAAGGCAAACGACCCCAACGAAACCCAGATTCAGTTCGACCTTTACCGGATTCCGTTCAACGAAGGCAAAGGCGGCACGCCCGAGCGCATTGAGGGAGCCAGCCAGAACGGCATGAGCAACAACTTCCCCAAGGTGTCGCCTGACGGAAAATGGATCGTCTTCGTTCAGTGCCGCAACGGAGAGGTCATGCGCCCTGACAGCCAGCTCTACATCGTTCCGTTCGCCGGAGGCGCCGCGCGCCGATTGCGCGCCAACACGCCGCTGATGAACTCGTGGCACAGCTTTTCGCCCAATGGTCATTGGCTGGTCTTCTCATCCAAGTCGCGGTCACCGTACACGCAGATGTACCTGACGCACATTGACGCGGACGGCAATGACAGCCCCGCAATTCTGGTGGACAACTCAACCGCCTCCAACCGCGCCGTCAACCTGCCGGAATTCGTCAACATCGCCGGGGACGGCATCGATGATATCGCAACCCCCGCCATTGACGGTTACCGTTTGATGGACGAGGCATTGAGGCTTGAGGGAGCCGAGAAATATTCTGAGGCCCTCGAGGTCTGGAAAAAGGCCGTGGCGCTTGAGCCGGACGATGCCGAAGTGCAGAGCGACATTGCCGCCAACCTTTACCTGAGCGGCAATACGGATGAAGCCATCGAGCACATTCGCGAAGCTGTCCGCCTCAATCCGAGCAATGCGCAGAACCATTACTACCTGGGCTCGTTTCTGCTCAAGCAAGGGCATCCGGTGGATGCCATGCCCGAACTGGAAAGGGCGCTTGTTCTCAATCCGAAATTCCCATCGGGAGAGGTAACCCTGGCCAGCGCCTACAGCGCGCTCGGCAGGCCCGCGGACGCGCTGGTTCACTGGCAGAAGGCTGTCGCTCTTGAGCCCCAGCGCGTGAGCGCTCTTATCGGCGAGGCCCGGATTCTATCCAGCACGCCGGACTTCACGATCAGGAACGGGGCACAAGCGGTGGCTCTCGCCAAACGTGCTGACGATCTCACGCAGGGAACAGATGTCAACGTGCTCGATGCACTCGGCGCGGCCTATGCCGAGGCCGGACAATTCCAGGATGCGCTCGACACCGCCAAACGCGCGCTCGACCTGGCTGTTTCCAAGGGGGATGCTGCAAAGGCCAAGGCCATCCAATACCGCATCAACCTTTACACCGAAGGCAAGCCTTATCGAAATTAGGGGTTCACTGAGAGGGCGCGGTAGCGCGGCAGCCGGAAAAAAGCCACAGCCGCAAGCCGCCGCGCTCTCAATCTTCGCTCGCCTATAATTCACTTCACCATGCAGTCTCTTCTTCGCAATCTCCGCTTCGGCGCGCGCGTGTTGGGCAAAAGCCCCGGATTCACGGCAACCGTGATCCTCACCCTGGCCCTGGGCATTGGCTTAAATACCGCCATTTTCACCGTGCCGAATGCGCTGCTGCTTCGGCCGTTTCCTTTTCATGACCCTGGTCAACTGGTCACCATCGGCGATAAGGATGAGAGCAAGGGCTTCACCGGCACTTTACTGCGCTATGAGTTGGTGCGCGACCTGAATCGGTCGTTCCAGTCAGTAGCCGTCTGGGCTAACGACAACCTGAACCTGACCGGAAACGGCGAGCCTGTGCAAGTGCCCGTGGCTCGCGTTTCGCCCAACTTCTTTACCATGCTCGGCGTGCAGCCTCAAGTGGGCCGCACCTTCACGGCCGAAGAAGGCAGCCCGCAAGGCAGGCCCGTGGTGATGCTCACCGATGCAATCTGGCGCAGCCGTTACCACGCCGATCCGAAGATTGTCGGCCAGGCAATCACGCTCGACTCAACGGCGCAAACGGTTGTCGGTGTCTTGCCCGCGAGCATTCAATATCCCTTTGTCGGCCCGGCAGACATCTATACGCCGCGCTACTTTGAATTGTCGCTGATGCCCGCCGCGCGGCTGCGCATGGGGGTAGGCTACCTCGCCATGGTGGCCCGGCTTAAGCCCGGAGTGAGCCTGTCGAGCGCCAACTCCGAGTTAACCGTTCTGAACCAGCGTTATCGCGAACAGAACCCCAATGCGCCCGACGCCGGCCCCGGCGCGGTGATGAATGCCGAAGACCTGCGCACCCTGGTTGTGGGCGACATGCGGGGCAAAGTGCTGATGCTCTCCATCGCCGTTGGCCTGGTCCTTCTGATTGCCTGTGCCAACGTGGCCAGCCTGCTGCTTTCGCGCGCGCTGGCCCGCAAAAAAGAGATTGCCGTGCGGACGGCGCTGGGCGCGAGCCGCGCCACCATCTTTCGCCAACTGCTGACTGAAAGCCTGATGTTGTCGCTCATTGCGGGCGTACTCGGGATAGGGCTTGGTTGGGGCGCCACCCGCGCACTGTCTGCCTGGGGAGCAGCCCAGCTTCCGCAGGGGGTTCCCCTTGCCATCGACTCCTGCGTGCTCTTGTTTACATTGCTGGCTTCAATCCTGGCTGGAGTTCTTTTTGGAACCCTCCCCGCCTTGCAGCTTGCGCGGGTCGATCTCAATACGACCCTGCGCGATGAGGGCCGGAGTTCGTCGGCAGGGCGTTCGCGCACGCGGTCAGCCAGCCTGCTCGTAATCAGCCAGGTCTCGCTCTCCCTGCTCTTGTTGATCGGCGCGGGACTGCTGCTGCGCAGCTTTGAGAAACTCATGCACGTCGATCCCGGCTTTGACGCTCACAACGTACTTTCCTTGGATCTATCTCTCTCCACCGTCAAATACGCAAAGCCGGACCAGCAAATTGCGTTCTTCGACGAAGTGCTTCGCCGCATCGAGATGCAGCCGGGGGTGCAGAGCGCCGCCATCTCGGCCGCATTGCCGCTGAGTTGGAAGCGCATTACGCCGGTGCTCCCTGAAGGCCAGCCTGAGGTGGCGTTGGCTGAGCGCCCGTTCGTCGACATTGAAGCCATCAGCCCGCAGTGGTTCCAGACCATGCGTGTTCCCTTGCGCGCGGGGCGTGCATTTACAGCCGCGGATAACGCGCAGGCTCCGAAGGTTGTCATCGTGAACGAGACCTTTGCGCGCCAATATTGGCCCAACCAGGATCCTCTCACGATGCACGTAATTGTTGGCCGCAGGCCTGAGCACGCCGAGGTAATTGCCGTGGCGGCCGACGTGAAGAATCGGGGCCTGGGGGCGGAGCCGCAGCCCCAGCTTTATCTCCCCTTTCCGCAACTGCCTTGGAGCGATATGAATCTGCTGGTGCGAACCAGTGTTCCGCCGCTCACCATCACATCGGGGTTGCGGACGCAGGTTGCCGCCGTCGACAGCGACCAGCCGCTGACGAAGATCCAGACGGTCGACGATCTAGTTGACAATTCCCGCGCGCAGCCGCGCTTCATGCTGCTCCTGGTGAGCGCTTTTTCATTCACGGCGCTGGCGCTGGCGATTATCGGAATTTATGGCGTGATTTCGTATTCCGTGGCTCAGCGGCGGCAGGAATTCGGCATCCGCATGGCGCTAGGCGCTGAACGCAAAGACATCATGCGCCTCGTCTTGCGCCAGGGACTTACGCTGGCCGCGATGGGAATTGGAGTTGGCCTGGCCGCCGCGTTGTTGCTGACCAGGCTGGCCGCGGGGTTGCTCTATAAAGTAGGCGCGCGCGACCTGGCGACTTTTGTCTTTGCGCCGTTGCTGTTCCTTTGTGTGGCCATGCTGGCCTGTTACCTGCCCGCACGGCGCGCGACCAGGGTCGATCCGATTGAAGCGCTACGGTAAATCCGCGACCGCTTCAACGGCGCTGGATCCCTGCACCGCTTCCTTGGCCGGATCGATGGCGTGAAAGCCTTCCGCCTTGGCAGCCTCAAGCAACTGGGGCGAGGCGGAAACAAAGATGATTTCGGTGCCCTGGAACATGTCGCGAGCCACCAGCGCCGCGCCCAGTTGCAGAGTATCGGGCCAGCGCAAAGTGGTGCGGTCAAGCAGTTGGCGCGCCGCCTCAAGCACGGCAGGATTCAACGGCTGCTGCACCATGCGCGCAGCCTCAAGCCGCAAAATATCCAGCGCTGCCGCCGCATCTGCGGCTGAAATGCCGCCTGCCCGTTCGCGACGGCGCACGGCGGCGTAAACCTCCAGCGGCGTCGAGGCCGAAATCAGCTTGCGGTTGTCTTCCACCGCCTCCATCAAGCTGATCAGCGCGTCTGTGCCCTGCTCCTGAACAAAGAGCTTTGCGAAAGCGGTGGACTCCAGAAAGTAGCAGCTCACAGGTTCCCCCGTTCTTCTTCAATGGCCTCGGCAATCGAGTCGCCGTGAACCGCAACCGGATGGAAGCGCTGCGCTTCCTCGGGAATACCGGCCTCGGCGCGGTTGAGCCGTATCGTCGTGGTGGGATAGGCCGGAGTCTTGGGGTTGGCTATCTTGCTGGTGATCACCACACCCCGCTGAATGGCCTCTGCCAGAACTGCCTGGCGCGATTCGGGGTGCTGATTCCAGCGAAAGGCCTTGCGCGGCAAAAATGAGTCGCGGAACCACTTGAGCGCGATAAAGGCGTGCCCGCCTCTTTCGGCCTCAGCAAGCGCGGCGCAAAGTTCCTTTACGCGAGCGTCAATGTCGGCGGGAATCACCGCCTCCTGGCTGTCGTCCTCATCGTCGTCAAGCGGCTCAGAAGCGGCGCGCGACGCCCGAGCGGCGCGCGGAGCGGCCTCGCTTCCGTCGATCCGCTCAAAGTAGATACGTACTTCGTCTTCTTCAGGCGACCATGCGTCCGCCCCTGCATTGCGGCGTTTGCTGCGGCCGTTTTCACTGCACAGTTCAACGATCGCCTGGTACCCCGGAGGCGCCAGAAAGTGCAAAGCGCGTGCCAGTCCTGGATCGCTGGAATCTCCCAGTTCGTTCAAGGCCTCTTCAATAATCTCTTCAGCGTCGGGAATACTCAGGTTACTTAGGTCTACGCTGCTTTGTGCAGCTTTTGTCGTTCTCATTGCGTCTTCTCCGTAAAGTTGCGGCTCCGGCCTATATGCGCCCAAGTCCCCGGTCCGCTTCGTGGCCTTCTCCTGAGTCCGTTTGCACCAGGCAAGGTGAACATCCAAGAGCAGCGTTTGTACTCAACCTATGCTATTGCGACTGAGATTAGAGTAGAGTTCGGATCGGGTCCCTTGAAAACCTCAAAATTCTGGAAGGCAATTCCGTGCAAATAAGCGGCCTATTCATGATTCAAAGCCATCTTTCGCTTGTTTCTTCTACCTTACAGGTATTTGAGAACCACTCTAGCTAATCCCTGTGTTTCAAGCTATACATCCCACAGTGTACCCCAGAATTCTT
Source organism: uncultured Acidobacteriaceae bacterium (assembly GCA_903911925.1). Classification (GTDB taxonomy): domain Bacteria; phylum Acidobacteriota; class Terriglobia; order Terriglobales; family Acidobacteriaceae; genus Telmatobacter. The sequence continues at coordinate 7,059 of CAIWFH010000072.1, forward strand.
CCTTTGCCGTTCCCGGCTTGGGAATCTGGCGGGCCTAATCCCGTGGCCGCAACCCCGGTTTGCTATGAAAGTTGCTCCCCTGAATGCTTTTTCCGGAGGCCCCGACTCCTTACAATAGAAGATATGCGCCGTTTTATATTCATGCTCTTATTAATTTCCCTCGCCGCAAACGGTCTATACGCCGCCGAACCTATCTTTGACCTCGCCGGCCCCAGGGTGGATGTCCACGTCAAACGCGGCGAAGTAACGCTGCCCATCAGCCAGATTCCCAACCTGCTTCCCGGCGACCGGCTATGGATTCATCCCGATCTTCCCGAGAGCCAGTCGGCCCGCTATGTCCTGATTGTCGCCTTCCTGCGCGGGGCCACCAATCCGCCTCCGCCCGAGTGGTTTACGCGGGTTGAGACCTGGGGCCGCGAAGCGCAAAGCGAGGGCGTGTTTGTCACTGTTCCCGACGAGGCACAGCAGGCGCTGATCTTCCTCGCTCCGGAGACCGGCGGCGATTTGAGCACGCTGCGCGCCGCCGTGCGCGGCCGGCCCGGTTCTTTTGTGCGTGCAACGCAGGATCTGCAAGTGGCCAGTCTGGACAGAATGCGCCTCGACGCCTATCTGACTGAAGTGAAGGCCTTGCCCCAGACAGATTCCAAGTCGCTCAGAGAACACGCAGAACTGGTGGCCCGCAGCCTGGGCATCAAAATCGATCCGCAGTGCTTTGAAAAGCCCATCGATCAGCAGGCAGCCTGCCTTGTGCAACTGAGCCAGGGCATGGTGATGGACGATGCAAACGCCCACTCGCGCGTCGATCAGTTGGCCAGCGGCTCGACGCTGGACCTGGTGAACGCCATCAGCTTTTCCAGCATGGCCGGAGGAGGCGCTTACAGCCCTTATTTTGGCGCCATCGTAGACACGGCCAAGATTCTCTCCTCGTTGCACACCGCGCATTTTCAATACATCCCCGCGCTGGCGTTGCCTACCAAGGACTCGCTTAACCTGCGCCTGAACATGCCGCCTTCGTTCCGCGATCCCAAGTCGGTAGTCGTGGTCGCGCTGCCTCCCATCGGCCCGTCCAAGCCGCCGCCACTGCATCCCATGAGCCCGGCACAGAGTTTTTGCCTGCAGGCGCCCGGCCTGGTGCTGCCCACGGATGGCGCTCCGCTAATCTTTGCTACCGAGTTGGTTTATGGATTGAAGTTGCGCATCGAGATCAAAGGCACGCGCGTTGAACTGCCGCTGATTGTTGACCCCTCTCAGGGCGGACTCGTGCTTGAGAAGTCCGCGCCGCTGCTGCCCGCAACCGAGGGCGAGCTCACCGGCGTAGTCCATGGCAAGTGGGGATTCGAAGACTGGGAGGGTCCGCGCTTTCATCTGCGCACTGCCGAAGCTGGAAAATGGACCGTAGCGGCAACCGATCAGACGGCCTTGGTTGTGGGCCGCGAAGACACGCTGCATATCGACGGCGACAGCTCGCAATGCGTGGATAAGGTCGAGTTTCAGTCCGATGGGCTGCCCCCGGTGAAACTGGCCTGGAAGTCACCCAAGCCGGAGTCGCTTGAGGTTGTCATTCCCATGAAGGATGTGACGCCCGGGCCGGTATCGCTGCAGATTCACCAGTTCGGCCTGGCAAAGCCCGACACGCTGGCGCTGAGCGCCTACGACTCGGCTGCATCCCTTGACCGCCTCACGCTGAGCGCCGGTGACACAGATGCTCTGCTCAAGGGCACACGACTTGACCAGGTGGCCAAGGCCGAGTTTGCGGGCTTCAGCTGGACCCCGGGCGCCTTGAACCGTGTACAGGATCTTGACCAGTTGACTCTGAACGCAGGCGGCTCAACCGCTGCCCTGGAACCTGGAAAGCGTTACTCGGCCATTGTCCATCTGCACGACGGACGCCAGTTGAAGGTGCCGGTCACGGTAAATCCTCCGCGCCCGCAGGTGACTTTGCTGAGCAAGGGCCTGCAGGAGGATGCTTCCGCGATCCCTTCCCCGGTGCACCTGGGCAGCCCCGACGACTTCGCTCTCGATGGGCGCCTGGTTTTCTTTCTCAAGTCCCGCGTGCCTGCCAACTTCCCCCGCAATCAGAAGGTTGAAGTGGCCGCGGTGGACGGCAGCTTTGGCGCAACGTTGAGCACCGCCGACGGCAGTCTCCTGCTTGAAGACTCAAAAACAGCGGTGGGCACCCTTGAACCGCTGGCGCGCTTTGGCGCCTCGGCCTTCGGCCCGCTGCAGGTTCGCGCCGTTTCATCCGATGGCATCAATGGCGACTGGCTGCCCCTCGGTGTCCTGGTGCGCCTTCCGGCTTTCAAAGAGTTGCGATGCGCGCACGCCACCGCCAAGACATGTACGCTGACCGGAATCAACCTCTTCCTGGCTGCGTCCATCTCTCCCACTCAGGATTTCGAAAACGCCACTGACGTTCCAATGGACTTTACGGGAGCACAGCTTACGGTGCCCCGGCCGGCCAACGGCGTTCTCTTCCTCAAGCTGCGCGACGACCCGGCTACGATACAGACGATCACTCTGCCGGTAACGCTGACGGCTCCGGTCCCAGCGCAGATTGTTGTGCAGGCCCAGCCTGCAACCGCGCCAGACGCCCACGCCCCGGCGCCGGTCAAACCGCAGCAATAAGTGGCATCTGCATTTTTACAGCTTGCACCGAGAGACAACGAGGCCGCCGCGGAAGCCAAAAAAGCTCCCTGTGGCGGCCTCAAGGCCATCCCATCATTCAAACTACTCTTGCAAAGGTAGTGCGAGCGTCCTAGTTGAAATAAGCCTTGTTCGCTTCGGCAAAGTGAGCCTTGTCCGCCGGCAATTCATCTTCCGCATAGATCGCGTTCTGCGCGCAAACTGAAACGCATGTGCCGCAGTCGATGCACTCGTCGGGATTGATGTAAACCTGAGACACAGTCCCTGCCTTGGCGTCGTCTGCCGTGGGCGCGATAGCGGCGGTTGTGCACTCTGCCACGCAGACAAAGTCTTTGGTGCAGGCATCGGTAACTACATAAGCCATATGAATCACTCATGGTTCGTTGCGGCGCTTTCGGTACATTGTGCCGTCACCACAAGGTTATCCAGCCGAAGCGGTTCGCATCGGTGACTACAGTCACACTGTGGGAGAGAATTCCCTGGTTGCGGTCAGCGCCGGCGGCCGGTTTGCCCGGCCCGCTATGAAGCAGGCAACTGCACAGCGGCCTCATAACAATGGATAAACCCGCCCAGCGTCATGGGGAAATTCGCGAACCCGTTCGCCGTAAAAGGATCGACCCCCAGCGCCTGTTCAAGCCGGGTCACCACGATCGCAAATCCAAGCGAGTCAAGGCCCGTGTCAATCAAGGCAAGATCGTCGCTGAGTTGCGCCAGGCTGCGGCCGTGATCCCGGGCCACCTGCATAAAGTTGGCTATCACTTCTTCTCGTACGTTCATGTCCAGACTTGTCTGCCTTTCAAGACAAAGCTGTCGGGCCGGCAAAAAAATACGGCCCTTTTGCGGGCGCGGACTCCGATTCGTCCATTCGGCAGCCGGGCTTCTCTCCCCGCAAAGGTGCTATCTTACCAGCCGGGCCGCTTTGTTGACATCCCCCGCGACCATTGGCTATGCTGCGCCGGAGAGTTTCTGGCACTGATCCGCGTTCGCAAATCTCCCGCACCTGCGAACGCCGCCGGTTCTTCCCATCCACAGCGGTGCGCCCTGCTGGATGTTGTTCCGCTGCCGGCGCAACTCATCATCTCGGGCTTGGCAATCGTTCCATGAGAGGTAGACCCAATGAGAACAATCAGTATCCTGTTTAAATTCTTTGCGGCCACAGTCGCCCTGGTCTTTGCGCAACAAGTCTCGCTGGCGCAGGAGCGCCCCAGCGGCATCCGCTGGGACTTCAATGAGACGTCAGGAGCCAGTGCGCACGACGCCATCGGCAACACAGACGATGCCATTGAGGGTTTCTTCTGGCACGTGCCCGGCGCTGAGGGCAACGGCCTGCAGTTCGACGGCTACACCACGCGCATTGCCCGCCTCGCCAAGAATGTGCCTCAATTCAAAGAGGGGTTCACTGTCTCGGCATGGGTGGCGCCTAATTACTACCCATGGAATTGGGTTCCCATTGCCGACCAGAACGCGGACGACCAGATTGGCTTTTTCTTTGGCATCGATGCCTTCGGCCATCCCGGATTCAATCTCGCCGTCAACGGCATCTGGCGTCAACTCACTTCGACCGTGCAACTCCCCACCAAGCGATACTCGCGCGTCACGGCCACCTTCGATCCGCAGACAGGCATCGCCATCTACGTAAACGGCAAGCCCGCCGGCAGCCTCAACGTTCCCGGCCATTTCTCCCAGGCCATGGGCACCGACCTCATTGTGGGTAGAATTCGCAATCCTCAGCAGCCCTATCCCTCATGGCTCGACGCGTTCCGTGACCCGGTCAACTACTCGCTCGACGGCTATCTCGATGGTCTTGAGATCATTGAAGGCGCACGCAGCGGGGAGGACGAACAGGCTGCGTTTGCAAAAGCGAATCTGCCCGCCAAAGACGTAATGCCCACCGCCGTCTTCCCTTCCGGACCTCCCGGAGCGGGTCCCTTCGGCGCGTTTTACGCAAGCCTGAAGTTTGAAAACAGCTGGGACCGCCCGCGCCGCTTCGGACCCGACCAGGATGTCGTGGTCCGCTTTGAGCAGTCGCCCATGCGCCTCGTCTTTTGGCAGGGAACCAACTTCATTCCCGCCTGGGTCACGGAGAACAACAAGTGGTACACCGACGAGTTCCTTGAGACCTATGACCGCCCCCGCTGCCCTGACGGCGGAGACTGCGAGCCCATGAGCGACAAGCAGGGCCGCTATTCGCACGTCAGCATCCTAGAGTCTTCCGATGCGCGCGCCGTGATTCACTGGCGTTACGCCCTGGCCGAGGCCATCAATTACAAGGGCGGCAATGCAGACCCGGTCACCGGCTGGTTCGACTGGGCCGACGAGTATTGGACCGTCTATCCCGACGGCGTGGCAGTGCGCAAACAGCTGCTTTCCAGTTCGCACCTCGACGACGCGCCCCACGAGTGGCAGGAGTCCATCGTCATCAACAATCCCGGCCAAATGCCTGAGGACAACATTGAGCCCGACGCACTGACCCTCAAGAACATGGCAGGCGAGTCAGAAACCTATCACTGGCAGACCAAGACCGAGAAGACCTTCGATTACCCGAAGGGACCGCCGGACAAGCTGGAGAAGCCCGCCAACGCCAACATTCAGATCGTTCATCTCAAGTCGAAAGAGAATCCCTTCGAGATCGTGTGGCCGCGCGGCAATTCCATGTCTACCTACAGCGACACCAAGAGCTACTCCATGTTCGAGTGGTGGGACCACTGGCCGGTGGCGCAAATATCCAACAGCTTTCGCCTCGCCGTTACGCCGGACCGTCCTTCGCACGCCTCGCTCTCTCACATCTACTGGGACCCGATTGAGAGAACTGAAGACACCATGACCAAGCTGCTGCTCTGCGGCCTCACCAGCCCCGATGCGCCCGGCGTCGTGACGCTGGCAAAGTCGTGGCTCTCACCGGCAACCTTCACTGCTGCCGGCGCAGGAGTCACCGCGCAGCAATACGATCCTGCGCAGCGTGCCTACGTAGTTCACCGCGATGCAGCAGGCACGCCGCGGCCGCTCACCGTCACGCTGGCTGCCACCATCGACAACCCCCTCGTCAACCCGGCGCTCGTCATCGAGAACTGGACCGGACCGGTCACCGTGCGCGTTAACGGAAAACCCGTCGCAGGCAAGGACCACGTCCGGACCGGATTCAACACGAACGAAGGCGTCAGCAGCCTCATCGTGTGGTTCAAGCTTGAGGCGAACGCAAAGACCGTGATTCAGCTGGACCCGCGGGCCGAGTAAGACCCACATCGAGGCCAAGTCACTCGTTTACGGCTGCCTCTTTGTCAGAAAACCGGACTCGATCGTTGCCGGGCCCCGAATTGGGGCCTCGGCAATGCCTCCGAGTCCATGGTTCGAGGCCCGCATTCCCGTCATTTTCCCGAAGACCGGCCATCCCTCCATGTGGTAATCTCTCGCTAAATAGCCCCGATACAGCCCGCGTATCCGCGCAGTAGCTCACCAGCACCCGGGCCCCGAGTTTCTGTCTGAGAACACTGTCAGGGTTCGGCGCGGGAAACAAAAATGCGGCATCCCCTCCCTTCAATACATTCGTGTATTTCAAGTCGCTTCCAGGAGATCGGAATGAAGAAGCAGTCGATGAATTCGCTTTTGCTCGCAGTAGCCGTGGCCGCATGCGCCCTGGCTGTCTGCTCGAGTCGGGCTGCGGCGCAGGCTGCGCCCGGCGTCATGCCCCCGCGCATCAACCCGCAGCAGCGCAATCTGCCCAATTCCGTGTTGCTGCGCGGAGAACCCCATGCCGCCGCCATGCAGCGTCTGCGGGTTACGCGCCAGTACACCATGGGCGACGTCCGAGCCCCCGGGCGTGTTGCGCTGGGCACAACCAGGCTCAACTTCGCTCCCTTGCTCAATAATCCGCGCGCGCCCTTCAACGTGGCTCAAAAGCTGCGCGCCCTTCCGCAACTTTTCGCGGTCGGCACCGACCAGACCGAAGTGAGCGAAGTGGACCAGGGACTGGTCATCCACCAAGTGCTCGGCTACCGGATACTTCCCGGCAAGTGCAACGACCCGGCGGCCCGTGGACAGCTTCAGAATGCCGGCGTCAGTTGCTTCCAGAGCGAGCCCATTTCGGCGCGCCTGCAGGCCTTCTCCACCCCCGGCAGTCCGCGCTATGTGGCAGACCCGGGCAAGCGCCAGCGTGCAGTTGCCGCCTACCAGGACAAGGTAAAGCAGCAGGAGGCCGATGCCAACGCCCACATCGCCGACTTGCGCCGGCAGTTCGCCGACCCTTCAAAGCGCAAGCAGTTTGTTTCCGCGTTCGGCGCCGCGGAGGTCGATCGCGTCAGCCGCCTCAACGACGACCAACTGAAAGCGGAACTGATCAACAGCGGAGAGCAGCGCATCGAGCAGACCATGTTCGTCCCCAGGCCGGACTCTGTGGCTCGCGCGTCTGTGGTCAACTCAATGAGGATTCTTCCCAACGCGCAGGAGATTGCGCGCCTGCGGCTGCCTCCTCCCTCGCCCGCCGCTAACTCCGCTTCCTCTGAAAGAGCCTTGACTCCTGCCGCTACGGCGGCGGGCCAGCACATTTCAGCCGCCACAATGGCCGCCGCGGATCACTTCAACGAAAAGGATTTGGGAACCTACATCTACCTCACCGGCTTTACTCTCGGCAAGGACTACGAGTGGAGCCAGGGCGTTTCCACCACCATCAAGTGGTGCTGGGTCGGCTGCGCCTCAACCTATAGCGTGAATCTCTATGCCGGGTTCAGCTACGGTTTCGGCCTTCGCTTCCCCATCCAGACGCACCTGGACTACAAATACACGGTGCACCCCGACAACTCCGATCTGGCCACCGTCAAGGTCGACTTCGTTCCCATCAATGGCTCGCCCGCGCAATACTCCGCCGCCGGTCTTGCCGGCGACCAGATCTTTGCCGGCAAGGAACTGGTGGCCCAGGTCACGGCCGACGCCGGACTCAACTACGACCTGCCCATCGTCGGCAGCGGCAGCATCGGCATCAGCGTCGGCAATGACTTTACCCAGGGGCTGCCCGCTCCCTTCACCAATGGCCAATTCACCCCGCCGCCGCCCTGCGGACATGCCGCGCCCTGCCCTGAAGATCTTGACGCCGCTCCCATCATCTTTGACAACTTCGACCTGCTGGGCGGCGAGGGCAACTTCGGCGTCGTGGGTGGACAAGTCTTTCCGGCCATCAACGTCGGACTGCACTCTGACAGTCTGCAATTCACGCTTATCGACCACGTCAACGGCAGGCAGACCCCTATCACCGCAACGGGCAAGTTTACGCCGATTGGGGTTGCCAACGACATCAATCGCAGCAGCCACATCTCGCTCGCCAATCCCGTTTACAATCTCGGCTTTGTCGTCACGCCCGGCGTTGATGCCCGGCTCTTTGTCGATCTCGGTGTCTGGTCTGACCATTGGGACTGGCCCATCTGGTTCCCGGAACTCACCATCGAACTCCCTCCCGGCGGCGTTGACTTTGGCTGCCACGCAAATACAATCTGCTCGCGCAACTTCGACATGAAGGGGAGAGAAATTTCAAACGTGACCGTCATCAACTCCGGCATTTCGAACTCGGTGCGAGACCAGTTGATGAACGAACTCACCACCACTGGCTGCAAAGACACGACCGCCGGCAACGGCACTCACAATTTGGTCTGCCCCACAACGCAAACGCTCACTACCTGCAAGACCAAAGCGCAGAGCCGAAAAGACATCTCATGCACGTTGGGCAAGTGACAGTTCCAGACAAATAGCCTAAGGTCCATGAGCGATATCCGTTATGAGCGGCCAGGTCGGGATTCCACTGACCTGGCCCTCATTCGGTCGCGCAAGCGACCCGGCCTGAAACAAGAATCAAGAGATGCGCACCTCGATCCACTCCAATGGCTTGCCCTCAGAATAGTGTTGGTGCGCGATTACTTTCAGCTCGCCATTCGAGATGGTCGCCTCGCTTCTGGTTACCGCCCCTCCAAAATAGTGGGAGCTAATCTCCGCCTTGGTGCCCGAGGATCGACGAAGAACGATTTCCCCATCCCCGCATGGGACCAACGCGAGGTTTGCGCTGGAAGCAATGCTGTCTCCGGTCCTGGATGCAACCACCACCGGCGCGCTCGAGTGGACCGCGTCTTTGATGCGTGGATCGTCGCTCTGGTGCGCCAGTATCCGTGAGTCTCCGGCCACCGGAGGCCTGTATGCGAGCAGGACAAGCTGCCCCGCTTCGATCCGCGCCCAAGAGCGGGCATGTGCGCCGAGCGTGGGCGCTTCTGGAATGTAATCCAGCGGCACGATCTCGAAAGTGCCCGTAGGCCGCAATACATGCGTAAGGCCGTTGTATCTTGCGGCGAACTCCGGCGTGCATCCCTCCCCTTGTTCATCGTCCTTCATGTCATTCATTGAACCGATGGTGCCCAAGGCGGCGGCGTCGAACCATATATTTGCCGTGGACGCCCAGTCGTATCCGCTGGAGCTATAAGTGGGAATCCCCAACTGGCCCAGCAGGCTGCTGAAAAAGAAGCGGCGATTGGCTTCGATGTCGTACTCTCCGGCATTCTCAAACAGATCGTCCGGACTGAACAGATCAAAGTAATCCAGGAACAGCGGCGACAGGTTGTAGTACATCACCACCAGGTCGGGATTCTCTTTGCGCATGGCGCTGATCAGAACATCGAGTCCCTTCCACATCAGCCGCTCGCCCGTGAACTTTTTGTCGCGCGGCGCAGCAGTGGCAACCGAAGGCATCTCATAGCCGAAGTCGAACTTGAGCAAGTCAGGCTTGTAAGTGCGAATGAACCTCCGCGCCACATCTTCCAACACCTTGGCCACTTCCGGCTGGGTGAAGTCGAGGATGTAATACTGGGTGGCGCCGTCCCAGTTACCAACCACATAGGGTTGGCCATCCGGCTTCTTCAGCATTTGCTCCACGGTCAAGCCCATCTCCGCCGGGTGCTCGCAGCGCATCAGCGCCGCCCAGAGGCCCACCAGGTATCCTTCCGAGTGCACCTTGTCGAGGAACTTGTCAAAGTGCGGCAGGCGATCTTCCGCGTGCTGCAGGTTGCCGTAACTTCCTTCCCACTTATCGTCGATCGAAAGCATTCCTGCTTTCAATCCCGACGCTTTGAGTTCCTCGTAGATTCCGGTGACGAACGCCTGGTCCTGATGCGCGCCCGTCTTGGCACGGACTACCTCTGCCGTCCAGGCGCAAAACTGCGGCGTAAGGGCAACGGCAAGTTTCTTGGCAGAGGGCTGGGCGCGATGAATGATGCCTGCATTCAGCAGTCCGTGATAGTAGCCGGCGATGGCGTCGTAGTAGCCCGGCGCAACAGACCAGTGAAGCGTGGCGCCCAGCGGAAGAGTCCCCGGTCCGCGCATATGCTTCCACAGATCGCTGCGATAGTCGACCCACACGCTGCTCTTGCCGGAATCGAGTTGCAGATACAAATCTCCGCCGGGCAAATCTGCCAGGCCGCAGGTGAACGCAGCCGATTTGCCCTCGGTAAAGCTGTTCCGCGTGCCTTTTGAGTCGTCGATCGAAAATCCGCAGAAATAGTGCACCGGCAAACCCCACTGCTGCGAAGGGCCGGGCGCTGAGCTGCCGCGGCCCAGCCAGACGCTCTCATTAAGTGAGACATTGTCTCGCACGATGGGGCTGACAGTTGAAGCCTCGCTGATGCCGGGAACCACAAGAAAACTCGCATGGAGCGAGGGGATTGGCTTGCCGTCTTTGACTTCGCAGAAGTAGTGAAGGCTGACGATGTCCTGATCCGTGGACGATTCGTAGACGATGGGCTCGGTCCAGATGCCGTGCTCGTCAAACCGCCAGGTTACTGACAGCTTGCCGGCGCCGTTTACACCCTCGTAGTCCACTGTCACACGGCCTTTTTCCGTGCGCGGCGCTGAAGGCTTGCCCTGCGTGCATTGTCTCTGCGCCGGATCACCCGCAGCAGCCAAGATGACCGCAGGCTGCATCTTTCCGCTGACGATGATCAGGTTTTTGGAATCGCGCAGCTTGAATATGTCGTCGCTCTGCGAGTACTCCCAGGAATAGTTGGCCCCCGTAACGCGGGCTGTTCCTGCCTGGCTGGAAATTGAAGGCGCATCGCCGAGGCCGAAAATCCGGTTGGATGCAGCGCCAAGAGCGGCGCCGGAAGATAACTGCACAAAAGTTCGTCGATTCAACCTGAGCATGGTTCTCCTTGAACAGTGACTGCAAGTTTAAATGACGCTTCCCCCTGCCGCGCGGCAGGGGGAGAGAGTCGATCGTGGTTACATGCCTCTACCGGGCCAAACGCATCGGCGAAAGGCGCACCAGGAAGACGCCGTGCCTTGCGACCTGATGAGACAACGAATCGGTCATTTCGCCCGCCTCCTTCTGACGCCATAGGTCGTGAACCTTCTGGCTTCCGCTCAACCCGAGGTCCGCCAGGCTCGCTGCCATCTTCCGTGAGCCGTCTCCCAGGTTGAAAAGCCCCACCGCAACCGTGCCATCTTCGAGCGGCTTCTCCAGAATCAACTCGTCGGCGGACCGGCGAATCACGCGCGCCTGCCAACCCAGCGCATCCTGGTCCACATCGATGACCTCGCTGTTGCATAAAAAGCCCAGGGTAAAGTCGTCCAGTGCCGTCATATCCCCGGCAAAAAAGAGCGGCGCAGCCATCAGCGACCACATGGACACATAGCTGTATTGCTCGTCGGGAGTAAGAGAGGTCGGTTGACGCTTCGGCGCCTGGTCCCATTTGAAGGCGTCGCTTACGTTGCCGATGAGGATATAGTCCGGGTCGTTCCAGTGGCCCGGTCCTGCGTAGCTTGAAAGCGACGCATTGGCAAGTCCGATAGTGTAGAACGCCGGCAGTCGATCGTCCTTGACCAATCCAAGATCGCCGGTGGTTCGCCAGGCGTTGCCGCCGGCATCCGCGCCCCAGGTCCACACGTCCACCATGCCGTACTGGCACATGTTGAAAACGATGTCGCGGCCCTGTTTCTTGAGGATTCCGCCCATCAGGTCATACGGCTTGCGCATATCCGCCAGCGTGGGCTTTGCCGGTGCAACGTTGGTGTAGGAACACCAATCGTATTTGAGGAAGTCATATCCCCATGCCGCGAATGTTTTTGCGTCGGCTTGCTCGTGCTGATACGAGCCCGTGGAGTCAGCGCAATCCAGCGGGCCCGGCGAGGTATACAAGCCGGCCTTGAGACCCTTGGCGTGAATATAGGCCGCCATGGCTTGCATGTTGAGAAAGTTGCGGTTTGAATTGATGTTCCCCTCGGCGTCGCGCGCTTTTCCGCCCGCTTCAGGATACTTGCCGCTGTTATTCACCTGCCAGCCGCCGTCAACATTCACATATTGGTAGCCGAAATCGGCCATGCCAGACGAGATCATTTTGTCGGCAGCCTGTCGCAATACTTTGTCCGTGACCTGCTCGTAATAGGAGTACCAACTGTTCCAGCCCATCGGCGGAGTCAGCGCCAGTGTTTCGCCGGCCACAATCCGGAACAGCCTTGACGATTTTCCTTTGCTGTTCGATGCTTGCAGCATAACGGCATAAGTGCCGGGCCTATCGGGCGTGCGCCCAGTGATAATGCCGGTAGCAGAATCGAGATGCAAGGACGCAGGCAGTCCCTGCGCGGCAAAACGAATCGGCCGCTCGCCCGTGCAGGGTATCCGGTAGAGGAACTCATGCCCCGGACGCGCTCCGTAAATCGTTGGCCCGTTGATTTTGGCCGCAGCCGCCGGTTTAGGAGTAAGAATCTCGCGGCTGCTTTGCGCCGGCAATAATTGCGACGTCGAAATCAGGAGAAGAAAGATAAGTGGAATACGATTCATGAGAAACCCCCTTTCTGGCGCGGAATAACCGAAGCTTTAGGGTGCGCAATTCTGGTGCGCCTGCTCCAAATACGAACCGCCAGGGCATTCCGGCGTCGTAACCACGATTGAAGAAATAACAACGATGCTATTCACAATGCGCAACATCCGTTTTCCCATCTTTCAAACAATAAGTCGAATCGAACGAATAATCCGGTGCTGGGTCAGCTGAGGTTTAAGTCCCAGACCCTTCTTTCAATTCGACGACCCTGTTAACCCCTTCCACAGCAAACGTCTCCTTCTTCCCGTTCGGCCACCGCACCTCAATTGCATCGACCTTTTGAATGCTCCCCAAACCAAAGTGAAGGCGCATATCGCTCTGCGAGAGATAACAGCAGCCACTCCTTACCTCTGCTGTTTGACTTAGTGTTCCCGATTTCACTCGCACCCGCGCTCCAATTGCGTCTCGATTACTGGTTGTCCCGACGAGCTTTAAGGTTATCCAGTTACCTTTCTTGCCGCGATTAACAAGAAGGTTCGGGGTAGAGTTGAGGTTATTGATGACAATATCAACCGAGCCATCGTTGAGCAAATCTCCGTAAGCCAATCCTCGCGCTACCGTCTTTTCCCTCGTCCCCGGACCCGACTGCTCGGTAATATCCGCGAACGTGCCATTGCCAAGGTTATAGTAGAGAGTCTTCTCCTCGCGGTAGCGGCTTTCCCTGTGCAGGGCATCTACGTTCGGATATATATGGCCATTGGCAATGAAGATGTCGAGCCAGCCCCGATTGTCCAGGTCGAGAAAGGCCGTTCCCCAACTTACTTGATGGGTGCGATAACCCAGCCCGGCCTGAAGATAGACGTCGCTGAACTCGTTGTTTCCCTCATTGAGAAATAGTCCCGGCACATCGTCGTCAAAGGTCGTGGTCACCAGGTCAAGCCGGCCTGTGTGGTTGTAATCTCCCGCATCGGCGCCCATGTTGGCTTGCTCCTCGCCGTCGTCGCTGAAAGCGGTGCCGCTTGGAATAGCCACATCGGTAAATGTCCCGTCGCTGTTATTGTGCAGCAGTATGTTCGGCGTTGAGTCACAGGTAATGAAGACATCCGGCCAGCCATCGCCGTCGAAGTCGCCGGTAATTACCGAGAAGCTGTAGTGGCCCGGAGGTTGATCGAAGCGAGAGGCTGTTGACACGTCTTTGAATGTTCCGTCTCCCATATTTCGGTAGAGAATGTTCTTTGCGCCGTTCAGGCCGCGCGGTCCGCAGATTACGGGAAGGCCTTTGAATTGGCAAATCGCGTTCTGGCCCGGCAGAGGCGATGTCTTCGGATCGAAGTCGACATAGTTGGCGATCGCTATGTCTAGTTTGCCGTCGCGATCGTAATCGAAGAACGAGCACCCTGTGCCCCACCGCACGCCTTCGGTTGGAAGCCCGGCACGCGCCGTCGCATCTGTAAAGCTTCCGTCGCCATTATTGTGGTAGAGGATATTGTGACCGAAGTAGGTGACCAGCAGGTCTTCGTGCCCGTCGTTGTCATAATCGCCCACGCACGCGCCCTGGCCCCATCCCACGTGCGTCAATCCCGCTTTGGCGGTCGCGTCTTCAAACTTCAAACTGCCAAGGTTTCTGTATAACTTGCTGGTTGGTTGGGTCTTGGTCGCGAAAGTGTTCCAAACGGTTGCATTTACAAGGAAGATATCTTCAAAACCGTCTCCGTCGTAGTCGAAGATGGCAACTCCGCTTCCAATCGATTCCAGAAGGAACCTCTTGTTGATCGGGTCGCCGGACTCATGCTTGAAAGTTAGACCCGCTTCAGCGGCGATATCTTCGAGAGAGATGCCCGTATTTATTACAGGAGTGTTGCCGGGTTTCCGCGGCGGCGCTGCGTGATGAGCCCCCGCCATACCCTGGGAATGACCAATCATCTCTCCACTACTAAGTAGCAAAAGGAGCGCGGCGCAAATAGCCAACTTTCGCCGCTTGCGACTGCCCTGTTTTGTGCCCGCTCTACCCACACAAAATCCCTCTCATCATAAGGAGCATCCAGAATCAAAACCAATCAGGCTATCGCGGAGCCGGCGCGGTTTTCAGCCGCGTCGCTCTTTCCTCCTCCTTGTTGATCTCTTCCTTTTTCATTTCCCCGATTTTCGCAAATAGCTCAGCAGCCCGATTTGGATCACCGTGTCTCTGCTGCAGGCGGGCTAACTCGTAATAGCTCAGTTGAAACGTGGGGTCTGTCTTGATTGAGGTTTCCAACATGGCAATCGCTTCAGGATAATTCCCGAGTTGTTCCTCGCAGCGGCCGAGAAACATCCACGGCAGCGGGTCTTTGTCATAGCGTGCAAGCGATGTCCTGAATTGCCGATCCGCCTCGGCATACTTTCCCAGTTTGAATAGAACCAGGCCGTAGTCATAGGCGTACGCGTTATAAGCCTTGTTCCCCTCCACATTTCCGAGTTCCACCGCCTTGGCCAGGGAAGGTTCTGCCTCGTCGAATCGACTCTGCATGTACGCGATGTTCCCGAGGAAAAACGAAGCAGAAGCCATGAACTGCGGCTTGTTAACTATGGCATTGAACTCATCCCTGGCAGGCCCGAATCTGCCCAGCCTAAACAGACTGAACCCACGAGTAAAGTGCCATAGATCGACCAGTTCTGGGGCGGCATGCGCGATCTGGAGCGTGTTGAGCGCCTCCTGATCGTTCCCTTTCTTTTGCAGGAGTTGAGCCAGATTCAACCGGAACTCGGTATCGAGAGGCTTGAGAGCGATTGCTCTCTTGAAGTGTTGGATGGCTGCGTCATCCTGGCCCAGTTTCGAATCCACTTCAGCCAGTGCAGCATGATAATCCGCAACCGCGGGGGAAAGTTTGACGGCTTGCTCCAGCAGTGGCTTGGCGTCCTGTGGCCGGCCCTCTTCGTATGCCTTCCATCCAGCCTCAGCTTGCGCGGCGCCCGGTCTGAGCTGCTGCGCCTGCAGAGGCGAAGTGCAGAAAAAGAAATTGCCTGCAAGAATTGCAGTTCCGAATGGAGCGGTCAGGAAACCGCTGCACCGGAAAAGAGTACCCTTTGGCTTCATCCGACAACTCCAGCGCGGAGTTTATCAGACTCGAGCGGCCTTACGAGGGCGGGCATGCGTACTGCTTTCATCGCCCGCCCTTTTGTCCAGTCCGTCAGTCTCCTCATGCCAGGCAGTTCCAACGTTAGAAGCTGAGCCGCGAGCCGAATTCTATGACGCGCGGGTTGCCTGCCGAGGTGATGGCGCCAAAGTTGCCGCCAGGTGGTATTCCAGAAGATAGGTAGTTTCCAGGTCCGTTCAAATTGGCGTGGTTGAACGCGTTGTAGAAAGAGCTCCTGAGTTCGAAGTTGATTCTTTCCGTGATGGCGAAGTTCTTCTGCAGGTTGATGTCGAAGTTGACGTAACCTGGGTTAGAGAGGGTATTCGGGCGCAGCGTTCCGAAGGTCCCGATCGCATTTGGCGCGAAGGCGGCCGGGTTGAACCAGTGTTCTTCCCTTTCTAATCGCGAAGAGTTATGGGCATTGTAGCTTCCGACGATGTCTGGAGAGTCCTCTCCAATCCCGGTGAGTGAATTGTCTACGCCGGAATAGAGCGTGAGCGGCGACCCCGATTGAAGAGTGGAAATACCTCCGATTTGCCAACCGCCGATTGTCAGTTTGAGCGGACGGCTGAAGTTGCGGCCATCCAGCGGCTTCCAGATGACAGACGTTACCCACACCTGGGGCACGCTTCCCGAGATCGGGCCGTAGTCGGCGCGCCAGTCGGTGGGATTGCGGGGCCCCTGGCCTCCTGCACCTTCGCCGCTGTTTACACCCAGGTTCTTTGACCATGTGTACGCGCTTTTGATCATCAGCCCCTTGCGCCACTGCTGGTTGTAGACCACCTGCAGTGAGTTATAGTTCGCACTCAGCAGATCGGCGTCAAGCTCGATGGGGCCGATGTCGGTGTAAATTCTGCGTTGTTGGTACATGGGGTCGGAAGGAGTTGGAAGCTGCCCATTCACCGGGATGTATTGGGCCCAGTTGGCCTGAGACGAGGTGAACATGTGCGATGAGGAAGAGCCAACATAATTGACTTCGAGCACCGCGCTTTCCCACAAAGCCTGCTGAACTGAAAGACTCCACTCGTCGCTGGTTTGTGTTTTCCACACCGTAGGCAGAGTGGTCTCGCTGCCGTCTGGAACAAATGCAACGTTCTTGAGGCCGGCAGCGGAACTGGCAATCGGGTAAGGGTCTACGCCATTGAAGGGAAATGGCGCCCAGATATTTTCCGCATCGCCCGCATTGAGAGAAACTTCAAGGCAAAAGGGTTGGATGAGCGTTTGCCGGTTGAGAGAAATACCTTCGGTCATGGGAACAAAGTAGAGTCCATACCCGGCCCGGAGCGAGGTCTTGCCGTTTCCGAAGACGTCCCACGCGAATCCGAAACGTGGAGCGATGTCGTTCCACCTGGTTCCGATCACGTCGGCAGGCACGCCAGGATCGCCTGCGAAATGCAGTCCGGGGGTTGCCAACGGAAACACCGTGGATCGCACGGTCGTCGACCCCAGGGTCATCAATTGCCCGTCTTCGGAGTGGTACCCCGAAACAACATCCCACCGGATGCCGGCATTCACCGTCACATGGTGCATGATCTTGATGTCGTCCTGAACATAGGCAGAGGGCAGCGTTTGATGCAGCCTGGAACTGAGCCCGCTGATCTGCGTGTAATTTGAGAACTCGCCCAGCAGAAAGTCTGCAGCGCCCACACCGGAGAATTGACCGTTGAAGGTCATGGCGCCGCCGGTGAAGAAGTTCTGCAGTTCGTTGATGCGGTTCTTGTAGATCTGGAAGCCGACGTTGATGCTGTGCCTTCCCTTGATCCATGAGAGGTTGTCGTTGAAATCGTAGGTGGGCATGATGTCGCGGGTCGGAGCGCCCGGATAGGCGCCGAACGCGCCGCTGATGCTCAGAGATGAGTCTGGTGTTAGGCCGTAGTTGCTGTACGCGCTCTCGGTATTCACGCTATAGCCGATGGCGCTCAGTGAGAACGGAAGAGAAGTGGTTTCTCCAAAGACGCTTCTCTCATACGTCACATGAAAGTCGTTCAGCAGGCTTGGCGAGAAGGTGTGCACCTCGCCGATGGTTGTGTCCTGGTACCGGTATGGAAAATTTGAAAGCCAACTGGTGCCAAGTGCCGATCCGGTTCCAGCGCCATATCCGGTGGCTGGAAAGTCGTCGAGGAAGTAGCGCACAGTGATCAGATCCTTACCTGACATCTGGTAATCGACCTTTACCACTGCCTGGTGCTCCTGCGAGGTAGCGATGCTGGGATAGGTGTAGGTGGTGTCTCCCTGGTTTGGCGCGGGAAGAAATTCGGTGAAGAAGTTCTCTGCCTGCGGGGTGATTTCGGCGTTCGGAATCGTGTTGTTGGGGAACGGAATCCCAGTCGGATTGGCCGGCGTAATGGTCCCAGGCTCGATGATCGTTGTGGGGAACACAGCATCCGTCCCGTTCAAACCTCTCTCGGCCATTGGAATCGTAGTATAGGTCGCGAGGCCGGGGCTTCCCACAATCTGGGTACCTTGATAGCTTCCAAAATAGAACAGCTTGCTCTTCACGATGTGGCCGCCGATCGCGCCGCCGAACTGGTTGCGATGGAAACCAGGAACGGTTGGCGCAACAGTCGCGAGCGGAACATAGGGCGTGGCATCCAGGTCGGTGGTCCGCATGAATTCAAAGAGAGATCCATGAAGCGTGTTGGTTCCAGACCGCGTAACGGCGGTTACGTCTGTCGATCCGCGCCCGAACCGCGCGCTATAGTTGCGGCTGGCAACCGAGAACTCCTGCAGCGCATCGGGGTTCGGGTAGTAGTTTGAAATCGCGTAAAACGGATCAACGTTGATTCCACCGTCGAGCGTGTAGTTGGTGTCGATGTCTCTGCCGCCGGAAGAAGTGAACGAGACTTGAATCGCGCCAAACTGGCCCGATGTGCCGGTTGACACGATGCCTGGCTCCAGCGCTTCCAGTTGCAGGGCATTTCTGCCGTTCAACGGCAATTGCTCAATCTGCTGCGATTCAACTACGCCCGAAAGCGTGCTGTTGTCGGTGGTGAGAAACGCCGCTTGAGCCGTGATCTCGATTTGCTCGGATGCGGCGCCCACCTGCAAAGCCGGGTACAGCGTGATGTGTTGCGCAACAGTGAGCGTTATCGAGGACTGCTCCCAGGCTTTGAAGCCTGCCTTGCTCACGCTCACCCTGTACACGCCGGGGGGCAAATCGGGGAATTCGAAAAGGCCTTGATCGGAACTCGAAACCGTGCGCGCCTGCGCAGTCCCGAGGTTGGTTAATGTTACCTGGCTGCCGGCAACAGCAGCCTGGGAAGCGTCTACGACTGAGCCACTAATTGATGCCGTACCTTGCGCGACTGAGTGGCCTATAGCGAGGACAAAGAAGAGGCCGGCGATCAAGATTGCGGCCCTGGCTGTTTTGAAACTGCGTCTCACTGTTCCTCCCAATGCACTTCGCAATTGGGAGCAAGCTCAATCATGCCCCGAAACCTTTCGTCGTGCTGAGCAGGTTTGAAACGAGCTCCCGACTAAAAGTGTCGTGTACGATACCGGCTTATCTTTATTACCGCTAATTGAGTTTGTCAAGGGCACTTTAGTGCCGGAGAAACTGAAGTGGATTGAGGATTCCGAACCGGCGATATAAACAATTGGCCACAAACATGTTACGAATTCAGAACCCGTACATTTCGAGCGCGGGGCAAGCGATCCTTCCGAGGCGCCTCCCGTGTTTCGCATCGGCGATCGGTCCATCTCCAGCAAAATGCTTGAATCCTGTATAATCCGGGGCAAAATGAACGACAAGCCTTCGACCTTCGCGGGGATCAAAGAAATCGCCAGGGCGCTCGGTATTTCGATCGGGACCGTGGATCGGGCCCTGCATTCGCGCCCCGGCGTCAGCAAGGGAACTCGTGACCGCGTCCTCAGGATGGCGGAAACTTTGCAGTACCGCCCCAACGTGGCGGCGCGCAACCTCAAATTGAACCATCGTCTCCGCGTTGGCGTCTTTCTTCCCGAGGAGATTGCGCTCTTTTTTGACCGGATCCGGGATGGAATTCGGGCAGGTCGCGATGCCGGAGGCGGAATCGGCGTCGACCTCGTCTTCCACTCTTATCCGCGCCTCGGCGAGGGGGAACTGGAGGCAATTGAGAAGTCAGAATGGCTCCAGTTCGATGGCATCATCATGGCGCCTGGAAATCCAACTCAACTTGCTCCCATCCTCGCGAAGCTTGAGGCAAAGCGAACACCGGTAGTTTTTGTGACCACTGACGCCATCCGTCTGCCTCGGCTCGCCTCAATCACCAGCGATGAAACAGTCAGTGGCGGCATAGCCGCCGATTTGCTCGGCCGGGTTATCTCCTCTCCGACGAAGGTGGCCACAATTACCGGAGACCTTCGCATCCAGGGCCATGCCGAGAAGCTAAGGGGTTTTGCCGCTTCTTTGGCGACGCTGTCGCCGCACCTTTCTCTGTTGCCGGCCATCGAATCGCATGATTTGCCCGCCGATGCCTACCGGGGCGCGGTCGATCTGCTCAAAAGGCATCCCGATCTGGGCGGCTTGTACATTAATACGGCCAACAGCCTTCCCGTGCTTCGAGCGCTGAAGGAGCATGGCCGCCTCGGCAAAGTGCAGGTGATCACCACCGATTTGTTCCCGGAACTTATACCATTCATTGAAGATGGAATGGTTTTGGCTTCCTTGTACCAGCGACCGTTTGCCCAGGGAAAGACTGCGTTTGAAATGCTCACCGCCTATCTCACCACCAGGGTCCCCCCCAATCAGTTCATTCGCCTCACTCCGCATATTGTGCTCAGGAGCAATCTGAGCATGTTCATCGGCCTGATCTACTCCGACGATTCAAACGCCCTCTTGATTTAGCCGGCTATTCATGAGAATGGACTTCGCTCTTCCACGTGCGGATTCGAGTTGACAACCGTTTCAGCGAGCCGGTAGATTCACCCTGTCGTCGTTAACGTACCCGCAAAGGGAATGAACGACTTGCAGGGTTCGAATTGGCCCCGTGAACGCGGCCTTTGACTAACCGAAAATGCAAGCCATCTGCGATCCCGAAAGGTCAACCGCCGCAGCTGCCTGGGGCACATGCCCGGTAGGCTGCAGCATTCAAGAGGAGTTCGGTGGAACTACAAGGAAAACCCGATTTCGACGAGGCCATGCAGCGCATTGAAGCGTGGTTCAACCATGAGACCACCGATCGTCCTCCTGTGCGCTTTTCACTGCACAACGCCGAGTTCTCAAGCGAACACGCGCCTGACAATCGACGGTGGCCAAGCCTCAAGGCTCGCTGGTTCGATGCCGAGTATCAAGTCGACTCGTTCCTCGAGTCCATCGAGGGCCGGAGGTTCTACGGCGAAACCTTCCCGGTTTTCAGCCCCAACCTCGGACCCAACGTCTACGCCGCCTTCCACGGCGCAGAATTGGATTACGCCGAAGTCACCTCCTGGGTAGAGCATTGCGTCCATGATTGGGACGACATAAAGCGCTTGAAGTTTGACCGCGACAACGAGTACTACCGTGGCATCGAAGAGCTCACTCGCCTGGCGCTCGATAAATGCCCCGGCAAGTTCCTGGTTGGGTATACCGACTTGCACGGAAGCCTCGATTGCGTCGCCGACTGGCGCGGACAGCAGGACCTTTGTCTCGACCTGAGTGACGCCCCTGAAAAAGTGCATGAAATGCTGGAGATCGCGCGCCAGAACTTTCTGCCCCTGTTCGACCACTACGATGAAGTGCTCAAGGCCCACGGCCAGCTTTCCGTCACCTGGATGAATATCCCATCGCGCGGCAAAATGCATATTCCCAGCTGCGACTTCACGTCCATGGTGTCCAGCAGGGCTTTCTGCGAGTTCTATCTGCCCTTCCTCCTTGAAGAAGTTCGGCACATGACGCACAACATCTTTCACCTGGACGGCAAAGGGCTGCTCCGCCATATCGATAAAATCCTGGCCATCCCGGAAATCAACGCGATCCAATGGGTCCAGGGCGTCGGCGACGATCTGCCCATTCTGCAATGGATACCGGTGATTAAGAAGATTCAGGCTGCCGGCAAGGGCGTGCTGGTGGACTTGCAGTTGGATGAGTTGGAACCTTTCATCGCTGAAACCGAGCCGGACGGCCTCTTCATTTGCGTGCCCGCGGAGGAGAAGGATCAGCCGGACATTATCAAACGCCTTGAACGCTGGTAACCGCTGGGAATAGCGCGAGGCAAACAGGCAACCTTCCGCTCGGGAGGGCGGAGCAAGATGAACGACAGGAGCAAGAAGCGGCTCAGGCGCAGAGTGTCCAGTTCCTTCACGCATCCATGGCCGGTCTCCCGGCGCGCATTTTTAGGCATGATTGGGGCCACCGGTGTCGTGTTCGCTCAAGAGCGCACCGCGCCACTGGCGAAAGATGTGACCGGTTTCTTGAACGACAACAATCCTGTCGACTTGGCGCCCCGGCTTTCGCCTCTTCCGGAACTTTTCTCCGAAGTGGCCCAGCCGCACCTAGATCTCAATGGAACTTGGCTCTTTAATCCCGGTCCCGCGCCGGAATTCTGGAAGGGCGGACCCGATTCAGGGTGGTCCGAGATCAAAGTGCCGGGCGAATGGGCCATGCAAGGCTTCGCGGTCAAGCCCCGGCAGGCAGCCGGATATCGATTGAGCTTCCAGGCGCCCACGGATTGGGCCGGGCAACGGGTGAAGCTTCGCTTCGATGCGGTCTACAGCAAGGCCGAAGTGTGGATGAATGGTACCCCGGTGGGGTCGCATCTGGGCGCATTCACTCCATTCGAACTCGACGTGACCAATGCGATTATCCCCGGAAAGCAGAATCTGCTCGCGTTGGCCGTAACCAGCGATAGCCTGTCCGACGCACTCACGGTGGGGCTTGAGATGGTTGGGCACCCGATGGGCGGGATTATCCGCAAAGCGCGCCTCTTCGCCGTTCCGCCCATTAACATCTCTTCACTTCACGTTTCCACAACGTTCGACCGCGAATACCGGAACGCCAGCCTTCGCGTGTCGATCGAAATTGTCAACGAACTCGAAAACAAAGAACATGTGCCAGGTACGCCATGGGAAACTGCTGCGAATGTCAAGGGGGCCGAACTCTTGTTTTCGCTGCGCGAGCACG
Organism: uncultured Acidobacteriaceae bacterium; assembly: GCA_903911925.1. GTDB lineage: Bacteria > Acidobacteriota > Terriglobia > Terriglobales > Acidobacteriaceae > Telmatobacter. The sequence goes on from CAIWFH010000072.1 coordinate 29,675, forward strand.
GTCCATCGGGACTCCCGGTTGCGCTTATCCCGGCCACTGTTAAATTGCCGGCGATATCCCCTGCGGAGTTTTTGTCCCAGGAGATCGCCATTCCCATCGAAGCGCCAAAAAAGTGGGACGCCGAACATCCAAACTTGTACGTTCTCACCTGCGAATTGAAAGCGGGAGGCCGCACCTACACCACACAGCGACGTTTTGGCTTTCGCCAGGTCGAGGTCAAAGGAAACCAGGTTCTGCTCAATGGCCAGCCTATTCGGCTGCGCGGCATCTCGCGCCAGGACACAGACCCTCTAACCGGCCGCACTGTCTCATTGGAAACCCATAAGCAAGACATCGAATTCCTGCAATACGCCAATTGCAACAACACTTACACATGCGCGTTCCTGCCCGACGAGGAATCTTTGAACTTATGCGACGAGGCCGGAATCTACGTGATGGATGAACCGGGAACCTGCTGGCTTCCCGGACGAAGCGGCTTCAGGGGATATGACGACCCCAAAGCCACGCAATACTATCTGCAACCGGTCCTGGAAATGATCGAGCGGGACCGAAGCCATCCCAGCGTCATCACATGGATGCTCACGGACGAATCGATGGTTGGGAAGGACTTTGTTGAAGTGCTGAAAATGACTCGGGCCACCGATCCATCCCGGCCTGTTCACGTTGCTTACGACCCTGGGAGCGGTGCTGAACTGGAGGGAATGGAGCCTGTGGCATCTCCGTACGACTTGGGGAGCTGGCACTACCCAGACAAACTCCAATTCGAGCACGCGGCCCAATCCAAGCGCCCCGTCGTTTTCGATCAGTCAGTCGGCGGATATCTGGGAAATGCTCCCGAAGTGATGTGCGATCCGGGCCTGCGCGACGATTATGGGCGCGAGTACGCAATATTTTGGGAGAAACTTTGGGAGGCAAAGTCTATTTTTGGCGGACAGGCCTTCAATCTGAACGACGACCAGTACATTCATCCCTCCGGCCAGGTGAGCGGCAATGGCGATTGGGGTTTCGTCGATCCCTGGCGCCGCGCCAAGCCTGACCTGTTTCACATCAGGAAAGCACATTCGCCCGTTAAGGTCGAAGACAAGCCGCTCCCCTTGCCTATGGCCGGCCAGCCCCTACAAGTGCCCATCGAGAACCGCTATGACTTCGCCAATCTCAGTGAGGTCCGCATCGAGTGGTCGCTTGGCGATGAGTCCGGCACTGTCCAGGCCGATGTCCTCGCCCATGGAAGAGGAACAATCTCCATCCGCCCAAAGAGCAGCGATTTGAGCGGGAAGGCCCTCTCGCTGAAGTTTCTCCGCAATGGGCGGCTGGTAGACGCTTACAAGCTGCCGATTGGCCAGACTACGGAACCAACTCCCGTCGCCGCGAACGCCAACGGAAACAAACGGGTGGAGTTGATCCAGACGGACGAAACGATCACGGCCAAGGGCGAGGGATTCGAGTGGGTCATCAGCCGCCAAACGGGGCAGATCGTCAAGGCCGGGCGCAAAGGGAAGCAAGTATTGGTGGGCGGCCCGGTCCTTATGGTGCTTCCTACCGTGGATTTCCCCATGACGCCGGGATTTCCAGATCCGCGCCCGCAGTCGTTCGAAATTTTCAACCCGCTGTGCACGGAATGGAAGGCCGCTTCGGTATCGGCCACGCAGTCTGCCGACGCTGTCGAGATTGTCGTCGCGGGTCGATACAAGGAAGCTTCCGGAAGCTATACCATCCGCATCGACGGGCACGGCGAAGCGGCGGTCAGTTATCGCTTTACTTACACGGCAGCCGAGAAGATTGCAGCGCGCCAGATAGGGATGGTCTTCTACGCGCCCAGAACTTGCGACACTCTCTCGTGGAAGCGCAAAGCACAATGGTCTGTTTACCCCGAGGACCATGTCGGCCGGCCTGAAGGAACGGCGAAGGCGCTGCCCGATCCAAGCCTGGTGGCAAAAGCAGGCAGTTGGATGGAAACCGCATACCGCGAAAGGCCAACCTGGCCCTGGTTCATGGATGCAAATGCGCTCGGCACAAGAGACTTTCGCGCCACCCGGCGGAACATTCTGCGCGCTGCCTTGAAGGATTCCGCGGGCAATGGGATTACCGTCGTGTCCGATGGTGCGCAACATACCCGGTCTTTTTTGGACGCTAACCGGATTGCCCTGCTCGTTGCGTGCTACAGCGGCCCGGCATTGAACACCTCCTGGCTGCATGGACTCTGGGAAATCTCCGGCATTGAACCTATGCCCTTGCAGGCGGGAGCTGAATTGAAAGATGTTGTGCGCCTTTCGCTTGATGGTGCGTAGTTGTGAAGAGGCCAATGGTTCAAAATCGCGATGCTGCTCGGGTTCGCTGTGCTTTGGGTGTCCCGTACGTGGTGCCACGCTGCCGGATGCTCCTCCTGGCATCCGGCTATTTTTCTCCATCGATGGAAGCAAGAACGCGGATCAGGCAAGATTATTTCAGGCGGCTACCCCGGCCGGAAACGTGCAACGAAACTGCTCTCGCTCTTTTTGAGCAGTAGGCAACAAAGACACTACTCACGAGGTCAAAACGCTAATGGGCAGCGACGTGAACGTCATTTCCAATCCCCCGTTCAAACTCGATTACAGTCTCACCGGCGTCAACTCAACTCTTGCCGTGGAGAAAGGGCTCGCCGAGGCTGACTGGTATCAGTGCGCGGTGCCGCGGGAAACCATGCGCCAACTGCTCGAGCGCCGCGACGGACCTGCGATCCGCGACACCCTCCTCTGGTTTGCGCTGCTCATTGGCAGCGGCTACGCCACCTGGTTCCTGTGGCCCACGGCGTGGGCCATCATCCCCTACGCGTTTTACGCAATCTTTTACGCCACCATGTCCGACTCGCGCTGGCACGAGTCGGTGCACGGCACCGCATTCAAGACCGACTGGATGAACGATGCCCTTTACGAGATTGCGTCGTTCATGATTTTGCGCGAAGCCACCATCTGGCGCTGGAGCCACAACCGGCATCACAGCGACACAATTATTGTTGGCCGCGATCCCGAAATTGCCGTACCCCGCCCGCCCGATCTAAAGGCCATCTTCCTCGCCTTCTTCGGCCTCAAGGTGTATCCCAAGTACTTCAGGCGCATCCTGCTTCACACCACGGGACGGATGGCCGCCGAAGAGGAAACCTTCGTCCCCGCTTCGGAGTTTCCCAAGGTTTATCTCCGCGCACGCATCTATGTCGCCATCTATGCCGGGGTCATCGCTCTCTGCATCTATAGCCGCAGTATTCTTCCCCTGCTGCTGGCCGGCCTGACCAATCTGTTCGGCACCTGGCTCACGGTAACGTACGGTCTAACCCAGCACGCCGGCCTGGCAGAGAATGTTCTTGATCACCGCCTCAACTGCCGCACCGTATACATGAATTTCATTCACCGCTATCTCTACTGGAACATGGGTTACCACGTGGAGCATCACATGTTCCCGCTGGTGCCCTACCATGCGTTGCACAGGCTGCACGAGGCCGTAAAAGACGATTGCCCCGAGCCGTATCCCAGTCTCTTCGCCGCCTGGTGCGAGATAGCGCCGACGCTTCTGCGGCAGGTGAAGGATCCCGCCTATCACGTAAAGCGCCGGCTGCCTGAGCCCAAAGTTCGAGTGGCCGAGCGGCCTTGCATCACGTGTGCCGAACCAGATTCCGCGGGGTGGGTCGATATTTGTCCGGCTGCCCAACTTGGGCATGCCGATGTACTGCGCTTCGATCACGGCCAGAAAACCTTTGCGCTCTACCGAGACGAAGAAGACAAACTCTACGCCACCGATGGAGTCTGCACCCACGGCAACACTCACCTGGCCGATGGCTTGATTGTCGGCAACATGATTGAGTGCGCAAAGCATAATGGGCGCTTTAACCTCATCGACGGCTCGCCGGCGCGCGCGCCCATCTGCCGCGGCCTTGCGACCTACCCGGTCGAAGTACGCGGCGAGCGAATCCAGGTCAACATCCTCCATGCCGGTGGCGTTGGCGCCCGGGCGCAACGAACCTGCAAATTCCGCGTGGTGAGCAATCGCAGCGTCGCCACGTTTATTAAGGAACTGGTGCTCGAACCGCTGGACGCGGCTGAGAGAATTGAATTCACTCCCGGCGATTACATTCAACTCGACATTCCCGCTTACGAGGCAATCCGTTTCCGCGATTTCGACATTCCCGAACCTTTCGCCACCGTGTGGCGGAATCAGCACGTCTTCGACCTCGTCGCTTGCAATCGTGAATCCGGCCGCCGCAACAACTACTCCATGGCCAGCAACCAACGCACAGAGCGTGTGTTCCGCTTCAACGTCCGGGTCGCGACGCCGCCGCCGGGCCAGGACTGTGCTCCCGGCGTCGGATCGAGCTACGTCTTCAGCCTCAAACCCGGCGACATAGTCTCCGCCATCGGTCCCTTTGGTGATTTCCATGTGAAACCCACTCAGCGCGAGATGGTCTATATCGGCGGCGGTGCAGGCATGGCGCCCTTGCGCGCTCACCTCGCGCACCTTCTTGAGAACGAACAGACCGCGCGCAAGGTCAGCTTCTGGTATGGCGCGCGCTCCCGGCAGGAAATCTTTTACGGCGACTACTTTCAGGGCCTGGCTTCAACGCACCACAACTTCACATTTCACCTGGCTCTTTCCGCGCCGCAACCGGAGGACAATTGGCCTGGTCACGTTGGATTCATCCATGAGGTCGTTCTCGAACAGTACCTCCGCCAGCATGCCCATCCTGAAACGGCAGAGTACTATCTATGCGGTCCACCGATGATGATCAAGGCGTGCACCAAAATGCTCGCGGCTCTCGACGTACCAACCCACCACATCGCGTACGACGAATTCTAAACAGGCCTTGATCGGGTCGGTTTTTTGAAAGAGCATGACTTCAGTCGTTCTGCTACCCTTGCTTACGGGCAAATTTGGAGAGCTGAACGCCGCCAATAATCTGACGCCATCCGACATGGATAGAGGCCAGCAATGGACGCATTGACAAGTTTGACGAACGAATTGGACTCCCCTTATTTACTTACGTCTGAGCAAATCGATTTCTATGCTGAGAATGGCTACGTCAAGCTCAAGAATGTGTTTTCCTCAGAGCTTCTCCGTCACTTCGACGCCATCATCTCCGAGCGTGTTGCGGAGTTGTCCGTCGATGCCCTCCCCATGGACCAAAGAAATACCTACGGCAAAGCGTTTTTGCAGGTCATGAACCTGTGGACGCAATCGGAAGCAGTTAAGGAGTTCGTCTTCGGAAAGCGCCTTGCTCGCATCGCGGCAGAACTGATGAGAACCACAGGGGTGCGGCTCTATCACGACCAGGCCCTCTATAAAGAGGCCGGCGGCGGCATTACGCCATGGCACGCCGATCAATACTACTGGCCCGTGTCCAGCGAAAAGACAGTTACGGCCTGGGTGCCGCTGCAAGACACGCCGCTCGCGATGGGTCCGCTAGCATTTTGTGAAAAGAGCCACCGCTTTCAGGTCGGCCGCGATCTCGAAATCAGCGACGATAGCGAACTAACCCTCAAGGAAGCATTGAAGCAATTCCAAATGGAAGAGAGCGGCTTCGAACTTGGCGAAGTGAGCTTTCATGCGGGGTGGACCTTCCACCGCGCCGGCGCCAACTCAACAAATCAACCTCGCCGCGTGATGACGGTCATCTACATTGACGAGGATATCCGGCTTGCCGAACCGAAGAACAAGAATCAGGTCAGAGATACCGCGCGATGGTGCCCGGGCGTGCAACTCGGTGAGATTGTTGCCTCTCCTCTGAATCCTGTTCTTTCCTCGTCCCGCACAACTTGATATCGCAACCCATCTCAAAGTTCTCAAGAAGGACATCGGTGTGAATGAATTGCAAGAACCAACGGACCATCCGGTAATAGCAACAGCGCTGACGCGCAAAGAACGCACGCGGCGGACACTCCGTCGCGAGCCGGTCGACCATCTCCCTTACCAGACTAATTTCACAGGCGCAATGGGCCGCCTGATGGCTGAGCACTTCGGCATCTCTGAAGCGCAATTGCAAGACCGCCTCGGCAATCACTTGCTGAGAGTAGACATTTCCTATAACCGGCCGAGGAATGCCGATGGTTCCATCGAGTATGACTGGTGGGGCGCGGGCTGGGATACACGCACCGAGGGCTATTGGCACTCTTTTGCACCGCTCGCAAATTCGCTCGATCTGGACGCCTTTGCATGGCCCGACCCTGACGCAAAGGACCTGCTGGAAATGGCACACAAGGCAATCTCGGCACAGGGCACTGAGTATTTCGTAGTCCCCAATTTTGGCATGTGCCTCTATGAGCGCGCGTGGTCGCTGCGAGGTTTCGATGCTCTCTTGATGGATATGGCAGACAGGCCAGAGTGGGTTGAGCAACTGTTCGACCGCATTACCGACCTTCAGGTTCGATTGGCGAAAAGATTCATCGCAGCCGGTGTTGACGGTGGCTACTTCGGCGACGACTATGGGGCGCAGCGATCCATGCTCTTTTCGCCGCGGACGTGGCGCAAGTTGGTCAAGCCGCGTCTGGCTCAAATGTTCGCTCCGTTTATTGAGGCGGGCTTGCCGGTGATCCTTCACTCCGACGGCGACATCAAGGCCATCCTTCCCGACCTCGTCGAAATCGGCCTCACGACGCTGAACCCGGTGCAGCCTGAAGTGCTGGACCACGCCTGGCTGGCGCGGGAATATGGCTCGAAGCTCAGCTTTTACGGCGGCATATCGACGCAGTCCGTGATGCCGCAAGAGAATCCGGAACTGGTTCGCCTGGCCACCATCGAGTGCGCGCATTCGCTGGCGCCCAACGGGACGGGGCTGATTCTGGGGCCGTCGCATCGCATGCAATCCGATATCCCGGTTGCCAACGTCGATGCCATGCTCGATGCATTTCGTCAACTTGAATCTTAGGGAGCAATCATGCAAGTCGAACGTCGGCAGCACGTAATGGAATTGTTTCAAAACCGGTTTGGCTCGGAGCCGCAGTTGTGGGCGCGGGCGCCAGGCCGGGTCGACCTGATGGGCAGCCACACCGACTACAACCTCGGATATGTGCTCACTCTTCCCATCAGCCGCGATACATGGATGGCAGTCAGAAAGAACGGTAGCCGCACCGTCAACTTGCACGCGGCCAACCTCAACGAGGACGATTGCTTCTCGCTCGATGCAATCGAAAAGACCTCCATAAAAAAGTGGAGCAATTACATCCGGGGCGTTGCCAGCGTGCTTCAAGCCGAGGGACTGCAAACGGATGGATTCGATGCGGTTATCCACAGCACGGTTCCGCTGGAATCAGGACTCAGTTCATCGGCGGCTCTGGAGTGTGTCACGGCGGTCGTGTTTCGCGAGCTTGGCGGTTGGCAGATGGCGCCCAGGGCAATGGCGACCCTGTGTCAACGTGCGGAGAATCAATTTGTCGGCGTGAACTGCGGAATCCTCGACCAGTTTTCATCCTGTCTCGGCGAAGCTGAGTGTGCGCTGTTGCTGGATTGCAGCGATCTATCGACGCGTGCGGTGCGAATTGCAAGCGGCATTTCCGTAGTGATATGCAATACCATGAGCCCGCGCAAACTGTCGGGGTCGGAATACACATTGCGCCGGGCCGACTGCGAGCAAGGCGCAGCCCTTTTGGGTGTAAAGTCTCTGTGCGAAATGACAGTCGAGGGACTGGCGGCGCGGCGAAGCATTTTGCCCGAGCAGGTTGCCAGACGATGTGAATTTATCGTGGCCGAAAGCGCACGCGCTGAGTCTCTGGCCCGAGCCTTGCAAGCCGGCGACCGGGATTCGGTGGCGCGTTTCTGTGCCGAGTCGTTTGCAGGAGCGCGGGACTTGTATGAGATCACCTCGGCGAGCATGGCCACCATGCGCAAAGCAATGCAGGAAGCGCCGGGCGTGATCGGCTCGCGGCAAGCCGGGGCCGGCTTCGGTGGTTGCATGGTGGCTTTCGTGGAAACTGCACGCACAGATGATTTCCGGGCTGCCGTGGTCGAAAGCTACTTGACCGCTTCAGGACTGCGGCCAGATGTCTATCAGGTTGAAGCCGTCACAGGCGCGGCTCTATTCGTGCCGTAGGTTGCAAATAGGAAAGTGCGAAAGCTGGAGGAAAGAAGACGCTGATCCCGGTTGTGTGCCGCTCAGCGTCCCAGCCGCATCCCAGTAGAGGTGTCATCGAAAGTCGGAAACTTTTGAGCAGCGCAGGAGGTCCCCCATGAATGCAACCCATCTTTCCCCAGATGACGTGAAACAGTATCAGGAAGACGGATACCTGCTGATTCGCGGAATGTTGAGCCCGGCAGAGGTCACTCTGCTGGGCAAGACCGCCCGCGAAGATCGCGTCCTCGACCAGCACGCCTCCGGGCGCGCCGATGGCGAAGGCGGAACCGTTCGTCTCTCGCTGTGGAACCATCCCACTGACACCATCTACGGCATGATCGCGCGATCTGAATCCATGGTCTCGCATGCCGAACAAATCCTCGAAGGCGAGGTCTATCACTACCACTCCAAGATGATCATGAAGGACGCCAAGGTCGGCGGCGCGTGGGCCTGGCATCAGGACTACGGCTACTGGTATCAGAACGGAGTGCTGTTTCCCTTGCTCACCAGCGCCTTCATTGCTGTAGACCCAGCCACGCGGCAGAATGGATGCCTCCAGGTCCTTCGCGGCTCGCATCATGCCGGGCGCATCGAGCACGCACTCACCGGCGACCAAGCCGGAGCCAACATGGAGCGTGTCGATGAACTGCTCAAGCGGCTCGATCTGGTGTATGTCGAGATGCAGCCGGGCGACACCGTGTTCTTTCATGCCAACCTGCTGCATAGGTCAAATCGCAACGACTCCGACAATCCGCGCTGGTCGATGATCGTCTGTTACAACGCCGCCAGAAACAATCCGTATAAGGAATCGCACCATCCCCGCTACACGCCGCTGAAAAAAGTCCCCGACTCGGCAATTTTGGAAGTCGGCGCGAAAAGATTCGGCAGCGAAGACGCAGGATTCCTTATTCCGAGCGAGGACAGAAGCGCCAGAAGCCTGGGCGAGTCGTGACGGTTTGCTGAAAATACAACTCCAGCAGAGCGCAGGTTCAAAGGTATCGCAGCAGCGCTGGGCATCCATATGGACCTTGGCCAGCACAATTCAGCCCCTGGTCAACGGGCAAGCTCTATCTTCAAAGCAGCTCCAGAATCGGGAACCCTGACCCACACCACGCCGTCGCGCTGATCGTAGGTCCACGCCTGGACGGAATCCTGCAGAGCGGTGACCGATGTTTGCATCGAAAGAATCGCCGCTCCCGCAATGACTTGCCGGGGTTGAACTGCCTGGCCGTGAATCTTGACCACGAACGAACGCCGCGGTGGCGCAAACGATCCTTCGCGGGCAGAGACATCGATGCTCACACCTGCGTCAGTTTCAGCAGCGGTAACCCGCTGCAGAAGGTAAGCCCCTTTCTTGTAGTCAAAGCTGATTCCATCGTCATCGTAGTATTGGCGCGTGGACGTCCCATCGGGATAGACATCGAGTGTCAGCGGATCGATCGGGAGTTGATCGGTGTATTGCATGGGCTGCTGGCTGGGAATAATTGCTCCACCGCGTACGAACAGTGGCATGCGCTCTGTTGGGGCATCCACGTCGATTTTTGCGGGTCCAACATAACTGCGATCTGTCCAATAGTCATACCAGGTGCCTTTGGGAAGATAAACTGGGCGATCTATGTCGGCATCCTTGGTAACCGGAGCGACCAATAAGTCGTCTCCAAAAAGGTATTCGTCATTTGTATCCACCGCCGCCCTGTCGTCAGGATACTCAAGGAGAAGCGGGCGCATGATCGGAACGCCCGTCTCAGAGGCCTCCCAGAAGGCAGTATAGATATACGGAAGCAGGTGATACCGGAGGTTGATTGAATCACGATTGATCGTTTCCAGGCGATTTCCAAAGGCCCAAGGCTCCAGATTGCCGGGACCTCCTGAATGAGTCCAGGTGAAGGGTGTGAGAACCCCCATTTGCAACCAGCGGCTGTAGAGTTCAGGGCTGGGGATGGGCCAAATTCCACCTATATCTGCGCCGGAAAACTGCAACCCTGAGAGTCCCATTCCCATTAACATGGGCATGCTGAGTCGTAAATGATCCCAGGTGCCCCAGTTATCCCCGCTCCACTCAGCCGCGTACCGTTGGCCGCCGGCATAGGTGGCGCGAGTTATCACCAACGGACGTTCGTTGGGATGTACCTGCAGCATCCCATCGCGCGTAGCTGCGGTTTCCAACATGCCATATACGTTGTGAATTTCAGCATGAGTGCGCGGGCCGAAATCGGTGGCGTGAATAATATCCAAGTCGAGAGTCTTTCCCGGACCATCCCGGTCGGGCAGAACGGTCGGCTCATTCATATCGGTAAGTATGCCGGAGATGCCCTCCTCTAACTGCTCCTTGTAGAGTGAGGCCCACCAGTCGCGCACTTTCTTTGAGGCAAAATCCGGAAAGGCGCTGGCTCCGGGCCAACCACGGCCGTCGAATTCTGTTCCATCTGCTCTTTTCAGGAAATAGCCATTCGCGGCGCCCTCCTTATAGATGGAGAAATTGGGATCGACCTTGACGTAGGGGTCGACTATTGCGATGGTGTGAAATCCTTGGGCACGCAGATCGGTGAAAAGCCGTTTGGGGTCGGGGAAGCGCGACTTATCGAAGGTGAAGACCCTGAAGCCGTCCATGTAATCGATATCCAGAAAAATTGCGTCGCAGGGAATCTTGCGGTGGCGGAAGTTTTCTGCGATGAAGCGAACGGTACTCTCGGGATAGTAGCTGTAGCGGCTCTGTATGTATCCAAGCGACCAGCGCGGCGGCAGAGGGGAACGGCCGACCAACTCCGTGAAGCGCGAAACTACGTCCTTGGGACCGGGGCCGGCAAAGAAGTAATAGTTGAGTTCCCCGCCCTCGGCGCCGAAGGAATAACTATCCGGGAACTCTGCGCCCATGTCGAATGAGGAGCGAAAGGTATTGTCAAGAAAAATTCCGTAAGCCCGCCCTGCGCGCAACCCGATGAAGAACGGAACGGATTGGTAAAGCGGCTCCGAGGATGCGTCAAACCCTGCCGGATCTTGATTCCACATCACGTGCGAGCGTCCCCGTTTATCAAGAGGCGTACTTTTCTCGCCGAACCCATAGTAGTGCTCATCCGCCGGCATCGATTTCCAGCAACGTACTCTCGCAGCGTCCCAGCTCATGCCCTGGTTATCCGCATCTTTCGAAATCAATTGCCCCTTTTGATCGTAGAAGGCGACCCTGAACGGGGATAACGCAATGCGAACCTGCAGATCCGATGTACGAATGATGCGAGCATTTTTTTCGTCTGAAGAGTCCACCTTGACATTTGGCCAGTCGGTTTTAATGACCGCGTAAGAATGATCTGTTTGGATTGACGCTCCAGAGATCATGCGCACTCGAACCAGATCGGAAGCCAGGACCGTAACAATAACCGTAGCGTGTGGACTGCTGAAGGTAAACTGATTCCCTTGCGGCTTTTCGGCCTTCAGGTTTCCCACGGATTGCCATTCAGCCAGAGCGGCATTCGCAGCCAGGAGCACAACGCAAGGCAGTATCCATCCGTGGCGGGCGATGCTGGTCTCGTTCTCGCTGGTGTGGCGCTTGATAAGGAGGCCCGCACCGGCCTGTCGCGCTCTTGATCCGCGTCTAGCGGCCCAGTTCTGTAAAGACCCAAAATGCGCCAGCACACGAGAGAGATCGAATGTTGTGTTCATTTTGCACCCTCCTCTGAAAGCCCGAGTCAAGTGACCGGACCCAGAATCGCACCGATTATAGTCTTCCTCGCGCACGTTGGAAAACGGGCTCTTGGCGAGAATCTGGGAAAAGCGCCGTTTTGCGGGGATTTTGAGATTTTGTGCTTCCGGGTACACTCGTTTGCATGAGGGAGAACGACTGGACGAGAGTACTGGGCTGGCCTGGATATAAGGTGTACCGGGCGGA
>CAIWFH010000073.1 GCA_903911925.1 uncultured Acidobacteriaceae bacterium
CCCTCTGCGGTTGGCCTGATGGGCTCGCCTGGCAGAGGGTTTCGTGGTTCTGGAGAGATTCCGAGGGTGAGGCTCCGGCGTCGAGGCTTCTGGATCCCGAGTCGCGACGCCGCCGGGCGTTCTTTGCCCGGCATCCATATCGCTTTTGCTTTTGCCTTTGCTCTTGTCATTTGCCTTCCTCCGGGCCGCTGCCTTTTGTCCGCCAACTGCGCGGGCCGCACTTGAGCACGTGTCCGTGATGCAGCAAGCGGTCCAGCATGGCGGTGACGGCGGCGCTGTCGCCCAGCAGTTTGCCCCAGTCGTCTACGGGTCTGTTGGATGTGAGAAGAGTGCTGGCGCGTTCATAGCGGCGCATGATGATTTCCAGCAGTTCTTCGGCAGCGGTCAGCGGCAGCTTGCGCATTCCTAAGTCATCGATGACAAGCAACGGCACGGTGGTCAGCAGCTCCATGTGCTCCTTGCGTTTGCCATCGAGCGTGGCGTCGGCCAGTTCTTCCAGCAGGGCGTGAGCTTCGCGATAGAGAACGCGATAGTTTTGCTGGATGACGGCGTGCCCGATGGCCTGGGCGCAGTGGCTCTTACCGCTCCCAGGTGGGCCAAGGAACAAGGCATCTTCACGCCGGCCGACCCAGCCCGCGGTAGCCAGATCGAAGACGAGACTGCGATTCATCTTGGGATTGAACTGGAAGTCGAAGTTGTCCAGCCGCTTGTCGGCGTCGCGGAACTGCGCCTGCTTGTGGCGCCGCTCCAGCAGGCGATTGCTACGGCAGACCAGTTCATCAGAGACCAGTGTTGAGACGAGGTCGATGGGCGCCATGTTCTCCGATTGCGCTTGTAGAAGGCGGGTTTCCATCACCGCTGCCATGCCGCTCAGGCGTAGTTGCACCAGGGAGCGATTGAGTTCGATCATGTTCATGATTTGGATTCCTCGAATTGGATTCGTTGTTGGATCACGTCGCGATACTGGCTCAGTTCGCGGATGAGGGGATCGATTTGCTTCAGGCTCAGAGGGGCTTGCTGGCTTCGCTCCAGATAGCGGCGCACGAATTGGAAATCGCTCACGCCCAGCTCCAGCGCCGCTGCGCAGGCCTGATCGCAAGTAGCGTTGCCGTACTGTTTGGCAAGCGAGAGCATGCCTTGGATGCGGCGGATTCCCAGTTCGCCCTGGCGAGCATGGATGGCATCGGTGACCGCGCCGATACTGTCTCCGGCCTTGTGCGCACGCGCCAGCAGTTGCAGCAGCTGCGGCGGCGTACGACGCGGGCGATCCTCATCGCGGATGCGGTGTCCGCCACGCTTGCCGCCCAGATGCTCGCGCAGCAACTCGCCGGTGTGCGGATCCAGCAGCCGCACATACATCACGTCCCATTGCACGTCGACCTGGCGCCCGATCCAGCCCGGTGGAGCGCCGTAGTAAGCCGCTTCAACCTCGACGCAGCCATCCAGATGCACCGTACGCACACCGTACTGGTAGTAACGAAACGGCTCCAGCGGCAGCGCCTGCAGAAAGGGCTTCTCTTCGGCGAACATCGCCGCCACCTGACGCTTGGTGCGGCCGTGGATGCGCTTGTCAGCCCATTTCTCTTCCCAGTGGTCCAGATACGCCTGTGCCTCTTCCAGGCTCTCGAACTTCTTGCCCTTCAACGGCGTCATCTGCGCATGGTTGACGCCACTCTCAACTTTTCCTTTTCGATCCGGATCGCGCACTTTGCATGGAAGTGCCGTCACGCCATAGTGCGCCAGCACATCGCGATACAGGGGATTCAAGCGTGGATCATAGATGTCGGGGGATAGGACGCCTTCGCGCAAGTTGTCCAGCACCACAACTAACGTTGAGCCGCCCAGCCGGCGAAAGGCCTTCTCGTGCAGCTCGGCCCACACCCGCGTACTCGATTTGAAGACCAGCAGACGAACACACTTGCGACTACTGCCCAGCGTCAACACGAACAGCCGCGTGCGCCGGTACTTGCCACTGTCAGGATCGCGCACCATGGGGCCGGTGCCGTAATCAACCTGGCACTCTTCACCAAGCCGCGTCTCGATGATCACTCGCGCTTCAGGCGATGAGGCTCCGCGCAGTCCCCGCACGAAGCGCCGCACGCTTTGATAACCGCCCGTGAACCCGTGGCCATCAACCAGATCCTGAAAGATGCCCATCACGTTGCGGCCCCGCGATAGCTCCAGTTCAATCAGCTCGCGGTAGGGTTCACTGCTGCTGGCCGTGCGCTGGCCGTGCTGCGCTAGATCTGCCCCTGAAGGCAAAAAGCCGGTGATCACCGAAGTGGCCGCTTTTGAGTTGTTGGCTGCTTCGTCGGAGCCGGTGGTCACTTCCATGGCCGGCTTTGAACTGTCCGAGCCGGTGATCACCAAAGTGGCCGGTTTTGGAAGGGACTTTGGTCCCCAGCTGCCTGGCGAACGCACCTCGATCCCTGCCGATCTCAGGTAATCGCCCGCCGTCTCGCGACGGACCCCCGTCGCCTCCTCGATCCGCCGCAGGGACCAGCCCAAACGTCCCAGCGCAATCACCTGTTCCCGCTTCTCTTTGCTCAAGACATTACCCATGCCAACAGAGGCTAATTGCCTCCGTCAGTGCGTATGTCTCAGCCCCTCAGAGTGGCCGCTTTTGAACTGATCATAAGTGGCCGCTTTTGGGTGATCGCCAAGGAGAAAAGGGTCCATTTATCAATGAAATGCTCGGCGATCCCACGCGCTGGAAGGCCGAGAGGATTCTTTCCGTCATGGTGCAGCGGACACCACAAACGCTCGGAACGCCCTCTCCGTTGCGCGTGATCGACTATCGGTGGAGCGATGCTCCGTAAGTGCAGTCGGCGTTATTGTCAGGCTCAAAAGCCGGCAAGCTCTGTCTGCGCGCGGTCCAGATCCTCGGGCACGCCTATGTCCAGAAAGAATCCTTTGACCTCATAGGCTGCGGGGGTAACTCTGGCTATTTCCGGCACTAGGAAATCTACCTCGAATGAAAACTTCTCAGGTAGCGTCTGCGGCCATTCCAGATCCTCCTGGATCACGTATGCTCCTGCATTGATCCATCCAGGGCCGGACGGGCCCTTCTCCTGAAATCCCACGACGCGTCTCTCTTCCACCAGCACCCCGCCATAGCGGGCAACATCGGTCTGACGCGTAATCGCAATGGTCAATGCGGCAGCCTCGGCCGTATGGAACTGCAGCATGGCTTTGTAATCCGTTTGCAGAAAGGTATCGCCATTCAGCACAAGAACAGCATCTTCAGTGGTTTGGCAAAGCCCCTTGCGAATAGCGCCACCCGTGCCCAGGGGAGCACTTTCTATCGAATAGTCAATCTGCATTCCATGGAAAGACTCACCGAAGTAGTCTTGAATGACCTGATAGAGATGGCCAACCGAAAGCACAACGCGCGTGTAGCCATTTCTCTTCAGTTGGGTCAGCAGGATATCAAGAAACGGCCTGCCGGCCACTGGTGCCATCGGCTTGGGAATGCCGCTCAGCTTTGCAGCCAACCGCGTCCCCAGCCCCCCGGCGAGAATAATCGCTTCCATTCCGGTTATGCCTCAGGCTCGAATGGGACGATGGTTGTCACAATCTGATCGGGTCTTGCCGACTTCTCCGTGCTGAAGTAGCAGCGTTCCACAATCATGCAGAAGATGTGTTCCAAGGCTAGGTGTGCCTGTTGAACGTACATCGTCACATCGGATGGGATTTGTATGCAGTAGTCACACAGCGGCGCCATCCTGCCGCCTGCGCTCCCCATCAATCCGATCGTCGTAATACCCATCCCCTGGCTCAGCTCAAGGGCTCGCAGCACACTTGGGGAGTTGCCCGAGGTCGAGATGCCCAGAAACACATCCCCTGCCCGTCCCAACGCCTCAATTTGCCGCTCAAAAACGCGCTCATAGCCATAGTCGTTACCAATCGCCGTCAGAACCGAAGAATCCGTTGTCAGCGCCACAGCGCGCATCGCTGGACGGTCTCCGCAGAGACGGCCCACAAATTCCGCCGCCACATGCTGCGCATCCGCCGCACTGCCGCCGTTGCCGGCAACCATCAGCTTCCGTCCGGCCTTCAAAGCGGAGGCCGTCAATTCCGCAGCTTCCGCCAAAGTGGCGTGCAACGCCGGATCCTCTGCCACAGCCATCAGGACCGCAAGCCCATTCACCAGTTGTTCCCTTGCGATATTGCTTATGGAACTCTCCATGCTTTTACTCCTGCTCCGGTAAAGTGACACCGGTAAGCCAGGCCCCCATCGTGACTGGCGCTCAGGGCCGTCGAAACTTTGTCGATATGGATTGGGTCCGTCAGGAACATCATGAACCCGCCGCCGCCCGCTCCCGAGATCTTGGCGCAATACGCGCCGGCGTTCAAGGCGCAGGCGTAAATGCGCTCGATGTGGTCGTTGGAGATTCGGCTGGCCATTCTCTTCTTCGATTCCCAACTGCTGCGCAAAACCTCGTGCAGCAATGGAAAATCACCCCGAAGTAGGCACTCTTTCATGTGGAAGGCTTCTTCCTTGATGGAATGCATCGCTTCTAAAGCCAACTCATTTTTATCCACCACGTTCCGGGATTGTTCCTTGATGATCTCCGCCGATGTTCGCGAATTCCCAGTGAAATAAAGCAGCAGCGAGGCCTCAAGTTCAGAGACAACCCAATCCTTCACACGCAGCGGATTCACCAGTACCCGGCCATTCTGGCCGAATTCCATAAAATTGAAGCCGCCAAATGCCGCCGCGTATTGATCCTGCTTTCCGCCCTGCAGCCCCGCCTCCACGCGCTCGATAACCCAGGCCGTGTGCGCCAGTTCGTAATCGCCAAGCGGCACATTCAGCCATTCCACATAGGCCGCCAGCATGGCTACAACCAGCGTAGAAGAAGAGCCCAGCCCGGAACCTGCCGGCACGTCTACGCGTGTGCTCATGCGCAGGCTCAGTGGCTTGCCGCCATTGAAGTTGAGCACTACATGGTTATAAACGGCCTTGAACAGATCCAGGCAGCCGTCGTTCTCCAGAACCGGCTCTGCCGGATAGCTGGCGCTCTCGTGCAAATCTGCGGACTCAAACTCGACCATGCCTGTATTTAAAGGCTCGAGCGCCGCATAGGCGTAGTAATCGATCGTGGCGTTCAAAATCGCGCCACCAAATTCATCGCAGTAAGGGGACACGTCTGTGCCGCCCCCTGCCAGGCCAAGTCGTAACGGCGCTCTCGAACGTATCAACATAGGATTTGGTCTTCTCAATCAATACTAATCACGAAAGGAAGCAAAAAGAACGATCACCAATTCAATAGAGGCTATTCAATCAACTTGACGCGCCACCTCAGGGTCTATCGCACCGAGTAACGGTTAGCGGTTGCGCTGATTCCAGTGAGAAGCACGGGGAACCTGCGATCACGGCCTTTGTGTTGCCTTAATCGTCGCCGCATCGGCATGGCGAAACGACAGCTTCCTTGAACCCTTCGGCATGGCTTGGTTGCAGGACAGTCAGTATGGTCTTGAACAAGATCTGAATATCCATCACCAGAGAATAATTATAGATATACATAAGATCGAAGCGGAGTTTAAGCTCCGGCGTAGTCGAGTACCTTCCATTCACCTGCGCCAGACCTGTAATGCCGGGCTTCACGGCCAGTCTGAATTCGTAACCAGGTAGCTGATCTCTGAAGATCCGGACGAAATGTGGACGTTCCGGCCGAGGTCCAACCAAACTCATGTTTCCAAGAAGTACATTCATCAACTGCGGTAACTCGTCGATACGCGCTGCTCGCAAATAGCGTCCAATGCCGGTAATCCTGGGATCTTCTGAAGTTGCAATAACCGGACCTGTGTGTTGTTCCGCTCCCATAACCATGGTGCGGAATTTATAAAGGGCATATTCCTTCCCATCGGCGCCAACGCGAGTTTGTTTAAACAGCGCAGGCCCGGGAGAAGACAGCCGAATAAGGATCGCAGTTACGGCCATTAGAGGCGCTGTGACGATCAAAAGACAAAGCGATTCAGCCAGGTCCAGAAGGCGCTTGATGGATCGTTGCCCCGGTCTCAGGTAGGGAGGGCTTAAACGAAGCATCAAAACGTCGTCTACTTCCGTCGGGTTTGCGCCAACGATCCATAATTCAAAAATCCCTGGAATGATAAACACGCTCTTCCGCAATTGTGATGCCCTCCGGATAATGGAGGTCATGTCTTTCGCGTCCTGCGTTATGAGCACCGTACCCCAGGTAATCTCTTCGTCAGATAGTTTGTGAAACTGGTCCGTGGTAAGACACTCGCTTATGGAGAGCCATGTCGGGGCCGCGCATGAGAGCTTCTGCCTTACGGCGTTCCCGCTTTCCAGATCGTTGGCTACGATCAGCCCATTCTCCAGATTCTCCTTGCGCCGAACCTGCTTTCTAATCAGGATTCGCAGAGTTGCCAGCGCCAGGAATTGGATTACTGCAGAACCGGCAATTACGCTACGCGAGATCGTCCAGCGGGGTTCCCATCCGTTCAATGACATCCAAGCCGTAATGTACAGGCACTCCGCCATCAGCAAAGACGAAACCAGGTTTATTGCCGGGCGCCTCGACCAGGTCCGGTAGAGCCCGCACACGGAGAAACATACAACTGCTGTAACAGATAGCAGCGGAAGAAGGTGCGCGTAAAGTTGCAGGTCCATCTCCCGCGCAGGACTCGCCTTCAGGCCTATCACCACGCAGGAGCAGAAATGGATGGCAATCAGATCAACGGCGGCGACAAGCGGCGAATATTCGAGAGAACTGGTTCGGTGATTCGTCACGTGTTCGTCTCCTGAGACCAATCGGCGGGTCCTGAAGGAGACCTGAACCGGCTTGGTGCGTGGGTGATCGGTACCGCTGAAATACACCACAAATCTCAGGAAAGCGACACAGCATTACTTCTCGGGGGCCGATTCACTCGGCCCTCTTGTGATCGGCTCTTTTTATTTGAAGTACATCTCAATTCTTACTACGAAAATGCAATGTACGCGAGTATGCGAACCGCTTACTTCGCCAGATGCTTGATGAAGAAATCCGCCATCATATGATTAGCCTCAAGCGCTTCGGGCAATTTCGGATCGTACCAGAAGGCATGGGTAAGCGCATCGAAGACAACCAGGTGCGCATCCACACCCGCGTTCAGGTAGGCGCGGTGCAGGTTAACCGTCCCGCTCAGCAGCAGGTCGCGCCCGCTGGTCACAAACAGGGTCGGCGGAAGCCCGTGCAAGTCAGCATAAATGGGCGAGAGCACCGGATCTTTAAGATCTGCGCCGGTTGCGTACGCCAGATTATGCTTGCCTGGTTCAGGCGGATCCAGATGCCCTGAAAGGCCGCGCAAAGCATAAAGTGAGACCGAATCCCCACTGCGCGCAAAGTCGCCCAAGCCGCTGAAAATCCCAAGCGCCGCAGGCATTGGCAAACCCAGTTGCTTTATTCTTACGGCCACTTCCGCGGTCAGGATGGCTCCGGCAGATGTTCCGTAGATGACGATGTGCTCCGGCTTGTAGGTCTTCAGTAGTTCCTTGTAAACGGCGATTGAATCGTCCACGGCCGCGGGGTACGGATGCTCTGGAGCCAACCGGTAGAGCACAGCGACAACCTTGATCCTCGTGTAACCGGCTATCGGAATCGATTCCGTATACGATCCAGAATCCGAGTCGAAGCCGCCCCCGTGCAGATTCAGCAGAACCCTGTCGCGAGTGGTTTTAGGCATTCCGTCAGGCGTGACAATGCGAACCGGTACTCCGGCGATCTTGTCCTCGACAAGTTGGTTGGGGCACAGAGCGCTCCAGGCGATGCGCGCGCTCGCCGTATACGCATCCGTGCGGCTGCGGCGAACAGCAAGCGGCTCAGGCGGCCCCTGGTCCGGCGTTGCGCTGCCCAGCGCCCGTTGTGCTTCAGGGCTGATCGTTGCCGGAAGCGGGACCACACGTGTCACGTGTGCTGTGCCCTGGGCGTCGATATAGCTAGTGTCCCGGTTGGGTGCTTCGGCTGCGGTGGTCGGCTGCGGAGCGGGCTGCTGCGCGGACAGTGCGGCTGAGGCTAGCAAAACAACGAGAGCGGTGTGGCAGGTGGGAAGGTTCATTCGACCAGATCCTCCTGGGAGGGATTGATTGGAGCGGGCTCGCGGCGAAATCACGAACCCCGTCCACCATACCAGAAACACAGGACCGCCAATCGCAACGATGGCCGTTAAGGCGGCTCGTTGAACGACCACCTCGAGCGGATACGCAAGTCTAATCGCAGCTTTGGCGGGTACGCAATTGACAAAAGGGGAGCGCAGCCACGCTCCCCTTTGTTGACTGCCACTTAATTGATTGGTATTAGTGCGGTAAGACCAGCAGACTGGTTTCCAGCAACTGCTCTGTTAAACGGTCGACGGCCAAAGGGTACTTGTATGAAACGGCCCTTACGCTCATTCCCAGCAGACTGGCTGTCTCTGCCTGGGTATATTCCTGCAGTGCGATCCTGCTCAACAACTGTCGATCCAGCGATCCCAGCCTGTTTAGGCACATTTCTATGTCGAGAACAAAGATCACAGCGTCCTCAAATGTGCGGACCGGCCGGCTCGATGCCCATCCCCGCCCAACCGAACCGGCCAGGATCGATGGGGCCCTGCCCACCTGCATCGAAGCATACAAATAACGCCGCAACATGCTCTCTGTGTGCTTCCTGTAGAAGGCCAGGCTGATCGTTGGACTGGCGGCAGGCTCTATCGCCGGCTTGCTTTCAGGCCTTGCTGCCGGTTTTCGTTCCCAACTCCTCAGTTCGTCTGCCCACGCTCCCTGTGCATTACTTGCTCCCCAAACTGTCGGTAACAGGAGTGCTGCGCTCATCGCGCACCTCCCATTGCTTCAACCGCCGCCCAAACTGCGGTGTGCGGCTTACGGCCTGGCCGGCCGCGCCGTTTCCGGCTCTCCGGCGATGGAAAGTCCTTCAGTTTTGCTTCACAACCTTGGCAGTAAACACTCCCTAGTGTCTGGACGCGGTACCAAAGACAGCCGCACCCCTCGCAAATTTTCAATTGCACGCGCAAGTCCATGACCGATTCTCCGTATTCGCGTACTTTCCCGACGGTTTCTTTTGCTGTATTTTTCTCCGCGGGGTTGAGAGAACCAGGCA
>CAIWFH010000074.1 GCA_903911925.1 uncultured Acidobacteriaceae bacterium
GGAGAGAAGGGGGAAATAGAAGCGATTGGTTCAGATCGTCGGCGCGGAAGCTCTTACCCATGCATTACATCTTAAAGTCAATCCGAACCAAAGAACCCCCGCCCCCTTGAGAGGAAATCTATCCCCGACACACTCCTAGGAGAAACGATATGCGCATGCACAACCCGCCACACCCCGGCAAAGTGCTAAGGGAGTTTCTGGGCGAGACGACCATAACGGCTGCCGCCAAGCACCTGCATGTTTCCCGCGCTACGCTCTCCCGCATCCTCAACGGCAAGGCTGGAATCTCGGCAGATATGTCGCTCCGTCTCTCCGCGGCATATCTGCCGAGATTTGGTACGAGTTGCAAACTGACTACGATATGTGGCAGGCGTCGCGAAAGAAGCAGCCGAGGATCGAGCCGTTTACCCGCGCCGCATAATGCGGAGGATTGAGTTGCGCGGAGACCCCACTGCCTCGCCGTAAATCAGGTTTGCCAACCGATCCGCCTACTTCGCCGCCAACTCCATTCCCCTCAATGACTCAACGTAAGGCGCCCGCAGAACCCCCCGCTCGGTCACGATCCCGGTGATGTATTTCGCCGGGGTTACATCGAATGCCGGGTTGCGAATGCCCACGCCGTTGGGAGTCAGCTGCTTGCCGCCGTGATGCGTGACCTCGACCGCCGGCCGCTCTTCAATGGGAATCGCCTCGCCGGTCGCCGTCGCCAGATCAATCGTTGACCAGGGCGCGGCCACGTAAAACGGGATGCCGTGCTCTTTGGCCAGGATGGCTACGTTGTAGGTGCCGATCTTGTTGGCCGTGTCGCCGTTGGCGGCAATGCGGTCCGCGCCCACCACCACGGCCTGAATCTTCCCCGCGCGCATCAGGCTCGCGGCCATGTTGTCACAGATCACGGTAGTGTCGATCCCGTCTTCCATCAGTTCCCAGGCCGTGAGCCGCGCGCCTTGCAGAAACGGCCGCGTCTCGTCGGCGTAAACCTTTATCTTTTTGCCCTGCTCCACGGCCGAGCGGATCACGCCCAGCGCGGTCCCGTAGCCGCAGGTAGCCAAAGCCCCGGCGTTGCAGTGGGTCAGCACCCCGCCAACGTCAGGCAGCAACGCCCCGCCAAAGGCCCCCATCGCCTTGCACGCCGCGATGTCTTCCTGGTACATAGCGTCGGCCTCAGCCAGAATTTTTCCACGAACCTCGTCCAAAGAGTCGCCTGCGGCGGCCAGCCGTGCGAAGAGCTTCTTCATCCGGTCGATGGCCCAGAACAGGTTCACCGCGGTCGGCCGGGTGCCCGCCAGCCGTGCGCAAATCTGCTCGAACTCCGGAGCGAATTCGGCAGGCGTCGTAGCCTTGGTCTTCAGGGCGCCCAGGGCGATCCCATATGCTGCGGAAACGCCAATAGCCGGCGCGCCCCGCACCACCATGGTCACAATCACGTCGGCAACCTGCTCGTAAGTGGTGGCAAGCACATAGCTCTCTTCGAGAGGGAGCTTCGTCTGGTCGATAAAGCGGACGCCTTCCGGAGTCCACGCAAGTGTAGGAATCATGGAATTCCAGTGTAAATGGTAGACAGCAGGGAACCGGGACCAGAGGCACCGGGAACCAGCAACCGGCGGCGTGCACTGGACTTGACCACGTCCCGATGCGTAAAGTTGACCCGGTACAGTTGAGCAAAGTTTTTTTGAAGGAAGCGGGGAAAGGTTCTCTATGTCTACACGTTCCAATCCACAGACAGCTGCAAGCGCGCCGAATTACACGGGACCGTTTATGACGGTCGCCTTCCTGTTTGGAATCTTCGGATTTCTCACCAGCCTGAACAGCACGCTGGTGGCCAAGCTGGAAGAAATCTTCAGGCTGACCCATGGCCCAGCCATGCTGGCCACAGCCGCGTGGTTCTTTGCTTACCTGGTTTTCTCGGTGCCCTCCGCCAAGATGATTGAGAAGGTGGGCTACAAGCGCTCGATGGTCATTGCGCTGTTCATCATGACCTGCGGCGCGCTCTTGTTTGTTCCCGCCGCCAACATGGTCAGCTTCAAGATGACATTGTTCGCCATCTTTGTGCTGGCGGCCGGCGTGTGCGCCCTGCAAACTTCCGCCAACCCATACGTTTCCATCCTTGGGCCGGAGCACAGCGCGCCCGCGCGGCTGACCCTGGCGCAGGCCTTCAACTCGGCCGGATCGGCTGCCGCTCCCTGGGTGGCCGCGCACTTCATCCTGGCCGGCGCCGGCAAAAGCACCAACCAGGCCAGTGAAGCCCACATGCTGCAGTTGCCTTACGTCGCCATTGCCGGCATGCTGCTGTTGCTCGGCTTTGCGGTCATGTTCATGCATCTGCCGGCCATCGTCTCTTCCCGCACCTCCGCTTCCACCTCGGGCGTGGACCGCAACATCTGGACCTATCCGCACACCGTCCTGGGCATGGTGGGCCTCTTTTTCTATGTCGGCGTTGAAATTTCGCTGGCCGCCATCACCATCCAATACTGCCAGGCGCAGGGCATGAACAACGTAAAGACTGCCGGCCTGATGCTGGTGCTTTACAACATTTTCATGATGCTCGGGCGCTTCCTGGGTAGCTTTGTCATGAAGTGGATCAAGGCCGAAAAACTGCTGGTCGCCCTGGGCTTTCTGGGCGTGGCCCTGCTGCTTCTTTCCATGGCCACTCACGGAACAGTTGCCATTGCCGCTCTTGCGCTTTGCGGCGTGGCCAACTCCGTGATGTATCCCAACATCTTTGCGCTGGGCATCGCGGAACTGGGATCCATGACCAGCAAGGGCTCCGGCGTGCTCAATCTTGGCAACGTCGGCGGAGCGATTATTCCGCCGCTGTTCGGCCTGATGGCCGACAAGTTCGGCATTCAAGCCGCATTTGTGCTGCCCATCATCTGCTACCTCTACGTGGCTTATTACGGGCTTTCGGGCTACAAGCCGTCCCGCGCTTTGAAAGCGTAGTTCGGATTGTTCTGTCTGCAAGTGCAAGGCCCTCCGAGTTAACTCGGAGGGCCTCGCCGCATCTGGCCTGAACCTCTTTGCCGCCTGCTATTCCGGTTTTACTCCGAAGCGCATCGTCCTGTAGTCGAAGGTATAGGCCTTTAACTGGTCAAGTACATCAACGCCCAGCACGCCGTACACATCGTCCAGTGCCGCGGAGCCCACCGGCTGCGTAAGCACCTGTACGTAATGAATGTTTACCGTGGTGGGGCCTACAGTCAGCGGAAGAGTCTCGGCAATATAGGCCGGTTGCGGCGGCAGCGCTTGCGACCCGGGAATCGCGAACAACTCCATCTTCCGGTCGGCGAAATCCCCTGTGTGCTCATCGTAATAGCGGGCGGTGAAGTACGTCTGCTGCCCCGCGGCGTCCACAATGAACATGCGCTCGTCGCCGGCCTTCGGCTCAACCGACGAGCCCCGGCCTTTGCTGAGCGCCACAATCACCTGGTCTCCATCGAGGAAGAACCGCGCTCCCTGGGTCAGCAGGTCGTCCTTTTCGGCAGGCAAAATCTGCACCACCGGCCTTATCTCGACAGTCGCGTTGGAGGTGATGGTCAAACTGCCCATCGCAGCAAGAGCCGGGTATCCCAGCACGCCCTCTACCTGGTATTTCGTCTTCGGGTAAAAGTAATCCGCGTCTTCGAACACAAAGACCGTCATGTTGCGGAGGGTCAGGCGGCCGCCCACGGTGAAGCGGGGAATCACCGCGACATGCACCTGCATATCGCGCCCGGTAATGGAGTGGATGGTCGCGGATTCGTCAGACACCTTGAGTCCAGCCTCTTTGGCCAGCGAGCGCGAGATCAGGTTGAAGGGCGCCGTGGGGTCCAGCATCCACGAGTGCGGCCGCGCGTCCACGTAAACAGGAACGTCGGTGAGGCCCAGCGGGTTGCGGCTCACCTGCAGTTTGAACGGGTCGCAGGGATCAACCGTCATCGGCGGATTGGCCTGCGCCAGCGGCAGCAGTTTCAGCGGCTCCTCAATCTCGTCCTGTTCGTCATGGCTCAGCTTGCCTTGCATGCGAGTGTCGAGCGCCTGGTAGGCCTTGGCGGCCTTGGTCCAGTCGCTCTGGCGAAGATAGTCCTCGGCCAGTGCCTTGCGCAGCAGCTTTTCCTGCTCGGCGTTTCCGCCGGCCGCAACTTTCTCGATGAGCGGCTCAAGCAATTCGATGGATGTCTTGAGATCGTTGTCCCGGTTGGCCAGGATTCCGCGGTAAAACTGCGCCTGCTCCGGCGGCATCTGGTCCAACTGCGCTTTCAGTGCCGGAAACTGATGATCGGCCAGCAGGTTCTGCAGCCGCGTATCGGCTTCCAGTCCGCTTGAGGTCCCGGTATGGAGTTGGGCTCCGGCTCCGGGTTGTTGAGAGGGTGGTGCCGCAGGAGGCAGAGCCGCCTCTTGCTGCCCCGGCATGGGGCAGGGTGTGCATCCTATGGTGAGCGCCACGAGAACGCCAGCAAGCCACCCCAGCGGCGAAGAACTATCGCTGGACGTTCCGGGCGAACGGCGGACCACTCGTGCCTCTTCTTCAAGCAATGCGCTCATTCTCAGTACGAAGGTATCAGATTTGGGCGCATCACAGCGTCGGGAGCTGTTGGAATCCGCGCCCTGCGCTTTAGACGTTCCTGACGCGCGGGCCGATACACTTGAAGGGTGGCAATCAAGCGAAAGACAATAGAGCACTACGAGATAGTCCGCCGCCTCGGCGCGGGGGGCAGCGGCGTGGTTTACCTGGCCACTGACCAGAGCCTGCAGCGTCCGGTGGTGCTGAAGATTTTGCGTACCGGCATATTGACGGCCGAGCAGATGCGCACCACGGTGCTGCGCGAAGCGCGCCTGGCTTCGGCCATTGAACACCCCAATGTCTGCGCCATCTACGAAGTGGGCGAAAGCGGCGACGAAGGCTTTATCGCAATGCAGTACGTGCCCGGCGAGTCGCTTGACCGGCTCATTGCGCGCGGCCCTGCCAGCCTGCAACTGGTGCTGTCCATCGGAATTCAAATTGCCGACGGCCTGCATGCGGCTCATGCTCTGGGCATCTTCCACCGCGATTTGAAACCGCAAAACGTGATGCTCACCGACGGCGGGCTGGTAAAGATTCTGGACTTTGGCCTGGCGCGCCGGCTGCTCCCAGAGGATGCGCGCTTTGACCCTTCCAAACCGGGATTGGCCAAGGACGCAACGCTGGCCGAAACGTATACGGCACGCGGCGGCACCATCCGCTACATGGCTCCCGAGCAATTTGTCACCGGCCAATCAAGCGCGCAGTCGGACGTGTGGGCGCTCGGCGTCATCTTGTACGAACTGGTCAGCGGCCGCCATCCCTTTGCGCGTGCGGATACCGAGGACTTCCAGGCCATTCGCGCCATCCAGTTTTCAGAGCCAGGCGACCTGGCTGAAATCGTCCCCAATATCTCACCAGAACTGAAAGGCGTCATTGCAGCGTGCCTCGAGAAAAATCCGGGAGCGCGCTATGCTTCTGCCGCCGAAGTGCGTGAGGCGCTCAAGACCATCATGAAAGCGCTGCGGATCGAGACCGGCGTGATTCCCGGCGAAGCGGCCGCGAATCTGCCCACCACCAGCGCGGAGGCAGAGAAGCGCACCACGGGCCTGTTGTCGATGCTTGCGGAGCGGTTTCGCGAGTCGGCCGCCGAGCGCACGCCGCAGAACTCTCTGGTTGTCCTTCCGTTTTCAAATCTGGGCACCACTGAGGCGGCGCCGCTCTATGGCTTTGCCCTGGCTGATGCCATCGCAACCAGGCTGGCGCGGATTCCCGCGCTTGTCGTGCGCCCGTCGAGCACCTTGATGCAGATGCCCATGGCGCAAATGGATCCACTGGCAGTTGGCAAAAAGCTGCTGGTCTCTTTTGTGCTTGCCGGAAATTTTCTGCGCTCTCAAGAAGGGTTCGACCTGAACTGGCAACTGCTCGACGTCTCCTCGCAGAGCGTGCGCTCGGGCGGCGCGATTCGTGTCAGTTCTCTTGACCTGGTCGCGGTGCAGACCGAGATTTCAAACGAGGTGTTCTCTTCGCTGCACGGGCTCCCGGCCGGCGATGGAATCGATGTTGCCAAGATTGACGCGCCGCGGGCAAATTCAGGCGCCTGGGCGCGCGACGCATCGCTGCCCGGTCCTGTCAGCGAGCAATATCTGCAAGCCCGCGCGCTGCTCAGTTCGTTCATGGTGCGCACCGGTTCCCGCGCCGACCTTGACCGTGCGCATGTGCTCTTTTCTGCCGTCACAGTGAAGTATCCGGCATTTGCCGCCGGTTGGACCGGGCTGGGCATTGCGGAGTTGCAGTATGCGCGCCACGGATTCGGCGGGCAGATTCGCGTGATGCACTCCCGCCGCGCCTTCGACGAAGCGCTCAGAATCGATCCCGCCTCCACCGAGGCCAATCTTTACCGCATCTACATGCTGCTCTCGCGCGGCGAAAAGGAATCGGCTCGCCACGGCATCGCCAACCTGCTCTCCGGCGCCGCAAACGACTGGAACGTGCGCATGGTGGCCGGCCTGGCGCTGCGCGGGGACGGAATGTACGATGAAGCCCTGGCGGAATTCAGCCAGGCTCTCAAACTCAATCCCGCCAATGCGCCCATTCTCTATAACCACCGCGCCCGCGTTTACCACTATCAAAATCAAATCGAATTGGCCGACGACGAACTGGCCAAAGGCCTTGCGCTTGAGCCGCGCCACCCGCTGCTGCGCACCTCGGCCGGTTACCAGCAAATGCGCATGGGCAACCTCGCGGCGGCCATCGAGATTCTTGAAGGCGTCATCCATGATGACGAGTCCATGCGCATCGCCGTGCCCACGCTTGCCTTGTGTTACGTGCAGGCCGGCGACCGCGCCCGCGGCGCAGCGCTCTTGCAGGATGGCGCCATGGACGCCGCCGAAGCCGACAGTGAAATGGCTTACCGCCTCGCAACCTATTTTGCCGTCGAAGGCGACAGCAGCGAAGCCCTTCACTGGCTGCGCCGCGCGATTTATCTGGGCAATGAGAATTACCCCTGGTTCCAGATCAATCCCGCCTGGAACAACCTCCGCACCAACTCCGATTTCGAGCGCATCCTTGAGGATTTGAAAAAGGGCTTCCGCAAGAACCAGAAAACCTGGAAGCGGCTGCTGGAGCAGGTGCCGCGGGATCGGGAATGAAATTAGTCAGTTTCATGAATTATCGCCATCTACCTGCCGAAGAGCCGCGCGTATATTCAACGGATTCAAATCCTGCGCTCTCCAGTTCGGATATCAGATTGAAAAGTGTCGCTTCGTGCGGGGTATAGAAGGTTGTGTATCCGTCGTGGTCGCCATATATCGCGAATAGTTCCGGTGTAGAGACGAAAACGAAATCGACCGGATCGCTTAGGGCCGATTCAATCAATTCTGCGATGCCCTGATGCCCTTCCACTGCGAGGTTCAAGATCCAATGGTTCTCGACCTTTATCGAGTTCTTTGCCATCAACTCGAGAAGCACTTGGGGATCAAATACCACTTCATCCGTGCTAAGGGACCCCTTCTCCAGTGAAAAGGGAGCAAGAACGGTTGAAACAAACCTGTGCAATTCATTCGAAGGCGTCATGAAAGTACGCTGGAAAGGCCAGGGAGCAGCACGGAATCGCGCAATGTCTTCCGTTCGATCGGAAAGGAGTTTCAGCATGGAAGTCTGCCTCAACGGTAATCATGTTAACCGGATATCGCACCGTTCGCCGGGTGCCCCACCCTCGCCGCGTCTTTGTCTTTGCGGCTAGGGTGGGATACCACGAACCCCAACCGGCTTCCACTCATCCCAACACAGCGGGCTTCCTCGCCGAACGGAAGGCCCTCCTGGGGCGCTCATTCGGTTTCGGAACGTAACCCGGCAAATCAAATATCACCTCACGGTCGCGCTCCGACTGTGGCTGGCCCTCGACTTCGCCGGGTAAGGTGACTTTGAAACCCGCAGTTTCGCCGGCCAGAAATGCATCCATTTCGTCCAGGCCATTCATCATGTCTTTAAATATGGCTGTCATCGCCTACCTCCCATATCTCGCGAAGATATTATCGGCCTACTCATCCAAATCGTATCGCGATTCTACAGAACCTTCCTAGAAGAACAGCGCGGCACTAACCGTAACCGTCAGCGCTGCCGGCAGGCGCGGCGTAATAGCCGGCCGAGAATCGTAGCTCAGTCCGGTAATGAGGTACGCGCCGGCGTGAACGCGGGCCGAGTAACTGCCGGTGAGCGTGGCAGCGTGCGTGGCAAAGGGCTTGCCTTCAGCCACCAGCTTTTGTCTCGTGTAATAGCTATAGCTTGAGTAGGAAGAAACAACCGACACCAGGTCGCTGGGGCGGCTGCCGAAGGGCGCATTCTGGTAGAGCCGCACTTCGTAATAGCGGGAGTAGTCGTTCATCTCCGGCGGTACGGTGATGGCCGAAACGCCCAGGTAGAGGCCGTGGTCGGGATGAACTGGATCGTTCTGCGCCAACTGCCGGTCGGCAAGAATGAACTCGCAGTTGTTCCCCTTGGTGTCCGTCCCGCTTTTGTTATTTGCAAACTGCGTTGTGTTGGTCAGGTAGCCGGCGCGCACCCAAAACTCAGGCGCATCGGCGCGCGAAGCGCGGTTGTAGCCACCCTCGTAGGCGCTCAGCCAACCATATCCACGGGGAATGAAGCGAAAGCCCGCAGCGTCACGCGCCAGGTCGTCCAACTCGCCCTTGGGGCTTGAGGAGCGCTGCACCCCCGCCTTTGCGTAGAAGTCGCCTATCGGCTGAAACCGGACGATGGCCGTGGGCGAGGTAATGGGCATGTGCGAAAGGCCCACTTCATAGGGCAGCACTGCATACACGCCCTGCGAGCCGGACGTCATGCCGCCGCCAACATTCATCCCGATAAACTCGCCGTCGTTATCCTGATAGCCGGCCTTGAAGCTGAGCCGGCTTTTCAAATACGGCTTGTACACGACCACCTGGGCCATCTTCACGATGTTGGGAGACGCCCAAATCCAGTTCGCCCGTCCAGAGAACGCCGTCAGGGTTAGCTGGAAGCCCGGCAGGTGAAAGTCGGCCAGGTCGGCAATGATATACATCCCGGCTCCCACAGACCATGTTGGCCGCTGCCCCATGTAAACCTGCTCCGATGCGGGAACCGGAGCTCCTGTCAAATTAATGGTGAAGCCAGGCGGCATAAATACGCGGTACGTGGAGTTGTGGCACAGCATCTTGCGGCGCACCGGGTTGTCGGCCCCGGTGATGGAATCGGCAAATGGCGGAAAGCTGGAGTCGGAACCAAGCTGGTTGAGGGCTTCTATGTCGACATGGCCGCCTTTGCACGGGTTGTAGAGTTCAGCGGCATCGGGGCGGACGGGAGCTCCGCCGTTTTCCAGTTTCGGTGCGATGTTCGGCAACGGCTCTGCAGCAGCCGGGGCGTCCTGCTCGGTCAAAGTGGGAAGAGGAGTCTGTGCCTGCACGAACGCAGAGAATAAAACGAGCATCGCCGGGCACAGGACGAGGGCGCGCGGTCCCGGGAGCCGGCAAAGTCGCATGGATGAATTGCCCCTTGGTGGAGTTCTCTTTAGTCTACAGTGCTCCTGGCCCCGCTGGACGGCGGTCAGGAGCTTGGTTAGCAACGCAAAACCTGGAGCTCGCGGGCGTCCCACCCTTGGTGCGATCGAACTTCGGCAAGGATGGGACGTCCGCACATCTGCGGGCAGGTCAAGACGCCCGATTAGTGCGCGGCGGGCCTCGGATGCGACGCCGTTTTGCCCTCGGTCATGCCCAGGACCCACTTGATCGCTTCAAAGTACATGGTGCGCACGTCGGGGTCTTGCCACGATTCTTCGGTGTGGCCCAGCGTCGAGTAGAAGACGCGGCCCTTGCCGTACATCTTGCTCCACGCCACCGCAAAGTCGTGATCGTTGCGGTGGATGCGGTCGTTGTTCGCGTAATCCAGCTTGGTGGGGTCCAGGCTCAGCAGCACATTCACCTTGTCCCGCGACCAGGCCTTGGGCTGGTAAATCTCATCGAACTTCACAAACGCCGCGGGCATGTGGCGGACGGCAGGAAAACTGGGATCTTCGTTGACGATGGGCGCATTGAACGTCATCCACGGATGCTGATCAAACCAGCCGCCGATCATTTCGCCGTACTCAGGCCAGTTGTAGTTCGTATCCATGGCCGCGTGAATGCCCACAAAGCCCTTGCCGTCGTCATGAATAAACGAGAGCATGTCGGCCTTCTGGCTGTCGTCCATGTCCAGCTCGCCGGTGGTGCTGGCGAAGATCAGAACATCGAAGTAGTTCAGGTTCTTGGCGTTGGCCTCAAGGTTTTTCTTGGTAAGCAGCTTGGTGTCGGTGCGCATCTCGGTGTCCCACAGGCCGGTTTCCATGCCCATGTTGTAGATGGCGGCCATACTTGCTGAAATGGAATCGTGCTCCCAGCCCTTGGTCTGCGCGATGATCAGCACGTGCTTCAGGTGGATCTGCTTGGCATGCGGCGCGGGCGGGGTGGCTCCGCCAGGAGCGGTCTGTCCACGAGTGCTCAGTGTGAAGAAAGCCAGCCCAATGAGGACTGGAAACAATATGCGAAAGGAACGGAAGGCGCGCATGGGTTCTCCTTTGGTTTTTCTGAATGTCCGGATCGCTCGGCAACGTTCTCCGGAGCCCTTCGAGCTGAATTGAAGGTGCGGAGTTTCGATGCGCGGCCGCGAGGCATTCTGGTTCGCAGAAAAGTCTAACAGCACCGATGCATGGGGTGTTTTTATCCAGGCTTGATCGCACGCGGAGAGAAAAGTGTGGAGAGGACGGGGGACTACCTTCCTCAAACGAAAATCTGCCGTGTTACCATTCCGTTCGAGATTGAATCGTCGCCAAAGCTCATAGGAGAATCAATATGTCGCCTCTTGCCCGGCCTGTTTCGCACCACGCCGCAGTTGACATCGAAGCTGGAATCGAAGTTCCCAAGGCCGTGTTGAACCGCCAGCGTCGGCATAGATTTATCTTCGCAGGCTTGCTCTGCAGCCTGCTGCTCGTTATGGCGCAAGGGCGGCTCAATGCGCAGGCCTACCAGCCCACCTGGGACTCCATCGACAAGCGGCCCACGCCTGCCTGGTTTACCGACGCCAAGTTCGGCATCTTTATCCATTGGGGCGTTTACTCGGTGCCGGCCTATGCGCCGGTCATTCCCGGCAAGCTGGCCTATGCTGAGTGGTACTGGCATCAGAAGGACGAGGGTCGCGACAACCCCAAGGCCACCGCCGTCGAGACCGGCACCTGGGACTATCACAAGAAGAACTATGGCGCCGACTTCATGTACAAGAACTTCGTCCCCGATTTCAAGGCGCAATTGTTTGACCCCGATCGGTGGGCAGGCCTTTTTCAGCGCTCCGGCGCAAAGTACGTTGTTCTGACTTCGAAGCACCACGAAGGCTTCGCGCTCTGGCCCAGCAAGGAAGCATCGGCCACCTGGGGCTGTCCCTGGAACTCGGTTGAAGCCGGGCCCAAACGCGATCTGCTGGGCGATCTGACAGACTCGGTTCGGAAGCAGGGTCTGCGCATGGGCTTCTACTACTCGCTCTACGAGTGGTACAACCCGCTCTGGCTCAAGGACAAGCCGCGCTACGTCAGCGAGCACATGTTCCCGCAATTCAAAGATGCGGTCACGCGCTATAAGCCGTCCATCATCTTCACCGACGGCGAGTGGGAAATCACATCCGCCGAGTGGCGCAGCCCTGAACTCGTGGCCTGGCTGCTCAACGAGTCGCCGGTAAAAGACGAAGTTGTCATCAACGACCGCTGGGGCTCTGACACGCGCCACAAGCACGGCGGCTACTGGACCACCGAGTACACCCCCGGCATGAGCGGCATGGAACACCCCTGGGAAGAGAGCCGCGGCATGGGCTACAGCTACGGCTACAACCGCGCCGAGAAGCTTGAGGACTACCACACCGGCCGCGAGCTGGTCATCATGCTGGTTGACATTGTGAGCCGGGGCGGCAACCTGCTGCTCGACATCGGCCCCAACGCCGACGGCACCATTCCGGTCATCATGCAGGAGCGGCTTGAGCAGATTGGCAGCTGGCTCAAAATCAACGGCGACGCCATCTATGGCACCAGGCCGTGGAAGCAGACACGCCAGTGGAGCGCCGGCGAGCAGCCCAGGATCAATTACAACGCCGAGTTTGAGACCGCCTACGACGTCGCCAAGCTGTCGGCAAAACCCGAACCGGGCAAAGCGGCCATTGAAGCCTTCTTTACCAGCAAAGGCAACGACGTGTATGCGATTTTACCGCGCTGGCAAAGCGGCAGCTTCCTGCTAAAGGACGTGACCGGTGTCAAGTCCGTCACGCTGCTCGGAACGGAGACGCCGTTGAAGTTCAAGTCCACGTCAGCAGGAACAGCCGTCACGCTTCCCGACCTTCCCGAGGACCTGCGCCAGCAGCCGGCCTGGGTATTGAAAGTAGCGCGCTGAAGACACCGGCAAAAGGGCCAGGAGGGCGGATAAATCGACGTGGAAATGACTACGCAAGAGCGCGCGGCGGCGGCGAAACAGGCAATGGAAGAGCTCAGAGCATTCTTGCGCGAGAGGGTCACATCTTCCCAGGCCGTTCGCGAACATCACAGCCGGGGCGAAGACACGCTCCCCGCCGCGCCGCCTGACCTGGTTTGTTTTCCCCAGTCCACTGAAGAAGTCAGCAGCATTGTGCGCATCGCCGCCGCGCATCAGTTGGCCATCGTCCCATTCGGTTCGGGAACCTCGCTCGAAGGCCACGTTCAGGCAATACATGGCGGCATATGCATCGACATGATGCGCATGAACCGCGTACTCCGCATCGGCGCGGAGGATATGGATGCCACCGTCGAAGCCGGCGTAACGCGCGGACAATTGGAGAAGGCGCTCGCCAACACCGGCCTCACCCTCTTCATCGATCCAGGGGCCGACGCCTCCTTGGGCGGAATGACTTCAACGGCTGCAAGCGGCACAACCGCGGTCCGTTACGGCACCATGCGCGAGAACGTGCTCGGTCTTAAGGTTGTGCTGGCCGATGGGCGCGTCATTCATACCGGAACACGTGCCCGAAAGTCCTCCGCCGGATACGATCTGACCCATCTCT
Source organism: uncultured Acidobacteriaceae bacterium (assembly GCA_903911925.1). Classification (GTDB taxonomy): domain Bacteria; phylum Acidobacteriota; class Terriglobia; order Terriglobales; family Acidobacteriaceae; genus Telmatobacter. The sequence continues at coordinate 13,061 of CAIWFH010000074.1, forward strand.
TTGTTGGAGCCGAGGGAACGCTCGGCGTCATCACGGAAATTACGCTGCGTCTCCACGCTCAGCCCGAGGCGGCCTCCGTTGCCATCGCCGGATTTCCCAGTATCCAGGCAGCTATCGACACGGTAATAGAGGTTATTCAGCTTGGCGTCAATCCCGCGCGCATTGAATTTCTGGATGAAGAGATGGTTAGAGCAATCAACCGATTCTCCGCCATCGGTCTCGCAGAGTGCCCCACCATCCTCTTTGAATTTCACGGCGTGAGCGTGGCTAACGTAACGGAATCCGCAACCATGGCCGAGGAACTCTGCAACGCGCACGGTTGCTCCAGTTTTGAACAGCAGAGCAACCTTGCAGACCGCGAACGCCTCTGGAAAGCCCACCACGACGCCTACTTCGCCGCTCGCGCCTTGCGGCCCGGCTCCGGTGTAATCATCTCCGATGCCTGCGTTCCCCTCTCCAGGCTGGCTGAGTGCATCGTGGCCACGCGCGCTGATCTTGACCGCGAACGGTTTCCCGCTGTCATCCTCGGTCACGTCGGCGACGGGAATTTCCACGTTCTGAGCCTGCCCAGCGAGGAAGAACTTCCTGAGGCTGGGGCATTCGCACACCGCCTGGTCCAGAGGGCCCTGGGGATGGGTGGCACGTGCAGCGGTGAGCACGGTGTTGGTCTTGGAAAGAAGAAGTATCTTGAGGCCGAGCATGGCGAAGCGCTGAGCGTGATGCGCGCAATCAAACAGGCGCTTGATCCTGTCAACCGGATGAATCCAGGCAAGATTCTGGACCTGACCACCGGGAACTAAGAATGGGTTCTCCAAGCTCTGCGGATATCGGCTTTCACCGGTTGCAAAAGCAAAAGCAAGGGCGCCCCAAAATGCGAGGCGCCCAGTGTATCGGATGCAGAAACTACTTCAAAGAGATCGTTGCCTTGAGCGGTAAGTCCTGCGACGAGCCGCCGACCATGAATGTGTACTCTCCTGGAACCAGCACCCAGCCGTCCTTCTGCTCGTCGAAGATCGACAGGTACTTGGGATCGATTTCGACGGTGACTGTGTTCTTTTCGCCCGGCTCCAGTTTGACCTTGCTAAAACCAACCAGCCGCTTGGGCGGTTCCTGCGCGCTGGCCGGCAGCGATGCATAAACCTCAGCGATCTCCGCTCCCGAGCGGACGCCGATGTTGCCCAGCGTGAAGGTCACCTTGACTCTCTGTTCCTGGGTTACCTTCAACTCTGCGTATTTAAAGCTGGTGTATGAGAGCCCGAAGCCGAATGGGAACAGCACCGGCTTCTTTTCGGCGTCGTACCACTTGTAGCCAACCTTTACGCCCTCGTCGTACGCCACCGGAAATGCCGGAAGGCCCCCAGCATACTTCTCTGAGATTGCGTCTTCGTCAAAATCCGGCGGAACGGGAAGCGGCTGCGCGACGGTCGTCCGCGGCAGATCGGCTTCGCTCCGTGGGAATGTGTTCGGCAGTTTTCCACTGGGATTGACCGAACCGAAGAGAATGTTGCCCACAGCATTGGCGCCGTCGCTGCCTGCAAACCACGCTTCGACGATGGCCGCCGGAGCGTCAACCCAGGGCATCGTAACCGGGCTTCCGGTCTCCAAAACCACGATGGTGTGCGGATTGGCTGCGGCCACTGCGGCGATCAGCGCGTCCTGGTTGTGTGTCAGCGACAGGCTGGGCAGGTCCATGCTTTCGCTCTCCCACACGTACGCGAAGACGATTGCCGCATCGGCGGTTTTTGCCAGGGCCGCGGCAGCAGATGGGTCCGCGCCCGAATCATACTTTACCGTCGCCTTGGGCGCGCGCGCCTGGATCGCCTTGAGCGGCGAGGTCGGGAACCAAATCTCTTCCATCCAGTGGGTCGCGCCTTTGCCCGGAGCGGCAATTGCGTTTCCTCCTGGCGGATCCACCTGTGCCGAGCCGCCGCCGGAGATCATGCCCACATCGGAGTGCGCGCCGATCACCGCAACCGTGTGCAGCCGCGCTGCATCCAGCGGCAAAGTGGCGTGCCGGTTCTTCAAGAGAACAATGCCGCCCTCTTCAATTCTCCGCGCAACATTCAAACCCACAAACGGATCGATCACCGAGCGCTCGCGCGGATAATCGATAACCCCCGCGGCAAACATGGAGCGCAGAATGCGGTGCACGTGGTCGTTCAATTCGGTCTGCGGAATCTTGCCCGCCTCGACGGCAGCCTTGTACTTCGCCTCGTAAAACGTGCGCCCGGGCTGCTCGTTGTCGAGCCCCGCCGCCGATGCCTTTGCAGTCGAGTGCGTCCCGCCCCAATCTGAGAGGACAAACCCCGGGAAGTTCCAGTCCTTCTTCAGCACGTCGGTGAGCAGGTACTTGTTTTCGCAGGCATAGTCGCCGTTGAGGCGATTGTACGAGCACATCACCGCCGCCGGATGGCCCTCGGTGACGCCGATCTCAAAGGCCAGCAGGTCAGATTCGCGCGCCGCCCGGTTGCCGATGCTGATGTTGACCGAGTTGCGGCCGCTCTCCTGGTCGTTGAAGGCGTAGTGCTTGATGTCGCCGATTACGTGTGCCGACTGCGTGCCCTGAATCAGCCGCGCCACCAGCGTTCCGGCCAGCACCGGGTCCTCGCCAAGGTATTCAAACGTCCGGCCGTTGCGCGGTTCGCGCGTAATGTCCACGCCGCCGCCCAGCGACATGTTGTAGCCCTGTGCGCGCAGTTCGCTGCCGATCAGTGCGCCGTAATCGTAGGCCGCCTGAGTGTCCCAGCTTGCCGCCGCCGCAACGTTGGCCGGCAGGGCAGTGGAGTAGCGGCCGTTCGCCTGGCTTGAACGCACGCCGTAGGCCGCGTCGCTCATGTCGATGCCTGGAATGCCCAGGCGCGGAACGCCCACCACGTAGCCGATGCCGCGATTTGACGGTGCGTTCTCCGGCGTCAGCGGTTCCTCGGTCGGCATGCCCACGCCGTGCAGAAGGGCCACTTTCTCGTCCAGCGTCATTTCCTTCAAAACCAGGTCCGCGCGTTCGTCGGCCGAGAGGGCGGTGTTCATCCACGGCCCCGCGGGTTTGGGCGCATCTTTGCGTTGCGAAAAGCCTGAGATGGCAATGGACATTAGGAATAGGAAAGCGATTGCCGAAATCTGAATTCCGGCGCGGCGTGCTGAATACGTCATGTATCCCCCTAAACAAACAAACCTTGCAAAACAAAATTCTGAAAAAAGAGCCCGGGCCAGATCGCCGGCGGTCAGTATATCCGCTCGTAAGGCAGGTAGACGGGCTCCCACACGTAGGCGGCAAGCTGGTCCATCAAAGCCTCAACACTCTCCACGCCGGCCACTCCGTCCGCAATGGCCTGCCTTCCCACGCCTTCCGCCACCTTCAAGCCTACCTTGCGTGAATCGGCTACCGGGGGCAGCAAAGGCTGGGTGCTGTCGAGCCGCGCCGGCGAAAGCTGGGCGAGCGTTTTGGTGGCTGCCATGATCATACTGTCGGTCACGCGCCGGGCCCTTGAAACCAGAATGCCGAGCGCCAGGCCGGGAAAGATATACGAGTTGTTTACCTGCGCGATGCGGACCAGCTTGCCGTTGACCTCAACCGGTGCAAAAGGACTGCCGGTGCCCACAATGGCGCGGCCTTCGGTCCATTTCAGCAGGTCGGCGGGCGTGGCCTCGGACTTGCTGGTGGGGTTTGAAAGCGGAAAGATAATGGGCCGCTCGGTATGCCGGGCCATTTCGCGGACAATCTCCTCGGTAAATGCAGCAGCCTGTGCGGACACGCCGGCCAGAATCGTTACTTTGGCATTGCGCACTACGTCCAGCAGCGAGATATCTTTCGCGCTGGAAAGATGCCAGCCTTCCACGTCCGCCCGGGTACGCGCAAAGGGCCGCTGGCCTTCCTTGATCCCGCTGCCGCCCTCGATCACCAGCCCGTAACGGTTGAAGACATAGATACGCTTGCGCGCCTGCTCCTCTGTCAGTCCTTCTTCCTGCATGGCCGTGAGCAGCAGGTTGGCAATGCCCGCGCCCGCCGCGCCGCTGCCGTACATGGCAATGATTTGCTGACTCAATGGAGCGCCTGTGGCATTGACCGCGGCCAGCAGCGTCGCGGTGGTGATGGCGGCGGTGCCCTGGATGTCGTCGTTGAAAGTGCAGAGGCGGTCGCGATAGCGCTTCAGCAACAGCGCGGCATTGTCGCCGGCAAAATCTTCCCACTGCAGCAGGATGTGCGGCCAGCGGCGCTCGACTGCGGAGACGAAGGTCTCCACAAAGTCGTCGTACTCCTGTCCGCGCACCCGCTGGTGTTGCCAGCCGATATAGATGGGGTCGTTCAGCAGGGTTTCGTTGTCGGTGCCCACATCCAGCAGCACCGGCAGGCAATGTTCAGGCGGAATGCCGGCCAGCGCCGTGTACAGCGCCATCTTGCCGATGGGAATGCCCATGCCCCCTGCGCCCTGGTCGCCGAGGCCGAGGATGCGCTCGCCGTCCGAAACCACGATGCAGCGGATGTCGTTGTAACACGGGTCGGCCAATATTTGATCAATTCGATCCTTGTTGGGATAGCTGATGAAAAGGCCGCGGGGCCTGCGCCAAATTTCGCTGAAGCGCTGGCACCCTTCGCCCACCGTGGGCGTGTACACAATGGGCAGCAGCTCTTCAATGTTGTGGGCGATAAATGAGTAGAACAGCGTTTCATCGCTGTCCTGCAGGTCGCGCATCAGGTGGTACTTGCCAAACATGGTGTCGCGATTGTCGAGGGCGATCTTGCGGCGCTCGCGCTGATCTTCGAGTGTGCCCACGTGGGGCGGCAGCAAGCCGTGGAGGCCGAAGACGTTGCGTTCTTCCTCGGTAAAGGCAGTGCCCTTGTTGAGCCGGGCATTGAAGAGCAGGTCGGACCCAGAAAGCCGGGTACGCACCACGGCCTGGCGGGCCGCGGTGCGTGAGGGGGAATCAGCACTCATTTCTGTCTTGTCCTCTGCGCAACCGGAGTTGGGTTCTCCGGCTACTGCTCCTCAATGATAGTCGGGTGTCCCGGTCCCGATTGTCATTTCGACTCACGATGAGGGTTGCCCCCGGTCCCTCGCCTTTGGGGACTGGGGATGGAATCCGTCTACTCTTCGACGATAGCCAAGTCCCACGGGCCCAGAGTTAAAACGGCGCCCTTGGCCACTGGCTTTCCGTCGAGCAGATTGGTTCCGCTTCCGTACGAGTAGGGAACCTTGACCTCCGCGGCGGAGTAATTGAAAAAGTAGTGCAAATGCTTGCCCATGCGGTTGACCCCGTGCTGCACATGGATGGCGGTCGGCAATTGCTGGTCCGGGCCGGTGAGTCCGGCCTTCTGCAACGCGCCGCGCAGCACCGCCGTTTGCAGCTTGTCAGAGAGGTATGTCCCTTCGTAGAGCAGCGTTCCTGAGCCAAACTCGTTCTCGGTAATGGCCGGCCACTTTCCAAAGAAGGGATGGTCATACCATGCAATGGCTTTGGCATGTTCGGGCATAAGGAACTCGGCCCAGTATTGAACGCTGTTGCCATCGCCTGCCTGGAAAGGATTTCCCTTCAATGCCATCGGGTGTTCGAGGTTTGAGAATTCCTGGTAGCTGAAGCCGGCGGCCTCACGCAGCGGCCCAGGGGCGCGCACCCAGCGGACCGCCGAATTCTCATTGGCGAATCCGCTCTTGAAGGTCATCACCACGTGGCCGCCGTTCTTCACGTAATCGGCAATCCGTTGCAGCAGGGCGTCGTCCGCAATGTAGAGCGCCGGCACGATGAGCAGTTTGTAAGCGGAGAAATCGGTTGTGGTGGGAAAAACAAAATCCGAGCCCACATTTATGTCGTAGAGCGAACGGTGAATCTGTTTCACCAGCGAGTCGTAATCGGCTGTCTGCCTGCCCGGCAGCCAGGGCATCGCCGCGTTCGAAGTGAAGGGCATGAATCCGATCGCGTTGGCTGAGTCGCGGCTCCACAAAATGGCGACCTGGTTGTGAATCTGCAAGCCAACCAGATGAGGTCCGATCTTTTGGAGTTCATGCGCCGTGCGGCTCACTTCAGCGTAGTCGCGGTTGGGCTCCAGGTCGTGCGACAGAACGCCCTTCCAATAGGTCTCCTGGCCGCCGTGAATCGAAGCCCAGTGCCAGTACTCCACCATGTTGGCGCCATTGGAGAGGTGAGTGTAAACGTCCTCGCGCAACTGTCCGTCATAGGGCGGGAACTGGAAGGCCGAGCTCCAGTCGGTGCTCTGCGCGTTGGTCTCGGTAATCAGGAAATTGGAGTGCTTGATCGAGCGGGAGAAGTCTTCCTGCATCGACTGGGTCGAGCCGTCGAAGTGATCCTGCGTTCCGTGGTATACGTTGTTGGCGGGAATGTCGAGCGCCTCCGCCACTGCCTCTTCGTTCACGTCGTGGCGCATCATGCCGCCGTAATCGGTAGTCACAAACTGGCTCGTCCCCGCGCACTCGCGCACCAGCCCGGCCTGCCAATGCAGAAAGTCAGTCACCCGCATCTGGCTCCAGCGCGTCCACTCAAGCTTGTAGCTGGTGGAGATGGTGCCATCGCGCGTGGGAAGGTCTTCCCAGGTGTGCAGATCCTCGCCCCAGTAGTTCAGAAACCAGGCCTTGCTCAAGGCTGCCGGCGTGACAAACTTCTTTTCGAGATAGTGCTGAAAGCCAATGAAGACATCCGGGTTGGCGGCCTCGTAGCTTGAGGTCTCGTTGTCCAGTTGCCAGCCAATCACCGTGGGATTGTCTTTGTAGTGCGCCACGATATGGCGGATCAGGCGCTCTGCATAGAAACGGTAAGCAGGCGAATCGGTGTCCATGTTCTGGCGGATGCCATAAACGCTTGAGACCGGCTTGCCGCCGAATTGCCCGGCGGGAATTCGGTCGGCGAAGATCTCCGGATGCTGGTGAGCCATCCACGCCGGAATGGAGTAGGTAGGCGTGCCAAGGATGACCTTGATGCCGGCCTTGCCCATGGCATCGACAATGCGGTCCATCCACGCGTAGTCGAAGCGGCCGTCCTCGGGCTCCCACAGGCTCCAGGTAGACTCGCCCATGCGCACCACGTTCAGCCCCGCGGCCTTCATCAGCGCCACGTCCTTGGCCAGGCGATCGGCCTGGGCAGTGGGCGTGTCCTGCGGCATGTATTCGTTGTAGTAGGCCGCGCCGTAAAGAACGGTGGGGAAGTCCAGGGCCTGCGATGCCGCGGAACGCTGGCCGCTTTGCTGCGCGCTTGCTGCCATGCCGGCCAGCATTGTGATTGTTGCCAGAATTACAGAGACGCGTATAGTCCAGGACCGCATGAATTTCCCTCTCAAAATCAAAGGATTACTTTATCGCAGCCGGTCCACTCTTGCAGCGATTATTCAAATCGCAGCAGCACCATCTCCGGATGCGTTCCCACCCGCATCGGCGGGCCCCAGGTTCCCGCCCCGCTCGAGATGTAAACTTGCAATGCGCCGAAGCGCTGCAGGCCGTAAGTGAACTTGCCGAATACCCGCCGCGTGAACCAGTTGAAGGGGATCAGCTGCCCGCCGTGGGTATGCCCGGAAACCTGCAGGCTCACACCCGCCTGTTCCACAATAGGCAGGCGGCTGGGCATGTGATTGAGCAGGATGCTGGCCTCGCCGTTCGCCGGGCGCAACTGTCCCAGTGTGGCCCGCAGCCGGATGGGGAATGTGGAGTCGTGATAGGGCACGCCAAGAATGTGCAGGCCGTCGACGGTCACTTTTTCATTGGCCAAAACCCTGAAGCCGGTGCGGGTCAGCGCATCCGAGTAGTGCGCGGCGCTGCCAAACTCCTCGTGGTTCCCAGTGGTGAAATACACGCCGAAGGGCGCGGCAAGTTCCTTGAGGGGCGCGGCCAGCTTGTTTGGGTCGGCCTTGGTGCCGTCAAACAGGTCGCCGGGAATGAAGATGATGTCCGGGCGCAGGCTATCGGCCATGGCCACCACGCGGCGGCAAAACCTCGGTCCGTTCACGTTGCCCAGGTGCAGGTCGCTCAACAACAGCGCGGTGCGGCCGCGCCAGGGGTCCGGCAGGCCAGCTAGCGCTACGGCAACCCGCCGCACGCGAATCCACCGCGCATTCAGCAGGCCGTAAGCGTCCACTGCCAGCGCAAGGCCGAAGAAGACGCAGGCGATCAAAGGCCGGTTCGGCGCAACGTCCGCGAGCCGCAGCCCTGCCAACGACAGCCAACATAGACACGCCGCCCAGAAAAAGAAATTCAGCATTCCCAGCCAGATGGCAGCGATTTTGTAGACCAGCGAGACCAGCGGGTTGGTGAAGTAGAAGCCCAGCAGCGCCGCCACGATGAAACTCATCGACAGCGCCAGCAGGCTCATGCCGAGCGCCCAGTGTGCTGCAGGACTGAGAGGGACGAAGGCTATCCACGTGCGATAGATAAACCAATGGGCAAGAGTCAAAACAACTTGCATCAGGAAGATGCCCACCACAGGCCAGGCTTTCAAACAGGATCTCCTTGCATTAATTCTTGCACGGGCAGGGAAGCGCCTTTGTGAATTCAGGCCGGTCCTCGCAGCGTGAAACAATCCATGCATGACCGGAAAGCCCGAAGACGCGCTGGGCGTTTACATCTCCATCCCCTTTTGCCGGTCGAAGTGTACCTATTGCAACTTTGCATCCGGTGTCTATCCGGCCAGCGACCACGCGCGCTATGTGCGCCGGATTGTTGAAGATATAGCCGCAGCCGGGACGTGGGCCGCGCGCATGGGCCTCGAGTTGCCGCGCACGGTGGACACGATCTACCTGGGCGGCGGCACTCCCAGCCTGCTGGCGCCCGAACTGCTTATACGGCTCTTTGACACCCTTCGCGCTGAGTTCGAGTTTGCCCCGAACGCCGAAATCACCGTCGAGTGCGCGCCTGGACAGTTGGCCGATCCCACGCTGGCTGCCCTGGTTGCCGCAGGCGTCAATCGCGTCAGCCTGGGTGTGCAGTCATTCATCGACCGCGAAGCGGCTGTCAGCGGGCGGCTGCACAACCGCGCTGTAGTCCTTGAAGACTTGAGAAGATTGCGGGCCGCGGGCATCGCCAACCTTAATGTGGACCTGATTGCCGGCCTCGCCGGGCAGACCTTCGCTTCGTGGCAGGAATCGCTGGCGGTGCTGGCCCAATGCGAAGTGCCTCACGCCAGCCTGTACATGCTTGAGGTGGACGAGGACTCGAGACTGGGCCGCGAGATGCTGTCGCATGGCGCGCGCTACCACGCAGAACTGGTTCCGGGCGACGACGCAATCGTACGCATGTATGCCGAAGCAATCGAAACACTGGGTCGGGTCGGGTTGGCGCAGTACGAAATTTCAAACTTCTGCCGCCCCGGATTTGAGTCGCGCCACAATCTCCGCTACTGGCAGCGCCGGCCCTACCTCGGCTTGGGGCTAGACGCATCGTCGATGCTTCGTGAAGCAAGTTCAAAAATGTCGCGCCGCGTGTTGCGAACTACTACAACGAGCGACTTGCAAGCGTTCCTCCAGCGGCCCGATCCGGAAGAGACCACATGGCTTTCGTCTGAACAGCAGCATGAAGAGACGTGGTTCCTGGGTTTGCGGCTCAATCGGGGTGTAGATGGGTCCGCAGTCGAAGATGAGTTTGGCCCCGAACTCGTTGCATCGGCGCTCGAAGTCGTTGCCAGCCTCGCGGAAGACGGCCTGGTCACGTTAGAAGGCAGCACGGTACGCCTGACCCCGCATGGGCAATTGCTTTCGAACGACGTCTTCCAGGAGTTTCTTGACCTGCGGCCTCATTGTGGAGCGCAACCCGCGCAAAACTCATCTGGAGTTGCACGAAGTGTCAGGGCACGACTTTAGTCGTGCCGCAAGATTTCAAAAAATGGCTGGGGCTTTAGCCCCTGCGGGAATGCGAACTGGTCCATTAGCTTCTAGGCAGAAATTAGTGAACGATTCTCCAACCGCCCTCTCACCTACCAGGCGCCCGGGAACTGCGAGAGGAATGTCTCCGGCAAGGCTCCGGCCTCCGGCGACTCACGAAAGCAATGGATCGATTCTGGACCCTCGGCCTTGGCACATTGAAGCGCTTGCTCTGCCTCGCGCAGCACAACTACCGGCGAGCGGCCGTGGCTTGAGGCGATGCCAAAGCAGGCCGAGACCCGGATGGATTCGCCTAGAAAGTAAGGCTCGCTGAAAACCTCCTGGCGCAGGCGCTCGGCAAGCATCTCTGCGTTCATGTTGCCGCAGCCCGGCATGGCCACAAGAAACTCGTCTTTGCCCACGCGGCCCAGCAGGTCGTAGCTTCTGAGCAGGCGGTTGGTGCGCGACACCACCTGGCAAAGCAAATCGTCGCAGGCTGCTGCGCCCAGCGTCGAGTTCCAGTGGCCAAAATCGTCAACGTCAAACAAGATCAGGCACAGCGAACTCTTCATCCGCTGCACGCGATCGGTTTCGCGAAACAGCATGCCGAGCAGTGCTTCGCGGTTGTAAATTCCGGTCAGCCGGTCCAGTTGCGTGTTCACGGCGGCGGTGTCGCGAAGCAGGTCCAGTTCTCTGGCCGTTTTGCTGGCGCGCAGCACCGCCTTCAGCCTGGGCCGCAGGAATGGGGGGTCTATTGATCGCGGGAACAGGTCGTCAATGATGCCCTCCATCATCCGGTCAGACCATTCCTGGGTCACACTGTCCGAAATCAGGACAATCGGCAAACGCTCGGTCCCCGGATGCGCGCGCACAGCGGCCAGCAACTGGCCCATTTCAATGCCGGGCAGCCTTATGTCCAGCAGCGCCAATGCAGGCGGACGGGCCGCAGTGAGGGCGGCCATCGCAGCCTCGGCAGAAAGCGCCACGGCAACGCGCGCCCCGCATGCGGCCAGTTCAGGTTCCAGGGCGGCAAGCAGAACAGGGTCGGGTGACGCTAGAAGATAGGTTTCGTTGGCCAGCACGGCGTAAGACCTCGGTGCTGTTTGTATCGGCGAACATTAGAGAATATTTAGAAAGAAGGCCAATAATTCTTCAGCTTTTTCCAATGACGATCATTCAGCATCGAAGTGCCAAAAGTACTGCAAAGACCCCAACTCAATACAGCTTCAACTCGCCCCCCATCCTTTCCGAAAGCATCGCGGAAAAGACAGGGGCACCGAGTTATCTTGATCTCACGCCCTAGTCGACAAAGTCCACTTGCGGCGCGATGGGAATGATGCCGCGCTCGAAGCCCAGGTCGAGAAGCTTGCGGATAGCCTGGCGGCCGTCTGCGCCATAGTCGAGGGTGCGCTCGTTCACATACATGCTCACAAAGCGGTTGGCCAGCCTGGGGTCCAGGTCGCGCGCAAACTGCATGGCATACTCGAGCGCCGCCTCGCGGTTGTCCAGCGCGTGCTGGATGCTGTCGTGCACGGCCTTGGTCACAATGCGCAGCGATTCCTTGCCCAGCGAGCGGCGGATGGCGTTGCCGCCCAGCGGCAGCACTGCGCCGTGGTTCTCGCGCCACCAGACGCCCAGATCGAGCACCTTGTGCATCCCGCTGGAGGCGTAAGTCAACTGGCCCTCGTGGATGATGAGCCCGGCGTCGTACTTGCCGGCCTGGATGGCGGGAATGATCTGATCGAAGGGCACCACTTCGGTCTCCAGCGCGGGGTTGAAGATCTTCAGCGCCAGGCAGGCCGTGGTCAGGGTGCCGGGAATGGCGATCTTGATGCGCTTCAGGTCCTCGATTTCGATCTTGCGGCTTGAGACCACCATCGGTCCGTAGCCCTCGCCCACGCTGCCCCCGCAACCCATCAGGGTGTAGGTGTTTTGCAGGTAGGGGTAGGCGTGGAAGCTGATGGCGGTTACGTCGTAAAAGGCCTCGTCCAGCGCCCGGCGGTTCAGCGTTTCAATGTCGCACAGGGTGTGGTTAAAGCGATAGCCGGGGACCCGGACCTTGTTGGTGGCCAGGCCATAAAACATAAATGCATCGTCTGAGTCGGGGCTATGGGCGATGGAAATGTCGATGATTTTTTCGGCTGCGGGTGTTTCAGTTTGTTGATTGCTCACGGTGTGAAACGGTCCTTTCGGGAAGCGGACGTTGGTGTTTTTTTAATTGACCCGGCGGCGCAGGCGTTGGAAGCCGGCAGCCAGCCCGGCCGCGGCTGCCACCTTAAGCGCATCTCCGGGCAGGAACGGGACAACGGCAAGCGTAACCGCCGTCTGAATTGAGAGGTGAGCCAAAACCCCGAGCCAGAGGGCGCCCGAGACCAGGATGGCGAGGTTGCCTGCGGCGGCGCTCAAAGTAGCGGCGGTAAACCCACGGCCGGTCCTGCGCCACAGGAACGAAATCAGTGCCGCGGCAAACGGATAGGCCAGCAGATAGCCGCCTGTGGGCCCCAGCAGGTGCGCAAGGCCGCTCGTTGCCAGCAGGCCGGGCGTAAAGACGGGCAGGCCCATCGCGCCTTCGGCAAGATAAGCGCCCAAGGTGGCGGCGGCCAGGCGCGGGCTCAGAAGCAGGCCCAGTAAAAGCACGGCAAAGGGGGCCACCGAAAGCGGAACGGGCGTGAAGTAAAGCGGCAGGGCCAGGTGGGCGCATACGGCCACCAGCGCGCTGCCCGCCAAAACAATGCCCGGGGCGCGCAGTTTTGTCATCCGGTCAGAAGCGGTTCCAGCCATCTGCCCAGCTGGCGCGAAAAGTTCGTTTTGCAAGGGCTCTCCTCTAAACCTATGGTTTTAAGTCTGTTTCCTCAATGGGATCAATAGTCTCGTGCGTGCTTTTGCGCAGTTCGCGTCGCTTCATCAAGATGTGAATCGCCGAAGCCGCGGCCGCAATTAGCAGCGCAGCCAGCGAAATTAGAAGGCACACGATCAAATAGCGCATGGGAAGTAAACCTGGCTCAGGATACCAGACAGACAGGGTGCCGGGTACGGCAGCGTCAGGGCTGGCCGAGGCTTGAGCGGAGCCATTCGAGGTACGGCTGGCTGCCGGACTCCACGGGAAGAACAAGGAACTCGGGGGTCTGGTAGGTGTGCAGGGCCAACAGCCGCGCTTCAAGCGCAGCCAATTGCTCCGGGGCGGTTTTCAGCAGGAGCATGGTTTCGGTAGAGAACTGGATTTCGCCCTGCCAGCGGTAAATGGACTGGACGGCCGGGACCAGCGTGGCGCAGGCGGCCAGACCTTCCTCGACAAGAGTCCGGGCAAGCCGGGTGGCCTCCTTTGGGTTATCGGCAGTGGTAAGGACAATGCGGGCCGACGGGACGGCTTCGGGCATGGGCGCCTCCGTGGCTAGTTTACGAGTGCGCCGGGAGCGAGACCAGAAGTATCAGGACCAAGGGAACTGAATCCCGGCCGGGCTTGAAGATCGTTTGCAGGACAGCGAGCCACAAAAGCAAAGCCCCCAGCCGGAGCCGGGGGCTTGATCTGGGCGTAATTTAACTGCCTTACGCGCGAACCTTGCCGGTTACGCGATCCACTTCCTTCAGACGGGCAGCCTTGCCGCGCAATCCGCGAAGGTAGAAGAGCTTGGCGCGCCGCACCTTGTAGCTGCGGACCTTTTCAATCTTGTCGATGACCCTGGAGTTGAACGGGAAGATACGCTCCACGCCCTGCCCAAAGCTCATCTTGCGCACGGTAAACGTCCCCTGGGGGCCGCGGTTAATGGCGATAACCAGACCTTCAAACGCCTGCAAGCGTTCCTTATCGCCTTCCTTGATCTTGACTTGGACGCGAATCTGGTCGCCGGGCACGAAAGAGGGTAGGTCGGTGCGCTGGAGTTTGTCCGCCAGGCGCTGCATTACGGGATGAATGGACATAGTCTTTTCCTACTGTTGAACTCAGAACCTTGAGTTTATCAGAGATGCCGCTGGATGCCTAATATGAATTTCGTCGTAAGAGCGCGATGAGATTCCGGGAATTCCTGCGTCATCGCCAGTTCGATCAGATGAGGGTTATTTCAACCAGTACCCGAGAACAACGCCAACTATCCCGAAGGCCCATTTAAGGTGGGCGTCAGGATATGCGTTTGACAGGATCACGACGCATGCAATCGCGAGAACAACCGCAGAGAATCCGATGCGAGCGAGAACCAGCCAATCTTGCCGGGTTAATGGCTGCGGCATCTGTCTTAGCGTGTAAACAGCTTCTTTACCGTGGCTGCAGCCTCGCGAATGTGCGAACCCACAATTGGCTCGTCCCGATGGTCGAGGGCTGACATTTGCGAAAATTGAACGGGCTGAATTGGTTCGCAATTGAGCGTGAGGGAAATGCCCATATGTTTTGAGACAGCGAGCCAGTCAAGCATCGTTGCTGAGTTTGTTTGCAATGAATCAGGCATGGTCTAATCTCCCCTGCGGCGACGCATACTCTCTCTATCGCCGGTTATCTGTTTCACTTGAATCTCTTTGAACCCATCCGTTCTTGTGATCGTGGCAACATCGACGGCTCCCCCTACCCCACGGATCCCAACCACCCACTGCTGCAAAAGAATGGTCGATCGCACGGCAAAGATTGAAAGGTCGACACAGTCTTGGAGCGGCAAAAGTTGCCACGGAATGGCAACCGTCAATCGCTGCTTCAGCTGCTCCCCTAGGTCCGGTTTTCGTGCCTCCGTCGGAATTTCTAGCAAATCTTGGGCCAAGTCAGGAATGCGACCATCAAATCCCTGCAATAATCGGTCAGCAATTTCGCTCTGCCCCCCCCACAAGGCTCCAAAATTTCCGTCAGCCATTACCTCGACCGGATTCGGTGAGTTAGGCACAGAAAGCTGGAATACCCTCCCGTACGGTGCCTTTTCATCGTATCCTCCGACAATAAAAACCATCTCCTGATTTTTGACGGCCGGATTTGGCATACCTGCCTCAGTCCATTGACGAAGAAAAAATGCCCCGAGTTTGACCGCGAAGGCCTCGACACTTAATCTTCCGTGAACTCCTTCTTTCTCATCAGCCTCCGTGAGCTCTTCATCAAATTCCGGAAGAAAGCTGTTGGCGGTTCTGGGTGCCTGAAGTCCGATCGCTCCGACACCGTACGTTACCACACCAACATATTTCTGACTCTTTACATTCAATAACTTAGTGGCATTATCGAAGGTGGATGGAATAAGGGTAACTTGGGGTCCCTGTGCCCCCTGCAGCGTCGTCGTGCCCATTATCGTTACTCGACTGTCCGCAGCTAGAACTATGCCTTCCGCTCCCTTAAACACGATCCCTAATGACACGGCAACGATTCCCTTCCAACCGATAGCGATCAAAGCAAATGCAGCAAGAGTTTTGACGCACAGTATTCATCGGTATACCACGGCAAGTCAATCACGAGTTTGCGCCACATCTAGCTAATAATCTGCAAAAGGGAAAGTTCGACGAAAGTTTCCGCAGGTTGGGAACGACGAACAACATATTCAAAAGGCTCAGGACCGATTTGCCTCAAGCGCCCACTTTCGGCGATACTTAGGTGTTGTGTCTTGGCTGGCTGGACACTTTGGTCCGGCCCCTCTATTGGCTGGGCGAGCTTGAAGCAGAAAACCGCCGGCCGCGAATACCTTTAGACAACAACAGAGCACAGGATTTTGAAAGGAACCGTATCGCCGTGGTGATGATTCGTTTGGCGCGCGTTGGCGCCCGCAAGCAGCCCTACTACCGCATCGTGGTCATTGAAAAAGACCGCGCCCGCAATGGCCGTTCCATCGAGGTCGTCGGCACTTACAACCCCCGTACCGAGCCCGCAACCGTGGTGCTGAAGCACGAGCGTGTCGCCTACTGGCGCGGCGTCGGCGCACAGTTGTCTCCCATCGTTTTGAAGCTGGTCACCAAGAACCCGGCGGCTGCTTCGGTTGCTGAAACCGCCGCGGCCTGACCGCATTCTCCCCTCCCCAGGCGGGTATCGCATGAAATTTGCCCGGCGCCATCAGCAAACACCTATACAATTGCTGACGGCGGCGGGTAGTTGCTGTTACTATTCGCGCACCGATTCCAGTGCATGAATTCTGGACGTATACGGTCAGGGGAAAGCGCATGACCCAAAACGGTATGGTCGCAGTAGATGAATTGGTCCGCGAAATTGCGCGGGCTCTGGTGGATGAGCCGGCAGCCGTTGACGTCGAGTCAGTGGACCGGGACGATAACACTGTGCTTAAACTGCGGGTGGCCCCCACCGATGTGGGCAAGGTCATCGGCAAGCAGGGCCGCACGGCCCGCTCGGTCCGCACCATCCTGGGCGCCGTCAGTATGAAGCTGCACCATCGCTACACGCTCGACATCCTGGAAGAAGACGACTAGGCCCGCAAGGCTGCCCGCGCAGGCCTCTTGCCGGACGCGGAGGCACTCCCGATGACTACGCCCGACTCTCCAGCCACCCAATGGGTATGGCTAGCCCGCTGCCGCCGCTCCCAGGGCCGCAAGGGCGAAGTCTTCGCCGACATCCTCACCGACTTCCCCGAAAAATTTGCCGACCGGAAAAAGCTCTGGCTCCTCGCCGAGCAGAGCACAGCAGGAAAGTCCGGCCTTGTAACATGGCACGACTTTAGTCGTGCCGCAAACACCCAAAAATCGACGGGGGCTTTAGCCCCTGAGGGAAGTTCGTCCGTCAAACCCGCTGCCATCCTTCCGCCGCGCGAAGTCGAACTCACAGCCCACTGGCTCCACAAGGGCGGCATCGTCCTCCACTTCGCCGGCATCGACTCCATCACCGTCGCCGAGACCCTTAAAGGCCTCATCGTCGCCATCCCGCTTGAACAGCGTGCCGCTCTGGATGAAGACGAGGTCTACACCGGCGACCTCATCGGCTGCACCCTGGTGGATGTGGCCGGACCTGCTCCCGTGATCATCGGCCAGATCGAACAAGTAGACCGCACCGCCGGCCCCGTGGCGCTGCTCGTGGTTCAAGGCGCAAACGGAGAGGTCCTCGTCCCCTTTGCAAAAGCATTTCTGCGGAAAATCGACTTGGAAGGCAAGCGGGTTGAGATGGCGCTTCCCGAGGGGTTGGTCGATCTGAACACGGCGGGTTAAGCCTGCGTGTGGCTATTTTGCGCCTGATCTCGATCCCCCTGCATTTGTCTTACCTCATCCGTCATTACGTTCGGACCTGATTGCCACTGGCGGTCAGGCGGCGAACTGAGTAGAGCGCTCTCATTTGTGAATTGCAGCGGCATCGGAAGACGACTTGAGCCGCACACGCACATAAACGCTGGCTCCCCACGGATGATCCCCATAGATATTCGTGAGTGCGTTCCGCGCAGTTGTTTCGCCCATGCTGTATACCGTTCCATTTGCGCCAATTCCGAAATCCGCGCCGTGCCGGGAACAGATTTCTCTCGTATATCCCGCCGTAAAAGCTGAGATGTCAAACCACTGCGGCAGCGTGGATTCAAGCGCCGGTTCATCGGCAAAGAGCTCATCGCGCTCGGACCATTCATAGCGCCCAGTGAGGATATTTTTGTGTGCGATGGGCAGTACGCCCTCGGCAGTAATCGCGTTCACCGCGTAGTGCCCGGCAGTCTTGTAGTCGCGGCCCCAGATCAGGCTTGCCGCGCGCTCGCCTGAGGCGTACTCCACCGACGCAGTCGTGCGTTCCTCATCGCCCGGGCTGATCGCTTCAGGATGGTGAATCCTCCCGGTCGAGATTTGCGCCTGCCAGTCGCGCGCCGGAAGCCAGGTAATGCGCGACGCCCAGGAATCCATCGGGCCAAATTCGACGGTCCAGCGATTCTCGCCCGGCTCCTGCCCGTAATATCCGCCAGCTTCAATGTGGACGCGATGCCAGGCAACTTCGGCTGTCGCAACATTGTCTGCGATATGCGTTGAATCCTCGTAGTGATGGCCGAGCGTGGCCTGGGGCAGTTCTGCGGCCGATGCGCGGTGAGGATACGCCGTCGGCCCCAGCGCGGGATCTCCGACCGGCGCGTAATAAAGATTCAGCACGGCCCTACCCACCGGGTGCGCATATTGCGCCCCGATTTCCATGACAAGATTGTGCGGGTGCTGCGCGTCAATAATGGGCTGGCCGTACGCTGTTTCCCCAATCTGAAATAACTCTGGATAGCGCCGGCCGGTGATGGTTGCCGGCTCCAGGCTCAGCATTGTCCTCAGCATGACGGTGCCGCCCAGAAGCGAATGCCGGGTGCCCAGCATGCCCCAGTTGGTGGAATACAGTTTGTCTCCTCCACGCTTCAGGGCGCCCGGCGGCGTATTTGCATGGCTCTGTTGCACATCTACCAGGAATGCCTGCGCCATCCACGAAAGCTGCCAGTTGCCGCTCTGAGTCATCACCATCGGCATGGCCCAGCCGCGCGGTTGCGCACTGGTTCCCGAGGACTCTTCCATCAGCAATGCCGACGAAGGGCTCATTGGCATGTCCATCCCTGGCATCGCCATTTGCATGGTTGGCCGATGGGGCGCCGGCGCGTTCTGCTGTTGTCCTGCAGGCGGCTGAGGAGCCGGCATCTGCATCTGCCCGGCAGTTGTGGGAGGAACCAGCACGATCGAAACGATGACGATTTCAATCAGGCAAAGCCGGCACATGGATAGAGTCTGCCAGAATTCAGCGGCAGACGCGAGGGTGATCGATCCTGCCCTTATTCCGGGCAAAGCGCGAATGGCTGCCGAGCCACCGGCATCTTTCACCGCCAGCTGAACTGGCCGCAGGCGGGCGGGATGCGTCCGACGACCTCGGTCCCCCCCGCCTTTCCCTCTACAGCTTGCTCTATAAGCCGCTTTCGGTGTGATCTATATCGCATTATTCCTGCATTTCCGGCCACATACTCAAAACACATAACACCAAGCTCAGCCCGGCTGTGAAAGAGGCTCTGGCCCTCGACCGGGCGGCTCTTTCGCCCAGCAAGCAATCGGTTTCCCGCGTACATCGGAAACCGACGCGGGAGTTTACAAATGCCAAGACGAGACGGACCTCCGCTGATCCACAGCAACCGATACAGCGCGGAGTCGGCTTGTTGGCATTGTGATGGCGTAATTCGCCACGAGCCCTGGTGCGTATCGCAGAACACCACCGTTCGTTACGCATTCCAGGTCGTCGCCGACCCGGCCCGCTTGAGCGACCAGGACTGTCTAATCCTGCACGCTTTGGGCACCGCATGGACGGCGAAGGAAATTTAGATCAAGAAATACCCGGGCCCTTCCGCTCTATTGAAACGCCAGTGGCTTCCATGCTCCGTTATCCTTCAGCGCCAGCTGAATGGGCCGCGGCGGGCCGCCCGGCGGAACCGTCACTTCAACCCAAAGCTCCTGCCCCGGCTTCAGCTCCGTGGGACTCGCCGCGTGCTCGGCAACATAAAAATCCACCGGCTTGGCCAACTGCATCTGTTCGCACCGGGCTTCCGGCTCCGCAACTACTCTGATGCCATCGGAACTGTTCCGTGGATTCTGCAGCCGTATCGCCAGCAGCCGGTTGCTTTCCACCTTCAGGCTGGCCTGAAAACTGAACCACGGGACAGCCCTGATCGAGTAGCCGTCCGGCCGGGTGGTCCCGTCCACGTTGCGCGGAAACCGTGCCAGCCTGGCCGAGGGCAGGGTACTTTCGCAGCCGTCCACCGTCAGCCGCAGGCTCAGATACCTTCCCCGCATCAGCAGGGTAGGATCGTAAACCGCCGCCCGCGTCCACACTCGCGGGCAGGTCCAGCGCTGATAAAGATACTTGCCGGCAACCGACGAAACCAGCGCCAACTGAATCAACAGCACGGCAATCGATGTTTTGGAGATCTTCATTCCGCCTCCTCCAGCACAACGTCTTTTTGTCCCATCCGCGCCAGCAGCTTGCGCCGCGTCTTCTCAAGCACCCACCCGCCGGCCAGGAACAGAATCCCAAGGCCGATGAGGCCCAGCGACCGCCCTACCTGGTCGAAGATGTCGCTGAAGTAGAACCACCCCACGGCAAGGCCAAAGTACACAATCCCCAGGTTGACCAGCGCGCGCGACGCCTGCCGCACGCCCCACCAGATAATGAACACCGCAAAGGCCGCCACCATTGCATGCGCCAATAGGTTCGGTCCGCTCTGCGTGTATGGGTGCCCGCTGTTGGGCCCCATCGGAATCGTGCTTGTCCAGGTACGGTAACACCACGGCAGCGCCAGCGAAAACAGAATCGCCACAGCCACCGGCACCGAACTCTTGAGCGGCCGCACGACCGACGCCATTAGCGGCACCAACGCGATCAACAGCCAACCGCAAAGACGGGCGGTCAGGGATAGAGAGGTCTGGTCCCCCCACGAGCGCCACCCGTCCAGCATCAGCGTCACGCCGTATGCCGCTGCGATGGCCGCAAATCCGAACAGGACCGCTCGGGCCACTATGTGCTTTGACCCAAGAAATACGGTCAGGTAAAGCACCGCCCACGCCAGCAGGAACCGGCCGGTATATGCCTCCGCACCAATATGCCCCTGAGCATAGAACGAGAACTCCGCCAGCATCCACGCCGGCAGCAGAAGAAAAGTCAGAATTTGTTGCGCCTCGTCGCGCAGCAGGAACCACCCTGTCATTGCCGCAATGGCCCACAGCAACACGGCAATCGGCCAATGCGCCTCGACGTTGAAGATCTGCCCGACGAGCGCGATCGCGGCCCCGGCCGAAACCGTTCCCACGGCATGCAGCGCCGTTGAGACCCCGCGAAACGTCTTGCGCGTACAGGCCCCGGCCAGGTGAAAGAGCGTGACCATGCCAATCACCAGCAGGTAGCGCCAGAAGGGCCCAATTCCATCCCAATGGGCCGAGACAAAAAGCACCACCCCGCAGGCCAGCAGCATGGCTCCCAGGATCAGAGCCACCATCCCTTGCCAGCGCAGTCCGCTGGGCTTTAGTTGCTGTTCTTCCCAGGTACGGATGCGGGCGGCAGCCTCCGCATTCAGGGCGCCGGCCGTTTGCCAGCGTTTCAGCATTGCTTCAAAGTCGGACATGGCAGTTGGGCACATTAAAGCACATTGAGGCGGCTTCGAGGCGGAAACCTGAAGCGGCTAGAATCAATGCTATGCGGTTTGAGATCGTCACCATCTTTCCGGGCTTCTTCTCCAGCTTCTTTGAGAACGGCATTCTGCGCCGCGCGCTGGCCGAGGGCCTGGTCGAGGTAGGCATCCACGACCTGCGCACCTTTACCCACGACCGCCACCGCACGGTTGACGATCGCCCCTTCGGCGGCGGCGAAGGCATGGTCCTCAAACCAGAACCCCTGGCCGAAGCACTGGCCTCGCTGAGCATTCATCCCAAACCCGCCGGCGAGCCAAGTCAGATCATGACGCCACCGGTCCAGCAGGATACTGAAGGATTCCCGAGAGCCTTCCCGTCTGCGGAAGAATCCAGCTTTTTAACAGGGCACGACTTCAGTCGTGCCGAAAGTGCTGAAAAAGCGACAGGGGCTTTAGCTCCTGCGGGAACCACCCGCGTCATCCTGCTCTCCGCCCAGGGCCGCCCCTTCACGCAAGCCGTGGCCCGCGAACTCGCAACCCTCGATCGCGTCGTCCTCATCTGCGGCCGCTATGAAGGTGTGGACGAGCGCATCAACCAACTCTATTGCGACATGGAACTATCCATTGGCGACTACGTTATCAGCGGCGGCGAACTGGCCGCAGCCGTAGTGATCGACGCCGCCATGCGCCTCATCCCCGGCGTGCTCGGCAACCAGGCCAGCGGCGAGTTTGAGAGCTTTGGCATCGCCGACGCCGAAATCGACAGCGATGTCGAAGGTGTGCCGCGCTCGCAGCATGGCTCCGGCGGCCTGCTGGACTACCCGCATTACACGCGCCCGGCCGAGTTTGGCGGCATCCCCGCGCCGGAAGTTCTGTTGAACGGCGACCACCTGCAAATCCGCCGCTGGCGCCGCGAGCAGCAGTTGCGCAAAACCCTCGCCAACCGCCCCGACCTGCTCAACAACGCCGCGCTAAGCAAAGAAGACCGCAAGCTGCTTGATGTCATACGTCGGGAGAAAGGCAATTGACACTTCGGTGCCGAAACGCTATATTTGGAGAATGATTTGCTCCCCGCTCGATTGCCGCAAGGCTTCGGGCGGGGTTATTAATTGTTTACAGACTTTCAAATTGCACGGTAGATAGACACGCCTTCAATATTCGGGCCTAGTATACTTACAACCCCCTAACTGAGCGAATCCGCTCTACCAGAAAGGAATTGCCATGTTCGAACCGGCAATAAAAAGGACATTCGCCTTCATAGATGGACAGAACCTCTTCCACCAAGCAAAAGACGCCTTCGGATATAGATTTCCCAACTACGATATTGCTGAGTTGGCCCGCGTAGTTTCCGAACCGAATGGTTGGCAACTCACGGAGACAAGGTTTTACACAGGAGTTCCTGATGCAACAGCCGATCCCGTTTGGAACTCATTCTGGCTCAACAAGGCCACGTATATGGGTCAAACAGGAATAAAGGTGATTACGCGCCCGTTGCGCTATCGGAACAAGATAGTGCGTCTCCCGGATGGCACTCAACATTCATTCTTGACAGGCGAGGAGAAGGGGATTGACGTACGAATCGCCCTCGATGTGATTGCTGGCGCCCGCAATCGTCTTTACGATGTCGCTATAGTGTTCAGCCAGGACCAAGACCTTGCGGAAGTTGCTTCTGAAATTCGCACAATTGCCATTGAGCAAGGCCGCTGGATCAAGATTGCCTGTGCCTTTCCGGATAGCCCTACTGCCCACAATAGAAGAGGCATCAACAATACGGATTGGGTCCGTATTGATCGCGCGACCTATGACCGCTGCATCGACCCGAGGGATTATCGACCATAACGACGCCAACAAGACGACAAATTGCCGGGGTGGCAATTCTACCCCGGCCATCGTCGCCTAAGGCGCCCATTCGGACCATTTTCTGGCTGCTCCTAGAACGGCTTCTTTGGAGCAGCCTACTCAGCCCCAACCTTGCCTGTCTCAATCGCGGCAACATAAAAGTTCTCCCCCCGCGTCGGGCACCCTGCCAGCCGGCGCAGCATGGCCAACTGCCCCACGTGCGTCAGTGCATCGGCCACCGGACCCTGGAACAGCCGCTCTTCCGGCGCGTGCAGCGCCTCGGCAGAAGCCAGCACAGCGTCAAATGCCCCCAGCGCCGCAAAGAACCGAGCCTTCTCCGCTTCCCATTCCAGGAGTTCCGAATTGTGCCAGGCGGGTTTGCCCACCGCCATGCTCACCGCCCAATCAAACAGATCGCCCATGTGCGCCAGGATCTGTTCCGGCCGCCGTCCGGCTCCGTCAAACCCGGCAAACTCCGCCGGAGCGCCTTCCAAAGCGCGCGCCGCCCGGTAGGCCAGCGTGGCCAGGGTGTGTCGCAAAAGTTGTCGATTTTCGCTCATACCGCAAAACTATAGCGCACTTCAGCCGGCCGGGAACAGAAACCGCAGCATCGGCCTTACCCGGCGCGCCCAACTGCTTTCGTCGTGCGTGCCGCCATGCACGTTCTCAAAGTGCAGCGTCTCGCCCGGCCGCCAGCCATTGGCTTTCAGACGCCGGTTCAATTGCTCGGCGTCTTTCAGGGCTCGCTGGCCTTCCTTGTCGCCCACATCCAGCCACACCCGCGGCCGCTCCCACACTTGCGGGGCGCGCTCGTTCAGGTAGCCCAGAATGCTTTTGTGGTTCCACCAGACACTGGGCGACAGCACCGCCAGCTTGCCGAAAACCTCGGCATGACGCAGCCCCAGAAACAGGCTTACCAGCCCGCCCAGCGACGACCCGCCCACCCCGGTCGCCTCGCGTTCCGGCCGCACGCGGTACCGGCTTGCAATCCACGGCATCAGTTCCCGCGTCAGCATCAGTCCATACTCGTCGGCCTCGCCGCCGCCCATCTGCCAGTCGCGCTGGAAGGTATACTCGGCCAGCCGACGGTCGCCGGTGTTGTAGATGCCCACAATCACCAGAGGCTCCACTTCGCCTGCCTCGATGGCGGCATCCGCCTGCTCGCGAACCTCCCAGGTGCGCCCCGGAACAAAAGAAGTACGCCCGTCAAAGAGGTTCTGCCCGTCCTGCAGGTAGAGCACCGGGTAACTCTGCTCAGCCTGCTCGTCGTACCCTGGCGGCAGGTAGACAATCAGGTCCCGGCTCTCCGGAAGGTAGTTGCTCGTAAAGCCGCTGTGCACTCTCAGCCGTTGAAGCGGCGCCCCGTCAATGCCCGCCGGCGCCCCGTCCGGCATTGCATCTCCCGGTTGTTCGTTCCGATTCAAACTTTCCGTTCCCCTTTTCCATTCTCAGGCTTGCAAAGCTCAAAGAACCGCCGACCCGAGACTGTAACATTAACAAGAATCGGGCGGTTCTCCAATGGCCGCCGGCAAAGGCGGGGCGCACACATCATGGTTCGTGAGTATCACAAATGGCATTCCAGCCGCCTTGGCCGGGAGATGGAAATGCTTGTCTTCGGCCACGCCGGCCTGCCCGTCGTCGTCTTTCCCACGTCAGGGGGACGATTTTTTGAGTTTGAAGATCGCGGCCTGATCGGGGCGCTCAGCGGCAAAATCGACGCCGGCCGCCTTCAGGTCTTTTGCGTCGATTCGGTTGACAACGAGAGTTGGTACAACAAGCAGGTTTCTCCTCGCTGGCGCATCGCCCGCCACGTGCAGTACGAGGAATACCTGCTCAACGAGGTTGTCCCTCTCATCCGCCAGAAGAACGCCGACCCCCACCTGGTCTCGCTCGGCTGCAGCTTCGGCGGTTATCACGCGGTAAACATCGCCCTCCGCCACCCCGACATATTTTCAGGCTTTCTCTCCATGTCCGGCGCATTTGACCTGACCAATTTCCTGCAGGGCTACTACGATCAGGACTGCTACTTCAATCTGCCCACCCACTGCCTGCCCAACCTCAGCGACCCTGGTTCTTCGAGCGTTACGCGCGCAACAAGTACGTGCTTGCCACCGGCTGGGACGACCAGTGCCTTGGCCAGAACCAGAACCTCGACCGCATCATGAGTGCGAAAAATATTCCCCACAAGCTCTATATCTGGGACAGCCACAACTCGCACGACTGGCCCACTTGGGAGCGCATGTTGAGAGAATACCTGTAAAGCAGAGAACGGGATCAGCCTCGGGAAAGATTCGCCGAAAGCGCCGCATCCAATAAAAAAGGTAGAATCACTCCGAGTTCCCGGGAGAACCCCAATGAGTAATTTGAATCCCTATGATCGCTTCCTCGATGGACGGCCGCTGCCGGCCATTCTTGGCGCCACCGCCAGCCAGATTGCCTTGCTTCTCGCCGCCATGGGTCCTGAAAAATCCAGCCTCGCGCCCGCCGCAGGCAAATGGAGCCCTGCTGAAATCGTCTGCCACCTGGCCGACTGCGAATTGGTTTTTGCTTTTCGTCTCCGCCAGACACTGGCTGAAGACACTCCCACCGTCCAGCCATTCGACCAGGAGAAATGGGCGGCTACCTACCGCGGCATCGCGGCCGGCAAAGCTCTTGAAGTGTTTACCGCACTGCGCCATTGGAACCTGCTGTTACTCGCAGGCGCTCCGCCCTCCGCGGCAAACCGCCCTCTCACGCACCCCGAGCGGGGCACGATGACTTTTCACACCATTATTGAAACCATGGCCGGCCACGATCTGAACCACCTTGCCCAACTGCAAAAGCTGGCTGCAACGGCGGTCCACTGAGCTGTCTCCGGCGTCATCCTGCCATAAAAGCAGTCACGACGCCGGGACCTCTCAATGCAGGCAGCGCTACTTCGATTTCTTGCCCTTCTTGCCGGCGTCCATCTTGGCCGCGGCCTGCTGCGGCTGGTCTCCGCTGTGATGGCGGTTGTGGTGAGCCAGGGCCTTTGCAATTTCTTCAGGCGAGAGCTTGGTGGGGCTGCCAAAATGCAGAACATCGTTGGCTATTGCAGGATCGACTTTGGTTGTTTCCATGAGGTCTCCTCATCGACGCGAGGGCGCTCAAGTCTGGTTGCTGCCGTACAAGGTCCCAGACGAGCCCCTTCCGGCTTGGCGGAAAACCCTCAGCAGTGCACGGCTGGCGCTCTGAGGCATGCAGGGATGGCCACGAATATCCGCCTCAACCACCCTGGTCCGGGCCGGCGCTGAACGCCCGCCCCTGTAATCAGGATAGTCTCATTCCGCATAGCCGGACAGTATGCATCGTATTGCTCACCGGCCGGGTGCCATGGTTCCAATTCCGAAGATCCCGAGTCCAGTCTCCCCCTGCAACTGGGTGCCCCAGGTCTCGTGTTTGAGACCTGGGATACCACCGATTTAACCCCGCTAACTCCGCTAACCAGCTATCCCAGCATCGCAGCCAAATCAGCGTCCGCTGTAGTCGTCGGCATCAGATTGTAGTTGGTGTGCAGAATCTCCAGCACCGCGGGCGAAAGAAACGCGGGCAGCGTCGGTCCGATGCGGATATTCCGAATTCCCAGCCACAGCAGCGTCAGCAGAATCGCCACCGCCTTCTGCTCATACCAGCTCAGTACCAGCGAAAGCGGCAGATCGTTCACGCCGCAATCGAATGCCCCCGCCAGCGCCGTGGCAATCTTCAGCGCGGAGTAGGCGTCGTTGCATTGCCCCAGATCCAGCAGCCGCGGCAGCCCACCCAAAGTTCCAAAGTCCTGCTTGTTGAAGCGGTACTTGCCGCATGCCAGCGTCAGAATCACGCAGTCCTGCGGAACCTTCTCGGCCAGTTCGGTGTAGTAGCTCCGCCCCGACCGCGCTCCATCGCATCCGCCGATCAGGAAGAACCGCTTCAGTGCCCCCGCCTTCACCGCGTCAATCACCGTGCCCGCTACGCCCAGCACCGCGCCGTGCCCACAGCCAACCGTAATCGACTCGTCCGGCCCGTCTTCGGCATATCCGGGCGCCTCAAGCGCCGCCGCAATCACCGCCGCAAAATCCGTTCCGGCAATGTGCTGCACGCCCGGCCACTCCACCGGCCCCGCCGTGAACAGCCGCGCCTTGTAGCTTAGCTTCGGCTGCTGAATGCAATTCGACGTCATCAGCACCGCGCCGGGAAACTTGTCGAACTCGTCGGCCTGGTCAATCCACGCCCCGCCGTAGTTGCCCGCCAGGTGCTTGAACGCCTTCAGCTTCGGATAGCCGTGCGCGGGCAGCATCTCGCCGTGCGTGTAGATGTTGATGCCCAGGCCCTCGGTCTGCACAAGCAACTGATACAGGTCGTGCAAGTCGTGCCCTGAAACCAGGATCGCCTTGCCCGCAACCGGATGCAGCCGAACTTGCGCCGGCGTAGGCACGCCAAACGTCTCGGTATGCGCGCCGTCAAGCTGCTCAAGCACGGCGTAATTCAGCTCGCCCACCTTCATGGCCAGTCCCAGCAACTCCTCCACCGTGTGCAACTCGGTGAGCGACGCCAGAATCTCGTGCACGGTGGCAAGCGACGCCGGCGCGCTCGATCCCATGGCCATTGCATGGTACGCGTACGCGGCCACGCCCTTCAGTCCGTAAACCACCAGCTCTTCAAGGTTCTTGGTCTCTTTGTTCCCGGCCAGAAACGCAGCCGGGATCAATTGCCCGCGCCCCTGCGCCAGCAAAGCGTCACGTTCCAGTGCGGGCTGCCAGGCAGCCGGTCCCGAGAGCGTCCCGGCCACAATTCCAGCCTTGGCCGCAGTCCCGTTATAAAGCGCGCACGCGGCGTCGCGCACCTTCGCGGCCTTGTATACCAGTTCCGCAACTTTATCTGCGTCGAAGTTCACGTTGGTCAGCGTGGCGAAAATGGCCTCGATGGTAAAGGCGTCAATCTCCGCGTCTGCCGCGCCCAACTGCCGCGCGCGGTGCGCATACTGGCTGATGCCCTTCACGGCATGGATCAGCAGATCCTGAAGCGTGGCGGTGTTTTCATCCTTGCCGCAGACGCCGATGGTCTGGCATCCCTGGCCTTGCGAAGTCTGTTCACATTGATAGCAAAACATGGCGGATTCCCCTCCGGGGTAATGGAATTGTTATGAATCAAAGGTAGGATTCTCCCCGGGTGCGGCGAAGCGACTTAAGTCACTTGATCGGCGAAAAGTTTTGCACTACACTGCCTGCCTTGGGCGCATGAAACCTGGCAAAGGTATTGCCGCCGCCAACTCGCCAACTCGCGATCCACGCGAAGCGTGGCGAACTTGCCGTCCTTGTTTAAAAATCGCTTCGATCCATCACCAGCCCCATCGGCATCACCCCCGCTGCCATCGCGCTTCCCGTTCGCAAATTTTTCAGTTCCCAATTCGCCCTCTCTTTTGTAGAATCCACCCCATGAAGGGCAATCCGAAGGTCATTGAGCAACTGAATCGTGCGCTCCGCGAGGAACTCACCGCCATCAACCAGTATTTTGTCCATGCCGAAATGTGCGAGAACTGGGGCTACGGCAAACTGGCAAAGTACATCAAAAAACAATCTATCGACGAGATGAAGCACGCCGAGAAGCTCATGGAGCGCATTCTCTTTCTCGACGGCACACCGAGCATGGAACCGCTCGCCCTCACCATCGGCGGCACAGTTGAAGCCATGATCAAGTCCGACTTGAAACTGGAAATCGGCGCCACCGCCATGTATAACGAAGCCGTCAAAATAGCCGCCGACAACCACGACCACGGTTCACGCGACCTCTTCGTCGATCTGCTCAAGGACGAAGAAGAGCACGTTGACTGGCTTGAAGCCCAGACGCACCAGATCAAGGAAATGGGCTACGAACGCTACCTCACCATGCAAACCAACGAAGAGAAGTAGCCCCGCACCCTTCCACAACAGCCGGGTGCCCCAGGTCTCGATTTTCAGACCTGGGATACCACCAATCTTGCCCAGCCACCCGCTGATTTGCCGACTCGCTGCCGTGCTGGTAAACCACCACCCGTTCGACCCACTAAAATTACAATTCGCAGTCGTGCAGATTAATTCCATCCATTGGCGCACAATTGTCTCGGTGATCAGGGCAAAACAAGACAGGCGCGCAAAGATCGTCCTACCTGAAGCCATCGCGCCGTCAGTAACCCTTTTGTTATGAGGAAATTACGGTGTAAGGTATTCAAAACAACCAACTTGCGCCAGAACCGCTCGCGCAACTCCTTCAAAATCAGGAGAATAGCGCAAATGCCTGCGTGGGAGTGGGGGAGGGGGGTATCTCCAGATTTATCGCACGAAACTCTGCAAAATTCCCCTCCGCCTCCGTTCACAGAACAACGACCAGGGCGCCCGCAGCACCGCCGGGGAACCATTTTCCCATCGCCGGGGTCCAACAGAGTAGCATTCCATTGGTTTTGCCGCAGGAGGCACCGATGCGCCGTACGCTTGCCGTCTTCAGCCTGTTCGCCTTTGCCTTCACTCTTTCAGCCCAACCCCCGGCCCCCTCCGTCGCAAAGGCCAAACCCGCTGCACCGCAGGCACAGCCCGCCCAGCAGGTGGTCAAAGACCTCCCCGTCCGCAAGGTCGTCCTCTACAAGAACGGTGTCGGCTACTTTGAACACGCGGGCTCCGTCACCGGCAACCAGCGCGTGGCCATCGACTTTACCTCGCCGCAGTTGAACGACGTCCTGCAGTCGCTCACCGTCCTCGATCAGGGCGGCGGCCGCATCGCCGCGGTCAACTACAACTCCACCACCCCGCTTGCCGAGCAGCTCAAATCCCTCTCCCTCGGCATGACCGACGACCCCAGTTCCACGGAGCTCTTCCAGGCCCTCCGCGGCCAGCGCGTCGAAGTCACCGGAGGCCCCGGCGGCCCCATCACCGGCCGTCTCATGTCGATTGAGACGCGCACGCAAAGGCTCCCCGTCGAGAACGCCGACGCTGACAACAATCCCGGCGCCACCCGCGGCCCAGCCATCGAAAAGTTCTACCTGACCCTCATCGCGTCCAGCGGGGCGGTGCGGGTCATCGAACTTACCCCCGCGCTCAGCGTCCGCCCCCTTGACGCCAACCTCCAGGGCCAGCTTGACCGCTATCTTGAGCTGCTCTCCACCACGCATGCCAACGGCCTGCGCCACCTGACCCTCGACTCGTTGGGCCAGGGCCAGCGCGAGGTGCGCGTCAGTTACATCAGCGAGGTCCCGGTCTGGAAGTCCACATACCGCCTCGTCTTCCCACGCGCGGCCAATGGCTCTGCCACCGTCCAGGGCTGGGCCGTCGTCGATAACACCGTCGGCGCGGACTGGGACAACGTGCAGCTCTCGCTCGTAGCCGGAGCTCCGCAAAGCTTCATCCAGCCCCTCTCGCAGCCCCTCTACACTCGCCGCCCAGAAATCCCCATCAGCACGGAAGCGCAGACCACTCCGCAGACGCATGAGGCTGCAGAAAGCAATAGTGGACTCGTACCACATGACATAAAGATGGTCGTCACGGAGGAAGCACCTCCGGCTCGAGGGTTCGGAGTCGCAGGGATGCAAGGCCTTGGAGGCAGCAGCTCAATGGGTGCGGTATTCGCCAAGCCGAAAATGTCCGCAGCCCCGCCGCCCGAGCCGGAAGGCGGCGTCTACCGCCCCAGCGACGCCATCCAGGAAGGCGACGTCTCCACCAACGCCTTTGACGACTTCTTCGAGTACGCCCTCACCCAGCCCGTCACCATCCACAAAAACGAGTCGGCCATGGTGCCCATCCTCCAGCAGGAACTGCCCGCCGACCACGTCACCCTGTGGAGCGAGAAAGAGTCCACCCCGCTGCGCGCCGTCTGGCTTGAAAACAAGTCCAAACTCACGCTCGACTCCGGCAGCTTCTCCATCTTCGAGTCCGGCGAGTTCGCCGGCGAGGGCCTGCTCGACCCCATCCACCCCGGCGAGAAGCGCCTGCTCTCCTACGCCAACGACCAGGCCGTTCGCGTCAAGGTCACGGCCCGCGACAACCAGCGGACCCTGCACCACGTTCAAATCCAGCATGGCGTCGTTGTTGAGACCTACATGAACGTCGCCTCCGTGACTTACTCGGCTTCCAACTCCGCCGACCTCGACCGCGTCGTTCTGCTCGAGCACCCGCGTGCCAACAACGGATGGACGCTTGATGGCGACCTGAAGCCCGCCGAGACCTCGCCCAACCTCTACCGCTTCCGTCTGCCCGTTGCCGCACACTCCACGGCGACTCTCGAAGTGCGCGAGCGCGGCCCCGTCAGCACCACGGTCCGCTTGAACGCCGATGAGAACTTCTCGGTCTACCTGCTCGACTTGGTAAAGCGCGCTCCGGATGCGCTCGACAAACTCAAGCCGGTGCTCGACGCTCAGTCCGCGCTTGCCGATCTCGATCGCCGCATCGCCGAATCAAGGAAGACCGAGCAGGCTGCGACCACCGACGAAGCCCGCGCCCGCGAAAACCTGACCGCCCTCAAGGGCAACGATGCCGCCAAGCGCTTTGTGGATGAGCTGAACCGCGCCGAAGACCTGTTGCAGTCCACCCGCAAGCAGACCGTCGACCTCGAACAGCAGAAAAAGGCAGCCGTCGACAAGCTCAACGACCTCATCTCTCAAGTCAGCTTTGAATGGGATGTTGCCAAGACTAAATAGACCCACAAATGCCGGGTGCCCCAGGTCTCGATTTTGAGACCTGGGATCCCACCATCTCCCCAACTTTTTCATCCTCAGCGAGCCCTCCGACCTGCAAATTCGAAATCGGACTAAAAAACTCCGAATAATCTCGCCAGCGCCGCACACGGATGCTATAGTGCCTCGTGGTCCCGAGTAAATACTCGCAATTCCCCTCAAAGGAGAGTCAATGAAGAAAGCATCTGGAACCATTCTCGCTGTGTTCGGATTGTTCGCCCTCGTTGCCGCAAGTGGCTCTATCGCTTGGGCGCAAACCGCCGAAAGGCAGGTCAGCGCTTCACCCACCAAAGCTGAAATCGCGCAGTTCCAGGCCACGGCAGAAAAGGCCACCGCAAAGATTCAGGCTTCCCCGTCTGACACGAAGATGGTTGCCGAGGCCTCGCGGGCCAAGAGCACCGAGCAGGCAAAGTCCGTGTTGCTAAAAAATGGCTTCACTGCCAAGCAACTGGAAAGCGCGAAAATCGTCTTCCAGGACTCAACCGGCAAGGGCGGCGGCGGTGCCGCTCAGAGAGTGAAAGTCACCATTAAGGGCTCGTGCTGCCCGTTGACGATCACCATCATCATCGCGTTCTAGACCAAGCGAATTCCAATCCCATCGTGCCCCACATCGCGATCCCATTGAACCAACGGACCATCAAAGGGATCGACTTCGGGAGTTCCCGATTTCACCATCGACGCGGCCAGGTTCCCGCCTGGTCGCGTCTTTGCTTTCGCGAGTCAAAACCCCGCTGACCCCGCTGCCTTTTCAAATCTTCCCGTTCATCGCATAGACAATAGCCCGCGCCGTCTCGTCCTCGTCCGCCTTGGACGAAATCATCAGATCGTAAAGATGGATATTGCAGAAGCTCTTGCCGAAGTATTGTTGCAGATACTTGGCTCGCTCCCCGTCCACCGTGCGCAGGCGCTGCTCAATATCGGCGCCCTTTTCCAGCCGTGTCTTCAGCCGTTGAATCCGCTCTTTTAGAGGCGCATACACAAACACGTGAAACACATCGGGCTTGTGCTGCAGCACGCACTGCGACCCTCGGCCCACAATCACGCAATTGCCGTCTTCATAAGCCTTCAGAATGATCTTCTCTGAAATCTTGACCATCTCCTCGGCGTCGAAGACCGAGTTTTCAGCCAGTTCCAGCCCCGCGGCCAGGGCAGCCGAGCGCATGGCCTGCTGGTTGATCCGCCGCAGCCACGAGACCACGTGCTCGTCGTAGTTCCGCACCACGCTCTTGTCCACGTGTGCTGCATACGCGATGGCGTCGATAATGTCGCGGTCCAGCAGTTTCCATCCCAGCCATTCGGCAATGGTCTGTGCAATCCGCCCGCCGCCGCTGCCAAACTCCCGGTTCACGGTCAATACTCGGTATCCCACCGTTCCCTCCAGTATTTCCAAAACTCTTTACTTTACTCCTGTCCCAACGTTCGCACCAACTCCGCCCGAGCCGACTCGCGTTCCATCTCCGCCTGGAACAGCCCAGCCTCCGCCTCGGCCAGTTGCGCCTCAGCCTCTTTCAGCGCCGATGCATTCACGGTTTTCGCCTCCACCTGGTCTGCCGTAATGCGCCGCATCTCGGCGCGCGCAGCCACGCTTTCCCGCGCTGCCTCAAGGCCTGTTTCTGCTCGCCGCACCTTGCGCATTTCCTTCTCTGTTTCCACGCGCACCCGGCTCTCGGCGTGGCGCAGGTTCTCTTCCGCCTCTTGCAGTTGAGTCTTCCGTTCCCGCACCAACCCGCTGCGCTTGCCAAACTCCGCCAGCGTCCAGTTCATCTTCAGGCCCACCGCGCCGTTGTTCTCGCTCAGCAGCGGCACACCGCTCTGGTACACGTACGCCGCAAGCATGCCAATCTCTGGGATATACTCCGCATGCGCCGCTGACAGGCCCGCCTTCGCCTTGGCCAGTGTCTGCCGCGCCGCGCCCACCTCGGGATTGTGCTTCAGCGCTTCACCTTCCAGATCGCCCGCGGTCGCGTCAGCGGTCTCCATCAACGGCGCGACCAACTCCACTTCGGTGTCCAGCCCCAATCCCAACAGGTCGTTCAACTCCACCTGCATGTCGCTGATGGCGTCTTCGAGCGTTCCCAACTGGTGCCGCGCGTCCGCGATCTGCGCCTTGCCTTCCAGCGCCTTCATCTCCAGCGCCGCGCCGGCCTCCACGGCATTTTGCGCCTCAGCAAGTCGTTCCTCTCCGGCTGCAATCCGCAGTTCCGCTGCCTGCTTGCGCCGCTCAGCCGCAAGCAGGCCAAAGTAAATCTGCTTCACCTTCAGCGCCACTTCGTCCCTGGCCCGCTGCGCATCGTTCCGCGCCACGCCCGCATCCGCTTTTGCCACATTCACGGCGGCATGAATCTTGAACATCTCCGTAATCGGCTGGGCAAACGTTGTCCCCGTCAGCATGAAATTCTGGTTTCCCAACGGAATCGAAATGCTCTTCCCAGGAATCGGCCCATCGCCCGGATAAACTCCCAACGCACCCTGCGGTATCACCAGGTGGTCCATCTCGCCCAGGTGCACCGCATAGCTCTCATTCTTCAGCACCGGAAAGTAATCCGCCTGCGCTTCGGTCACCCGCGCGTCCATTTCTTTCGCCTTCAACTGCGCCAGCTTCACCGTGGAATTCTGCTTTCCAGCCAACGCCACAGCCTCCTCAAGCGTAATCCGCCGCGTTTCCGCCTGCGCTACACAAGTCACCACCAGCATCAAGAGCAGCGCCACAGCAGCCGGGTGCCCCAGGTCTCGCTTTTGAGACCCGGGAAACCACTGACCCCAAGAGTTGCTCGCGCGCCTCCCATGCGCCACCACAAATAGCACCGGAATCACCACCAAGGTAAAGAACATCGACCCCAGCAGACCAAATGCGATGACGCTGGCCAGCGGCGACCACATGCTCGAACCGGAAAGAATCATCGGCGTCACGCCCACCGCTGCGGCCATCGACGTCAAAAAGATTGGCCTCAGCCTGCGCTCGCCCGCCTCCAGCGCCGCCTGTTCCAGTTCCACTCCAGCCTTCATCCGCTCGTGGATGTAGTCGATCAGAATGATCGAGTTGCGCACCACCAGTCCACCCAAACTCACAATGCCCATGAACGCCGTAAACCCAAACCGGTTGTGGGTCATCAGCAACCCCAGCGCGGCTCCCGGCAGCGCCAGCGGAAACGCCATCATCACAATCAGCGGATCGATAAGGGTCTTGAACTGGAACAGCAGGATTAAGAAAATCAGCACCAGGCTGATCATCAGCGCGTGTTGCATCTCGCCAAATGTCTCGTCCTGGTTCTCTTTTTCGCCGCCATATTCGATGCGGTAGCCCGCCGGAAGCGTCATCGCATCCACCTGCTTCCGTGTGCTGTTCAAAATCGTGCTGGCAAGGCTGTGACCATCTGGAAACGCACGCACCGTCAGTGTGCGCACGCCGTTGCGGCGCACGATCCTGCCCGGCTCCCACTCCGGCGTCAGCGTGGCCACAGCGCCCACCGGTACGCGCGCCCCAGTCAGCGGCGATGTCACATATGTATCCGCCACGTTCTCAAAGTCCTGACGGTTCGCGGGGTTAAGCCGCAGCACCACGTCCACGTCGCGATCACCCTCCCAGTAAGTGGTCATCGGAGCGCCTTCAAAGCTGCCCGCCAGTTGTTGCGCGATGCCGGCGTTGGTCAGCCCTAATGTATTCGCCACTTGCTCGCGCACATTTACGCCCACCTGCCACGCGTCTTCGTGCCAGTCGGTGTGGATGTAGGTGGCTCCACGCGTATGCCGAAGCACGTTCTCCACGCGGTCGCCCAGCGTGCGCAGTTCGGCTTCGTCTTCGCCCACAATGCGCACTTCCACCGGAGCTTCCATCACCTGCCCCTGCTGCAACTCCTTCACCTGCACGCGGGCCTCGGGCGCGGTTTCTCCCATGCGCAGCCGCAACGCCGCCACAAGTTGCGGTGTGCCCTTAACGCGCTTCGTATTCACCAGTACCTGCGCATAGTTTGCCGCCGGTGCCTGCGGGTTCACGTTGTAATAGAACCGCGGCGCGCTCGATCCCAGAAAACTCGTATAGCTTTGAACGAGCGACTCGCTGGCAAGCACAGCTTCAATCCGCCGCACCGCCGCGTCCGTGGCCTCAATCCTTGTCCCCTCGGGCAGCCACACGTCCATCACAAATTGAGAACGCTCCGCCAGCGGAAAGAACTGCTGCGGCACCAGCCGCAAGATCACCAGCCCCAACACAAACGTAATCGCCCCGCCAATCAACACTTCCCGCTTGTGCCGCATGGCCCGCTTGATGATCTTGTTGTAGAGATGCTGCATCCGGTCCAGCGGAGTCAGTTTGCGCCCGGCTTCTGTTTCTTCCTGCGCATGGTCCTTCAGTCCCTTGCGGATGAAGTAACGCGCTGTCAGCGGCGTCAGCAGCATGGCCACCACGTATGAACTGCCCAGCGCCGTAGCCACTGCGATCGGCAGCGCGCGAATGAACTCGCCCACCGCTCCCGTCAACAGCAGCAGCGGCAGAAACGACGCAATAATCGTCAACGTCGCCGTCAGCACCGGAACCGCCATCTCTGTCGCGCAGCGCCACGCCGCGGTGTCGATGGGCATCTTGCGGTCCAACAGTTCCACGTAGTTGTCGGCAATCACGATCGCGTCGTCCACCACCATGCCCAGCACGGTAATCAGCGCGGCGATTGAAACCTGTTGCAGTTCGATTCCAAAAACGTTCAGCAGCGCAAACGTAATCGACACGGTTACTGGAATGGCCACCGCGCTAACCAGCGCCACGCGCAGAGGCAGCAGCAGGATGGTCACCAGGATCACCGCCACAATCGCGATCCCAAACTCGCGGAAGAAATCCGACACGCGCTCTTCAACCACCAGCGGCTGATCGGCCACCAGGTCGAGCTTCACCCCCGGGGGAAGGGAACTCGCAATGTTCTTCAGCTCTTTCCGCACGGTGTTGCCGAAGCTCACTATGTTGTTGCCTTCGTGCATCTCCACGGCCAGCAGAATCGCCGGCTCGCCGTTGATGCGCGCATACTCTGTCGGGTCTTTGTACACCCGCTCTACGTCCGCCAGATCGCCGATATACACCGGCAGTCCGGTCGGCGAAACGTCCACCATCACCCGCTTGATTTCGTCTTCGGCTTGCAGTTGCCCGCCTGATTCGATTGGCACCTTGCTCGGCCCTGCCCCCACGCGCCCCGCAAACGCCACCGTGTTCCGCCCGCCGAGAGCCTGCATCATCTTCTGCGGGTTCACGGCATACTGCGCCAGCCTTTCAGATGAAGACGAGATGTCAATTTCTTCCCTCTGGTCGCCGATGCGCTTGATCTTTGAAACCTCCGGAATCGTGCGCAGCCTTGCCTCCACCGTCTGCGCATAATCCTTCAGTTCCCTTGGCCCGTAGTGGCCGCCATGCACCGCAATCAGCACCGCCGTAGTGTCGCCGAAGTCCGAATCCACCATGGGGCCGCGCACCCCGGCAGGAAGCCCCGTCGCCCTGAGTTGTGCCAAATCCAGCCGCAGCTTCGACCAGAATTCGTCAGGACTGGCGACGGACTTGTTGAGCTCGACATTCACCACCACCACGCCGTTGCGGGTTGTGGAGAAGGTCTTCTCCCGCCGCACTTCCGCAAACCGGAAGAGCCGCTCCTCAATCTTGCGCGTGACCTGGTCTTCGACTTCCCCAACTGTTGCGCCCGGGTAGATGGCGGAAACAATCCCCGTATGGATCGTGATCTTGGGGTCTTCGCGCCGCGGCATGGTAAGCAGCGCATACACGCCGGTAATGAAAAGCATCGCCGCGAGCACCAGGGTTACCTGCGGATGGCGAAGCGACCAGCGGACGGGGTTCACTGCGCGCCTCCCATCAACTTCACCGGCGAGCCTTCGCGCACGTTCTGCTGCCCGGCCACCACCACCTGCTCATCCGCACGGAGCCCGCTGCGAATTTCCACTTCGCTGCCTACTGGGGCGCCAACTTCCACGCTCCGGAGATACACTCTTCCCTGTTCCGGCGAGTATACGTACACATGCACTGTTTTTTGCGCATTTTGGACAATTGCGTCGCCAGGGACTGTCAGCACGTTCATCTTCGACGAGGAGAAAATCCGCGTCTCGCTCACCATGCCCGCGCGCAATACCCGATCCGGGTTGGCCACCGCAATCTTCGCCGTATAGGTGCGTGAAGCCGCTTCCGCCGCCACGCCCACCACTTCCACCTTGCCTTCAAATTGCCGCCCGTCCAGCGACGGAATCGTCACAACGGCCCGCGCGCCCTCGGCAACCTTGCCAATCTCCGCTTCCGGAATCCCCACCCGCACCTTTACCGGGTTCAAATCAAGCACCGCTATCACCGGAATCCCTGCGCCCACTGTGTCGCCCACATCAATCCGCCGCATGCCCACAAACCCTGCAATCGGCGCGCGCAACTGGCAATCCGCCAGCCGCTTTTGCGCCTCGTGCATCTGCGCCGCCGCGGCCCGCGCCTGTCCGTCGGCCGAATCCTTCTCTTCCGGCCGCGTCCCAATTTTCGCCATTGCGTAGCGCTGCTCCGCCGCCTGGTAGCCCGCCTCAATTTTCTTGAAGTCGCTGGCTGCCAGGCTCCGGCGGTCGTAAAGGTACTTCATCCGCTTGTACTCGTCCTGCCAGCGCTCGAAATCGATGCGCGCCTGCTCCAACTCTTGGGGCCGCAGACCGGCGTCCGATTTCCGCTGCACGGCTCCCGCCGCGTCCGCCTGCCCCTTGGCCGCTTCGTAGGCATTCCGGTAATCGGTCGCGTCCAGCTCCGCCAGCACCTGACCCTGCCGCACCGCTTGGCCTTCTTCCACCAACACCTTCGCCACCCGGCCGGCAATCTGGAAAGCCGCCTGCGCCGTGACATTGGCCTCCACAGCTCCGCTGGCCGCAACCGTCACAGGCTGCTGTACACGATTGGGTACCCGCACACGCACCGGCACCACCTGGTCAGCCGCCACCGGCGCGGATGGCCCGCATCCCCACAGGGGTAGCAAAGCCAGTAAACAGAGCGAATAGAGGGGAGAGGGAACCAAAAGGGAATTTCTTTTTTCGATCATGTCTTTCTTCCTTGACAAGAAAAGAATGACACGTCATTCTTTTCTTTGCAACCCCCGTGCAGGAGATATCACCCAGAGAATGGCCTACCGAAGCACTCCCGCTACTGCCGAACGCAAGCAGATCCGCCACAACACCATCCTGGAGGCGGCAACCAGCCTCTTCGCCAGTTATGGCTACCACGCCGCCACCGTCCCCATGATCGTGGCCGAGGCCGGCAGTTCCGTGGGCAGCTTTTACGCCCACTTTCGCAACAAGGAGGACGTTTTTGCCGCAGTGCTTGAAGCCCTGGGCCACAAGGTGGCTGAGGTCATTCAGCACGCCCGGGATGCCCAGCCCGACCCCTTGCTGACCATTCCCTGTGCGGTCGAAGCCCTCTTTCTCTACCTCGTCGAGAATCCCCGCCAGGCCCGCATCCTCATCGTCGAGTCATCCGGCCTCAGCCCGCGCCTTGAAAACGTCCGCCGCGGCATCCTCAGCCACCAGGCCGCGCTGGTCCGCCATTCCTTCGAGTTGGCCATTCACGGCATCTCGGTGGCCGACCCCGCCATTGCCGCCCGCTGTCTTGTAGGCGCGGTGTACGAAGCGCTCTACAGTTGGCTTGAGCAGCCCCCCGCCGACCGCCGCCCGGCCATCGAAGTAGCCCGCGCCGTCGCCGATTACAACGCCCGCGCCCTCCGCCGCTGTTAGCTCGCAACCGCCGTGTAAATCCGGGAGTAGCGCCGGCCTCCGGGCCGGCTGTAGCGCGGACGTCCCCGTCCGCGCTCGCGAGTACGACCCACAAACCACAAAGTAAGGTGGTCCCGCATTGCTGTCTTACACTGGAATCGCGGATTGTCCCCGGAGGTTCTTTCGCATGAAGAAGATCGGCGTCCTGTTCGGTATGGAGAACAGTTTCCCCGGCGCGTTGGTCGAGCACATCAACGCCCGTAACATTGAAGGCATCCAGGCCGAGTTTGTTGAAACCGGCGCCGTCTATCTGGATCGCCCCTCAGGTTACTCGGTCATTGTTGACCGCATCTCCCATGACATCCCCTTCTACCGCGCCTTTCTCAAGCACGCCGCGCTCAACGGCACGGTCATCATCAACAACCCCTTCTGGTGGTCTGCCGACGACAAATTCTTCAACTACACCCTGGCCGCCAAACTCGGCGTCGCCATCCCGCCCACGGTCATCCTGCCGCACAAGCAGCACCCTGAAGGAACCACAGACAGGTCGATGCGCAACCTCGAGTTTCCCCTTAACTGGGACGGCGTTTTCGACTATGTCAGCGAGCATGGCTTCATGAAGCCCATCGACGGCGGCGGTTGGCGCGACGTCTACCACATCCACAACCGCGAAGAGTTTTTCGCCGCCTACGACCAGTCCCGCGACTTGTGCATGCTCTATCAGAAGGCCGTCGAGTTCAACGAGTACTTCCGCTGCTACGTAGTCGGCCAGAAGCGTGTCCGCATCATGCCTTACGATCCGCGCAAGCCCCATGCCGAGCGCTACATCCTCAATCCGCCTGTGTACGATCCGCAACTGCTCAAGCGCGTGGAACTGGATGCCCTCAAACTGTGCCGCGCCCTGGGCTATGACCTCAACACCGTCGAGTTCGCCGTAGAAAACGGCGTCCCCTACGCCATCGACTTCATGAACCCCGCTCCCGACGCCGGCCTTGAATCCGTCGGCCCTGCCAACTTTGAGTGGATCGTCAAGGAAGTCGCCGACCTGGCCATCGCTAAAGCCCGTACGGCCCCGCAATTGATGAAACTCCGCTGGCACGCCTTCCTCGGCGCGGAACCAGAACACGCCCGGCATCACCGCCCCACAAAAAAACACCACCACGCCAAGCACAAGACCAAGGCCGCGCCCGCGAGGCCGAAAAGCCCGCGCTGACTCCAGAGCCGCGAAGTTCAACCTTTGACGAAGTGTAGCTTGTAGGA
This sequence comes from uncultured Acidobacteriaceae bacterium, assembly GCA_903911925.1. Taxonomy (GTDB): domain Bacteria; phylum Acidobacteriota; class Terriglobia; order Terriglobales; family Acidobacteriaceae; genus Telmatobacter. The sequence continues at coordinate 53,376 of CAIWFH010000074.1, forward strand.
TACACTTGAAATGATCGAAGTTCGACGCACGATTGAGTTCACGAAATGGATAGGTGGTTTGCGCGATGGACGCGCCCAGAGAGTGACCGCGGCTCGCATCGATCGTCTTTCAAGCGGGAATCCAGGCGACGTGAAGCCGGTTGGTCACGGTGTGAGCGAACTGCGGATTGATTATGGGCCTGGATATCGCGTCTACTTCGTACAGCGCGGAGACGTGCTAATTGTTCTGCTCTGCGGCAGCGATAAGAGCAGTCAGAATGCGGATATCGTCAAGGCTCATGCAATCGCTGAAGATTTGGAGGCATAACGAATGGCGGTAAAAACCTTTCCCTTCGATTCGGCAGAATACCTTGAGAACGACCAGGCAATTGCGGAGTATCTTGAGGAGGCCATGAAGATAGCGATGGAAGACTCCGACCCCGCATTCCTTGCCCAGGCTCTTGGTACAGTGGCGCGCGCGCGCGGAATGTCGCAGATTGCCAAAGACGCCGGGCTCTCCCGCGAGAGCCTTTATAAGGCGCTGGGAGCCGAAGGCAACCCGGAGTTTGGGACGGTCCTGAAGGTGTTGCAGGCCCTGGGGCTGAAGCTCTCGATCAAATCACAGGACGAAGCGGCCTGAGGCGCACCCTTTCGGAGGCCATAAGTGACTCCATCCGATGTCCAGTGCATCAAGAACAATATCGACAAGCTGGTTGAGATTCGCACGGTGAGTGGCGAGTGTCTGGTTGCAAGGATTCTCTTCGTCACGCACGATGAAGATTGCGATGAGCACGAGGTACTCTACCAGGTGGTTTCGTCGAACCAACTCGATCAGTATCATCATCTCGAAACTTCAGGCGGTTACGTGTTGGATTTTGAAGAGACTGTTTCGGTCAAGCCTGCTGATGCCCTACCCACTAACCACTGATCACTAATCCCTAGTTACGCAATCTTGCGAAACGTCAGGTTGTACCGGTACGGTCCGGTCATCGGATGATCTCCCGGCTTCAACGGCTTTACCCCGTGGAAGCGCATGCGCGACGGCCCGCCCCACACCAGCACATCGCCGTGTTCCAGCAGAATGCGCTTCACCTCGCCGGTCCGTTCAAAGCCGCCCAGCAGAAACGTGCACTCGAGGCCCAGCGAGATTGAAATGATCGGCTGGCTCAGATCGATCTCGTGCCGGTCCTGGTGCAGCCCCAGCCTGGTTCCCGCCTGGTAGCGATTGATGTGGCAGGTGTCCGGCTTGAACTCCGGAAACCCCGCCCGCACCGCGCAACGCAAGGCGAAATCTAAAAGCACCCTGGGCATCGGCGGCCACAACCGCGCCCGCTGCGGGCTGGCCGGATCCCACCGCCGCTCGAAGGCGCGCTCCGTGCCGCAATCGGTCACCATCACACTCATCGGTAGTCCGCTGGGCGTAGTGGCGTGTCGAAGCGGCGCTGCGGAAATGATCCTCTCCACGGCCGCAAAGAACTCCGCATCCTGCGCAAGCGCCAGCCCGCGCATCAGCACCGCCCCGGCAAACAGGTCCTCATGCGTCGGTTCCGTGGCGAGGTGGGAGAAGAGATTCATTGCCCGCTGCCACTATTCTACAACGAAAAGCGAATATAAGGCGAATATCATCTGACGCGGCACTCCACCAGACTTCAGAATTGATCACCCGACTGGGCAACGCCACTTACGCGCAAACAACGGGCCGCCTGCTCCGTTTGGCAATCCGTTCCGCTACCCGGCTTCCAACCCGAATCAGCGGTCTCTCGATTGAGGCGTAGAGAAGCGCTGGCACCCCAATCCCGCCGATTACTAGGACCGCGATGCGCGTCCAGAGCGGCAACTGCGCCATTTTGTAAAACGCGAACCAGAGAACAATCGAGTGGCTCAAATAGATTCCGTAAGAGTGTTCCGCGATCCAGTGGAATACCCGGGAGCACCAGTTGGACTGTGCTTCTTTCGTGTACGCATACAGCACGGCCAAAAACAGCGAAAGCACCCAGGCTCGAACCAGTTTGCGGTGCAGATCGACGTTGTCGTGCGGGCCGAACAGGACAATGGCCGCCACAATACCGAGGGGCCACACCCATGCAGGCAGCTTGAACTTGATGGTGTTGCCGCGTATCAGATCGAAGGCGACAATTCCGGATGTAAAGCACGGCGCGTAATAGAAAACATTGAGAGGAGGGAATGCCCGCGAAATGGTCACCGCCAGCAAAACCGAAAGCATCCATAACGCCAGCGACCGGTAGCGTCTGCCGCGAATGGCAAAAAAGGCGAAGGGAAGCAAAACATACATCTGCACTTCAAGCGGAAGGCTCCATAACACGCCCAAAATGTCTTTACTCAAGCTCAGGTTCTCGCAAAGCGCAAGGTTTGAGACAAATCCCTTCACACCGATCCAGACGTACGTCTCACCCGGATCGCGTGGGATCGCGAATACAACCATTAGAACGACGGTCAGAATAGAAAGCGGGTAGATGCGGAAGATCCGCCTAATCCAGAAGGCGATGGCTAATGTCCCATCGCCGATTCCAGTCTCCTCGAGTCGCTGCATCGAAGCCATCAGCACAAAGCTGGTATGCACAAAGAAGAGAATGACCCCGAATCTTCCCAGGCTTCCGAAGCTCAGGTAGTGCAGCGCCGCACCCAGATGCGACAAAAACACCGACACCACCGCGACCGCGCGCAGCAGGTCGAGGTTCACCGAAACTTCCTTGTTCAAGGTGCCTGGCACGGTTCTTTCCTTGATTAGACCACGACGGCGCCTGCGGTCGCTTTTCATCGCCCTAACCCCTAACCACTAACCCCTGATCCCTTGCACAAGCTACAATCTTCCCAAAGCTGTCTCCCCCAAGGAGTTCCCCCCATGCGGCCATCCTTCTCGTTAGGCATTGAAGAGGAATACCAGACCATCAATCCGGCCACCCGCGACCTGCGCTCCCACATCGAGACCGAGATGCTTGAGCACGGCAAGCTGCGCCTGCAAGAGCGCGTCAAGGCCGAAATGCACACCTCGGTGGTCGAAGTCGGCACCCGCGTCTGCAAAAACATCGACGAAGCGCGCACCGACATCTACGAGCTCCGCAGCGAAATGATCAAGCTGGCCCGCGAGCATGGGCTGGTGCTGGTGGCTGGCGCCACTCATCCCTTTGCCGACTGGCGTACCCAGGACATTTATCCCGACCCGCGCTATCACCAGGTGGTCAAGGACCTGCAACTCGTGGCCCGCGCCAACCTCATCTTCGGTCTCCACGTCCACGTCGGCATTGAAGACCGCGAAGCTGCCATCCGCATCATGAACTCGATGCGCTATTTTCTGCCGCACATTATGGCGCTTGCCACCAACAGCCCCTTCTGGCTGGGCCTCAACACCGGCTACAAAGGCTACCGTGCCAAGGTATTTGAAAACTTCCCCCGCACCGGCATCCCCGACGCGTTCTCGAGCTACTCTGAGTTTGAAAACTATGTCAGCCTGCTGGTCCGCACCAACTGCATCGACAACGGCAAGAAAATCTGGTGGGACATCCGCCCGCATCCATTTTTTGACACGGTAGAAGTGCGCGCCTGCGACATCCCGCTGCGCGCCGAGGAGACAGTCGCCATCGCCGCTCTCATCCAGGCTGTGGCAGCTTATCTCTACAAACTCCACGAAGCCAACCAGGACTTCCGCCAGTACGCCCGCCCTCTGCTGATGGAGAACAAATTCCGCGCCGTCCGCTACGGCCTAGACGGCATGCTGATCGACTTCGGCAAGCAGCAGGAAATCCCTCTCCGCGACCTGATCGAGGAGTTGCTTGTCATGATTGATCCGGTAGTCGATGAGCTAGGCAGCCGAGAAGCCATCAACGGCATCCGCAAAATCCTCAAGACCGGCACCGGCGCCGACCGCCAGCTCAAAGTCTTTGAAGAGAGCGGCGGCGACCTGAAAGCTGTCGTGGATTACATGGCCAAGGAAACCGCGGCGGGGTTATAGAGCCCTCGCCAAACCTCAACTGCCCCAATCGCCCCATGGCGCCTCAACCGCCCGTAACGTCACAATCGCCCCGTAGCGCCGCAACCGCCCTGTAGCGCCGGCCTCCCGGCCATCTGTAGAGCGGACGTCCCCGTCCGCGCTCAACGAACCTCCGTTTCCCACCGGACTTCTCGGCTGGTGGCCACGGTCTCGATGACTGGTCCTAACCCACATGAGGGTGCCACCGGTCCCTCGCGGTTGGGGACCGGTGATGGCAGCTAAAGCACAAACAAAAGGCTGCGTCGGCGGACGTCTCACCGGCCACCCTTCCCTTTGAGGGGTTTTCGCCTTCCAACGACACACTCCGCTGAACGAGCGAACTGTCGAAAGTGGAAGACAAAGACCATCACCGAATAGAAGGCAATCAGATAAAGCATCACAAGGCCGAATCTGCGTCATTCACGGGCCGTCTTTGGCCACCAAATCCAGCAGGCAATGCCTGCCAACAGCCCATTTGGGGCGAGAACGAGAATTTCCAGCCACCGTGGCCATTCTCAATAAGGCGTAATCACCGTTCGATTCTACTGCCGACGGGCCCGGCGGGCGAGTGACCGAGAACCTTTCTACCCTGTGCTGGGGACCGTCGCTGAGCCGAAGCGACGGTAAGGGACGAGTCGCCGACAATGCACCCGCGATCCGAACCCTGCCAAGGTAGGGGAGCAACGGCCGGCTGCATTTCCGGCCCCGTAGGGGCCATGAAATATTTGCCTAGGACAAGTTCGCGAATGCGAACGCAGTCCTGGGTTAACTCCAAAATTTGACATCAGCCCCGTAGGGGCGGCGCAAAACTGTCAACCTTGCCAGTTGTTCCGATTTGGCGACCAGCCACCCATAATACCCGTCCGCCACCATCATCCCCTACCCACAGCAGCGTCGTCCTGAGCCGCAGGCGAAGGATCTGCGGTTGCCTTTGCGAGTTTCAATGCGGCGTTGCTACCGAGTCGGCGACCATCCGGCCAAAATGTCCGTCCGTCACCATCATCCCCTCCCCGCAACTGTGTCATCCTGAACGCAGTGAAGGATCTGCGGTTGCATTTGAGAGTTTCAAAGGGTCGTTACTTCCGAATTAACGACGATACGTTCGGAATCCGCACATTCGCCAGCAAACGTCCTGGATGGGTGCTCACGAATCTACATCGTTGGCGCTGGGCTTCAACGAATTATGATTGAATTCCTCTGGATAGAACTCTCTAAGACGTTTGGTATCATTCATCTATAGCGTTAAGACCATTTGCATTGACAGTGGTTCGCTACACTCTATAGCGCGGTTGAAGCAATCTGAGGGGTGGTTGACAAAAAATGGAGATCACTTTTCAAACCGGAATTTTCCTGCTTTTGATTGCAGCCGTGGTAGCGATGCTGACCAGGAGGTTGCGTCTTCCTTATAGCGTAGGACTGGTGGCTGCTGGAATCGCCCTGGCTGCATTACCATTTGCGCCCAAGGTTAGCCTTACTAAGGACCTACTCTTTACTGTTTTGCTTCCCCCACTTCTGTTTGAGGCATCATTCCACATTCCCTGGAATCAGCTACGAAGGAACTCTCCAGTCATCCTGGTGCTGGCTACTCTCGGCGTCGTACTTTCAGCCTGTGTCACCGCAACGGGAATGCATTTCCTGATGGGCTGGCAATGGATTGCCGCGACGGCGTTTGGCGTTTTGATCGCCGCAACCGATCCCGTTTCAGTGATTGCGACATTCAAAGAAGCAAAGGCGCAGGGTCGGCTGCTCGTATTGATTGAAGCGGAGAGCCTGTTCAACGACGGTACGGCGGCAGTTGCTTTTGGTCTTGTGATCGCTCTTGCTGCGGGCCAGCAAATCTCATCCATGCAGATCGCCGCCATACTCCTGAAGACAATCGGGGGCGGCATACTCTGCGGAGGGGTTGTTGCGCTTGGTGCGCTCTTGCTCACTGGCCGAACCAATGACCATCTCGTAGAGATAACATTCACCACGGTCGCAGCCTATGGATCGTTTCTGCTTGCGGATCACTTCGGGTTGTCAGGCGTGTTGGCCACCATCACCGCAGGACTGGTGATGAGCAATTTCAAGCCTCTCGGAGGCATCTCCGAACGAGGGAAGGAATCCGTTCAGGCATTCTGGGAATACGCGGCCTTTGTTGCAAATTCACTGGTGTTCCTTCTGATCGGGATGCATGAGGCCCACCAGAATTTCATGGCGATATGGCTTCCCGCAGTGACCGCAATTGCATTGGTAACTTTAGGCCGTGCAGTTGCAATTTATCCCTGCTGTCTTCCCTTCTCCCGCACTGCGCTTCATGTTTCTGCGAAGCATCAGCACATCCTTTTCTGGGGTGGGCTGCGAGGCGCTCTGGCGCTTGCTCTTGCCCTCGGTCTCCCGCCTGAGATTCCGCTGCGCGAAGAAATCATCACGATCAGTTTCGCCGTCGTCGCTTTCTCCGTGTTTGGGCAAGGATTGACGATGATTCCCTTTCTTCGCAAGTTGAGAGAGGTTCCAGTGATCTAGGATTACGCTCTCGAAGGGTGCCATCTAGTGATCCCTCTCTCGCAGTTGTTGTTACTATTCGTTTATGGAGATCTCCCAAACAAGACTCCGGCGTTTTGCCCCGCTCTGGAGAACTGTGGTTGAGACCGCTCTTCTTGTTTTATTGCTCTACTCAGTGCGTTTGATGGGAGAATTTACGTCCACGAATAGACATGGGAAGAGCCTCAACGCCGCATTGAGCAATATCTTCACGGGTGCGAATCTTTTGATTGCGACGGTTTCCGCGTTGATTGGGCATCCTTCCCTAACCAATACCCACTAACCACTGTCTTTCCACAACCACTTTTGTTCCCAATCCACATGCCCACTATGACTTACGTTTGCAGATAATTTCGCTCTCGTGAAGCACAATTAGTTCATGGTGTCGTTTCTATGCCCCAGAAGGCAGGGAACGCTCGAGAACAAATCCCGTAACTCCTTTGGCGAGAGGATTCTGCGGCGATGTCCAATAGAATGACGAATCTGGGGCGGTCCGCACTCCGCATCGCATTGAAAACAAGGAATTTCCTCGCAGAATACAGGAGCAGGGGGGAGGTACTGGTATGGCACGGGCGGGGCACAATCCTGACATTTTGAACTGGAGGCTCTCTTTCCCGGGCCCCAACCGCCGCAGCGGGGGACCCAGGATGCGACCTTCAACCCAACCCTACGCCTGCGTAGCGATCGCCGATACCGCGCGCTTCTCCCACTTGCCGCCGGTAAAATCAGGGAACTCCACCGGTGCGCTGCCCCGCGCCACCGACGTGTAGCTCAGCGGAGCAATCGCCGACCAGGCCGCGCAGTCGTAGACATCCATATCCGGCGCAATGCCGTTACGGACGCACTCCAGCAGCCGGTAGAGCATGATGAAATCCATGCCGCCGTGCCCGCCGACTTTCTTCGCAATCTCGCCTTGGCGGCTCCAGAGCGGATGGTCGTACTTCTTCCACTCGTCGAGTGAACCAAAGGTGTCTTCCTTGTTCACGCCCTCAATGTAGATGCGCGGCGGATAGTCCTCGAAGATGCCCTTGGTGCCGGCAATCAGGTTGATGCGGTCGTAGGGATGAGGACTCGATACCGCGTGCTTCACCGTGATCGTCAGGCCCTTCGCGGTCTTGATCAGCGAAGTGTTCATGTCGCCGCAGATATACTTCTCAGCCCACCGCGGATCGCCCGGCTGCAGGTGGTCTTTGCGCCACTTGTCGAGGCCCCGCTGCGGCGAACTCATCGATACGATGTGCCCGAACTTGTCGCCGCGCTGGATGCCCATATAGTTCGCCACCGGTCCCAGCCCGTGCGAGGGATAGAGATTGCCATCGTGCCGCGTGTGCTCTGTGCGCCGCCACAGGCCCTCGCCCTTGGTCGAGAAAAGCTCGTCGCGCAGGTCGTGAATGTACGCGCCTTCGCCATAAAGCAGGTCGCCAAACTCGCCCCCATGCACCATGCGCAGAATCAGCGTTTCGTTGTAGCCATAGCAGCAGTTCTCAAGCATCATGCAGTGCTTGCGCGTCTCTTCCGAGGTGCGGACAATGCTCCAGCATTCTTCCATTGTCGTGACGCCGGGAACTTCAATCGCCACGTCTTTCCCATTCTTCATCGCGGCAATGGCCATCTCGTAGTGCCAGCTCCACGGCGTGGCCACAATCACCAGGTCAATGTCTTTGCGCTGGCAGAGCGCCTGGTAGTGGTGCGGCCCATCGGTGTAAAGCTCCGGCTTCTTCTGCCCGGCTGCTTCCACCATTCCCGCTGCGTGCCCGGCCTTTTCCTTCACGATGTCGCAAAGCGCCACCATCTGCGCGTCGGCGGCCAGCAGCAGTCCCAGCAAACTGGTCCCGCGCCCGCCGGTGCCAATCAGCGCCACCCGCGGCTCCCGCTTGGCAAATGGGACTTCCATCATGCTGTGATGCGCAGTCGCTTCCGCCGCCTTGGCCAGGTCAACCGCGCTCAGTGTCACCGCGCCGGCAGCGCCCATCTGCAGCAACCGCCGCCTCGTCCATAGTCCCAATCCAGAATTCAGATCGTCCAAACCCATGCCTTCACCCCCGGTCATCCAGTCTAAATGCCCAGCAAGCTCATTGTTCCAGCCGCGGCACAAAACCAAGTGATCTGGTATGCCACTGGCTTTCTTGATGACATCGGGAAGCATTTCTTTTTTGGCGCCTACTTGCCCGCCCGATCATCTATTTTGTTAACTATGAAGACTGAAACTTCAACTGCGCTTCGCACCCTCGGCAACTCTGACTTGCACATCTCCCCCATCGGCTTTGGCGCCTGGGCCATCGGCGGCGGCGACTGGGAGTTCGGCTGGGGCGGACAGGACGACTCGGATTCCATCGCCGCCATCCATCGCGCGCTTGACCTGGGCGTCAACTGGATCGACACCGCGGCCATCTATGGCCTTGGCCGCTCTGAGGAAGTAGTCGGCCGCGCCGTGAAGTCCTCGTCAAAGAAGCCCTACATCTTCACCAAGTGCTCCATGCGCTGGCACGGCGACCGCTCCATCCACCACTCGCTGAAAGCCGGATCGGTGGCCGAGGAACTGGAGAATTCGCTCCGCCGCCTGGGCGTAGAGACCATCGACCTCTACCAGATCCATTGGCCCAATCCGGAAGACGAAATCGAAGAGGGCTGGGCGGCGCTGGAACAGCTGCGCCAGCAGGGCAAGATCCGCTGGATCGGCGTTTCGAATTTCTCAGTGGAGCAGATGAAGCGCGCGATGAAGATTGCTCCCATCACCAGTTTGCAGCCGCCGTATTCAATCCTGCGCCCAGCCATCGAGAAAGAAATTCTTCCGTTTGTCGCGCAAAATGATATCGGCGTCATCAACTACTCGCCCATGGTCTCCGGGCTCCTCACGGGCAAGATGACAGCCGAGCGCGTGGCAGCGCTTCCCGCCGACGACTGGCGCCGCAAGGCAGTCGAGTTTAAAGAGCCTCGCCTGAGCCGCAATTTGCGCCTGGTGGATTTGCTCCGGGAGATTGGAGACGGCCATGGCGTAAGCCCCGGCGTGGTGGCTGTAGCGTGGACGCTGCATCACCCGGCCATCACGGCGGCCATCGTCGGCGGACGGAACGCGGTGCAGGTGGAAGGTCTGATTCCAGCGCTCGAGTTCCGCTTGAGCGACGAAGAGCACGCGCGGATCAACGAATTTCTGGCGGCCAATCCAGCCTGAGGTTTTCTACCCCTCAAACGCAGAAACGCCCCGGTTGCAGCCGGGGCGTTTCTTGCTGGAGGAGGAAGCCTGTCTACATGGCCGCTACGAAATCCGGAATGACGGCGGCCGCATGTTCCTGCAGAAGCTGTGTCGTCCGAGCAGCCATCGCCGTATACATCGTGGCGGCGCGGAATGCATTTACTCGAACACCTTCGCTAGCTTGCGAAAACCCATACTGGGCCAGCGCCATCAGAACGCAAACCCGAATCTGCATCGCGTCGCTGCGCAGGGTCTCAAGCAGCACACGATCCACATTCTCACTATTGCGGGTAGCAAAATCAGCCATTTCAAGCATGACCCGCGCGTTCTGGTACATCACCCACAGCCCTTTCGGGCCTTCCATGCGCTGCCATGCATCTTCGGGGGTCGCGTTCATTCCCTCTTCCCAGAGAAAATGATCGCTCACCTCACGCGCGCTCCAATCGGGGCGCAATCTTGCCAGCAGGGAGTCCCACGACTGAGAATTCCGTCGCCGATTTCCACCGTGCCAACGACCAAGGTAAAGAACAACTGCTGCAAACGCAGCAAATTGAAGTAAGGGCAGAATCATTGGTGATCCTTACGCCGGGATTTGGTAACCACCATATCCCTTAGTGCAACCCGGCTTGTTCTTGCCGTACTCCCTACCAATACCAGAAATTCTTGCATTTGTGGAGTGAAATTTCGCCTTTCTGCCTCTTTTGTTGCAAATGCCAGTACCCAATAGGCCAAGGCACCAAAGTAACTAATAGCGACCGCCTCATCCAGCCAATGGTACTGAGTGCCAATTCTCTGATGGGAATGCACAATGGTAGCGGCGAGCGAGACGATGGAATAGAAGCCCAGCCCCGTGGCAATCTGAAGTTCGCGATTGCGCCATCCAATGGCCAGCACTTGGCTGAACCCTGCCATCCCCAGGAACACCAACACCCTCAAGATGGCGAAAGTCTGGTAAAAGCGAAAGAAATTCTTCGCCTCGGAGGTCAGGTAACCGGGGACGGTGAGGCCGGCGACGGGCCACAAAAGCAGCCCGGCCAATCCTATGATGATTGCGATGCCGATCCAGGACCCCTTGGGAAGGGAATTGCGGACCGGCTGCAAAACCGACCATGCCAGTTCGACCAGGACTGCGAAGATCATCGCGGAGTCGATGACCATCTGGCCTTCATAGAGCGCGTAAGGGGCGTTTGGGAACCGGAGCTGCACCATGAGAAAGAAGGCGTCGCTTGCCAAACTCCAGCAAACGTATACAAAAAATGCCGGGAGTACCCGAAACACGCGCGTTCTCAACAGCAGCAGTGCTACCACTGCTTCCGCGACCAGGCCGCACACCGTTAGATAGGAATCGAACACTAGCCGGGCCTCCTTCACTGAAGAAAGACAGCCTCACCCGCTATGCCAACTCTATCAGGATGCGCAATCGGCTAAACTTTGCAGAGCTTGGCGAGTTTAGGAACAGATGTCGATTCCACCGGAGTGAGGCACGGTCGGAGGTAGCGGCGGCACAATGATCGGGCTCAACTCGGCTACGATTCCACCGGAGTGAGGCACGGTCGGAGGTAGCGGCGGCACAATGATCGGGCTCATCTCGGCTACGATTCCACCGGAGTGAGGCACGGTCGGAGGCAGCGGCGGCACGATAATCGGGCTCATCTCGGCTACGATTCCACCGGAGTGGGGCACGGTCGGAGGCAGCGGCGGCACAATGATCGGGCTCAACTCGGCTACGATTCCACCGGAGTGAGGCACGGTCGGAGGTAGCGGCGGCACAATGATCGGGCTCAACTCGGCTACGATTCCACCGGAGTGA
>CAIWFH010000075.1 GCA_903911925.1 uncultured Acidobacteriaceae bacterium
GCTGGCTGTTCCTGGCATTGTCCATTCTCAGTGTTATGTCGCCGTTAGCTTTCACAATCAACTTTGTGGCGCCTGGCCATGCTACATCGCCCCCGACACAGTCGCTGGAAAAGATGATTGCCCAATCGAGATTCTCCTTGAACTGGAAGTTGTCGTAGCGATAACCGTGATTCACTTTGATCCACATCTCCAAGGTGCCTTCGTCGGAGATGTATCCGCCGTACCCGAGGCGGCTGGAGTTGGCAGCGGAAAATACCGCCGAAGTGCCACTGAAGACCCGCTGTGTCCCAAGCCCATACTGGCCGCCCATCCAGATTTCATCGGTGCGCAATTCGTCGAGCGAAATACCAGGGCGCAAAGGAAAGGGAGTATCTCGCGTCCAATCTCTGGTTGATTGCATTTCACCGGCGTTTGTCGCAATCCTGCCTGTACTTGCGGCGATAGAGGCCCGCTTGGAGGCATCCGCCGAAAGCATGGCGTCGATGACGGGCTGAGTTACTCCCGCAGCTTTCAGCGCCATAAGCCCATCAACAGAGGCATCAAATGCCGTATCGTTCGCTCTGATCGCGCCAATAATCGTCTGATTCGCAAAACCGGCTTTCTCCATCCTGATGATGTCATTGTTAGTTAGTGGCTTCTTTGACTGGGCAAGTCCGGCCATAGATACCAGAAACAACAACAATACGGCTATCGTCTTTGATCGCATTCCAATCCCCCACAATCGCATGTCAATATTCCGTTACAAATGAACATCGACGGAATTCTTTTAGAAGTGACTTGATCCTCACGAACCATCGGCGCTGTCCCACACCTATAACGCGTGAGACCCGAAATCCTGAGTACAGACATCGGATGCTAATGAGCCCCCATCTGCTCCAGACGCCAGCCGTCGTCGTAAAGCGTAAAGACGGCTACGCCAGCCTTGGCGGGGTGGTCTTTGAAGATAGGCCTAATATCAGGCGGGAGCTTGCTAGAATCAACGCTCCAATTGAAATTCACTGTCTTTTCGTTCTGGCCAGTGTCCGCAATTCCTGTCACCTCGGTGACAAGAGGCTTCAATGCCTCATTAATCCAGCGGGGAGGAGTTCCACCCGATTGTTTGGCGAAGCTCTCGAAGACCTGTTTCCCTTTTGCCGTGAAGTTCAGCGACGGTCCCTCGCCGAAGATGAAGACTCCAGAGTTTGCTGCGCCCCAATAGCCTTGTTCCGTCCCGCGCTTGATCTCCGCGTCTGTCAAGCGAATGTCGCTGGCAATTTCTGAAAACTGTTTTGAGCCCTGAATGAGATGCATCGCCTTTGACCGCGACAACGATGTCTTCGATTCACACGCAACCATTGCGAAAACCACCAATGCGAGTATTGCCAGACCGCTGTACCGTTTCATATGTCTTCTCCTATTCTTAGCTCTTAACGCAGTTGTGAAATCTCGCGCGTTCGCAATATCCATTGAGTGCTCGCGCTGAATATACTTCTGACTTTCCGACGGTACCTCCACTCAGAGCTTCACGCTCTATGCGACGAACAGAGGATAACAATCTCATGCTCGCTACTGGTGGCTGTTAGGGCCAGCCTGCAGGCCTGGACCGCTTTTCGGATGCCCGATGTTCTTGACAACGATTGACTTTGCAATCGCCTCGAAAATTGGCCGACGCGCATCGAACTCGTCCTTTGGGGAAAGGAACTCAATGTAGAAGGTGAACCAATCGCCGTTACCGAGTCCACTGCCAGGTGGAAGGATGGCCACTACCAAGCTACGCTCGGAAGTGAACCTGGTGAACTCCGCAGCTTCCGCTGGGCGGCCATGA
>CAIWFH010000076.1 GCA_903911925.1 uncultured Acidobacteriaceae bacterium
ACTCTCGCAGAATCAAGAACTTGGAATGGGAGCCCCAAGGCATCTTGCTGAAAACAGCGAATTTCCGCCCAGAATATAGGGGGGAGGGGGAGGGTCGCGACTGAAGATTGGGTCTCCCGTGCCTAGTAAAAAAGATACTTCCGCCAGCGGTCGTCCCCGCGGCCCAGCATGCGCATGATCTGGCGGCTGGTGTGCAGTGAGAAGGGGCGCGGCTCGCGCATCAGCACCATGTCGTCCAGCTCGTGCAGCATGCGGTTGCCTTTGCGGCGGTTGCAGCCGTGGCAGCAGGCTACCAGGTTTTCCCATGTGGAGTTGCCGCCGCGGGAGCGGGGAATGACGTGGTCGAGCGTGAGTTCGCCGGAAGGCAGAACCTCGCCGCAATACTGGCAGGAGTTGCGGTCGCGCAGCAGGATGTTTTTGCGCGAGAGAGCGCGGGTCTGGTAGGGAATGCGGCGGTACTCGAGCAGGCGGATCACGGACGGCATCGGGACGCGGGTCCGCTGGGCATGGAGGGTCATGCCGTGCTCCTCCTCGGTGCGCGCAATGCCCTTGAGCACCAGCACCAGGGCGCGGCGCGCGCCGCAGATGTTGATGGGCTCGTACGATGCGTTAAGCACCAGCACCGGCATCTGCAAGATGAGGCTGGATTGCGCGGCCAGGTGTTCCCTGGATTCACCGCCGGATGCGGCTCGCGCGATGGACTTCTGCTTGCGTGCATGAATCATGGCTTTTCCCAAAGACATCTCTTATCCCCTCGTCAAAAAGATGGTTGGTCGTGCGATGAATGGACGCTTTCTTCTGGCGCAATCTCGGCCAGAGTATGAACGGTAATATCCTGATAATTCCCTGTGTTTGCTGCAGCGAAACGAGTCTCGTGCAACCGGCGCGCACGGGCCAGCGTGGCAACCCAGACTGAAGCTGCTCCGGCCTGAGTCAATGCCTGAGCCGCGGCGCGCACGGTTGCGCCGGTAGTGAAGATGTCGTCGATGACCAGGATGTGCTTGAGCGTAACGGCTGCCGGATCGGAGACGGTGAATGCGCCGCGCAGGTTGAGCCGGCGCTGGCGCGGGTTCAGGCCAGCCTGGCTCTCGGTGGCCTTGAGGCGCATCAGCGTGCGCGAGGCAAGCGTGAGCTTCCACCGCGGATGGCTCTTCCGCAGGAAGGTGAGAGCGTGGGTGGCCAACGAGCGCGCCTGGTTGAATCCACGCTCGGCGTACTTCAGCCGATGCAGCGGAACGGGAACGACCAGCATTTCTTGTGGAGCCTCGCTGGCGAGTTGGGCGATGGCCAATGCCAGCATCCGGCCGAGTTCGTGCGCGGCGGGGTGCAGGCGGTCGTACTTGAGGGCGTGAATGGCGGCCTTCATGCGGTCCTGGTAAAGGCCGTAGGCTACGGCACGCACAAAAGTCGGCGGCGCCATGCGGCAGGCGCGGCAAAGCGCGCCAACCGAAGCGGAATCAAGCGTATCGCCGCAGCGCGAACAGGCGGGGCCGCCGAGGGCGGGAAACTCCGTCCAGCAGGCAGCACAAATTGGCACGGAAGAGAAGTGCGGCAGAGGGGAGCCGCATAGAGAGCAGAAACCAGGGAGGAGGGCACAACCTACCGCGTCCATGGGACTTCGGAGGACGCGGGCGACAGCGCGCCAGCGGGAAGTCTCAGATGGTGGAACGTCGAGCGTCAGTGAACCGGAGTCCCTGAAGAAGACGCACCTCACTTTGAGGAGGCGCGACTCATGGCCACACCGCCTTGCCCCAAAGTATACCGATATCTGGTGAGACGTTCCAGAGCAATAGAGAACAGGAATCGAATCCTGTTGAATTTTAATGAACTTCGGCGCTTTTCGGGCGAGGCATCGATGCCACCCCGTAATGTTCGCCTACTCTCTCACATAGAACGGACGTTCGAAGTCCGAGCCCGGCCCGAAGGCCAAGCTCGAAATCAAACGTCCATTCAAGGGCGCGAATTAATTAGATCAAACCAAGTCAATTACTAAAACTTTAAGCGGCTGCGAATCCCTATGTTACGGACCCACTTATCGCGCCGAGGTTAGCGCGTTCCCGTTTCCTTGTGACTGACGGGTTGGGGATGCTCGGATCCCGGCTTTTTCTTATGCATCTCATCCTTGGCTTTTTCCTTTTCTTCCTTGGTTTTATCGTGCGCGTCCCGCACGGCATCCTTTACGTTGCCCCAGGCCTTTTCAGCCTTGCCCTTTACCTGCTGGGCTGCGCCCTCGACTTGCGCGTTGGTGTCCCCTGTCCACTCGCCAACCTGACGCTTGGCGCGCCCTGCTGCGTCGTCAACCGTGCCTTTCACTCTATCCTTATCCATTGTTCCTCCTTTGTGCATCTGACTTCGTGAAGTTGTTGGTCAATCGGAGGCCGGTCGTGATTCCGGATGAAGCTGTTTCCGCGATTGTCAAGTCAATGGCCTGCGCCCGGATACGAGCTGAAGAATCAGCACAACCAACGCCAGCACCAGGAGAATGTGGATGAATCCGCCCAACGTGTAGCTACTTACCAAACCAAGTAGCCACAGTACCAGGAGGACTACAAATATCGTCCAAAGCATGTCGCTTCCCCTCCGCCGAGTTTGGTCTCTCTCTCTTCCTGACGCTTGGACGTGCACCCTTCCGTGAGGGTTGTTTCTCCTTTGCCACTATTCGCGGCGAGTTTGTTACCAGTAATCTTTTCGCCTGTATAGATCGGCTAACCAATCTTTGTAATTGGGCAACAAACGCCGACTGGATATTTCGGAGATGGATAACTCTATTTCTCCGCTTCCCCGTGCGTGGCTCGCGCCTAGCGCTCGGTCCAACCTGTTTTTATCTTTTCGTATGTGGCCTGCATGGCATCCAGTTCAAGGTCGCTCAATCTTTCGATATCAATCATTTGATTGCGGGCTTTGTCCATAGCCCTGATCAGTTCGTTCAGTTTCAGGTTGATGGCGCGCGCATCCCGATTCTGCGTGTTTTGAATGAGGAAGACCACCAGGAACGTTGCAATGCCCGTGCCCGTGTTGATGGCCTGCGCCCAGGTTTGCGAGAAGTGAAAGATCGGCCCCGTGGCAGCCCATACCAAAACCACCTGGCCCGCGCCGGCAAACGCCCACGTTGACCCCAGCCATCCGCTAGCCGTTGCGGCGAAGCGGCCAAAGTGGACGTGAACGCTGCGGGGTGGCGCCTCAACTGTCTGCTTGTCCATCAATGTCGACTCCATGGTCCAGACATCTTTCGACATTACGGGGATGGCACCGCGCCGTCTGTCGTAAGGGGACCACACTCGGACAGCAAGTCAGCAAGTCAGCGGGTCAGCAGATGGGCGCGCTACGCGTACTTCGCGAGGGCAGGTGAATGAAGGCAGTGATCAATCCTGGTTGTGCGCTTATACGCCGGCATCGCGGGTGCGCCGGATCTAAAAGACGCCAGCGAGGTAGGCTCCGCCCTGGTGCTGTTTTCCCATGGCGCCGCATTCAGCCAGCACGGCGGGGGAGAGCGTGATGACCGGGCAATGCGAGTGGGCCAGCACCTTGTAGACCACGCCGTGACGGGTTATCGCGGCAAAGGCCGATGCGCCATGTGCGCCCAGCACAATGAGGTCAGCTTGCTGCGCCCTTCCCTGGTAAAGCAGTTCTTCAGTCGGGTCGCCGGGCACCACAACCGATTGGGCTGCGACCGCCTTCTGGAGCTTATCGGGAATCATCGCCAGCAGGTCGGACTCAATTTGATGGATCGAACGTCCGGCAAGGACTTCAGATCGCTCCTGCGGCCGGATAACGTGTTGCAGAATCAGGCGCGCGTTATGGCGGGCGGCCAGTTCCGCCGCAAAGGCAGCGACAACGTACCTGGACTCAAGCAAGCTGACGGCGCAGAGGATGGTGCGGGTGGCAAAGTTGCGATAGGCACCATCGAGCACGTCGGGGCCGACAATGTAAACCGGAACCTTGGCACTGCGGAGAACGGCTTCAGCAACCGAGCCCACCAGGAGCTTGCCGATGGGTCCTGGAGAATGGGTGCCCATCACGATGCGGTCGATTTCGCGTTCGCGGGTGAAAGCCAGAATCTGATCCGCAGCCAACCCTGGCCGCACAACGACTTCACAGTGGATGCCGGCTTCGCGCGCGCGCCTGGCCATGGGCTCCAGGTGGTGTATTTCGGTGCGTGCGGCCGCGGCGGTGTCGTAGTACCGGATGCCCGAGGTTTCAGATGCGGCAACGACCAACGTGTCGTAAGCGTGGAAAAGAATAAGTTCCGAGCCGAACTCGACGGCTTGCGCAAGCGCGAAGGCGAATGCCTTTTCGTTGGCGGGAATCTCGGAAGCAAAGAGGATGGTGGAGGGTCTGCTCCAACCCGGCTTCATTGTTGCGGCCATGGGAACCTCCTGAGGTGCGGCCATACTCTGGCAGAATCGAAATCGGATTTTCGGTGCCCGGTGGCACAGCTTCAAGTGATTGCAATCACTTGGAAAGGGCGACCATACCGGCGTCCGATACGCCAGTAAACCTCACTCTACCCCGGAGAGTATTGGGAGCGGGAGGTATCTCCCGCCGGAGAAAGCATTTTCCTCCCATTTTGGAAATCTGTACAGGGTACAAAAGTGTGGTTGCGGCGCTTATTGAGGGAAGTGTTCTGGCAGATGAGGTGATCTGAATCACAGCCCATCCCCGGTGGAAGCTGGTCTTCTAATGGGGAATCGTGGCGTCCCCCCAGCGCTGGACTTTCGTTTTGCGCGGCCCTCTGCGATTCTGTTGGAGGCCATCCAAATGAAACCAATGCACAATATTCCCGCTCGCGGCGGGCTGAATTTTGATGAAACCCCTTTCCTTGCCATCTGGGAGATTACGCAGTCGTGCGATCTGGCATGCAAGCACTGCCGCGCGGCAGCCCAGCCCATTCCACATCCGGACGAACTGGACAACGCCGAAGCCAAAGCGCTGATCGACCAGATTTCGGAGATGGGCGTGCCGATCTTCGTCTTCACCGGCGGCGATCCCATGAAGCGCAAGGACGTTTACGAGCTGATCCGCTACGCCGCCGACAAGGGGGTGCAAGTGGCGTTGACGCCGAGCGCCACGCCCCTGTTGACGCGTGAGGCGATTTTCAAGCTGAAAGAGGCAGGCCTGGTGCGGCTGGGGATTTCGCTGGACGGCTCGACGCCCGAGATTCACGACAACTTCCGTGGACTTCCGGGGGCCTGGGCACGAACCATCCAGGCTATCGAATGGGCCAATGAGGCGGGAATTCCCATCCAGGTGCACTCCACGATCAGCCGTCACAACGCAACGGATCTTGACAGCCTCTGCGCGCTGTTCGAGAAGATGGCCATCGTGATGTGGAACGTCTTCTTCCTGGTTCCCGTGGGCCGCGGCCAGTTGGGCGACCTGCTTTCTGGCGAGGAGTTCGAGCAGGTCTTCGGAAAGATCTACGAGTTGTCGCACCGGGTGAACTTCCAGATCAAAACCACCGAGGCGATGCATTACCGGCGCTACCTTTTGCAGCACAACCTGGAAGAACGCAAGATGGGTCACGGAAGCGGGCATCCGGGGGTATCGCACATGGGAACCAATCAACCTGGAACAGCCGCGGCCTACGAGGCGGGCGCGCCAACGGCCGACGCCAAAACGCGGACGGCAAGCTGGGCCACACGGCGGGTGAACGACGGCAAAGGTTTCATGTTCATCTCGCACGTAGGCAATGTCTACCCGAGCGGTTTCCTGCCCATCCATGCTGGAAACATTCGGCAGACGCCGCTGGCCGAGATTTACCGCGAATCGCCCATTTTCAAGTCGCTGCGCGACACCAGCCAGCTTGAGGGCAAGTGCGGCGCATGCGAGTACAGGGAAATCTGCGGCGGCTCAAGAGCGAGGGCATATGCGGTGACCGGCGACCCACTGGCGCAGGAGCCTTGCTGCATCTATCAGCCGAAGAACTGGGTTCCGCGCGCGGAGGATGAGCCGGCGGCAATATGCCAGCCTGAGCAATCTGCGACTCTGATTTCACTTTAGGCGGGCAGCCTGAAAAAGTTCGCAAGCATCGGAATATGTACTGAAACTGTATCAAAGTGTACCAACCCCAGGGCCCCGACCCAGAATCCAATGGGCTCGGAAGGGATTTCCGCAACCGAGGAGATTTCGGCAGCGGGAAGGTATAAAGCCAGCGACTGCACTAAGATGAGGTGGGGCTCAGAACAATGCGAACAGCAATCATTGGCGGTGGTATAGCAGGACTGGCAGCTGCCTTTGAGATGGAACAGGCTCGTGCCGGAGGCGCTCCAGTGGAGTACACGCTGTTTGAGTCGCGGGACCGGCTGGGCGGTTCCATATCCTCTGAGATTGTGAACAGCGCAGTCATCGAGCGGGGCCCGGACTCGTTTTTGAGCGAAAAGCCCGCCGCAGCCGAACTTTGCCGTGAAGTGGGGCTCGGGGCCGAACTAATCCCATCAAACGATGCGGTCCGCAAGACATACATATTGGTGCACAACCGGTTGGTGGCGCTGCCCGACGGCCTGATGTTCCTGATTCCGACCAAGCTGATTCCCACTGCGCTAACCCGGCTGTTCAGCTTGACGACCAAGGTGCGCATGGCGCTGGAACTGCTTCATCCGCCGCGGCCGAGCGAAGAGGATGAATCGGTGGCGGCGCTGGTAGAGCGGCACTTTGGCGCCGAGGCGGTGGACAGGCTGGCCGATCCGCTGCTGAGCGGCATCTATGGCGGTGACGCCGCGCAACTGAGCGCGCGCACGGTGCTGCCCAAGCTGGTGGAGATGGAAAGCGAATACGGCTCATTGACGCTTGGCATGCTGGCGGCGCACCGCAAGATGCGGCAGGCGATGAGCAAGGCCCGCAGCAACGGCAAGGGGCAGTCGAGCAGTAAACCGCGGACGATATTCACCACCCTGCGTGGGGGCATGCAGCAGTTTGTTGACGCCATTGAAGCAAGGCTTGATCCGAAATCGATGCGGCTCGGAACGCCGGTAAGCAAACTGGAGAAGGTGGATGAAGGCTGGATGGTCCACGCCGATGGCCAAGCCGAGTTTTACGACGCGGTGATTCTGGCCACTCCGGCATGGGCGGCAGGGGTTCTACTGGAGCGCACAGACGCGAAACTGGCGGAGGAACTCGGCAGTATTCCCTACTCATCTTCCATCACCGTCAACCTGGTTTTCGACGATTCACAACTTGGGCGGCTGCCAGATGGTTTCGGCTTCCTGGTTCCGGCCAGCGAGCGCCGTTGCATGCTGGCCTGCACCTTTGTCCATCGCAAGTTTCTGGGGCGCACGCCGCCGGGCAAGGCGGTTCTGCGAGCGTTTCTGGGTGGCACGAAGAACGAGGCGATGCTGACCGAATCGGACTCCGCCTTGGTGGCCAGCGTGCGCCGAGAACTTAGCGAGATTCTGGGTGAGAAGGTTCTGCCTTTGGAGGCCGAACCGGAGTACACGCAGGTATCGCGGTGGCGGCGGGCGATGGCCCAGTATGCGGTGGGCCACCAGGAGCGGAAACAGAGCATCGCGAAGCGCGTGACGGCATTGCCGGGACTGAGGCTGGCCGGGAACGCCTACGATGGCATCGGCATTCCGGATTGCATCCGGCTGGGACGGCAAGCGGCGAAGGAACTGGTTGCGGCCGGCGAGACAGCGAGTCAGCAGGTCAGCTAGTTAGCCGGTTAGCGAATCGGCAATCTCTATGCTGGTTCGACGGCTGCGATGGCGAAGCCTCAGCGTCTGGAACGCAACACAGAGGCCGCCAAAGCCGAGCGTTCACTTCTGAAAGAGCAGCGGCGCAAAGTGAATGAGGTTGTCGCGCCACACGAGCGAGTCGTGCAGCCCGGGCGTTTCGACCTGCGTCACCGGCATGCCCTTCGCATTGAGGAATGCAATTATCTTGCGGTTGGCCTCGATCAGGCCATCCTCGGTGCCGCAGGCGATCCAGAGCAGCTTGAGGTTGGCAGTCTTTGGGTCAAGCGCGGCCAGCTGGTGCTCGTAATCGAGATTGTGCACCGCCGACGAGAAGCCGCCGACCCAGGCGAATTTCTCGGGATAGTGCAGGCCGGTATCGAGAGATTCAAGCCCACCCATGGAGAGGCCGGTAATGGCACGGCCCTCGCGGTCGCGAGAAATGTTATAGGCCGTCTCGACCAGGGGCATGATCTCACCCATCAGCATGCTCATGTAGAGTTGCGTGTTGAGTTCCACCGCTGCCCGGTCTCGCCAGACATTAAAACCGTTTTCGACGAAGCTCATGTCGCCATAGCCGAGAGGCATCACCACTACCATGGGTTTGACTTTGCCCTCGGTGAGCAGGTTGTCGAGGATGAAGTTGGCCTGCTGGTCCCTTGACCAGCTCTCAGCCTCGCCGCTCCAGCCGTGGAGCAGGTAGAGCACCGGATAGGGCTTGGCCGCCGCGGCGTCGTACCCGGGCGGGGTATAGACGACAACCTCCTCCTGATTTGCCGGCAACCCAATCGCGATCTTTGTAGTAAAGCGATGAACGTGCAGGGTTCCATGAGGAACGGCGGTCTCATCCCAAGGCTCAGGCGTGTCCCCTGGGACAATCAATATGTTGGAGCCCGAGAAGGCCATGTTGGGGGCGAACAAGTGGTTCTCGGGATCGGCTCTCTGCTCATCGCCATCGAGAAAACTGTAGAAATAGTGCTCGGGCGGAAGCGGCTGTGTTGTGTAGCTCCAGATGCCGCCTGCTGCCCTGGTCATGGGAATGGGCTTGGCGAAGCTATCGAGCCTCAGCTTCACATCGTTGGCCGCGGCATCCTTGAAGCGGAAGGTGACACTGCGGTCGGAATGCAGTTCGTGCGAGAGAAGCGGCGGCGGGGGTGGGGCGGGCTTTGAGGCGGCTTGCTGTGCCGGGACGGCAACAGCCTGCAGGAGAATCAACGCGGCTAAAAGGTGCTTGAGTGCCATGCGAAGAGTGTAATGGATTCCCTGAACTCGGGAACAAGATTGAGTGCCTCCGGATCGGCCCTGGAATGGGAATCCAAAAGCACTCTCGATACGCTTTGATCTCAAAGCGTACCGAGGGACATTTCATCATTCCTGCCTGCAACGGTGCCTACCCGCTTGTACACTTCTGCGAAGCGGTTTCCGGCAATCATAAGGAAAGATTTCGTTGCATCCTGGCTCAGCAACCAGGCCATGGTTGATCTCAAGCAAAGCGATCAGGTTCCAGCCCCCGTATTGTAGGGTTCGATCCAAATATAAGAACCATGCTTTCCCTGCATCACCTGGAGGTTGTTTTGAAAAGCCTTGGTTGCGTTGTTGCAGTTTCATTTCTGGGAATATTGCTGGCCGCCAGCAACCCCGTGCGAGGTCGAGCCCAGGCGAGCAAAGCTGTTGTTCATCCCGCCCACGCTTCACAGATCATCACCGTGACCGTCACGGAAATCCACCATCCCAAGCAAGGTAACGACACCGAAGTCGTGATTGCTCAGGCAGCAGGTTTTCCCACGGACACCTGCGATGTGGTCACGACGTTTGACGTAGTCAAGAAGTACGAAGAGCGGCAAACCTGGAGTAATGTGAGGCAAAGGGTTGATATTGTCGTTAACGGAACGCCTTACCCGGCGAAGTTTCGCGATGTCGGCTACTATCCTCTCGGCTTGAATCTGGCATGCATCGATTTCGACTCACCATCGCTTCATGCAGAGTTGGACATCCCCGTTCTGCCGTTGGATCGAGAGTCGCCGGATGCGTCGGCATTCACCTATGACGATAGGGAAATCGCGAGAAGCGACCCAGGAACTCCCTTTCTAAATCAGGATGGGGAGATTTCTTTGGTTCTTGTCCCGACAGACAACGGTCAATTGGAGTTTGCATCGGCGGACGACATTCGCGCATTTCTCAAGGTTGCCGCGACCGTTATCCCCTGGCCAACGCTCAATCGCCGTTCCCTTTCGGCAATATAGTGCAGGCGGCGCGGAGGGTTGGAGGGACCTGGATAAGTTGGCCCTCAACCCCCGCCTGTTCGCCGGCTTTGGCCACCAAAGCGGCCACGCCCGCAATATCGGGGATCAACTCTGGTGGAATGTCATGCCGGTCGCGCAAATACTCCGGACTGTTATACGAGATCCAGACTTTTCCATTGTTATCTTCCCGGACGAGAATCTTGAGCGGCAAGTCGATGGCGGCGCTTGGAGCGGCCAACATTACTCAAATTCCAGCTTTGGGACTCCCGAAGATCAGCAACTTGGTAGGTGGCATCTTCATCCCGGCTTTTTCCACCCCGCAGCCGTCTTGGCTCCTTCCTGTCTCAGATTATTCGGCGCAATCCGCAAGGGCTGCGTGCGGCACTTTATTGTCGCCAGAAGCCGATATCTAAGGAGACTTTGCTGCGAGACGATGTCGCAATCAACACGTCAGGGACTGGTCTATCCTGGGAAATCGTCTAAAGTTCAGCGATCCTCTCCCGATTTGACGATTACAGGCGACTCGCCCGCTGAGCCAAAATCAGGAAAGGGCACCGAGATTGGTTGGAAAGTGACCCAACCGGCGGATTTCTCCACCCGCATTACTGCCCCCGCGATTGCCACCAAACCCGAGGCGGGGAGACCCGATGAATGCATCATTTTCGCGTTTTGCCTAGCTAGAACCTAACTAAATAACTAGAGCCACCCGTAGGCGGCTCATTTTAAGCGATTTAGAAAACTATGGTGCCGAAGAAGGGACTCGAACCCCCACACCCTTGCGAGTACGTGGACCTGAACCACGCGCGTCTGCCAATTCCGCCACTTCGGCACGGTACACAAGTTCAGCGCTCTCTGCTGAACCGGCAGCAACTCTGAGTCTCGCAAATGCGGGTTGCTGTGTCAAATGCGACTCTTGTCCAACGCAAGATGAGCCTGAAGGAATAGGCGCGGGCAAGCTGAGGATGGATGATCAGCGTGCTCGGAGCAGAGAAGTTGAATCTGGTTGAGATCGAGGCATTTCTTGCCGCCTCGGAGAGTGTGCGGTTTTCAGGATGCA
>CAIWFH010000077.1 GCA_903911925.1 uncultured Acidobacteriaceae bacterium
GAGGCCGGAAAACGGCCTCAAGGGATCAAAAAGACAAGCAGCAACCCGTCTTTTCCGAAAGAAAACCGATTCACAATCAACAAATCAACTGCGCTCGCGTTGTCGCCGCAAAATCACACACCTGCGCAGGGGTTCCTTAGAGAACCAATCTCCGTCGAGATACCCGATTCGGTGACGCTTAGCGTTCGCTCACCGGTCTTCCCGCGCATGAATATCCACGCCACCATAAAGCAGAAAGCGGCAAACATCCAATCCAAGGAAACGGCGATGTCGCTAACTGTGAAGGATCGCTGAAACGCACCACTTGCTGAAAGGTAGATAAAGGCAGGCCACAAGGAGCAAATCAGGATGACAACCATGAGCTTCGGAGATTTTCCGAGCGTCTGCAAGAAGAATTGAACGATTTCGGCTCTGGTCAAAGCGTACTTGATCGTCATCGAGGCCTTTCATGCAGAGCAATGCTTAAATCCTGCAGGTGAATGCGGTCATCATGGCTTCTGAAGGTGAGAGAGCGCCACCGTGCCCTTTTTGATAGCGAACGGGATCCCTCTGCGCGGCGCGGGATGATTCTAGCCGCCGCATGGCCTCGCTGCAAAATGCAGTTCGAGCATTGGAACCTCTGGCCCAGCGGCACTATGATTGTCAGCGGGAGAGAACACTATGAATCGCAGGCAGTTTCTTGGGAATTCAATTACGGCGGGAGCGGCTATGGCTGCGGCGCCGCTGGCTATGGGCGCTGTGAAGACGAGCGAGGCAGCAGGCGAGACGCAGAATGAGTCGGCTGCAAAGGGCGGCCTCAAGAAGCTGCCCATCGGAGTCTTCAATCCGGCGTTCACCGGGGTTCCGCTGGACGCCATGCTGGACAAGTACGTGAGCCTGGGCGCCGAGGCGGCCGAGGTGGGCGCGGCCGGGTACGCAGCGTCGGAGCAGTGTCCGCTGGACGAACTGGTGGCCGACAAGGCCAAGGCGAAGGCCTGGAAGAAGAAGTTCGACGATCATGGGATTCCGATCATGACGCTGAGTGGCCACGGGAATGTGCTCCATCCCGACCCGGCGAAGGCTGCAGCTTACGACAAGGGTTTCCGCAATACGATTCTGCTGGCCGAGATGCTTGACGTGCCCACGGTGGTAGGCTTCTCGGGCTGCCCGGGCGGGTCGCCGACTGATAAGTTTCCGGCGTGGATCGTCTACAAGTGGCCTCCCGAGTATGAAGAGGCGCTGGAGTGGCAGTGGAAAGAGCGCATCATTCCTTATTGGAAGGACCTGGCCAAGTTCGCGCTGGCTCACGGCGTAAAGCGGATCGGCCTGGAGATGCATCCGAATTTCTCGGTCTACAACCCGCGGACACTGATGCGCCTGCGCGAGGCTGTGGGCCCGGTGATCGGCGCCAACTGCGACCTGAGCCACCTGTTCTGGCAGGGATGCAACCCGGTGGAGGCGATTCGCTACCTGGCCAAGAATGGCGCGCTTTACCATGCGCACATGAAAGACACGGCCTTCTTCCAGCACAATGTGGACCGGTTTGGCGTGCTGAACTTTACCTTGACGCCGAGCGACCTGGAAGCTTCGGAGTTCTTCCGGTCGGTGGGTTACGGGCATAGCGTGAGCACATGGAAAGACGTGATTGCGACCTACATGGAAGTTGGCTTCGACGGCATGTTGAGCGTTGAGAACGAGGACCCGTTGCTGAGCGGCGAAGTGGGCGTGACGCGGTCGCTGGCGGTGCTGAAGCATGCGCGGGAAGAACTGCTGGCGGGGACGCCGAATCCGGGGGCGGGGCGCGGGTAGGGTTTTAGTGTTTCCTCGTTTGCGGTGAGTTCGCGCTGTGGTATCCCCGGTCTCAAAATCGAGACCGGGGGCACCCAGCTTGTGTGCGAATTGCGCATCGTAAATGCAGGTCCTTCGACTTGCGGAGCGTGGGTCAGGAGACCCACACGACAGCCGGCCGGGAGGCCATCGTTACCCGTAGCTTCCCATCAGTTGACCTCGGTGAGGGGCACCTGTATCTGCGCGGAGGCGGCGATATAGAGGCCTGACGCCAGGATCAGCGCTCCCCCCGCAAGGACGAAAAATCCAGGCTTGTCATGCCAGACCAGGTACGACACCAGCGTGCCGGTGACCAACTGCGTGTAGTGGTACTGCGATACGTTAGCCGCCGAGGTGTGTTTCACGGCGATGTAAAAGCACAGCGTTCCCGCCGCCCAGAACAGGCCGGTGGCAAAGAGTTCTGCTGTGAGGCGCGGCGTCAACGGGGCGGCATGAAAGAGCGTTAGCGCGAATCCCACTGCCGCCGTGACGAGGCCTGAGAAGAACGCCAGGCTCTCAGGCGTCTCAGTGCGCGTGAGCACGCGGGACCACACCATGTTGACCGAGAAGCACGCCACGCAAATCATGCAGGCCGCAAAGCCTATCCAGTCGCCGTTGCGCGCGCTGCCCCAGGGATTGACGGCGATGACCACGCCGGCAAAGCCTGCGACGATGGCCGCCCACTTGCGCCACGAGAGACCCTCGTGAAGAAAGAGCGCCGAAAGCAGGGCAATGACCATGGGAGCCATGAATACCAGGATGTAAAAGATGGTGAGCGTGAGATGGCGCAGGGCGACCACCACGCAGACGGTATTGATCATGTCGAGGCAGGCGCGGCCGATCTGGCGGCCGAGACGGCGAGGGCGCAGCACGTTCACGTTGCCGCGGGCCAGGGCATACGCACCGAGGAAGATGGCCATGAAGAGGCCGAGGAACGCGACCATTTCATACGGCGGCAGGCCCGGCCCCATCAGCTTGATGGAACTGTCGCCCAATACCCAGAAGGTGAAGCCGGATAGTGCAAAACCGATGGCCCGCAGATCGGAAACAGATTTCATAGCCTGTCTTCAGTCTAGAAGGTCGAGATCGATTATGCTTCCAGAGGGAATTGAGCGGGCAGGGAATCGGCGCCCAAACGCGGCGACCTGCTCGCACCTTATGGAATGGAAGGCCTGCTTGTGAAGACGAACGCATTGTTTCTGCGCCTCTGGTGTTGCATCACTCTGGTTACGGTCTTCACTGCGGCTGAGGGCGCGCGGGCGCAGCAGCGGCCGCCGGCGGTGCCGCTGGTGGCGCACAATCCGTACTTCAGCGTATGGTCAATGGCCGACAAGCTGACGGACGAGAATACGAAACATTGGACGGGCGCGCAGCAGCCTATGCATGGGCTGGCGCGGATTGATGGCAAGACGTATCGCTGGATGGGTGCGGAACCGGAACAAGTGCCGGCGATGGAGCAGGTCCGGCTCGATGTGACGCCGACGCATACGGTCTATCAATTCAAGGCAGGCGGTGTGTCGCTTACGGTGAGCTTCTTTACCCCGGCGTTTCCCAAGGATCTGGATACGCTTTCGCGGCCGGTTACTTATTTGACATTCAGCGCGACGGGGCAGGGCGGGCACGATGTTTCTGTGTTGCTGGATGTTGATCCGGTGATCGCCGTCAATACGGAGGATGAAGCGGTTACGTGGGGACGTTTGCGCGCTGAGGGATTGACGGTGCTGAATGTGGGCTCGCGCGACCAACGGGTGCTGAATCGGCCGGGCGACGATTTGCGCATTGACTGGGGTTACTTTCACCTGGCGGTGCCGGACGAGGCAGGGGCGCAGGCAGTTTTGTCACAGGACGCAATGCGTGACTTTGCGGACACCGGCTCGGTGCCGGCCGCCGATGAGATGGACATGCCGCGGATGCCGCGAGAGGGCGCGGCGCATCTGGCGGTGCTGTTGCCGATGGGCAAAGTGAGCGATGTGCCGGCGACTCGGCACGTGCTGCTCTCTTATACCGAGGACTACGCGATTGAATACCTGGGGCGGAAGCTGCGGCCCTATTGGCAGCGCAACGGGATGAGTGTGCAGCAGATGCTGGCCGTGGCAGAGACGCAGTACGCGAACCTGGAGCAACGCGGGCAGCGGTTCGATGTGGAGTTGACTGCGGATCTGGAGAAGGCCGGCGGCAAGGACTATGCGCAGATTGCGACTCTTGCGTACCGGCAGACTCTGGCGGCGCATGGGTTTGCGGCCGATGCGGACGGCACGCCGCTCTTGTTTCCCAAGGAGAACTTCTCGAATGGCTGCATTTCGACCGTGGATGTGCTGTATCCTTCTGGACCGTTCTTTCTGTTTTTCAATCCCGAACTGGTTGAGGCACAGCTCAAGCCGGTGCTGGAATATACCGCGCTTGCCCGCTGGAAATGGCCGTTTGCGCCGCATGATTTGGGTACCTATCCGCTGGCGAACGGGCAGGTGTATGGCGGCGGCGAGCGCACGGAAGAAGACCAGATGCCGGTGGAGGAGAGCGGGAATCTGCTGATCCTGGTGGCGGCCATGGAGCGGGAGCGGAACAACTGGGATTTCGCGCGGCATTACTGGCCGCAGTTCACCAAGTGGGCCGAGTACTTGAAAGACAAAGGGCTTGATCCGGCGAACCAGCTCTCAACCGACGACTTTGCCGGGCACCTGGCGCATAACGCTAACCTGTCAATCAAGGCGATTGAGGGGCTGGCTTCTTACGCGGCGATGGCCCAGGGGATAGGGAAACTGGAAGTGGCGCAGGAATACTCGCGGGTGGCCAAAGAGATGGCCGGGCGATGGGAGACGATGGCGCTTGACGGCGACCACTACAAGCTGGCCTTCGACAAGGCCGGGACGTGGAGCCAGAAGTACAATCTGGTGTGGGACCAGCTGCTGGACTTCAAGCTTTTCTCGCCGCAGGTGAGCCAGACGGAGCTGGCCTTTTTTTTGCACCACCTGAACCAGTTCGGGCTGCCGCTGGACAACCGCGCGGGATACACCAAGTTGGATTGGCAGGTTTGGACGGCGACGCTTACCGACAAGCCGGAGGACTTCAAAGCACTGATGGCGCCGGTTGGCCGCTGGGTCAGCCAGGGGCCGAGCCGCGTTCCGCTGACCGACTGGTACGAGACGGGGAACGGGAAGCAGGTGGGCTTCCAGGCCCGGTCAGTGGTGGGCGGGGTGTTTATCAAGGCGCTGGCAAACAGGGAACTTGCTGCAAAGTGGAGGAACCGGACTGAGCCGTAGTGGCTTGTTGTGGCGGGAACTCATGTCCAGACAAAAAGATGTGAGCAATTCAAACGCCCGTAACATTCACGGTGGAGAATGAATCACGGAAGCAAATCTGTTAGGGAGATTTCCGTGAAGAAAACCTTGGTTGCCGTTATTTTGTTCGTTTTGGCCTTGAGCGCGGCTCAGGCCCAGAAGTTGACGGGGGCAGGCGCGACCTTCCCTTATCCGATTTATTCCAAATGGTTTAGCGAGTACGCGGCTGCCCATCCGGGGGTCGAGATCAACTACCAGTCAATCGGCTCGGGCGGCGGCATTCGCCAGGTGAGCGCCGGCCTGGTTGATTTTGGCGCTTCTGACGGACCAATGACCGACGAGCAGCTTGCCGCATCGAAGAGCAAGCTGGTCCACATTCCCACGGTGATGGGCGCGGTGGTTCCGGTGTTCAACGTGCCGGGAGTCAACGACGTCAAGTTCAGTCCCGACGTGCTGGCGGATATTTTTCTGGGCAAGATCGACAACTGGAACAACCCGCGCATCGCCAAGGACAATCCAGAACTGAAGCTGCCTGACCAGAAGATCATTGTGGTTCACCGTTCTGATGGCAGCGGCACGACTTACATTTTTACCGACTATCTGAGCAAGGTGAGCAAGGACTGGGCCAACGGCCCTAGCAAGGGCGCTTCGCCCAGCTGGCCGGTAGGCGTGGGCGGCAAGGGCAATGAGGGCGTGGCCGGCCTGGTTCGCCAACTGCCCGGAGCACTGGGATACGTGGAACTAATCTACGCATTGCAGAACAAGATCACTTGCGGCGAAGTGAAGAATGCCGCGGGGACCTGGACCAAGGCCACAATCGAAGGCGTGACGGAAGCCGCAGCCAGCATCAAGGTGATGCCCGCCGACTATCGCGTTTCGATTACCAATGCGCCGGGAGCGAATGCTTATCCCATTTCGAGCTTTACCTGGCTGCTGATTCCCATCAAGTCGCAGGACGCGGCCAAGGGCAAGGTGATCAAGGACCTGCTGAGCTGGATCATCACCTCGGGCGAAGGCGAAGTTACCAATCTTTCGTATGCGCCGCTGCCGAAGAGCGTTGCCGAGAAAGTGCTGAAGACGGTTTATTCGCTGCAGTAAGCAAGCGTAGAGAATGCAGAAGGGTCCGGCCAAACAGCCGGACCCTTCTTTTTGGTGCAGGCCCGATTGGCGGAGTTGTGTGGCTAGCCTTCCAGATGCTCCTCGATCAGGCGATCAACAAGGGGCTTGAGCTGCTCGCCGGTTTTCGGCAGCACAAACGCTCTTTCCATTTCATCCCAATCCAGCTTGAAACTGGTGGAAAGCGCGGAGATCCAGATCTGGCGGACCGGCGTGTTGGGAGTGATAACGAACTTGCCCGCGGGCTCTTCAAAGAGGACGTTCAAGACGCCATTCTGCTCCTCGACTTCAAAGCCGGAATCTGACTCTTCTTCCCGCACAAATAGATGCTGCTTCAGGGCTTCGAGAGCCTTCTCGACAAGGCCGCGGAATTCGAGTTCATCTAACATGCCCACAGTGTAGCAAGAATTAGGGGAGAACCAGATGAGGCCGGGGAAACACGATTTGGAAGTGAGCCAAATGCAGGTCCTTCCACTGCGCCTCTCGCGATAAAGCCGCGAGAGGCTTCGCTCAGGATGACGGCTTCTATGGTTATTGACCACTTGATTTATTCCAGGTTTTGAATCTGCTCGCGGGCTTTTTCTATTTCTGATTTCATGGCTAGGCCGAGTTCGGTGATGCGGGTTCCCTTGCCGCCGACACTGCCGGTTTTCGAGAGCAGCGTGTTGGCTTCGCGGTTCATCTCCTGGAGCAGGAAGTCGAGCTTCTTGCCCACTTCGCCGCCGGCAGCCAGCAGTTCGCGGAAATGGCCGATGTGGGTGTAGAGGCGAGCGGTCTCCTCGGCAATGTCGCTGCGCTCAACCAGCACGGCGACTTCTTCAAGAAGCCGCTGGCGGTTGAACTCAGTGCCCACGGCCGCTTCGAGGCGCTGGGTCAGGCGGTCCTGGTAGCGCTGCTCCACTTCGGGACGCAACTCGTTGACGCCATCGGTCGCTTCGGCCAGGCGGTCAAGGGTGGCGTTCAGGATGGTTGCCAGCGACTCGCCCTCCCGCGCGCGCATGACATTCAATTGATCGAGAAGAGGGACGACCTCAACCACAACGCTGGCGCTCAGGGCGTCGAGGTCTTCGTCGCCGTTGGAGCGGTTGTCCGCTTGAAGCGCGGCGGGCAGGCGCAGAATGGCGTTCAAGTCCGGCGTGCCGGTGAGTCCGTGCTCCTCGCGCGCGGCTTCAAAAGCTGTCAGGAAGCAGGCAACCAGTTCGCGATTGTAGCCGGCTTTCTGCTGGCTTGAGCGATCAATGGAAAGGGTCAGCTCCACGTGGCCGCGGACGAGTTTCTCTTTCAGGACGCGGCGCAACTCCATCTCCAGCGCGTCAAGGCCCGAGGGCAGGCGCAACTGAACATCGAGAAAGCGGTGGTTCACGCTTTTGACGATGAGCGTGTAAGCGAGTTGATCGTTCATACGCACCTGGGTGCGCGCAAACCCGGTCATGGAAAAGATCGACATCGTGCTAGTCCTTCACTTCTGCAGGGAGCGCCTGCGCAAAACCGACTGCATCCGGGGCCAGGGGGTCCTGTTCCGCAGGTTCGGGCACGTCCATAAACTGCAACTGGTATAGCCGTTGATAGGTGGGCGAAGTGGTCAGCAGTTCTTCGTGTGGACCGATGGCGGTGATGCGCCCGTCCTCAAGAACGGCGATGCGGTTGGCGCGGCGAATGGTGCCCAGGCGATGCGCGATGACCAGCACGGTGCGGCCCTGCATCAAGTTGGCGAGAGCGGCCTGCACCAGCGATTCGCTTTCGGAGTCCAGCGACGATGTGGCTTCATCCAGTATCAGGATCGGCGCGTTCTTGAGAATGGCGCGGGCAATGGCCAGGCGCTGGCGCTCGCCGCCTGAGAGCCGGAATCCTTTTTCGCCGATGACCGTGTCGTAGCCCTGCGGCATGCGCAGGATGAAGTCGTGGGCCAGGGCGTTGCGCGCGGCCTCTTCCACCTTCTTCAAATGGATCTCGGGCTGGCCGTAGGCAATGTTGTTGCGCACCGTGTCGTTGAAGAGAATGGTTTCCTGCGTAACCTGGGCGACGTGGCGGCGCAGCGAACCGAGAGTCAAGTCGCGGACATCATGCTTGTCGATAAGGATGCGGCCCGAGGTGACGTCGAAGAAGCGCGGAATGAGATTGACCAGCGTGGATTTGCCGGCGCCGCTGGGGCCGACCAGGGCAAGCACCTCGCCGGCGGCAACGTTGAGATCGACATGGTGCAGAATCTGGTGCTCGCCTTCATCCGTGCTATAAGAGAAGCCCACATTCTCAAACTCGACGCCTTGCGCAAACTTCTTGAGCGTGAGGGCGCGGGGCTTCTCTTTCACGTCGTCTTCAGCGTCGAAAAAGCTGAAGATGGACGACGAGGCGCCCATCGCCTGCTGGAAGTTGTTGTAGAAGTACGCGAACTTGCGCACCGGGTTGTAAAGATTGAAGAGCAGGATAATGAACGCGGCGAACATGCCCATGGTCATGCGACCGCGCAGAATCTCGTTGCGCCCGATAAACAGGAACATGGCGATGGCCACCGCGCCGATCGAGTCCATCAGGGGCGAACTGATGGATTGAATGCGGACGTTGCGCAGGTTGGCGCGAAACAGCCGGCCGGAGGCTTTTTTGAAACGCAGAACCTCCCACAGTTCGGTGTTGAAGGCCTTGACGATGCGGTTGCCGGTGACCGTTTCATGCAGGATGTTCTGAATCTCGGCGAGTTTATCCTGGCCGGTGCGGGTGCGCGTGCGAACTTCCCTGCCGATTTTGCGCGAAGAGGTGATGACCACGGGCACGAACAGGACCAATGCCCAACTGAGGTATCCGCCGAGTTTAATGACGAAGAACAGGCCGACGAGGAATGTGAAGAACTGCTGCAGGAATTCGCTGATGACGGAGCTGAGCGCAAACTGCACGCGGTCTACGTCGTTAATCAGCGTGGAGAGAATGGTTCCCGTGGCGTGACGGTGAAAGAAGCTGGATGAGCGGCGCAGCGTGACTTCGTAGAGATGGTTCCTGAGGTCGGTGATGGTGCCGAAGCCGGTGTAGTTCACCAGGTAGGTGCCCGCGTAGTCGCAAAGCCCCTTCAATAACGTTGAGAGCACGAGCGCATATGCCACAACCGTCCACGCATTGTGGATGTGCACGAAAGGGGGAACCAGCATCCGAAGGTCAAAGTGCCACGGGCTGCGGGCAAGACCCAGCGTGATAGGGCCTTCAGGGGCGTCGGGCCTGAGGACCTGGTCGAAGATGGGCTGGAAGAGCAGGGTTCGAAACGTATCGAGCGCGCCGACCATGGCCAGCATCAGGACGCCGGGGAACCATTGCAGCGAGTAGGGAAGCGCATAGCGCAGCAGACGCAGAAATCGTTTCATGCCGGCTGACCCGCCCAGAGGGAGGATTCAATGGCCAAAGTCAGCGGCTCCGGTGTGCGCAACTCCATCCCCGTATTGTATCCGGCAGGACTTCCGTGCGGCTCTACCCGCGCGCGCCCTTCTCAATAAGCGCGGCAGTGGAGGAGCCTTCAACCAGGGGAACGATCCTGACCTGTCCGCCCCAGGACTGGACCTCGCGCGCGCCCAATACCGTATCCGGGTTGTAGTCGCCGCCTTTGACGATGACATCGGGCCGTGTGGCAATAATCAGGTCAATCGGCGTGGGTTCGGCGAAGACCACCACGGCATCCACTGCTGCAAGGGCAGCGAGGACGCGGGCCCGCTCACGCTCGCCGACGATGGGCCTGCCGGGGCCTTTGAGGGCAGTGACCGAAGCGTCTCCGTTGATGGCCACGATGAGTTTGTCGCCGAGCCGGCGCGCCTGCTCAAGCAGTGTGATGTGGCCCACGTGCAGCAGGTCGAAGCAGCCGTTGGTAAACACGACGCGCTGGCCGTTGGCTTTCCATTGCGCGACGCGCAAGACCAGCTCTTCGGGAGTGACAACCTTGTCTTCCGCGTGAAGTGCGAACTCGGGAGTGAGGGCCGCCAGCAGTTCGTGCTTCTCAACCGGAACAGTGCCGACTTTCCCCACCACGATGCCGGCGGCTACGTTGGCAAGTTGCACGGCCGACTCCGGCTTGAGCCCGGAGGCGAGGCACAAGGCCAGAACCGCGATGACCGTGTCGCCCGCGCCAGAGACATCGAAGACCTGGCGGGCAACGGCAGGGTCGATGAAGCGGTTGCCGGGGCGCAGTAGAGCGATTCCTTTTTCACTGAGCGTGGCGATGATGAAGGTGAGATCGAAGGCCGGAACCATTGCTTGGCCCGCATCGAGCAGCGCTTCAAGATTGCGCGCGGCGCTGCCGGCCGGCATGCGCGCGGCAGCGGCAAGTTCGCCCAGGTTGGGGCAGATGACCGTTGCGCTGCGGTAGCGGGCAAAGTCAGGATTCTTGGGGTCAACGAGGACGGGAATATTGAGCTTGCGCGCGGCCTGAATGATGGCCTGGCAGACATCGTGCGTCAGCACTCCCTTGGCGTAATCGGAGAGGATGACGGCGTGGCAGCCGGGGAGTTGAGATGAAACAGTCTCGATGAGGCGGTCGTAATCGGCCTGACTGCGTTCGGCAAGCCGTTCGCTGTCAAGGCGCAGCAGTTGCTGCTGGCCGCCCAGGATGCGCGTTTTGGTGATGGTGGGAAATCCCTCGCAAGATACGAAGACAGGAGTGATTTCTTTTGCGCGGAGATTTTCGACGAGCAGCCTTTCGTCCTCGTCGCCGCCGGTGAAGCCGGCCAGCACGGTTTGCGCGCCAAGGCAGGCCAGGTTCATGGCCACGTTGCCTGCGCCGCCGGGCTGCTGGCCCTGGTGGGTGGTGCGCACAATGGGCACCGGCGCCTCAGGCGAGATGCGCGCCACCTCTCCCCAGATGTACCTGTCAACCATCACATCGCCCACCACCAGCAGGCGCTTGCCTGCCCAGGCGTGCTCAATTTCCTGGAGCACCTCGTGCAGTTGTTCGATCACTCGCTTGTGCTCCTTTCGGTTGGTAAAGCCGCGCGATGGCTACCTGCAGTTATACGTGGCTCTCTTTGCTCTGTTGTTATCATAAATAACGTGTCTAACCCATTGAGCACTGCTTCTGCGCCACGGCTTACCACGATCTTCATCGACCGCGACGGCGTGGTGAACGAGAAACTGCCCGAGGGGCAGTTTGTGCGGTCGCTGGCCGACTTCAAACTTCTGGATGGCGTACCGGAGGCGATTGCGCGACTGAACCAGACGGGGCTGCGCGTGGTGGTGGTGTCAAACCAGAGCGGAATTGCGCAGGGGCTTTACACGGCGGCCGATGTGCTTGCCATTCACGACACGCTTAAAAAGACGCTGGCTGGCCACGGCGCGCGGATTGACGGCTTCTACTTTTGCCCGCACGGCAAGGGCGGAGGATGCAATTGCCGCAAGCCGCTGCCGGGCTTGTTCGAACAGGCGCAGGCGGAGTTTCCTGAGATCGATGCGGCAACCAGCATGATGATCGGCGACTCGCTTCCGGACATCGAGTTTGGCCAGCGGCTGGGGATGCGGACGATCTTCATCGAGGGCAATCCAGAGCGGCAGAAGCCGGGGGCCGAGGCAGCCGCTGAGCTTGCCGGCGGCAGCTTTCCTTCATTGGCCAAGGCCGTGGAGTTTCTGATGGAAGAACAGGGAGCGGCTCGCGCACTTTAGCCGGCCCTCTCAAAAGCGGTGGTGGACTTTCCATATGTTGTTTGCCAAGCGGCTTCGCGAGGGAGTGCGGCGCGGGGAGATTACCTGCAGCGTGCGAATCTGGATGAGTCCGCGCGTGAAGGTGGGTGGCCGATACCGCATGGACGAAGGCGAGATCGAGGTTGACTCGATGGAGTTGATAGGATTCCCGGACATCACTCCGGACCTTGTGCGCGCGTCCGGTTTTCTGGGGGTTCTGGACTTGCTGAAGGTAGCCAAGCACGGGAAGGGCGAGAAGATATATTTAATACGTTTCCACTATGTGCCGCCGGCGCGGGTAAAGGGCAGGCAAAAAGGCTAAGCGGCGCGACTTCGCTTCGTGCCTTGTTACACGACGCATACAAGATTGCCGGATAGTGAATTTACCCGCAGGCTGAAAAGCCCGTCTAAGAGTAATGTATTCGCTGTCGTTTGCTACCGGCATGGCGAGTGTGTACTGATCTATACTGCAACCAGGTAACCGGCGCATGCTCCCATCGAATTCCCCAGATAGGGAAGCGGCGGCTCGGACCAGCTTCGAACGGACTGAGTTCGCTCACTCGGCGCTGGAGAATTTGTTCGATGTCTCTCCAGACGCGATTTTTGTCACAGACGCCCAAGGGGTGATTCGTGGCGCCAACCCGCGCGCGGCGGAACTTTTTGGTCACACGCAGGTTGAGCTTTTCGGCCAGCCGGTGGAGAATCTCGTTCCTGAGCGCTTTCGCCGAAACCATCCCAGCCACAGGGAAAACTTTAACGCGCACCCCAGGGCGCGCCAGATGGGCGCGGCTATGAATTTGTTTGGGTTGCGCAAGGATGGCACGGAATTTCCGGTGAACATTATGCTGAAGCCGCTGGAGACTGCGGCCGGCCCGGTGGTGCTGACCTTTGTGCGCGACGCCACCGAACAAAAAATGGCGCAGGAGGCCCTGAGGCGCAGCGACCTGCAACTTCGCTCGCTTGTAGAGAGCGTTGGAGAATATGCCATCTATCTTCTTGACCGGGACGGAAGCGTGATGACGTGGAATCCGGGCGCGCAACGCATCAAGGGCTACTCGTCCGACGAAATACTTGGCGCGCACTTCTCGCGGTTCTTTACCCACGAAGACCTGCTGCGCGGCCGCCCGGCCGAGTTGCTGAAGCTGGCCGCGGAACGGGGTCGCATTGAGAAGGAGGGCTGGCGCGTTCGCAAGGACGGCTCGCGCTTCTGGGCGGACATTGTGCTTACCGCCATTCGCGACGACTCGGGCGAACTGACCGGCTACGCAAAGGTGACCCGCGACTTTACCGACCGCAAGCGCGCGGAAGAAGCGGTGATGCTGCAGCTAAGCAACGCGCTGCTGGCCAATGTTGAAGCGGGCAAACTCCTGGGGGCTATTTCGGCGGCCATCGCCGAGGTGATTCCGCACAATGCGGCAACGCTTGCCTTGCCCGACCCGGTGGCGGGCGGATTCACGGTGCAGTTCCTTGGTTCCGGCGAGCAGACGCCGACGCGTCCGGATTTTCGTTTGCCCATCCAGGGTTCGCCGGCGGGCCAGGCCTTCAGCACCAGGGAACCGGTGATTCTAGATCGGCTGGAGGATTCGCCGTATGGGCGGCAAAGCGTGCTGCACCTGATGTCGTTGGGTATGCAGTCCGGCTGCTGGGTGCCGCTGATTCATCGCGGAGAGGCGATCGGCACACTGGCAGTGGCCAGCCGCATCGAAGGGAGTTTCTCCAAGCAAGACGCGGAAATGCTGATGCAGATTGCGCATCGGGTGGCCATGGCGGTGCACAACGTCACGGCGCTGCGCCGCATCGCCGAACTTCGCGACCGCTTGAGCCAGGAGAAGCAGTATCTCGAAGAAGAGATCAACCTTGAAAAACGGTTTGAAGACATCGTGGGCGAAAGCAAGGGGCTGCGGCAGGTGCTGAAGGAGATTGAGACCGTGGCTCCCACTGACGCCACGGTGCTTATCCAGGGCGAAACGGGAACCGGCAAGGAACTGCTGGCACGC
This sequence comes from uncultured Acidobacteriaceae bacterium, assembly GCA_903911925.1. Classification (GTDB taxonomy): domain Bacteria; phylum Acidobacteriota; class Terriglobia; order Terriglobales; family Acidobacteriaceae; genus Telmatobacter. Next base: position 13,841 of record CAIWFH010000077.1, read on the forward strand.
GCGCTGCACAGGCTGAGCCCGCGCAGCGAACGGACTTTTATCAAGCTCAATTGCGCGGCGATTCCGGCGGGGCTGATTGAGAGCGAACTGTTTGGCCACGAGAAGGGCGCATTTACGGGCGCCATTGCGCGCAAGGTGGGCCGGCTTGAACTGGCGCACGAGGGGACGCTGTTTCTGGACGAGATTGGCGAACTGCCGCTGGACTTGCAGCCCAAGCTGCTGCGCGCCTTGCAGGAGCGGGAGATTGAGCGACTGGGCAGCAACCGGTCCATTCCGGTGAACGTGCGCCTGATTGCGGCCACCAATCGCGACCTGGCGAAGATGGTGGCGGACAAGGAATTTCGCAGCGACCTCTACTACCGGCTCAAGGTGTTTCCCATTTTTTCTCCTCCTCTGCGCGAGCGGCAGGGCGACATTCCAATTCTGGTCCGCCATTTTGTGGCCACGCACTCGCGGCGCATGGGCAAGACCATCGAAACCATTCCCGAGGAGACGATGCAGGCTCTGGTTCGCTGGCCGTGGCCGGGCAATATCCGCGAGCTGGAGAATTTTCTTGAGCGGGCGGTGATCCTGACCCGCGGCCCGGTGTTGTATGTTCCGCTGGCGGAGTTGAAAACCAACGAGGAAGCGACCACCGCGGCAGTTGAAGACAGCGCCTTGAATACCGCCGAGCGCGAGCACATTCTGCGCGTTCTGCGCGAGGCCCGCGGCTTGATTGGCGGGGCAGACGGCGCCGCGGAACGCCTTGGTCTGAAGCGGACCACGCTGAATTCAAAGATGAAAAAGCTGGGCATTGAGCGAAGTGACTATATGAAGTCGCAGTGACGAAATGTCGTCTTCGTCAGATCGTCGCTTAAGTCTTCTTCGTCATCGTCTATTCTTCTGCCCATCCAGCTAACCCCTTTCCCATCAATTCGCTTTGCCCGCTGCTTTGCTGGCTATCGACTTTGGCACAGCAGTTGCTTCAGTTAGGGCAATTGGTAGGGGCGGGGGAAACAAATGTTGCGAATCTCTCTTGAACAAAAAGAAGCGGCAGCAAAGGTGACGCTGGAAGGGCGAGTAGCGGGACCGTGGGCGGCCGAACTTGGACGCTTCTGGGCGGCCACAGGTCCTCTGCTCGGTTCAAAACAGCTCTCCATCGACCTGCGCAATGTGACGTACGCGGATGACAGCGGCAAACAGGTGCTGAGCACGATCCACGCGCAAACCGGCGCCACGCTTGTGGCCAGCACGCCGCTCACAAGGCAACTCGCCGCTGAGATCGCGGCCAACCCCAACAACGGTGACAAGGAGTTTCAAAATGCAGATGGTGAGTAATGCGGTAAGCGGTCGCGAGCCCCAGGCTCATTTGCCTGGCGAATTCTTCAGCAAACTGTCACCTGAGGAGACGACGGACCTCATGTCGCTTGGGCATTCAACTTCGTATCCGCCGAACATGGTTCTCTTCTCTGAAGACGATGAAGCATCCGGGTTGTATGTCGTGCTTGAAGGAGAGGTAAAACTCTCAATGAACTCGAGGGACGGCCGCAGCCTCACGCTTCGGATTGCCGCAAAAGGAGAGATCCTGGGCCTGGTGTCGGCATTGACCGGCAGTCCCTTCGAAAAGACAGCAGCGACACTTTATCCTTCGAAGGTTGCGTTTATCTCGCGCCGCGACTTTCTCGCTTTCCTCGCCCGCCATCCGGAGTCTTATAAAACCGTAACTGATGAACTGGGTCGCCAGATGAGCCTCGCCTGCAATCAATTGCGCAGGGTGGGTCTCGCGACGACCGCGCCCGCCAAGCTTGCCCGCCTGCTTATTGACTGGAGCAAGACCGGCCAGGCCACCGCGTCGGGAACAAAGTTTCGCGTCTCGATGACGCATGAGCAGATTGGCGAATTCATCGGCACTTCTCGCGAGACGGTCACACGCACATTGAGCACCTTCAAGAGCCGCCGCCTGGTGGCCTTCAACGGCACTTCGCTCACCATTCCCAGCCGCGACGCTCTTGAGAGCTTCGCCTGCTGCTAAATCTTCTCCAAGGTGCCCCAGGCTTGACGCGGACAATCGCGTTCGACCCTGGGGCTTTTTTTGATTGCAGGGATTGAGTGCGGCTGGCGCCGGCTCGTGTTTACCAGGGCAGCGCCTTGCCAAGATGAAAGAAACCGCCGCTCGGCCCGTCGGGGGGCAGGGTGGCGAGCGTAACGCTGGTTCTGGCTCCTTCGCTCAATTCCATGGTGGCCTGCGGGCCGCCCATGTCGGTCTTCACCCAGCCCGGATGCGCGGAGTTGACCTTGATGTTGGTGTCGCGCAGTTCCCACGCCAGGTGCACGGTGAAGGCGTTGAGCGCAGTCTTCGACGCGTCGTAGGCGAACGACTTGGCGTTGTAAATGGGCGACCCGGGGCTGGCATGGAGCGTGAGCGAGCCAAGAATGCTGGCCAGGTTGACGATGCGCCCGGCAGGACTCTTGCGGATGAGCGGGATGAGCGCCCGTGTAATGGCTACCTGCGCGAAGAAGTTGGTCTCAAAGACTTTGCGCAGCAGTTCCATGGGGACGTCGATGGCGGAGTGCTCAGGCCCGTCGCCCGGGAAAGTGCCGGCGGCTACCCCCGCGTTGTTCACCAGGATGTCGAGCCGGCCGTATTTCGAGTTGAAGAGATCGTAAGCGGCCTGGCGGTCGGCGGATTTGGTTACGTCGAAACGAATTGCTTCGGCGTCAACGCCGGCGGCGCGTAGGTTGTCCACGGCGTGTTCGCCCTGCGTGACGTCGCGCGAACCGATGATGACTTTGGGACCGGTGTGGCCATTGGCGCCGAAGGTTCCAAGTTCGAGCGCGGTCTGGTAGCCGAGCCCGCGATTTCCACCGGTGATGAATGCAATTTGCTGTGACATAGGGGCAACTTCCTCCAGTGCACACTTTGATTCCGATGAGGGGGCGGAGGGTGCAGGGATTTTCGCCGTGCCGTCCGAGGTCCATCCTGGGCTGCGGTCCGTACTATAAAGGAGTCTGGAGTACATTCATGGCCAAGATGACCTTGCCCGCGCAAAACGTATCCCTTAGTTCGCTGGTTTAATAGCGAAAGGGACACGAAGATGACGAAGGCGAAGCGGGGACGTTACACGCTGGAGTTCAAGCAAGAGGCGGTTCGGCTTGTTGAGTCGGGCCAGAC
>CAIWFH010000078.1 GCA_903911925.1 uncultured Acidobacteriaceae bacterium
AGAAGCGATTGGTTCAGATCGTCGGCGCGGAAGCTCTTACCCATGCATTACATCTTAAAGTCAATCCGAACCAAAGAACCCCCGCCCCTTGAGAGGAAATCTATCCCCGACACACTCCTAGACGGTTTTCATTGCACCCTTGAGCTATAGGCAGAGCCTGGCATTGGGAGTGAGCGGGACAGTGACACAGGTTTGATCTGCAGAGTCACGGAATAAATATTTCGAGCGAGGTGCATGAAGCGATGAGGGATAAGGTTAATGCCCAATACCGGTTTCTTGGAATTACCGTTCACGCGTTGACCAAGCGGGACATTCTCGAAGTTATTGGCTCAGCGGTCAACTCGCAGGCAAACAACCTGATCCTTGGGAATCACAACCTTCACAGTCTCTACCTCTCCAAGAGAAATGAAAGCATGCGGCGTTTTTACGCCCTGAACCGGTTCACGCACATTGACGGTATGTCCCTGGTCATGCTCGGCAGGCTATTGGGCCATCCGCTGAAGCGAATGCACCGCGCGGCCTACCTGGATTGGTTTGAGGACTTCCTGCGAATTGCGCAAGAGCAGTCATGGCGGGTCTACTTTCTGGGCGGCACCGCAGCGGTGGCGGAAGGCGTCCGGGAACAGATTCGAAGGCAGTATCCTGGGTTGGAGTTCAATTCCCACCACGGCTACGATGCCTTTGCTCCCGACACGCGGGTCTATGAAGACATAAAGCAGTTTGCGCCTCACGTTCTGCTGGTGGGTATGGGGATGCCCCTGCAAGAGAGTTGGATACTGCAGGCCGTTGAAAAGTTGAACGTCAATGTCCTGCTGCCCTGCGGGGGAATTATGGACTTTCGAATGGGTGTGCAGAAGGCGGCGCCGCGGTGGATTGGCCAGATCGGGATGGAATGGCTGTTCAGATTAGTCCATAGCCCGCGCAAGTTGTTTCGCAGATATATCCTGGAGCCAATTGCCATCTTCCCATTCGTTCTGGAAGAACTGATGAAAACTAAGGACAATGCCACGAAAGTGCGCGAGATCTGGCTGTCAGGGGAGCGGAAAATTCCTGGCAGTCAACCGGTCAGGGCCGTGGTTGAGAGCAGTGCGGAATGTTCTTGAACAGTCATTCTCTGCAATCTGCCTCCCCGGGGTACCGAGGTCGTTGACCGAGCGGTGCGGCGCTCTTTGCAAATTATTGATTTTAAGTAGTTTATGGTGGGCGCTGCAGGATTCGAACCTGCGACTTCCACCGTGTGAAGGTGGCACTCTACCGCTGAGTTAAGCGCCCCAAAAGGAGGGCCGGCAGGTGACACGCCAGCGGGGCTTCCCGTAGGTTAGAGTAACACCAGCAGGGCTTTGCGGCCAACTAACCGGTACAGTCCTTGCCTACCAACCAAACTCAATGCGCCCTGGACCCAGTTCGACTCACCCGGCAGCCGGCTTGCCCCTTGACGGGGCGGCGGATTTACGTTCGGTTCCTGGCCTGGGGGGCCTTGCACTGGCGGGCGCGGGTCATGGAAATGGCGGAGGCAAGGCTGCTGGAGCCGGGGCAAACCGTCCGCCCGGATCGCATGCCGGTTCTGCGGCAAAAGGCGACGCAAATGCGGATGCGGGGACGGAATCGGACCAGGAAAATGCGCCGGAAATTGACGATGAAGCGCAACCTTCCGGCACGGACGGGGTTCCAGAAGATATGGCAACCCTGGTCCTGGACAACTCGGCCCTGGGCGCGGGCTCGGCAAACCAGCCGAACGCGCAGCCAAACTTGAGCCCGGCTGTGCCGTTCGATCAGGACCCGGCCAGCGATGCGGCCGTGATGCTGCGGGTGGCGCAGGGCGACGAAGAGAGCTTCAATTTTCTGGTTCGCAAATACCACCGGGCGATGATTCACTTTCTCTTCCGCATGGTGCGCAACCAGGCCGTTGCCGAAGAGATGGCGCAGGAGGTTTTTCTGCGCGTTTACCGCTCGAGGGAGAGCTACCGGGCGGAAGCCAAGTTCACCACCTGGTTGTACAGGATTGCCACTAACCTGGCGGTGAACCACGCGCGCGACACCAAGCATGAGCGGTCGGCGCAGACAATTTACCTGGATTCGCCTGATCCGGAGACAGGCACCATGCCGGACGTGGCCGACGATGAGCCTTCCGCGGAACAGAACCTGCTGCGCAATGAGCGGATGGCGGCGATTCGAACCCACGTGATGGCCCTGCCCGAACGCCAGCGCATGGCGGTTCTGATGCACAAGTACCAGGGGATGGATTATCGCGAAATTGGAGAGGTGCTCAAGTTGAGCGAGTCGGCCACCAAGAGCCTGCTCTTCCGCGCCTACCAGACGTTGAGAGACAAACTGAAGGATTTTGTTTAAGCAGAAAGAGCCGGGACCCACCGGCTGGGATTGGGGGTAAACCATGGAACGGATGAAGAACAATTGCACCGGGATGGAAAACAAGCTGGCCGACCTGCTGCTTGATCCAGCCGCTGCGCCCGCCAAAGTTCACGAGCACGTTGCCGGATGTGAGACGTGCAGCCGGGAACTGGCGGAGTTGCGTTCGACCATGGACCTTCTGGACAACTGGGAGGCGCCTGAACCAGGCGATTATTTCCTCACCCGGCTGGACGCGCGGATGCGCGAAGAGAGACAAGCCGAGCCTGCGGGCTGGTTTGCCCGTCTTCGCGCCCGGATGGCATACGGTCCGGGCCAGCATGTTCGGCCGCTGGCCGCCATGGCGCTTACCGTGATGCTGCTGGTGGGCGGGGGAACCTACCTGGGCGTAACGGATTGGAACCAGGCGCCGAAGGCTACGGGAAATGCAGCCGTGGTAAACGATTTGGAGAATCTGGACAACAATGCCCAACTGCTTGACCAGTTGGAAACGATCTCAAGCAACAACGATAACAACGGGGACTGACGGGATTTATTAACGTCGGGGCTCTGGCGATGAGTTTTGATCGCAGGGGCAATACGGGGAACGAAGAAAAATGACCGGGAGATACAGGGCGGGAACGATGAGCCGCGCGGCATGGGCCGCGGCGGCTGTCGCGCTTGCGTGTCTGCCGGCAACCTGGGTTCGCGGCCAGCAGCGCAACGCGCCATCGGCTCACTCCGCGCCGGCGCCGCATTATTCTGCGCCACGGGCTCAGGCCCCGAGATCGCAGGCGGCCCCCAGACCACAGCCTTCGGGCTCCCGGAACATGCAGCAGAACCAGATGCGTCAGGCGGGCACCGTGCAACGTCCCGGCTTGGGCTATCCCGCAACTGCGGCGCGCCCGGCGTATCCCGGACCTCCTTACATGGGACCCAATACTCCCCGCCCCACCTATCCCGGGTATCCCAGGCCATCGAATCCTGGCTCCGCACGGCCGAGTTACTCGCCGCCGGGCCATTTGGGCGACTGGCTCAATCAGCATAAGACCGTTCCAGTGCAGGAGCAGGAGCGGATGCTGCGCTCCGATCCCAGCTTCAGAGGCCTTCCGGCCGGCGAGCAGCAGCGGGTGGTGCAGCAGTTGCACCAGGTGGACCAGATGCCGGACGAGCGGCGGCAGCGGCGGCTGGCCCGCGCCGAGGCGCTGGAGCACATGTCGCCCCAGGACCGCTCGCGCGTGAACGGTTCCGCCCAGCGCTGGGTGGCCCAGCCGCCGCAGCGCCAGGCCATGATGAAGTCCGCTTTCCGCGACCTGCGCGGCGTGCCCCCGGATCAGCGACTGACAGTGCTCAACTCCGAGCGGTACAAGGGCCAGTTCAGCGCCGAGGAGCGCGGCATCCTGGCCGACATGCTGCGAGTGGAGCCTTACCAGCCTGCGCGGTAAGGCAGAGCGCCTGAAAAGCACCGGATTAAACTTCTGTAAATGATGGCGCCCTATGATTGACCCGGGTATGACCCTGCTCTACCATCCACAGCTATGGATAACTCATCCCTCGATGCGCTTCGCGCTGCGTACAAGGGAGCAGTAGACCAGTGGGTTCTCGCCATTCGCGCGGAAGAGGCCCTGGCCACTCCCGACCACTCTGAAACGGCGATGGAACGCTGGGACGATGCAGGGAACGCGGAGCAGGACGCCCAGGAAATAGCCCAGGAAGCGAAGGACAAATACAAGGACGGGCTTCGCGAGGCAAACTTCGGGTTTTGACCTGTAGCCTTTCCGGGCGAACTCCTGCGAGTTCCGCACGGCAACAGCTTCAGCCCGAATGCCGCTTCTCAACGCCATCCATGGGGGGATAGACTGCCCCCATGGCACTGGAATTCACGACCTCTTATCTCGAAGACTCGCTGGCTGTCTTTCACCAGACCAAACAGCTTGGCGAGCGCGCCATGGCGCAGGTTTCGGACGAGCAACTCTTCATTGCCCTGGATGAAGAAGCAAACTCCATCGCCGTAATCGTGAAGCACATGGCGGGCAACATGCGCTCCCGGTGGACCGATTTCCTGACCACCGACGGGGAGAAGCCGGGCCGCAATCGCGATGCTGAATTTGAGGCGCCCCCGGCCACGCGCCAGGCGCTTATGGGCTTGTGGGAAGAAGGCTGGACCCGCGTCTTTGAAGCGGTTGAGCCGCTTTCCGAAGCCGATCTTGGGCGGACTGTCACCATCCGCGGAGAGCCTCACTCCGTGATGCAGGCCATTAACCGCCAGTCGGCGCACTACGCATACCATGTGGGCCAGATTGTCTTTCTCGCCAAGCACTATGCCGGCGGCAATTGGCAATCGCTGAGCATTCCGCGGAACCGGTCGGCGGAGTTTAACGACAAGGTGGCCGCCGGGGAAACCAGCCAGCGGTAGGCCAACCGCCCCTAAGCTACAATAAAAGATGGGCCAAGGCCAATTCTTTTGCGCAAAGCGCAACTATCGCAAGGAGCTAAAAGCTAGATGTCGATTCCCGCCACACAAATGCGTCCCGGCATGATTATCAAGCACAAAGACCAGCTTCACCTGGTTTTCAAGGTGGAGCACCGCACCCCCGGCAATCTGCGCGCGTTTATCCAGGCCAAGCTGCGCAACATCCGGACCGGGGCCATGTTCGAAGAGCGCTTCCGCTCTGCCGACGCCATTGAAAAGGTGGTGGTGGACGAGATCTCAATGGAGTTCCTCTATAACGACGGCGACGACTATTACTTCATGAATCCGGTGGACTACGAGCAGACTGTGCTCAAGGGCTCGACGCTGGGCGATGCGGTGGAATACCTGACGCCCAACCTGCAGATCAAGGTGAGCTACCACGACGGACAGGCCGTGGGCATCGACCTGCCCTCGTCGGTCGAGTTGACGGTGGTCGAAACCGAGCCGGGCCTCAAGTCGGCCACTGCCTCCAGCGTCAGCAAGCCGGCCAAGACAGAGACCGGGCTGGTGGTCCAGGTCCCCTCCTTTATTAACGAAGGCGAAAAGATTCGCGTGGATACAAGCGAAGGCGCTTACCTCAGCAGGGCTTAGATCGAACGAGGTTGTTTTGAAGGAGCTGGGGATTCTGCCCCGGCTCTTTCTTTTTTGCATGCTGCGCTGCAGGCATTGATTGTGCGGCGGCCGAGCGATGGGACGGCATTAGAATGCTGAAATGCGACACTTCGCAAAAGCAGGAACGAAATGCCGGTTTCCCCGTTGATAGCCAGCGCCGCCTATTCGTTTACAGCGAACACTGGTCAGTTCAACAAGAGCTTTGAGGGCCTTGCCGATGAAGAGTGGCTGCGCCGGCCTGGCGACCGTTCAAACCACATGCTGTGGATGGCGGGCCACGTTATCTGGGCGCGCGCGGCCGTGCCGGGCTTTCTGGGCCAGCCGTGGACCCAGCCCTGGTTTCAGCTTTTCACACCTGGGCCAAAAGCGGCCGATGCGTCGGAGTACCCGATGCCCAATGAGATGCTGCAGGCTTTTGCCGAGGTCTCAACACGGCTGACTGCCGCGCTTGAAGCGGCGACCGACGAAGCGCTCTCGGCTCCGGCGCGCGAGCGGCTCCCAAGCGCCGACAAGACGCTGGCTGGAAATATCATGTTTCTGGCGCATCACGATACCTATCACCTGGGCCAGGCGGCCTATATCCGCGCCTGGCTGGGTCATGGTGGACTTGGCGGGTAGCGCCCGACGGCGGATGATTTGGCCTTCGCAACGCCATTCGGGCGACTCATGCCCGTGATACGATGGCTCGCAGAGGTAGGCAAGCCGCTCTTTCTCTGGCGATTCGGCGACTTCCATTTCCCGGTACTCTACCCAGGAACTTCACAAAATCGACCCGCTCGCGGGTTGCATGCCCCTGTTTAATGCCGTTTAAATCTCTGCTCACCAGTGCGGCCAACAAGAACCGCGAACGCGATCAAGGAGCCGTAATGATTCGGTCAAAAAAGTTTGCTGGCGAGGTCAGTCATGCTGCCGCGCCGTTCGGTATGTCTCTGCTGTCGATCTTGGTGGCATTGCTGCTGCCTGTCGCTGCCTCGATACAAGCGCAGGCGCCGGTCGATCAGCTAGCCGTGCCGCCAGCCAACGCACAAGCATTCACGATTCTCTCCACTTCCGGCATCAACGGCCAAGGGTTCATCTGGACGGCAGACGACGGCAGCAGAATGTCGCGCGACAGCATAGTTCTGCGCGGGCAGGTCTGGGAGATGGATCAGAGAGTCGTGCCCGGCAAAGACGGGATGCCGTCGAAGCTTGAAGTGCGCGGCGTCAATCCCCAGGGCGACGCGGCGGAGACCTTTCAGGTGGATGGCAGCAAGGCTACATGGAAAAGCCCTGTCGATACCGGAGCCGGCGTCTATTCTGCTCCTGCGTTCTATGTGGCACAAGGCGGCACTTTCTCCGGCGGTTCTCAGTTGCTGCTTGAAGCGCTGCTGGCCGCGCCGGACAAGTCGCTGCCGTTATTGCCAGGAGGGCGCGCACGCGCCGAGCGCTTGACGGAGCTGGCTGTGGGCCAGGGCGCGGCGAAGAAGACAGTCACAGCCTGGGCAATCACGGGCCTGGGGCCGTCGCCGGCTCCCTTGTGGGCTACGGCTGAAGGCAAGTTCTTCGGGGCGGTTGGCGGGCTGGGACTGTTGCCGAAGGGATACGAAGGCGATCTTGTTGCCCTCATCAAGGCACAGGATGAATCTCTTGCAGCGCGCAGTCCTGCGCTGGCGAAGGCGCTGCTCAAGACCCCCAACGGCCCGGTGGCCTTCAGCCACGTGCGCGCTTTTGTCGACGGGACTCACTTCGCCGAGGACCAGACGGTGGTTGTCGATCATGGGTTGATTGTTGCAACTGGCCCCGCGGGCTCAACTGCCGTTCCGGCCAATGCGCAGATCTTCGATGGCGCGGGGAAGACGCTGGTTCCCGGCCTTTGGGACGCGCACCAGCATATCAGCGACGATTTCGCGGGTCCATTTCTGCTGTCTCTCGGCATCACTTCTGCGCGCGACCCGGGCAACGACACGCAATTGACGCTGGCTCGTGCGGCGCGGCGGGCCAAGGGCGATTTGCTCATGCCTAAGGTCTATCCTTCACTTCTGGTTGATGGCAAGGGGCCCAACAGCGCGCAGTTCGGGGCAATCGTAAATTCGCCGGATGAGGCCGTGGCCGCGGTGAGGAAGGCGAAGGCCGATGGCTTTACGGGAATCAAGTTTTACGGCACCTACAACCCCGCATGGGTAGCGCCAGCGGCTGCCGAAGCGCACAAATTGGGACTGCACGTGCATGGGCATGTTCCCGCGGGGATGCGCCCATCGGAGGCCATCGCCTCGGGTTACGACGAGCTGACGCACATCTACTTTGTGATGATGGAGGCGATGCCGGACGCGGTGGTCGCCACGTCAAACGGCATAAATCGCTTTGACGGCACGGGGCGTTACGCCAAAGACGTTGACCTCTACGCGGCGCCAATCAAGCGGCTGGTGGCCACCATGGCCGCGCATAAAATCGCGTCAGATCCAACCCTGGTGGTGGCTGAGTCTTTGTTCGTTCCGGAAAATGGCGATATGTCTCCCGCGTATGCGCCTTATGTCGGCACGCTTCCGCCGGCCACCGAGCGTGGTTTTCTTCAGGGCGGCTTTGCCGTACCAAAGGATCTGACGCGCGGGGACTACCGGAAGAGCTTCACGAAACTCTCAGCGCTGGTGACCATGATGCACAACGCAGGCATTCCGATTGTCGCCGGCACAGACGGGTCCGGACTGGAACTCGTGCGCGAACTCGAGCTCTACATTGCCGCTGGATTTACGCCGGCGGAAGCACTGGCAACGGCCACAATCGCGCCGGCGCGGCTAGTCAATGCAGGCAAGACTACCGGGTCCATTGCAGTGGGCAAAGAGGCAGATCTCGTTCTGGTCGAGGGAGACCCATCGCACCGAATTGGCGATCTGAGGAACACCCGTACCGTGATGATGGGCGGGAAGTTGATGGATGCCGACGCTCTGCGCGCGGCCAGCGGCTTCTCGGGGCGACCCAAGCCGGCAGAGTGAGAGGGCTTGAGGAAGCAGATGTCACTCACGACCGCGTTCGACTGAATTTTTGTGGGAGGAACGCCGCGCGGCTTCGATGCCAGAAACCGAAGCCGCGCGAATCTCGCCGCTACCCGGCTCTCAGAATCCCGCTTCCGGCAGCTTGACCAGTTTGGCCTCAAGCAGTGCCTCGATCGTCATCAGCGCCTCAAGCACCTTGTCGGAAACCGGCGCGTCTACCTGCACCACGGCCAAAGCCTTCACCGGCTTGGGTCCGCTGCGCTCACGGCCTAATGCGAAGTTGGCGATGTTGACGCCATGCTCGCCCAGAATGGAGCCGATTTTGCCGATCACGCCCGGTACGTCAAGGTTGCGGCAGACAAGCAGATTGCCCTCCAGCGGCACTTCGATATCAATGCCGTCGAAGTCGAGCAGGCGCGGCTGCTCATCGTGAATCACCGTGGCGCTGGCGTGGCTCTTGCCGTTCGTTGAGTGAAGTTCAATGGTCAGCACGGTGGCCGCGCCGCCGCGCGGGCTCTCCTGCTTTTCTTCGTGAACACGGATGCCGCGCTCCTCGGCCACCGCGGTGGCGTTGATGCGGTTCACATTCTCCGAACCCTGGAGCAGCCCTTCAATGGCAGCGTTGCGCACCAGGTCGATTTTGGCGTCGGCCAGCGCGCCGCCATACACAAAATGAATGGCCTCGATGCCGCTCTTGCCTGCCTGCGCGAGGAAAGAGCCGAGCCTTCCAGCCAGGTCGATGTAGGGGGCAAGAAGCACATACTCCTCGTGGCTGAGTGAGGGGAGGTTGACCGCATTTTGCACCACGCCGAGTTTGAGGTAGTCGCGCACCTGGCGGGCGATCTGGATGCCCACTGCCTCCTGCGCTTCCGCGGTTGAGCCGGCGATGTGCGGAGTCAGAATCACGTTATCGAGGTCGGCGTACGGGGTAGTCTTTGCCGGTTCGACGGCGAAAACGTCGAGCGCCGCGCCGGCCACCTGGCCGCTCTTGAGAGCTTCGACCAGAGCCGCATCGTCAATCAATTCGCCGCGCGCGCAGTTGACGATGCGCACACCCTTCTTCATCTTTGCCAGCGTCTTCGCATTGATCACGCCGGTTGTCTGCGGAGTGAGACCGACATGGAGAGTCAAGTAATCCGATCCGGCGATCACCTCGTCCAGGGTGGCCAGCTTGATGCCTGCTTCGCGCGCCACGGCGGCGGAGACAAACGGATCGCTGCCGATAATCTCCATGCCAAAGCCCCTGGCCCGCTTGGCAACTTCAAGGCCGATGCGGCCCAGTCCAAGAATGCCCAGCGTTTTGCCGCGCAGCTCCGCGCCTTGCAGGGTCTTCTTCTCCCAGCGCCCGGCGTGCATGCCGGTATTGGCGATGGGCAGTTTGCGCGCCAGGGCCAGCATGAGCCCGATCGTCAATTCGGCCACGGCCACGGCGTTGGCGCCTGGGGTGTTCATCACCACGATGCCGCGGCGCGTGGCCGCGTCGGCGTCGATGTTGTCAACGCCGACTCCGGCACGGCCAATCACGCGCAGCCTGGGCGCGTGCTCCATCAACGCGTCGTCGGCCTGCACGGCGCTGCGGACCACCAGAGCGTCGGCGTCGGCGAGGGCCGCGGGCAAGCCGTCCGGCAGCTGCTCGTGCGTCAGGACTTCCCATCCCGGCTCGGCCGCAAACACGGCCAATGTTGCCGGAGAAACCTTCTCAGCCAGAACGATCTTCATCACGTCTCCCTTGGGTTTCGGCGCTGCTTCATACTCGTCAAAACGGATGCCCTTCTGCTCGCACAGCAGGTCGAACATCCGCACCACGGCGGCGTGCGGCTTGCCCTCGCCGCGCTCGTACTTGGTAAGCGAGTTAGCATGCACGCCCAGCTTCTCTGCCATCTCGTACTGAAAGAGATCGAGCTGCCTGCGCGCAATCAGCAGCTTTTCTCCGAAACTTAGTTCACCCATTGGTTCCTTCCGGAAATGAGTACTCGTTGAGCGTGGTTAGCGATGTTAGCGTGGTTAGCGGAGTTAGTAGACTTCCCTAAACCGTCTTTGCCAACTCCGCCAACACGCGAAGCGCGGCTAACGCCGCAAACTCCGCTACTGCTTCACTGCTTTTGCAAACACCTTCTGCGCCGCTGCTACCGCAGATCCGTACTCTACCGGCAGGCCCAGGGTGTCTTTGGCAATGTGCTCCATTGCGCCGAGCAGCGCAACCGTATCCAGGTAGTCAAAGAAGCCCAGGTGCGCCACGCGGAAGATTTTGCCCTGCATGGAGCCCTGCCCGTTGGCGGTGACCAGCGAGAACTTCGCCTTCAACGCCTTCACAACGGCGCCCGAGTCCATGCCTTCCGGCACAGCCACGGCAGTAGCTGCAGCCGATGGAGATGTGGGCGCAAAGAGAGTGAAGCCCAGCGCCACCAGGCCCGCGCGCGTAGCCGCCGCGTTAACCTGCGCATTGTCGATGAGCGCGATGCGGCCTTTCTCAAGGTCTCCGCCCGCCTGGCCGGCGATGTAATCCAGCGCCGCGCCGAGGCCGGCAACCAGCGCCACAGCGGGTGTATAGGCGGTCTCGCCCTTGCCCTGGTTCTTGCGTTCCTTGCGCAGGTCAAAGTAGTAGCGCGGACTCTTTGCCGCATCCATCGCCTTCCACGCCTTATCGCTGACGCTCAGGTAGGCCAGGCCGGGCGGAATCATTACCGCTTTCTGCGAGCCGCCGATGATGACGTCGATGCCCCAGCCGTCCACATCGAAGGTCATGGTGCCAAGGCCGGTAATGCCATCCACGATCAGCAGCGTGTCGGTTCCCTTGACGAGTTTTGCAACGCCTTCCACATCGTGGGCCACCGCGGTGGAGGTTTCAGAGGCCTGCATGTAGACGGCCTTGTGCTCGGGTTTCAGAGCAGCCTTTACTTCGGCGAGGTCAAATGTCTGTCCATAAGGCTTCTCAACGACATCGACCACGCAGCCAAAAGCCTTGGTCAGGTCAACCCAGCGCTCGCCGAATTTTCCGGCGGTAAGCACCAGCACCCGGTCGCCCGGCGAGGTCAGATTGCTGACCGATGCCTCCATGGCGCCTGTACCCGAGCAGGAGAGCAGCAGCACGTCGTTCTGCGTGCCCACAAACACCTTCAACTGGGCCAGAACCTTCTGGAAGAGGGCGCGAAACTCGGGTGTGCGGTGGTGGATGTCGGCAGCAGCCATGGCAAACTGGGCGGCAGGCAGCAGGGGGGTTGGACCGGGCGTAAAAAGGCGCGTCTTGCGAATCATGGAGTTCTCCCTGGTTGGAAACCGAGATGAGTCAGCTGCCGAATTTGGAGCCAGATCAAGACCTGATTAAGCGGCTGTAATCACATAATACACATATCTATGGTTTGTGTGATAACTGTGGGTCTCAAATTCCGGTACAAAGCCCGAATCCGTCCGCCACTGTCCCAAAATCGGTACAATTCTCCTTTGGCCGATTTTTCAGCCGCATGGTCGCAAATAAGACCGCGGATGCCACAAACCCAAACTGCATCAATTACTTAGTTGAAGTTCAAAACTTGAAAGGAACACCCATGGACGCAGGCGCATTGGAAGCCATTATCAGCCAGAAAGTAATCGTAGCCTTGAAGGCGCACGATGCCGAGCGCACTACCACCCTGCGCCTTATCAAGAACGCCCTCAAGAACAAGGCCATTGAGAAACGCGAACCGCTGACTCCGGCCGAGAGCGAGCAGGCGCTGGCCACCATGATTAAGCAGCGCCGCGATTCTATCGAGCAGTTCACCAAGGGCAACCGGCCAGAGCTTGCGGCGAAGGAAGCCGCCGAGATTGTCGTGATTGAGGAGTTTTTGCCCAAGGCTTTGGACGAAGCCGGCCTGGCCGCCCTGGTGGCTGATGCCGTGGCCGAGGTAGCCGCCGCCAGCGGCCAGAAGCCCACTCCCAAGGAGATGGGCTTGGTGATGAAAGCCGTGCAGGCCAGGTTGCAGGCAGCCGACGCGCGCGCGGAAGGCCGCGCGGTCAGCGAACTGGTGAAAAAGGCGCTGGCCGGCTGATAGACTTCTGTTCTGCATCAAACTGCGAGTACGAGCCGCCGGCGATCCTGAAAACAGGCTTCGCCGGCGGCGGTAGTTCATACCCCCTTGCGGCGGAGGCCGGGGAATGCGGAATCAACGGGTTCACAGTTTTATGCGATGCGCGGCGTTCTTTCAGTTGATTGCGGCGCTGGTTCTCACCGGCCGGTTGGTGGCGGCCCAGACCGCGTCCGCGGCGCAGACCCACGTTTTCTTCCGCGTGCAGGCCGCGCCGTCCGTCGGCGCTCCCCTGAGCGGCCGGCTGCTGATCTTCCTGAAGCAGGGTTCGGGCGACAAGGAAGTGAGCACCAGCGAGATTCATCTGCAGGACACCTGGGTTGCGGCCAGCGAAGTGCGGAATCTTGCGCCCGGCGCCTCAGTGGAAGTGGATGCCGATCAAATGGCATTCCCGAAGGCCTTTGCAGCCCTGTCCGCAGGAACCTACGAAGCGCAGGCGGTGCTGGATGTTGACCACACGTACGGGTACAGCGAACGCTCGCCGCAGGATTGGATAAGCGGTGTGGTCGCGCTGACCCATTGGACGCCGGGCGCAGGCGCTGAGCCGGTGTTGACGCTGGATCAACATCCGCAACAAGACCCCAAACGCGTGGCCGCGATGGCCGGAGTCCGTGCCGAGGCAAACCCTCCAGTTGCCCAACTCGAAGAGTTCGAGAGTCCGCTCCTGAGCCGGTTCTGGGGCCACCCGGTCAAGATCAGGGCCTGGGTCATCCAGCCGCCGGGATACGTGGAAGACGCACCGGAAACGTACCCAACCGTCTATTGGACGCATGGCTTTGGGGGCGGAATCGACGGGGCCATGATCACCGGCCTGCGGCTCTACGAGCGCATGAAAGACCGCAGGATGCCGCCCATGATCTGGGTGATGCTGGACGAGTCCGTTCCGCAGGGCACGCACGAGTTTGCCGATTCGGTGAACAATGGCCCCTGGGGAGCGGCGCTGACGGGCGAGTTCATTCCCTATCTCGAAGGCAAGTATCGCATGGATGCGCGCCCTGCGAGCCGTCTGCTCAACGGCCACTCCAGCGGCGGTTGGGCCACGCTGCAGTTGCAAGTGAACTATCCGCAGATCTTCGGCGGAACCTGGTCCACTTCGCCCGACCCGAGCGATTTTCATGTGTTCAGTACGGTAGACCTCTACGCGCAGAATGCGAATTTCTACCGCAAGCCCGACGGATCCGCGGCCCCGATCTTTCGCGACAAAGGCAAGGTGGTTGCGACCATGGAGCAACTGGCGAGGCTGGAAGAGGTGCTCGGTCCGTACGGGGGACAGATCGCTTCGTTCGAATGGGTCTTCTCGCCCAAGGGCGCAAACGGCGCCCCGGAGCCGTTGTTTGATCGCAAAACGGGCAACGTCAATTCATATGTGGTTTCTTATTGGCGCGACCATTACGACCTGGCCCATCTGACTGAAGCGCACTGGGCTGAGCGCGGCGCCGATCTCAAAGGGCGCATCCACCTTATCGTGGGCACCGCCGACACGTTTTATCTTGACGGCGCCGCGCACAAATTTGAGGCGGTGCTTGGGAGATTAGGCGCCGATCCGCATTTCACCTATCTGCCCGACCGCACGCACTTCGATCTTTACGCAGTGGGGAAGGACCCTCAAGGGCTCTTCGACCAGATCGGGACGGAAATGTACGCAGTAGCCAGGCCGGGCTCCAATTGGAAGCCGGCGATGGATAAGCCGGTCGAAAAGAAAAAGAAAAAGTAGCTCGACTTCATCGCTCCAAGTTCAAAGAGCTTGCCCGCAATTCACGGGCAAGCTCTTCTGGTTTCAGAGATCAACTCGACGCCGGTCCATCAACGGGCTGCGGTCATCTTTTTGATGTGGTTTTCAAGAATCAATGCCCGGGCGTGCATGTCCTCGGCGGAGTTCTCGCCGGTGTAGAGGCCATCATAATAGAGCGCCCACCACTCGCCGCCTTCGCCGGGAACAGGAAACAGCTTGCCGGGCTCCTGGCGCGCGCGCAAGGCCCAGAACATGTCGCCGGCCACATCGGGGTTCTTTTCCACCTGGCCAAGGTGCTGTTTCAGTTCCGCAACCGTGCAGTTAGAGCGGTCCCACCCGAACTCTTCGACGATGAAGACCTTGCCTGCTTTTGTGACTGCTCCCGCGTCGGTAGCGATGTTCCAGGTTTCGGTCCAGTGCTCGTAGTAGTGGGCGACGTAAATGTCGGCGTCCTTTTCGGCGAGCCTTTCGGGAGTAAGGTTTCCGTGGTAAGCATTGTTGCCGTTAATCACCAGGTGGTTCGGGTCGAGCTTCTTGATGTACGAGACGATGTGGCTTTCCCACGCCACCGGCGAGTCGGAGATCTCGTTGTTCGTCTCCCACGCGAGAATCGTCGGGTCGTCTTTGTAAGCCACGCCCGTGATGCTGTTCCTGCGCGTCACAACCTCCTCGATGAACTGCTCGAAGTCGGAGACCACCGGTTCTTCGAAGAAGTTCATATTGCCTCTCCAGTGCGAGAAGACATCGCGGCCGCCTACGTAAAAATCCTGCTGGCTGACAAGACAAAGGTCGAGCCGAATGCGGTGATCGGCGGCCGATTTGATGACGTAGTCAAGCTGCTTGAAGGCATCCTCATTGAAGACGCCGAGTTCCGGTTCAATGGCCAGCGGGCTGCCCTGGGTGCCGGCCGAGTAAACGCGCGCCACGGTGCCGCCCATTTTGTGCAGGGTTTCAAACGCATCGTCGATAGCCCAATGCGAGGGATAGTATGCGTCAATCTTCCCAGTGATGGAGACGATCAGGCTGTAACGGTTGCTGGCCAGGTTCAGGTTGTCGAGGTTGGCGCCGGCAAAGCGGAACGGCTTGCCGTTGAGCATCAGCCGCGATCCGGAACGCGTGACAAAGCCGCCAGTGATCCGCGTGCTTGCTGCCGTGTCAGATGTCGTCGGAGGCGCGCTGCCTATTTGGGCTGAAAGGTTCAAACAAAGAATCGCTATCGCGCAAAGGGCAAGTGTTCTGGATATGAATCGCACATCTACCTCGCAGAAGAATCTGGAATTCAAAGGCGAACTACTGAGGGCCCGCCATTCTACGCGCATGAGCCTGCAGGACGAGCGCGCGCTGATGCATGTCGGCGGCAGCATTTTCGCCGGTATACAGACCATCAAAATAAAGCGCCCACCACTCGCCGCCTTCACCCGGAATGGGGAAGAGCTTGCCCGGTTCAATGTGCGCGCGCAAGGCCCAGTACATGTCGCCGGCCACATCGGGATTCTTTTCAACAGCAGCCAGGTGCGCGGTCAAATCGGCCACGTTGGTGTTTGACCTGTCCCATCCAAACTCTTCGACCATGAAGACCTTGCCCGCTTTTGCGACCGCGGCGGCATCAGCGGCCAGTTTCCATGGCATCTTCCAGTGCTCGTAATAGTGCTTGACGAATATGTCGGCATCCGGTTCGGCAAGCTGCTGCGGAGTGGTCATGCGACCCTCTCCGTCATTTCCATTGATCACCAGGTGATTCGGATCGACCTTCTTGATGTAGGAACAGATTCTGTTCTCCCACGCAACCGGTGAATCGCGGATTTCATTATCTGTCTCCCATCCCAGGATGGCCGGCTCGTCCTTGTAGGCCACGCCTGTGTAGCTGTTTACGCGGGTCAGGACCTTATGAATGAATTGCTCGAAATCGGAAACGACGGGCTCTTCAAAGAAATTGGCCCCGTTTCTCCAATGCGAGAAGACATCCCTGCCGCCTACGTAGTAATCCTGCTGGCTCACAAGACAAAGGTCCAGACGGATACCATGATCGCCGGCCGACTTGACTATGTAGTCAAGCTGTTTGAGGGCGTCTTCGTTGAAGACGCCAAGCTCTGGCTCAATGGCGAGGGGACTGCCCTGGGTGCCGGCCGAGTAGACCCGCGCAACGGTGCCGCCCATTTTGTGCAGCGTCTCGAATGCGTCGTCGATGGCCCAGTGGGAGGGATAGTACGCGTCGATTTTCCCCGTGATGGAGATGACCAGGCTGTAACGGTTGCTGGCCAGGTTCACGTTGTCGAGGTTGGCGCCGGCAAAGCGGAACGGCTTGCCATTGAGCACCAGCCGCGATCTGGAGCGGGTGACAAAGCCGGAGGGTTTTGCGCTTGCTTTGCCAGTCTGGGCAAAGGCGTTGGAGCTTAGAAGCAGGATCGCTCCAAGTGCGACAAATCTACACAGAATTCGCATAAAAACCTCATGAAGTGGAAGGGATTCGCGGCACAATGATTACGCCGCACGGTGGGCCGGGTCAAGGATTATCGGGAATCCGGCAGAAAGAGAAACCGCGCTGGCAGAGGCGGCATCCAAACCAGAAGAGCTTCGCCTGCAGTATGCCCTTCAAATGAGTGCGCGTTTTTTTCAGATGCGGCCTTTACCGGCGCAGGGCCCGTTTAACTTCCCCCAAGGAGTCTGCATGAAACGGCCCGTGTGCTGGCCACGTCCGATGCTGTTGCTGCTGCTGTTGTTTGCGGCTGCCCGCCTGTGGGCGCAAGGGCCTCCTTTTCAAACCGACGATCCGGTGCCTGTCGACCTGCATCACTACGAGTTCTATATTTTTGGCGCCACGGATGGCACGCCAGTCGAAGTTGATTCAACAGGCCCGGCCATCGAGTTCAACTGGGGCGCTGTTCCGCGGGTTCAGGTACACGGGGTACTGCCGCTGGGCAGCATCCATCCAATGAACAATCCCGTTTATCTTCCATCTGGAACCGGACCCAGCGCTTTCGGATTGACGGATATGGAACTGGGCGTCAAGATCGCGTTTATCAAAGAGACGAAACACATTCCCCAGATTGGCAGCTTCACCATGTTAGAGATGCCCACCGGGGACGATTCCAAGGGGCTCGGCATTGGAAAGGTTTGGTACAAACTCCCGCTCTGGGTGCAGAAGAACTGGGGGCACTGGACTGCGGACGGCGGCGCCGGTTACCAGGTTGTGCCGCAAACCGATTTTCGCAACTTTCCGTATGGAGGATTTCTGCTGAAGCGGGGGTTCGGCAAACGGCTTGAACTGGCGGCGGAGGTCTTTGCTCATGCGGGGGAAGGTGCGGCTCCGGCACAGACGCAGGCTTCAACAATGCTCGATGCCGGCGGCTACTACCACTTCAAGAATCCCGACCACCAGCTGCTCTTTGCCTACGGCCACTCCATCGCGGGACAGACGGAAAACTACGGCTACCTGGGCATCTACTGGACGTGGGGAAAAGACGACAAGAAGCCAACCGGCGACGCGTTCCTTTCAATGCGTCCGGTCAGGAACGGTTTCTGATTTTCTGCCGATTTTCGGATCGACGATAAAGTGGAGAAATCTACCAATGGAATTCACAACGCGCGGGCTTCTGACCCTGTTGCACGGCATGGGCTTCGGCGCACTTTACCTGCTGGCGTTTTCCGGGGCGATTGTGGAGTTACGGCGTCGCTACGGAAACCGGGGGCAGGCGTCGGTCGGCCCGGACGACGAGAAGTTTCTCAAGATATATCTGGTTACCATGGCCGTGCTGGCTTGGCTCACCGTTCTCACCGGCACTTACCTCATCTATCCCTGGTATCGCGCAGTCCCGCCTGTGGGGGTTGCGAATCTGGCCGGTTTCCCGCAGAGACTGTTGCAGTCGAATCCCGCCACCAGCGCATGGCACTCAATTGGAATGGAATGGAAGGAGCACGTTGGCTGGCTAACGCCGATCGCGGCAACCATGGCGGCCGCCGTATCAATCAAGTACGGTCGCGATCTGAGAAGTCACCCGCAGCTTCGCAGCGCTGTCCTGTGCTTTACAGTGGTTGCATTTCTGGCCGCGGGCATCGCCGGTTTCTTTGGCGCCATGCTCGATAAGCACGCGCCGGTCGAGGGCGGGGCCGTCATTCGCCTCTCCCAGGGAGAACCCCGATGAATCCAGGCGGACCTGTCATTCCTCGCCCACAAGCGACTTTGCCGAATGGTCCGGGAGCGGCGGCGGTGCTGTCTGCGGGAATTGGGTCTTTCGCGCTGTCGATTCTGGCTATCGTTGCGGACAAGCTGCCGGCGATCAAGAGCCTGCTGGCTTTCTACAAGCCGACTGGTCCCCTCTCAGGCGTTACAACGGTCGCGGTTCTTGTCTGGCTCGCCGTCTGGCTGATCCTGGATCGACGCTGGCGGGCGCGGACTGTTGCCTTGGGGCTTGTGAGCGCAGCGGCGCTTGCGCTGCTGGTCTTGAGCCTGCTGCTTACGTTCCCGCCGCTTGCCGACCTGCTCTGAAGCGCTGCAGAGGTAGGTTGTTCTCCCCAACCGTCCTTCAGGGCGCGCTTGCCTGGAGTCTGTTTGAAAGATGACGGCCGCATCCGAGTTGGGACGCCGCAGGGGTTAAAACCCCTTGTTCTTCCATCCGTTTTCGGCACGACTGAAGTCATGCCCTGACACAAAGCGGATACTTGAAATGCGCTCAGCGGTTTCTTGACACGCCCCCTGGTTAGAACACCTCTGGCCGGAATCCGGCTGGCGGAAGGACGTGCTTCAGGAGGCCCAATTCGCCTGCCAGGCGCTCCAACTTTGCGCGGATCGCGGCGGAGGGGGGAACCAGCGGCAGGCGGACGTGATCCGTGCATCGGCCCATCAGGTTGAGCACCGTCTTTACCGGGCATGGATTCGAATCCCAGAAGTTGGCGTCGATCAGCCGGCTGTAACGGCGCTCGAGTTCGCGCGCCTCAGCCCAGCTTCCGTCGAGAGCGGAACGGATCATGCGGCCCATTTCGGCTGGAATCTCGTTGGCGGCCACGCTGATGAGCCCGTGCGCTCCCACGCCAATGGAGGCGAGCGCCATGTTGTCGTCGCCCGAGAAGATTTTGAAGCTGCGGGGCAGAATGTGAACCAGTTCGGCAATCTGGGGCAGCTTGCCGCTGGATTCCTTGATGGCTTGGATGTTGGGCGCAGCTGCAGCCAGCCGAGCCACCGTCTCCGGGGCGAGGTTGATGCCCGTGCGGCCGGGGATGTTGTAGATGGTGATGGGAAGCGGGTCAACCGCCCTGGCCAGCGCCATGAAATGCTGAAACTGCCCCTCCTGCGAGGGTTTGTTGTAATAAGGATTGGCCGACAGCACCGCGCTAAGGCCGTGAATGCGCCGCAACTGGCTTGCCTGGCGCACCAGCGTACGGGTGGAGTTGTGTGTGCATCCGGCCCAAACGGGAACCCGGCCAGCCGCTTCTTCAACGACGATATGAACTGCCGTTAGCCACTCTTCTTCGTCCAGCGTGGCTGCTTCGCCGGTTGACCCGCAGGCAACCAGGAAGTCGATACCCGACTCGATTTGCCAGTTCACGTGCGTCCGGAGAGCCGATTCGTCCAACGAGCCATCCGCCCTGAAGGGCGTAACGATTGCAGTACCGCATCCAATGGTTTCCATCACAGAAAAGTGTATAACGCGCGGGGTGCGGCAGGGTAAGGCAATGCTGACCTGGCCTTGCACATCCCGCAAAGGGAGCGCAGCAGGGGCGCCTTTGAGCGCGGCACTTTAGAGGGACTCGCCGGCTCCTTCCCATCGCTTTGACTTGCGCGCAGCGCCTTCCATCCTGTGCGACGACATGATCTCCCTGGCCACCAGGGCCGTCAGGGCAACAATGCCCACAAGCAGAGTCATGGCTGCGGTGAGATGAAGCATGGATTGGACAAACCACAATATCAGACCAAATGAAACGATTTTCCAAATCATCGACACATCCTTCTCTTCTGCCGGGTTTAAGGAGCGCTTGGCAGGGCCGCCTGGTTCACCGGTTGATGGCCCGGCTCCACACGCCCCAGGAATCTCCGCGCCCGATGCCTATTCAGCAGCAGAATGCCCTTCCAGCCATATCTGCTTCTGTACTTGCATTGAGGTCGCTCATTTTGACAGCGATTATTCCGTCATGAGCGCTAGCAGGAAGGATGCCAAACAGATAAGGCGTTGGAACGAAGGCTGTTGGCGAATCCGGGAGCGATGTTGCGCGCCGGAAAGCGCGCACAAGTGGCGTATTTTTTAGCCGGCATGCGTAAGAAGTACACAAGCCGCTTGCCTATAACTGGTCGCAGATTTCCCTGAAGTCCCAGACGCCTGATTTGCCGGCGAGCCACTCGGCGCCGCGGACCGCGCCCAGGGCAAAGCCGCGGCGGCTGTGGGCATCGTGGCGGATCTCAAGGGTGTCGGTTTCGCTGGATGCGGTGACAACATGCTCGCCCTTGGCGTCGGCAATGCGGTGCGAGGTGATCTCCACCTTTGCTCCCGGTTGCACGGACTGGATGATTTCCTGCAAGGTGATTGCCGTGCCCG
The DNA here is from genome assembly GCA_903911925.1 of uncultured Acidobacteriaceae bacterium. Lineage (GTDB taxonomy): Bacteria > Acidobacteriota > Terriglobia > Terriglobales > Acidobacteriaceae > Telmatobacter. The sequence goes on from CAIWFH010000078.1 coordinate 20,721, forward strand.
ACGGCGCATCGAGCTTGGTTACGTGGTGGGTCTCGGAGATGGAGAAGGTGTAGCCTTCGAGTTTCGCCAGGTCGGCAGTGAGGCGGAAGAGTTTTTGTACGCCCATGGAGAAGTTGGTGCCATAAAGCAGTGCTCCGCCGTGGCGCGCCTTTGCCTTTATTTCGTCGAGATGCGCGTACCAGCCGGTGGTGCCGACAACGATGCGGCCGCCGAGGGCCAGCACAGCGCGGATGTTTTCGACCGCGGCTTCGGGGGCAGTGAAATCGATGACTGCGTCAACGCCGGCCAGGGAGGGCGCGGTGAGCGCGGAGGCGTGCTCGTTCTCAAGGATATCGAGCGCGCGGACTATATGGCCGCGCTCGCGAGCTACCTCGGCGACAAGACTGCCGGTTTTTCCTTTGCCAAGGATCAGGAAGAGCATGGGTTCCTCCGGAGCAGTTCAAAGTTCTAAGTTGATAGTTCACAGCCGCTCAAAGTGAATACCAAACTGTGAACGACGAACTGTGAACTACGAACTACGAACTTCTTTCCGCGCGTCGACGTCGAAGATCGTGGGATCGGGGTCATTGAAGAATACGGCGTGGAGCGAGCGCACCGCTTCGTCCGCGTCGTCTTCGTCAATCATGAACGACATGTTGATCTCGCTGGCGCCCTGCGAAATCATCCTCACGTTGATGTGCTTGATGGCGCCGAAGACCTGCGCCGCCATGCCGCTCTGGCCGCGAATGTCGTCGCCTACCATGCAGACCAGTGCCTTGTGGCCCTCGTATTTCACATCGGCCAGTTGGCTCAGGTCGGCGGCGATGGCGGGAAGATTGTCGTTGGAGTCGACGGTAAGCGAGACCGAGACCTCGCTGGTTGAAACCATGTCCACGGCGCAATGGTGCTTGTCGAAGATGGTGAATATTTCTTTCATGTAGCCGTGGGTCATCAGCATGCGGCTGGCCACCACGTCGATGATGCTAAGCTTCTTTTTCACGGCGATGGATTTGAAGGGGCTCTTGCAGCGGGGCGCGAGGGATGTGATGCGTGTTCCCTCGCAGGCGGCGTTGCGGCTATTGAGCACCAGCACTGGAATGTTTTTCTTGACCGCAGGCAGGATAGTGGCCGGGTGCAGTACCTTGGCGCCGAAGTAAGCCAGTTCTGCCGCTTCTTCAAAGCTGATGACCTTGACGCGCAGCGCATCGGGACAGACGCGCGGATCGCTGGTCATGATGCCATCTACATCGGTCCATATCTCGATGGCTTCCGCGTTCAACGCGCCGCCTATCAAAGCGCCTGTAAAGTCGGAGCCGCCGCGGCCCAGCGTGGTGGTGATGCCGGCCTCGTTGGAGGCGATAAAGCCGCCCATCACCGGCACTTTGCCTTGCGCGATAAGAGGGAGCAATTTTTCTGCCGCGCGCTTGTCGATGTGCTCATCCAGCGGCGCGGCCTTTTGAAACTGCGAGTCGGTGACGATGACTTCGCGCGCGTCAACATGCGTCGCGGCGACGCCGCGCTCGCAAAAGGCAGCGGCCACAATGCGGCTGGAGATTCGCTCGCCATAGCTGACGATGAGATCGGAGATGCGCGGAGTAAGTTCAAGGATGGCCGAAAGGCCGCGCAGAACCTCGTCGAGCGAGTCGAACTTCTGGTCGATGAAGTTGATAAGCGCAACCGCGTCGGCGGAGTTCTTTACCAACTCCGCAGCGGTGTCGCGGTGTCGCGCCCTGAGCCGCGAACTGATGGCAAGCGCGCCGGTGCGATCCCCGACCGATGCGGCGGCGGCTGCACGCAGTAACTGGTCAGTCACCTTGGCCATGGCGCTTACCACCACCACGGGCTGCTTGCCGAGAGCCACACGCCCGGCCACAATGGCCGCGGTGCGGCCTATCGCCGCGGTATCTTCCACCGACGTTCCGCCAAACTTCATTACGACCAGGCTCATGCGCGTCTTCCCATTTCAAGTTTGCCCAGGCTGGCCAGCAATTCGGCGTTGAGGATGGTGGCGCCGGCGGCGCCGCGGACTGTGTTGTGCGAGAGGGCTACAAACTTCCAGTCCAGCAAGCCGCAGGGCCGCAGGCGGCCAACGGTTACAGCCATTCCGTTGTCGCGATTGCGGTCAAGGCGCGGCTGAGGACGGTCCGGCTGCGGCGCAAACTGCACCGGCTGAGCGGGTGCGGTGGGCAAGTCTTTGCCGGCCAGAGGACGAAACTCCGCCCAGGCAGCCAGAATCTGTTCGCGCGTGGCCGGCTTGGCCAGCTTGATTGAGACGCACTCCGTGTGGCCGTCTTCAACCGCGACGCGGTTGCAGTGGGCAGTGATGCGGGCGTTCAGCGGCGTAACATCGTGGCCTTCCAGCTTGCCGAGCAGTTTCAGGGTCTCGGCTTCCATCTTTTCTTCTTCGCTGCCGATATAGGGAACCACGTTGCCCAGGATGTCCATGGAGGCGACGCCGGGATAGCCCGCGCCACTGACTGCCTGCATGGTCGAGACAAAAATCTGCTCAATGCCAAAGCGCTCTTCGATCGGCTTGAGCGCCATCACCAGGCCGATGGTGGAGCAGTTCGGGTTGGTGACCATGTAGCCACCCGTCTGCTTGCGCGAAGGCTGCTCCTCGATCATGTGCAGGTGGTCGGCGTTCACCTCGGGAATCACCAGCGGCACGTTGGGAGTCATGCGGAAGGCGCTGGAGTTCGACAGCACCGCGCAGCCTGCATCGGCAAAACGGGGCTCCATCTCGCGGGCGATGGCCGCATCGATCGAGGCAAAGATGATTTTGGGCGCGCCGTTGGGGTCTGCTTCGGCCACGGTCATTTTGGCAATGCGGTCGGGTAGAGGAGTATCCAGCCGCCACTTGGCAGCCTCGCCGTACGATTTGCCGCTGGACCGATCGCTGGCAGCCAGCCAGGCCACCTCAAACCACGGGTGGTTCTCAAGCAACTGGATGTATCTCTGGCCGACCATTCCGGTGGCGCCCAGGATGCCGATGGGATATTTGGTTTTTATCGTCATAAACACTCCAGTGTACAGGAGGGGAGGCTCGCCGAACCAAATTCCGGGCCGCCTGCGGGGAGGGTATTTTTGGTGGCGGACAGGGGTATACTGACGCGGAACCGGAGAGCACCCAAGATACTTCACCAAAAGCGGTTGCGCCGATGCCGGGCTTAACGCGCTGAGGTTTTTGCCAAAGGAGAAGTCCCCTCGTGAAAGACACAGCCATCAAGGACGCACTGAATCTGTCGCGGCGCAAGTTCATCGCCAAATCCAGTCTTGGAACAGCCGCCATACTCCTGAACGGCATCCCTGCTTTGGGCGCCTCTTCGCCATTCGATCAGGCAGCGAGCCAGTTGCCTTCGGCCGGCGACAAGCAAGTTGCCGCGGCAACCCGCGTTAGCCTCGACGGCAACTGGAAGATGTTCCATTTTCCGCAGGGGAAACACAACATCACCGAGCCTCGGCAACTCAAGACGGCTGGACTGACCGCCATCGATGCGACGGTTCCGGGAGATGCGCCGCTGGAACTGTCGCGGACAGGCGAATTGCCTGCCGATCTGCTCTTCGGCGAGAACATTACAAAGCTGAAGCCTTACGAGTTGTACGAGTGGTGGTATCAGCGGGAGTTTCCTACACCGAAAGATTTAGCAGGCCGCCGGGTCGAACTTTGCCTTCACGGAGTGGACTGCCTGGCCACTTATTGGTTCAATGGCGTAAAGATAGGCGAGTCAGAGAACGCACTTATCGAGCACTGCTTCGATGTTACTGACAAGCTAAGTGCCAATGCGCCGAATCAACTAACCATCCGGCTAAGATCCGCTGTAATTGAGGCGGCCGGGAAAGTTTACGAACCTGCAAACACGAGCGATAGCAGTTCTACCCAGGAGAGCATTTGGATCCGCAAGCCGGCGCATAGTTGGGGATGGGACATTATGCCGCGCGCCGTGTCGGCAGGCTTGTGGCGCTCGGTGGAGTTGATTGTCCACGCCGCGCATGAAATTCCCGAGATATATTTCGCAACTGTTGCTGCCTCAGAAGAAAGCGCGAGGCTTACGGTTTCGTTTGATGTAACTACCGACTTGACTCTGATCCCAGAACTGCGCCTGAGAGTGCAAGGCGAGTGCGGGGGCTCAACCTTCTCTCGCCTTCACAAGATGGAATTCACTGCCGGGCGATTTGAGATTTCGGTGCCGAATCCAAAACTCTGGTGGCCGAGGGGGTACGGCGAAGCCAATCTCTACAAGGTGACCACGCAACTGCTGCAAGGCGATAGGGTGCTGGCATCGCGCGAAGACACGATCGGCATTCGCAAAATGGAGTTGATTCGCACCGAAACCACGAGCCCTGACAAGCCGGGACAATTTCTCTTCAAGGTGAACGGAGTTCCGATACTGGTGAAGGGCTCGGCCTGGGTGCCCGCCGACGCCTTCCACAGCCGCGACCGTGCGCGTTATGAGCAGATGCTGGCGCTGTTCTCTGATTTGCAGTGCAACATGCTGCGCAGCTGGGGCGGTGGCGTTTACGAAGATGACGCGTTCTTCGACATCTGCGATCGCAGCGGCATCATGGTGTGGCAGGATTTTGCCATGGCCTGCGCCATCTATCCTGTGACGCCCGAATTCCAGGATGTTATCCGGAAGGAAGCGGTTGCCGTGGTAAGAAAGCTGCGCAACCATCCTTCGCTGGCTGTTTGGAGCGGCGACAACGAGTGTGACCAGTCTTACTACTTCTCCGGATTTGACCCGGCGCACAACACGCTCACGCGCGAATTGCTGCCGCAAATCGTTTTCCAGTGCGATCCGTATCGGCCTTACTTGCCGAGTTCTCCGTACATGGCGCCGGAAGCGATTGCCACGAAAAATCTCGATCTCTTGCCGGAGACGCATCTTTGGGGAGCCAGGGATTACTTCAAGAGCTCGTATTACCAGAATCACGCGGCGCATTTCCTGAGCGAGATCGGCTTCAATGGATGCCCGGGGCTCTCATCGCTCAAGCGGTTCATCGACGAGAAGCACCTGTGGCCATGGAAAGACAATGCGCAATGGATTCTGCACTCCACCAGCCCGATTGGATTGCCGTATCAGAACATCGTGCTTGCCGATGAGGGTAAAGAGTTTTTTGGAACGCTCCCTGGCAACCTTGAGGACTTTATCGTCGCCACGCAGATTGACCAGGCTGAGGCATTCAAGTTTGTTGTGGAGATGACTCGGCTGAAGAAGTGGCACTCGACCGGCGCGCTGTGGTGGAACGTGATTGATGGCTGGCCGAATCTGAATGCGTCGCTGGTGGATTACTACTACAACAAGAAGCTGGGCTATCACTATGTGAGGCGCGTGCAGCAGCCAACATGCCTCATGGTGGATGAGCCGCAGGATTGGTTCGTGCGCGTGGTAATGGGGAACGACTCCTGCCAGGATGCGAGCGGCCACTACAAGATTTGGGACGCAGACTCAGGAGAGACCCTGCTCGAAGGCGACTACAAGTCAAAGGCGAATGAAAACGTCGAGGTGGGCAAACTCGCTGTTTTCCACTCGGACAAGAAGCTTTGGCTCATGGAGTGGACGGCAGGCGGCAAGAGATATGTGAACCACTACCTGCTGGGCACACCGGCTTTCTCACTGGCGCAATACAAGGAGTGGCTGCCGAAGATTGCGGCGCTTGATAACAACTTCGACGCAGCAAAGGTTGGGGCGTAGAGCGATATCATTCTGCTTGTTTCCCGGGTCTGACGATCTGGACCCGGGGCGCCGAGCAAACGCGGCGTACATGAGGCTTCAGGGGTGTGCTGGCCTGTTCCCCCGATTCAGCATCCACCCCTCCCCCTCCCCCTCCCCCTATTCTGCGGGCAAAATCCTTGGTTTCAATACGATGCGCGGTGGCCCTCGCTCCAAATTCTTGATTCTACTGAACTTTGCCGCAGGATCCTCATGACAAAGGGGTTACGGGCGTCACAGCTTCTTTTCTTGCGGTGAGGACGCGATTCATCGAACCAGAGGCGAATCCACAGGTTTCGAGCGCGAGGTGTTTGAGAAGCCTATAAAACGATTGTGCTCCAAGGGCGGGTAATTCTCTGCAAAGTGCCGCAAAGATTTTTGTTGCGACTCCGGATTTGCTCGATAGTCGGAACCATCGGAGGCTGCGGAAAAAGGCCAGAATTTGATCCAAGCCGACAAAAGTAACCGCAGGGGCTGAAGCCCTCAGTGGTTCCAGGGCACTTACGGCACGACTGAAGTCGTGCCCTGACACTTCGTGCAACTCCGGATGAGTTTTTCCGCAAGCTGATCACTATTCTTCGTTGGCCGCGCCAGGCACAAACGTGTGTTGCACAACCTGGCCGGGGTCACCCAGCGGCGTTCGGTCTGACGGGGTTGGTGGCGTCTGGTCCAGCGACCGTCGTCCATTCGCGCACGTACCACCGCTTCACGATTCCGTTGATCACATAGGGGTCCGCACGGGCGAACTTCTCGGCAACTTCGGGGGAGTCGCCCTTGAACAGAACGACGGCGCCGTCTACAGGATTGGCCAAAGCGCCGCCCAGAACAAGTTCGCCGCGCTCGCTTGCCTGCCAGGCCAATGCCAGGTGTTCCGACCGAAACTCGGGCCGCCTTGCGAGGTAGTCATCGCCGAATTCGTAAAACATGAGGTAGTGCATTTAAGCGGTTCCTTTCGTGGAGGTCTCTGAACACATCCTTGATTCCGCATTCCCTCAGGGGCTAAAGCCCGGCTGGACTTGCATCGATTGCTGCGCGGCTCAAGCCGCGCCCTTTCAAAGCGACCGCGGAGTCTGTTATCCCATAGCTGCCAGCACAGCATCGGCAAACTGCGTGGTGCCGGCGGTACCGCCGACGTCGCGGGTGAGCGTTTTGCCGTCAGCGTAAACGGTCTCCAAGGCCTTGTGCACGCGGTCGGCCGCGGCCATCTCGTCAAGGTGGCGAAGCATCAGCACGGCCGATTGCAACAGGGCAGTGGGGTTGGCCAGGTCTTTGCCGGCGATGTCGGGGGCCGAACCATGCACGGCTTCGAAGATGGCGCACTCCAGGCCCAGGTTTGCGCCGGGAACCAGGCCGAGGCCGCCCACCAGGCCCGCGCAGAGGTCGCTGACAATGTCGCCATAGAGATTTTCAAGCAGCAGCGTGTCGTACTGGAAGGGATTCATCACCAACTGCATGCAGGTGTTGTCGATGATGTGCTCGCCGTAAACGATGTCGGGAAATCCCTCGGCCACTTTGCGGGCGCAGCGCAAAAATAATCCATCAGACAGCTTCATGATGTTGGCCTTGTGGATGGAGTGAATTTTCTTGCGGCCGTGCTTGCGCGCGTACTCGAAAGCGAATTTGGCGATGCGCGTGGAGCCCTTCTCGGTGATGACTTTGATGGCCTCGACTACGCCGGGGACCACTTCGTGCTCAAGGCCGACGTACTCGCCCTCGGTGTTTTCGCGGACGATGATCAGGTCAACGCCGGGCCAGTGCGTCTTGAGGCCGGGCAGATTCTTGATGGGGCGGAAGTTGGCGAAGAGCTCAAACTTCTTGCGCAGGGTGACGTTGATGCTCTTGAATCCGCCGCCAATGGGCGTGGTCACAGGGCCCTTCAAGGCGACGCGGTTGCGCTCAATGGATTCGTAGAGCGCGGCGGGAATGTACTCACCAAAGATTTCGAATGCCTCGGCGCCGGCGGCAAAGCGCTCCCACTCGAATTTAACGCCGGTCGCTTCGAGGATGCGAACGACAACCTGCGTGACCTCGGGGCCAATGCCATCGCCGGGAATGAGGGTTACTTTGTGGGTCTTCGTTTCCGCCATTATTTCTTCCCCTTGCGGCTGCCGAGCAGCCCTTCCAGTTCTTCCTTGAACTCGCGCACATCCTTGAAGTCGCGGTAGACCGACGCGAAACGGATGTAGGCCACCGTGTCCAGTCCTTTAAGGTGCTGCATGATCAGTTCGCCGATCTCGGCCGTGGAGCGCTCGCGCTCCGGAGCGTCTACGAGGAAGGTCTCCGCGGCATCCACGATTGCTTCGAGGTTGCTTGAGGGCACAGGGCGTTTTTGGCAGGCGTGCAGCAGGCCGTTGAGCACCTTTTTGCGGTCGAAGCGCTCGCGGCGGCCATCTTTTTTGACCACCATGTAGGGGATCTCGTCGATGCGCTCGTAGGTGGTAAAGCGCCGCTCGCACTTCTCGCACTCGCGCCGCCGCCGTATGGCGTCGGCCTCTTTGCTTTCGCGCGAGTCCACAACCCGGTCTTGCCCGAAGCCACAATAAGGACACTTCATCTTAGGGCGATTCTACTAGGGATTAGTGGTTAGTGATTAGTGGGTTGTGGTTAGGGGACGGGAACAAGCAGGGTTTTGCCGGCCAGCGCGGTCAGGCCATCGAGGGTATCGAGAAATGCCGAGGAGATGGGCGGGGCGTCGGCGAGGTGCCAAAGCAGTTCGGCGTTATTCCAGGCGGCTTCGCGGGCCGCGGAGACGCTCCATGCCGCAAGCGTGTCTTCAAGGTGGGTGACCGGCGGCAGCGCATCGCCCAGCAGGCGCACGTTCAATTCGACCTTGGCTGCTTCAATGAGGCTGTCGAGCGTGGAGTTGAGCGCGGTGAAGTCGTTGTAGTGGGTGTCGTCGTGCTGCGGTGAAATGCCCGTATTGCGGCAGGTGGCGACCACCGCTTGCGGCAGGTCGTGGTTGATATGGGCGTTCATGCCGGCCAGGGCGAATTGGATGCGGGCGATAGCGGGCTGGCTGCGCTGGTCAAAGACGGCCTGCCAGCAACCGGGGGTCGGGCGGTCCGCAAGGGAAGAGGCGATGGCGGCAAAGTAGAAGCCGGCAAACTCAACATCGAGGGCGGCGATCCAGGCGGGGTTGGAAAATCCGGCTGAATTCACGCGCTCCCGTACTGCCTGGGTTACCTGGAGGTAAAGCCCGTTGAACCACTTGAGGCCGTCGCCGTCGGCGCAGGCGGCCTGAATGGCCTCGAGAATCTGGACAACATCGGGGACGGTTTGAGGGACGATTTGTAAGGCGGCGAGGAGCGCGGGATCGTAGGGGAACATGGTGCGCCATGATAACCGGGCGCGGAGGGGATTGGGAAGCGGGTTGAAGGCCTTTACGACCAAGATTTCGTGCTGCCCCCGGTCCCAAATTCGGGACCGGGGGCACCCGGCTCAGAATGGCAACCGTAATTACTGAGGGAACAGTGGAGGAAAGGCGCTAGCTCAAGAACTCCGCAATCGCCGCCACCACGGTCTGTTGCTCGTCTTCGCGAATCTCCGGGAAGATGGGCAGGGCCAGCACTTCGCGGGCGGCTCGCTCGGCTTCCGGGAAGCTGCCTTCCTTGTAGCCCAGGCATTTCAGCGCGTCCTGCATGTGCAGCGGGACGGGGTAGTAAATCTCCGAGCCGATCTTGCGTGCGGCGAGGAACTCGCGCAGCGCGTCGCGGCGAGGCGCGCGGATGACGTATTGATGCCAGACGTGATGGCTACCCGCGACCTCATGCGGTAGAACCACGCCCCTGGCGGGGTACGGACCGGCTTCGGCCAGGCCTGCGGCGGCAAACAGGGCGTGGTAGCGCGCGGCCACCGTCCGGCGGGCCTCGTTCCAGCCGTCAATGTACTTCAACTTGACGGAGAGGACCGCCCCCTGGAAGCCGTCCATGCGGGTGTTCCAGCCGATTTCGTCGTGGTAGTAGCGGCGGCGCATGCCGTGCTGGCGCAGCATTCGGGCGCGCTCGGCCACCTCATCTGAATTTGTGGTGACCATGCCGGCGTCGCCGGCGGCGCTCAGGTTCTTGGTGGGGTAAAAGCTGAAGGCGGCGGCATCGCCCAGCGCTCCGGCTTTCACGCCTTGCCACTTGGCGCCCCAGGCCTGGGCGGCGTCTTCAATCAGCTTGAGCCCATGCTGTAATCCGAGGCGGGAGAAGGCCGTCCAATCTGCAGTCTGGCCGTAAAGATGGACGGGGAGGATGGCGCGTACACCTTGAGCCGGTGGGCGATTCAGGATCGATTCGACCGCTGTGGGGTCCAGGTTGAAAGTGGAGGGGTCAATATCGGCCAGCAACACCGAGGCACCGGCGCGGAGGATGGCGCTGACGGAGGCGAAGAAACTGAAGGGAGTGGTAACTACAGTATTGCCCGGTCCAATGCCGGCGGCGGCCAATGCCAGCCAAAGCGCATCGGTTCCCGAGGAGCATCCAAGAGCGTGGGCAACGCCCAGCCGGATGGCGGCTGCCTGTTCAAATTCGGACACTTGCTCGCCAAGGATAAACTGCTGCGTCTCTAGTACATGCGCCACCGCATCCACCAATTCCTGGTGCAGGGGGCGGTACTGGCGTTTCAAGTCGAGCATGGGTACAGGCTGAGCAATATTGGCTTGCGGCTGAACGGGTAAGACTGTATTTTTCACGTCATCATGGTACCAGCCAGGCATGCGGCTGCGTCCCATGTATCGAACGGGGCATCAATCTTGCCTTAAGACTGAAAGGATAATTTGCATAGAGCACGGTAAGGTGACTTGGATCCGGAAATGGAAAGAGATGGAGGCCGCCAACGCGGTTGAGAGCCAATCCGACACAAGGGTGCAGTGAATGACCGTGACCCGGTTGAAATGCGATGCAAATCCAGATAATGTTGTCACATTGCGGCGCGTAGTGACCCCGGGAGTTCCGGAGCAGCGACCGCTCATTTCTTTCGATGATTACCCACGTTTGGGAAACACCAAACCAATCAATAAGAAGACGGGAGATCGGCAAATGGAGAACAAGCCGGCACAAAATATTCAGGACACGTTCCTGAACACGGTCCGCAAGGACAAGACCCCCATAACGATCTACCTGGTCAGCGGCGTCAAGCTTACCGGAAAGATCCGCTCTTTTGACAAGTATTCCGTGCTGCTTGAGAACAACAGCCAGGAGCAATTGATCTTCAAGCATGCCATTTCCACCGTGGTGAGCAACAGGAGCGTGCTGCATAGCAGCGAGCATCGTCCGGGGGTGGTAGCCACCGGTACCGGGCCCGGTCCTGTGGGCGTGGCCAACACGCCGGCATCCATTTCGGAGCCGCGATAGCACGGGGAGAGAAGTCACGATTGGGCTTTAAGACAGGTGGGGCAAGCGGTTCCGATGAGGATCTCGAGCGCGCCGTCTTGGTGGCGGTGGATTTTGGGACCCGCTCAAAATTCTCTCGTGCTGCTGGGAGCGCTGCGAGGGCGTCGGCAGCGCGCCTGGATGCCCGGGGCTTCGAATCAAGCATTCAAGAACTCGAACACGATGCCGGAGTTTCCCGCCCCGGCGCGGCCTTGTGGGCTCAAGCTGTTCCCGGTTTGGACGTAGAAGAATCCCTGGCAGAATTTCGCGAGTTGGTTTCAAGCGCGGGCGGGATGGTTGCCGCCGAGCTGATCCAGCGCCGCGACAGGCCCGATCCGGCTACCCTGATCGGCTCAGGCAAAGTGGAAGAGATTTCAGGGGTTGCCGCGTCGGTTGAAGCCGACCTGGTGCTGTTCGATCACGACTTGACGCCCACCCAGCTCCGCAATCTTGAAACCGCGCTGCCTTGCCGCGTGCTTGACCGGACCCAGCTGATTCTGGACATCTTTGCCCGGCATGCGCGCACCAGCGAGGGCAAACTGCAGGTGGAGTTGGCGCAGTTGCAATACATGCTGCCGCGGCTGGCGGGGATGGGTAAAACCATGTCCCAGCTGGGCGGCGGCATCGGCACCCGCGGTCCCGGCGAAACCAAGCTTGAAACCGACCGCCGCCAGATTCAGCGCCGCATTGACCAGTTGAAGCTCGATTTGGAATCGGTGCGCCGGGTGCGCAAGCAGCAGCGGCAGCGCCGCGAGTCGGTTCCCGTGCCCACGGTGGCGCTGGTGGGCTACACCAACGCCGGCAAGAGCACGCTGTTCAACTGTCTCACCGGCGCCGGGGTGCTTCAATCGTCGAAGATGTTCGCCACGCTCGACCCCAAACTGCGGGCCATTGAACTGCCCAGCCGTCGCAAGGTGCTGCTGTCAGACACGGTGGGCTTTATCCGCAACCTGCCGCACACGCTGGTCACCAGCTTTCGCGCCACGCTTGAAGAAGTGGAACAGGCCGAGGTGCTGCTGCATGTCCGCGACGCCTCATCAACCTACGGTGAGGAGCAGAAATCGCAGGTGGAGAAGGTTCTGGGAGAGCTCGAAGCCCTGGACAAGCCGCGCATCGAGGTGATGAACAAGATCGATCTGCTGGAAGAACACGAGCGGCTAGGGCTGGCGAGCCGTGACGATGTGGCCGTATCGGCCCGTACTGGCGAGGGAATGGGCGCGCTGCTGGCGGCGATTGATCGCGTTCTGCAATCCGATCCGGTCATCGAGGCGGAACTCAGGGTGCCGCAACAGGAGGGCGCTGCGCTGGCGGCCGTCGAGGCGGGAATGGTGGTGCACAGCCGCGAATACGAGGGCAACCTTGTGCGGTTGCGAGTGAGCGGGCCGGCATCGCTCGTCGGGCGGTTGAGCAGGTTTCGGCGGCGGGATGGATAAGCTAGTTTCGTCTTCGAGCAACCGAGTTTACCAATGAAACTCCGAATCGGCTGGTGAGCGCAAATGCCCTGCAACCGCCAGTTGACGCTCTGATATTATGGCCAAACGAAAGGCAGTGGCAGAAAATGAGTCGCATAACCAGTCTCAAACTCCAAAACTTCACTGCATTTGAGAACCTCGACCTCAAACCTTCTTCTGGGATCAACGTATTAATCGGGGTGAATGGAACGGGCAAGACCCATATCCTCAAGGTCCTATACGCTGCCTGCTCGATCACAGATGGCGAGGATAGGGACAAGCCATTCGGCGTGAAGCTGCGCAATGTATTCAGCCCATATAACGGGGCGATTGGTCGCCTTGTTCGACGCAAGAAAGCCAGTTCTACGGCGCAGATCGAAATCGTTCGTGTCGATGATGTACGGCTCCGTGCGGAATTCTCGAATCATGCCACCCTGGTAGAAAGCACTCGAATGAAGAATGTTTCGGCTTGGACGCGAAGACCACTTATAAGCGCATTTATCCCCGCAAAAGAGATGCTGGCGCTTGCCCCTGGTTTTATTGCTATCTCTGCAAAGCGGGAATGGTCTGTGGAGGAAATTTACATTGATATCATCAAGAAGGCATACTTGCCCATTCTGACTGGACCAACTGGAAATGTTAGGAAGTCACTCCTTGATGCGCTCGAGAATGCTATCGTTGGCAAGGTAATCGTAAAAGGTCAGACCTTTTTCCTAAAGAACAGCCAGGGAGAGCTTGAATTTCCCTTATTAGCCGAAGGGATACGAAAGCTCGCGCTAGTTTGGTTGCTCATTCAGAACGGAACATTGACGAATGGGTCCATCCTCTTTTGGGATGAACCGGAGGCGAATCTCAATCCCTCGCTGATGGAGCAGGTAGTGAAGGTCATATTTAAGCTCCAGGAACTCGGAGTACAGGTGTTTCTTACGACGCATAATTATGTCTTGCTCAAGCAATTTGATTTACAGACTAACAAGAAATCAAAAATCAAGTATATTTCACTTTTTAGGGAGTCCGTTGCAGGAAAGCCAACGGGGCCGGTTTCCGCGACAGAGAGTGAAACATACAGCGGAATTGAGCCGAACGACATCGCCGGGACTCTTGATCGGATTTACGATGACGAAGTGAAACGAAGCATCTGGGGATTGGCAAAATGAAGACATTTCAGGAGGGGGATCTGGAATTTGAGTTTCCGGAACAAGCTGTTCCTCGTCGATTTGATGACTCAAAGACCCACCGGCTTACTCATTGCATGAAGGCGGTCGACTGCATTTTTGAGTGGGGAGGGGATACATTTTTTCTTGAAATCAAGGATCCAGATAACCCGAAGACTCAAACACGAGGCAGGGGTCAGTTCGAGAATGATCTACAATCTGGAGTGTTGAATAGCAATCTTACTTACAAATACAGAGACTCATTTCTATATGAGTACGCTTCGGGCCGAGTTAGGGGAAAAGTACATTACATTGTCCTCCTTTGTATGAAAAGCCTGGATAGTTATATGCTGACAAGCCGAGGAGACGAATTGAAGAAGTACCTCCCTTTGGAAGGGCCAAGCGGTCCATGGCAAAAAGGCTTTGTGGCCAGCTGCGCGGTTTTGAATTTGGAGGCGTGGAAGCGCGTATTTGGTCAGTTTCCAGTGCGCCGTCTGAGTGAGACGAGTTCAGGGACAAATCAAAGCAAAAATAGCGCTTAAGGGTGTGCGTTTTTCTGACGCTAGTGATCTCAATGCAAAGGAGGGGAATGAATACAAGGCACTCCATCACCACGCTGTCAACCCGCGAAGTCTATCGCAACCACTGGATGAGCGTGCGCGAAGACGAGATTCTCCGCTCCAACGGGGAAAAGGGCATCTATGGCGTGGTTGACAAGGAGGACGGAGCGATCATCCTGCCCATCGACCAAGGCCGCGTGTGGCTTGTGGAGCAGTTCCGCTACACCATCCAGGAGCGGGCGCTTGAACTGCCCCAGGGCGGCTGGGAGATGGAAGTCGAAGACTCCGAGGAGCTTGCCCGCGGCGAACTGAAAGAGGAGCTGGGCCTGCATGCGGTCGAAATGACCAAGCTGGGGACCCTGTGGATTGCGTATGGCTTCCTGCGGCAAAGGCAGCATGTCTACCTCGCAACCGGGTTGACAGAAGTAGAAAAAGAGCCCGACCCCGAGGAGCATGACCTGGTGGTCCGCTCGGTTCCCGTGGCCGAGTTCGAACAGATGATGCTGGACGGCGTCATCCGCGACAACTGCACGCTGTCTGCCTGGGGACTCTACCTGCTGTGGAAGGCGCGGCAAGGCTAACCGGAATCGCATCGGTCTTTGCACACTGGCTCGAATGTGCGCTGATAGCGGCCAACGGACCATCCAGTCCTTTCCAATTCAAGTTCGATTTCCTCGTGGACTTGCGGGGGTAGAATCGATTATTTTGTCTCAGAGCGCCTCACCAACGAGTGAGCTTCCCACCTTCGCGCCGCAATTCACGATGAAGATTTGATCGATTCCTCATGCTTGTCTTGGACGACCAACACGGAGTCGGCCATTGCACATCAGGACACCGCGTCTCCATAATCCTGTCTTTTTGCTTCCCTATCCAGGTGCAGAAGATGCCCGCGGCAAGAGCCTTCCCTTGATTTTTGTTCGGAGGATTACGCTCGCGGCTTGCGCACTTATCTGCCTCGAACTTGCTGCTTGTTCGGGCGTGTCCAACTCGGGATCGGTTCCTCCGCCGACGCAGGATTTTACGCTCGCAGTGACGCCAACTTCGTTAACCGTCCAGGCTGGCGGGGTGGGTTCCCCGGTCAGCGTGAAGGCCACTGCGGTGAACTCCTTCCTGGAGCCGGTCACGGTGACCATCACGGGGCTGCCCGCTGGCGTGACCGCGGATCCGTCTTCGCTTACCCTGGCTCCGGGTGTAGCGCAAAGCACCACGCTCATTGCGGCTTCAAGCGCTGCGGCGGCCACCGCGACGGTGACCTTCACCGGCACTTCAGGCAGCCTGACGCACCCGGCGCCACTGAATCTCACGGTGCAAGCGATT
The DNA here is from genome assembly GCA_903911925.1 of uncultured Acidobacteriaceae bacterium. Lineage (GTDB taxonomy): Bacteria > Acidobacteriota > Terriglobia > Terriglobales > Acidobacteriaceae > Telmatobacter. The sequence goes on from CAIWFH010000078.1 coordinate 36,247, forward strand.
GTGACTATCCATGCGCCCGACGTGACCACGTACCACGACGATGTCGCGCGCGACGGCCTCAACGCGCAGGAGACCATCCTGACGCCGAGCAATGTGAATTCCACCCAGTTCGGCAAGATCGGATTCGATACCGTTGACGGCCGGGTTGACGCCGAGCCGCTCTACCTGGCCAACGTGGCCGTGGGGACCGTGCAGCACAACATGCTTTACGTGGCCACCGAACACGACAGCGTGTACGCCTTCGACGCCGATACGGGCGCGCAGGTCTGGAAGACGTCGATTCTGCCCAGCGGCGAAACTCCCAGCGACAACCGCGGCTGCAGCCAGGTGTCGCCGGAGATTGGGATTAGTTCAACACCGGTGATCGATCGCCAGCAGGGAGCAAATGGGACCCTCTTTGCGGTGGGAATGAGCAAGGACGCCGGCGGTACTTACCATCAGCGGCTATACGCGCTTGACGTGGCCCTGGGCGCGCAGGCAGCAGGCAGTCCGGTTGAAATTGCCGCCACCTATCCGGGAACTGGCGAAAACTCATCCGGCGGCAATGTCGTCTTCGACGCGAAGCAGTACAAGCAGCGCGCGGCCCTGCTGTTGTTGAACGGGAACATCTACATGGGCTGGTCTTCGCATTGCGACATCCAGCCTTATACCGGCTGGGTGATGGCCTACAGCGAGTCAACGCACAAGCAGACGCAGGTGCTGAACCTGACTCCGAATGGCAGCGAAGGTTCTGTCTGGATGGCTGGCGACGGACTGGCGGCAGACAGTGACGCAAACCTTTATTTTCTCGACGCCAACGGCACCTTTGACACCACCGTTGACGTCAACGGATTTCCGACCATGGGCGATTACGGGAACGGCTTCATCGAACTCTCAACCAATGGCGTTCTTTCGGTGGCTGACTATTTTGAGCCGTATAACACGGTGAGCGAATCCAGTGCCGACCAGGACCTGGGATCGGGCGGGGCCGTGGTGCTTCCCGACCAGGCGGACGCGCTGGGAGCGGTTCACCACCTGGTGGTGGGTGCCGGCAAGGACTCGATCATCTATCTTGCCGACCGGGACAACATGGGAAAGTTCAATTCTGGCGGGTCAAGCAACAGCAACATCTACCAGACAATCAGCGGCCAACTAGCCGGGCAGGTTTTTTCCACGCCGGCATTTTTCAACGGCGTGCTCTACTATGGGGCGGTGGGAGATTCGCTGAAGGCCTTTCCAATAATCAACGCAAAGTTGGCAACAACGCCATCGAGTCAGTCGGCGGCTACGTTCGCTTATCCCGGAACAACGCCTGCCGTTTCATCCAACGGAGCTACAAATGGGATTGTCTGGGCGGTGGAATCCGGCACTTCATCGCTCGCGGTGCTGCACGCCTACGATTCAACGAACCTGGGGCATGAGCTTTATAACAGCGGGCAGGCTGCCAACGGGCGAGACAGTTTCGGCAACGGAAACAAGTTCATCACCCCGACGGTGGTGAACGGCAAGGTGTACGTGGGAACATCGGCGGGCGTTGCTGTTTTTGGATTGCTCGGTCCGTAAGGCAATTGCGACGCGCTACGGGCCGAAACCGCGGTTCATGTCCCACAGAGGATAGTGCGGAAGCGCGGCGGCCGGATCGGCGACGAACGCTTCGTTTTGAGCAACGATGTCGTGTGCCCGCTGCCGCGCCGCGGAGCCAACCAACTGGCGGCCCAGTGCAGGCGCAATTTCTCCGGCGCGCACCGTGCCGGGGGGGAGCAATCAATCCCAGGGCAATGAGCGGGCGTCCGTTTGTTCCTGCGTCGAAAAGCCCCAGCAGGGACTCGCGCAAAGTCTGCACCAAGCTGCTGCCGTAACGGTGAACCCATCGCTTCTCGATCACATCGATCAACCGCTCATAAGCTCTCTGCGCGTTCATTCCACGAGCGGTCAGGCGAACGGTTTTGCCGCGGCCGCCCGCTAAATCGGTTTCGACAACGACGTAGGGCCGGAGCCGCCATCCGATGCCGGCTTGCTCCGGCGAGCCTCCGGTGAGCCGCGAAATTTCGCTTACCGGTATTGGCTTCTCGCCAAGCGCGCGCAGAGCGTTTGCGCACAGCGCGAGAGGCGCCTCCGAGGCGGGTTCGAACTCGATTGCGAAGGCGAGCAGAATCTGCGACAGCAGGGTGGGTAGCGGAAGAGCCTGCGCGCCGGCAGAAACCCGGACGGGGAAGGCTTGCTTTCGCTCGCGAACTTCGATAAGACCGTGCGGCAAACCCACATTGAGCCCGGATTCGATGGCCAGCAGACACTCGCGCAGCCTATCGAACCTGGCGTCGCCAAACCGGCTCCTCCAACGTTGTTCAATCGCATTGAAGAGCGGCGGCCAGATCGCTCTTGCCTGGGCGCCTTTCCCGGTGAGCCAGACCATCCAGCCGGCGCCAACGCCCCGTCCGCTGCCCCACCCGTTGTTTTCGCGAGCCGCGCCCGGCTGACGCCCGCCCGCCGGTTGCTCGGTTGCCGTCTGGGCCCCCAACGCGACATAGCCCCACCGTTCAAGGCAGCCGAGCATGAACTTGATTTGTTTCTGCTCGACGAGAGCCTGGGCCGCAAGTTCGCTAACCGTCAGCCCATTGCCGGGGACGAATCGCATGAGAATGGTCCACGCCAGCATCGACAAGTGCGCTCCGTGGTAGCCCGCCTCGTCCATGAGCAACTCGAATTCATTATCGAATTCGATGGTGAAGGCAACCAGAGCCTGCGATAGCAAAGCTGAGATCGGGCGATCACTATCGTACCCAGGCGTCTGAGAAGCGGCGTCGCGGCTTGTTTCCTGAATCAACACTATGGCCAGTTTGATGCCAAACGGCCGTAAGACGGAGGTTTCAAGGCGCTGACGCGCCAACTCGCCATCGGACCACTTCCATCGAGCGCAACTGGATTACCTGCTCCTGGACCCTATGGGCGTTCTTCCATGGGCACCCAATGGGCCGGGTAGGCGGGGCCGATGTACTCGGCGCGGGGACGGATGAGGCGGTTGTCGTCCAACTGCTCGATGACGTGAGCGGCCCAGCCGGCGATGCGGCTGATGGCGAAGATGGGTGTGTAGAGATCGATGTCGATGCCCAGCGTGGCGTAGGTTGAGGCGGAGTAGAAATCCACGTTGGCATTGAGCTTTTTGTCGGCATTGATGTAAAGCTCGATGGCGCGGGACATCTCGTACCACTTGGGATTGCCTGCGTCCTTGCCCAGCTTCTCGCTCATTTTGCGCAGGTGGGTGGCGCGGGGATCTTCGGTCTTGTAGACGCGGTGACCAAACCCTGAAATCTTCTGCTTGGCGGCCAGCATGTTCTTCACATAGTCCACCGGATCGGCTCCGGCCTTGTCGATGGTTAGCAGCAGGCGCATTACGCCTTCATTGGCGCCGCCGTGCAGCGGGCCCTTCAGCGCTCCAATGGCGCCGGTAATGGCCGAGTGAATATCGGCGAGCGTGGCTGCGATGACGCGGGCGGCAAAGGTCGATGCGTTCAACTCGTGCTCGGCGTGCAGCACCAGAGCCATGTCCAGCGTCTTGACCGCGGTTTCAGAGGGCTTCTCGCCGCGCAGCATCCACAGAAAATTGGCGGCGTGGTTCAGCGAGCGGTCAGGCGGCACCACCTCGAGACCTTTTCTCAGCCGGTCGTAGATGGCCACGATCATGGCCAACTGCGCGGTCAGGTGGTAGCTTTTGCGCACATTGGCGTCGTGGGAGTTGTCTTTCTCATCGGCGTCGTAGAAGCTGAGCGCCGAGACCGCGGTGCGCAGCACTTCCATGGGAGTGGCCGAGGCAGGAATCGAGCGCAGCAGGCTTACGATGCGGAAATCGAGCCCGCGGGCCAGCGCCAGTTGCGAGTGAAACTCGCGCAATTCGAATTCATTGGGCAGAATGCCGTTCCAAAGCAGGTAGGTCGTTTCCTCGAAGGTCGATTTCTCGGCCAATTCGTGGATGTCAATACCGCGATAAGCCAAAACGCCGGCGTCTCCGTCGATCCAACAGATCCCGGAGTTCGCAGCGACAATTCCTTCAAGACCCTTACCTTGGACAGCTGTCGACATAGCTCTTGGATCTCCCCCTTGCAGTGTTTTTCGTTGGCAGGTGCGTGGTTTTTCCCGGCATTCCACCCCAGCGACGAGGCAGGTGCCCCCTGAACATCCCAGGGACTCCGGTTTCTTTTGACCAGTCCGGTTGAAAGAAAATGCAGTAAAGATGTTTATAACGTAGGCATTCCATGATTGTCACGGAGTGCGGGACGGGAGACCATTTTAATAGGCCTACAGCCCGATTTGAAGGGGTTGCGGGCGGTTCGCGGGGAAGACAATCCCGGCTTTTTCTTGACTGGCCGGGTTCTTTCTATATTCTGAAGGCTCCCCCGGGAATTTGGAGCTGCGGCTCCGCAACCGGGCCAGCCGGGGAGAATCCCGGTGCAACGACGGAGAATTCAAGGTCGAGAATCCTCCTTAACAGCGTCTAATAAAACAGGATGGCGTCATTGCCGCACCGCGTGCCGACAGGCACAAGGCAGAATTCCGCGGCCGGAACGCCACAAAGAGGAGAGGCAAACACATGAGTGAAATTGACGATACCCCCAGGTCTTACTCTGGAGCACTGCTTGGGGCCATTGCCGCGGCTCTCGTATTAGCGTTGGGTGGCTTGATCTGGAGCTACTCGCTGAGCGGCAAGCTGAGCACACAGCAAGTGGATCTGGCAGACGCAAAGCAGCAGAATGTGAAACTGGCCGCCGAACTGCGCGAGACAGACGCCCGCCTCAAGGTGGCCACCGATGAACTGGGCAAATCGCTCGGTTTGACACAGAAGGAAATGGACGCGCGGGCTTCGGAGATCATTCGTCGCGAGCAGGCCCAGGAAGCCAACAGCAAGCGTCTGGAGTCGGCACAGCAACAGACCGCGCAGCAGGTGTCGGCTGTTTCTACTGAAGTCTCCGGCGTGAAGACCGACGTGGGCGGAGTGAAGACCGACCTGAGCAAAACGCAAAGCGACCTGGCCAATGCCGTCAGCCAGTTGACGTCGATGAAGGGGGATTTGAGCAACCACAGCAGCCTCATCGCCCGCAATCACGACGAACTGGAAACCCTGAGGCACAAGGGCGACCGCAACTACTACGAATTCACCTTGTCCAAGGGACAAAAGAAGCCTGTCGGAACCGTGAGCCTGGAACTGAAGAAAGCCGACGCAAAGAAGAGCCGCTTTACAATCACGGTCTATTCAGACGACAAGCAGTATGAGAAGAAGGATCGGAACCTGAACGAGCCGCTCCAGTTCTATAGCGGCAAAGATCCCATGCTCTATGAGATCGTCGTCAACTCCGTGAGTGGAAAGAACACCGTTACCGGTTACCTGACCACGCCCAAGAACGCCCCGGTTCCGCCTACTGTTCAGTAACCGCCGAGTGGGGCGCAAGCGTGAGACTGGGCTGATACTGGAAGGCGAAGGTAAAGTTCAGGTCTTTTCTTGCGTCCCATTGTTCTTTTGTGATGCGGAACGAGGAGACGAAAGTTCCCTCCACGGTTTGTCCGGGGTTGACGGTCGTTTCAGGCGACAGGCCCTTGGCGTGCAACGCGGCCAGCTCCGGATAGGCGATAAACACCCGATCATAATCGGTGAGGGTTGCCGCATAGCTAGTGTGTGGTCCGTCAGCCAGCGTGGTGTTGGTCAAAATCTGGTGAAGAAAGAGCGGCTTGTCGCTCTGGTTGTGCAGTTTTACCAGGGTGAACACCAGCACATGGTCAAACGCCTTTTGAGACATGGCGGCGCCGGCGGCGTCGAACCCCGAGGTAATGGTGTGCCGCGGGTGGGCCCACACCTGCTCAATCTCGCCGGTGGCTGCCGGCGGCTTTTGGCCAAAGAAGACATAAGAAGCGATAACGAAGGTGACCAGCAAAGCCGCAATGACGGCGGCAATCACTTGATGGCTGGAACCCTTGGTGAGTTCTTCACCCCCGGGCTGCGACGTCAATTTCTTCGGGCGAATCCTGATGCAGTAGGCTCATAGCGCCCCTATCTTATCTCCGTTGGCGCGAGACCTGCTATTAAATAACGAACACATCGCGAATCGGCCGCCGTGCGGAAACGGAAGACAGGCGTTCGACTAAGGCCGCGGCCTCAGCGCGGAAAGAAACTCCGCCGCTCCCAGCGTATTCAAAACGTCGTCTGGACCCAGCCAGGCGCGGCGCAGTTGCTTCACGCCGTAGCCCATTTTCCCCAGGTTGCGGGCATCGTGCGAGTCCGAACTGATGACGATTTTGCATCCCAACTCCTTTGCCAGCCTCAGATCCCGGTCGTTCAGGTCAAGGCGCTCGGGAGCGGCATTATGTTCCGCGGCCACGCCCAGTTCGGCGGCCCGGCGCAGCACCACGCCCATGTCCAGGGCAAAGGGCTCTCGGCGCAAAAGAAGCCGTCCGGTGGGATGCCCCAGAATGCGCACGTAGGGGTTCTCGATGGCCCTGAGCACCCGCTCGGTCATTTCTTCGCGGCTCTGCTCAAACCGGGTATGCACGCTGGCGATAACCACATCCATCTGGGCCAGCACCTCGTCGTCCAGGTCCAGCGCGCCGTCGGCCAGAATGTCCGCTTCGATGCCGGTAAAGACGCGGATGCGGCCTTCCATCTGCCGGTCCACTTCGCGAATGCGCTCGACCTGGGCCAGCGCCCGCTGCTCGTCCAGTCCATTGGTCATGGCCAGATTCTTGCTGTGGTCGGTGATGGCGATGTAGCTGTATCCGCAGGCCAGGGCAGCTTCGGCCATCTCGCGGATGCTGTTGCGTCCATCGGTGGCCGTGGTGTGCATGTGCACGTCGCCGCGCAGGTCCTTTTCCTCGATGAGCCGTGGCAGCGTATGCAGGGCGGCGCCCTCAATTTCGCCCAGATTCTCGCGCAACTCGGGCGGAATCCAGTCCATGCCCAGCGCGGCGTAGATATCTTCCTCCGTGGCCGCGGCTACAACCGACTCGTCACTGAGCCGCGCCAGCGCCCACTCGCTCAGCGTGTAGCCCATCTTTAGAGCCCGCTGGCGCAGGGCCACATTGTGCGCCTTGGATCCGGTAAAGTACTGCAGCGCCGCGCCATAGACCTCGGGAGGCAGCAGCCGCACGTCCACCTGCAGGCCATCGCCCATGTGGAAGCTCACCTTGTTTTCGCCTTTGGCAATGATGTCGTGAACGCCGGGGAAAGCGGCCACATGCTCCACAGCCGCGGCGGTGTGTTCTGGTAGACAGGCCGGGCCGGTTGCCAGCAGGTCAATATCGCCGGCCGTTTCGCGCCCGCGGCGCAGGGAACCGGCTGGCGTGACCCTTTCGAAGCCGGCAAAGGACAGCAGGTAGGCAGCAACGCGCCCGGCGGCCTCGTGGGCCACGTCAATGCGGAACCGGCCGGCGCTGCGCCGGTAGTCGTCGATGCCCTTGCGCAGCTTTTCAATTTGTTTGGCGCCCATGCGGGGCAAGCCGGCCAGGCGGCCCTCATCGATTGCCTGTGCGAGCTGATCGATGCTGGCCACTTTTGTGGCGTCCCACAGCAGCGCAACGGTCTTTGGACCCATGCCGGGAAGCTTTAGAAGCTCCAGCAGGCCCGCGCCGTATTTCGCCAGCAGTTCGTCGCGCAGCGGCAAGGTGCCGGTGGCGGCAATGGCTTGCAGATTGGCGGCCATGCTCTTGCCAATACCCGGAATCTCAAGCAGGCGCACCGTCTCAGCCGCAGCAGCCGTAAGGTCCACGGTGGTTTGTTCCGCAGCTTCAGCGGCACGGCGGTAGCTGCGGATGCGAAAGCTGTCACCGCCGTCGATTTCCAGCAGATCGGCCGTCTCAGCCAGCAGGCGCGCCATGGTGGAGTTGTCCATCGGGTCGTGCGCTCCGGACAGCCTTTGTAGAACTTGAGTGAGATCCGTGCCGTTCTCGCGACGAATAATGATAGCTTGTATTCGTCGCGCAAGCCTGCGAAAAGAACCCGCGCCCCTTCCGCTTTCATGATCTTAGAGCCTGTTTACGATCTTTATACCAGGGATGACTGGAGACTCCAAAGAGTTATATGCAGCCGGTCCTGCTGGGCAGTAATCAAGAAGGATGACGCAGAGAAAAGCCTACCCAAGCGACATCACCCTGGAGCAATTCGAGC
>CAIWFH010000079.1 GCA_903911925.1 uncultured Acidobacteriaceae bacterium
CCCACAAACCTTGGAAATCGATAAGGCCGATTCCCACATTCCCACCGCCACGACGACAACGAGGATGAATTTAATTCTCAAAACCCGGCCGGTTAAGAGATACGCATTCTGAGGGCAAGGTCAAACCGTCACGGTGACCATCACCACCGCCGGAACACTGGGGCCTATCTCGGTTGTAACGCAGGGCGTTAGCAATATGGACTTCGTCATCGCCCCGTCGGTTGCACCGGATTTCATGCCGGTTAGGAAGCCGGCAGTGAGCGACGTATCGGCCCAACCGCAAGCCGGCACGCTCAAGCCAGTGCCCCAGAACAACGTGCCTGTTTACGCATGCTCTGTGCCCGGCTCGTACAGCGTGGGCCAAAGCTGCACGGTGAACGTGAAGTTCAGCCCCCTGGCGCCGGGGCTTCGTCCAGGAGCGGTGGTTCTTACCAACTCGAGCGGAACCGTGCTGGGAACCACCTACATCTACGGCGTGGGACTGGGGCCGATTCTGGTGCATCCTCAGTTCACCACCTATCCGGGCGTCACACTCAGCTCACTCGTACTCAAAGGCAACTACGACTTTGCAATCGATTTGCAAGGCAATCTCTATGTAGCCAACCAGGGCAACAATAGCATCGACAAGTTCGCGGCCGGCACGCTTGCAAAGACGACCATCGCTTCCGGGGGACTCAAATACGTCTCGGTCGCCATCGACGGAGCGGGCAATCTTTTTGCGGCCGGATACCCCGGTCTTGGACAAACGGCTCTTGGCGAGATTGATGAGTTTGTCGGTGGAACAGGTTCGCCGGTTGCGATTACCCCGTCGAATCTGAATTATCCCGGGCTCGGTCTCACTGTCGACGCTTCGGGCAATGTCTATGAGACCTTGTCAGGGGAGTTGACAGGCTTGCACAATATTGTCCGCGTCGCTGCCGGGACGCACACATTGACGACTTTTGGAACCGGGTTGTTCGGCCCGTCGGGCATCGCGATTTCACCATTGAATGGATTGCTTTACGTTTCCTACGCGAACAACAGCGAAATTGAGTCAATGAATCCCGATGGAACCAATCCGCAGCCGGTCAACACGAATATCACCAGCCCTGGCCACGGTACATTTGACCCCGCGGGAAACCTCTACATACCAAACAATAGTGGGCGTGTTTACATGTTGCCGGCCGGCAACTTGGGTGAGCAGCCCCCCCCATCGGTGCTGCCTACTCCAGTTTTTACAAGAGCCACCGCAGTGGTTTTGGATTCTTTGGGCAATTTGCTTGTTAGCGATGAGCAATATTCAAACATCGATACAATCGACCGGACGGACGCCAAATCCCTCCCCTTCTACACCACCACTGCGGTGAACACGCTCGACACCGATGAAGACGGCCAGAATAGCGCGACCTTCACCAACATCGGAAACGCCGCCCTGACAATAACGAGTCCTCAATCGGGAGGAAATCCGAGCTACCCGTCCGGGTTCCTCTTTGAAGATGAGCAGAGCAGTCTTTGCACCCAGGTGGTGCCCGGTGAGCCTACCGAAACCGTTCCCGTGAACGGGACGTGCACATTTTATGTGGGCTTTGAACCGACCGTGAGTGGCTCGAACTCTGGGGACATTGTGCTCACCGACCGCAACTTTGGCGGCGCGTGGATTCTAGCCAATCTCAGCGGTACGGGCTATATCGGAGACGCCACCAGTACGTCGGTTGGCAGCTCTTCTTACAGCATCGGCCTCGGCCAACCGGTTACCCTGACGGCGACAGTTTCAGATACGACGAACATGGCCAACATCCCGATCGGGTCAGTGAGCTTCAGCGACACAATCGGAATGACCACTGTCACGCTGAATGGCTCGGTGGCGCTGAATGGGAACACCGCTACCTTGTCTGGGGTCGCGCTGGCTGGCGACGGCATACACACGATACGCGCGACCTTTAGTGGCAATGCCCCTGTTCAGGAAGGTGGAGATCGTCCGGCTCCTTTGCGCGCGAGGGTGAAGCCGGCAGATGTTCCCACCAACAACGGCTTCGACCCAAGCAGCAATACCACCAACATTACGGTGGGCGCGGCGGTGAGCTTCAGCGTCGCGGCCCTATCGCCGCAGGTAATGGGTGCTCCTTTCACCTTTACGGTGACGGCTCTGGACGCCAACAAAGTTCCGTCAACCCTGTATGCCGGAACGCTGGCCATCACCAGTGGCGACGCGGCGGCCGTGCTGCCCCAGAACGCGACCCTGACCAATGGCTATGGAGTCTTTACCATCACGCTCAACACCCTTGGCAGCCAGACCATCATCGCCACCGACACGGTGACCAACACCATCACCGGCCAGACCAGCGTGCAGGTTAACCCTCCCCCGGCCTTTACGGTGACAGTGGGCACGGATACCACACAAGGCGTGGCCGGCAATTGCACCAACCAGTCGCTTACAGGCGCTACGCTGGACCCGAATTGCAGCTTGCGCGACGCGCTGGCTGCCGCCGCTGCCTTCAATGCACCCGGTGGAACAGCGCCGGTCACGGTGAACTTCGCCACTGCGCTCACCAACGCGCCCATTACCATTCTGCTGGCGAATGGACAGATGAATCTGCCTTCCTACACCACGGTTGCCGGCGCGGTGAGCGTAAATGGCGGCAACCTGATCGCGATTGACGGCAATAACAAAGGGGCGGTCTTCAACGTCGCAAACGGGATTGCCGGTGCTGAAATTGACTACCTCATCCTGACGGATGGCAATAGCGACGCCGGCGGCGGCGTCTACAACAATGGCGCCCTCAAGTTGTTTGGGGTCACGGTCTCCGGCAACACTGCACCTCTCGGCGGCGGCATCTTTAACACCTCCAATGCAAACTTGACACTGATAGACACAACTGTCAGCGGCAACAGTGCGGCAGAGAGCGGCGGCATTTTCAATGCCGGCGTCCTGTCTATCACCAACTCCACCATCGCCAACAATACCGCTGCCTTCGCTAGCGGAGGTATTTATTCCCAGTCAGGCACCCTCACCCTGACGGATGTGACAGTCGCCGGCAATTCGCTGGCTTCACCGGGCGCAACACCGGGAATCGGGTTGACGGGTGGAACAGCGACATTCCAGAACACGCTGTTAACCGGCAACCTCGCTGCCGGCGTAGAGAGCGATTGCCACACCACTGGGCCTGCCTGCCCGGTGAGCGGCACAAACGGGAACCTGGTTACCGGTTTAGGCAACTTGGCAAGTCTGGGCAATTATGGCGGCGCAACGCAGACCCTGCTTCCACTGCCTGGCAGCGCGGCCATCTGCGCAGGCACGAGCGCAGGCCCCAACTACGACCAGCGCAGCGTGGGCCGTCCCGTGATCTACGGCACCCAGAGCTGCACCGACTCCGGCGCGGTGCAGACAAACTATGCGCTGGCCTTTGTTCAGCAGCCCTCCAACGCACAGGTCAATGGGTCGATGACTCCAGCGCCCAGCGTGCAGGTGAAGGAAAACGGCAAAGCGCTGGGGCTCAGCGGCATTGCGGTTACCATTGCAGCGGCAGCCGGCGCACCCGGCGGAACACTGACCGAGAGCACCGGGCCAACCGGCGTGGCCACCTTCAGCGGCGTCTCCTTCAACACCGGGGAAACGTCCGACTCTCTGACCGCATCGATTTCGGTCGGTGAAATGACGGCCACCGCCACCAGCGGCACCTTCAACATACTCACTGTCGACCACCTGGGCATCACGGTTCCGCAATCGGTTCGGGCCGGGCTGCAAATCAGCGTGACAGTTACCGGCTTCGATTCGAACAACAACGTTGTCCCCGGCTACACGGGCCCGGTGACATTCACGTCCAGCGATGCCCAGGCGCTTTTGCCAGTCAGCACCCAACTGGTCAGCGGCTCGGCTACGTTAACCAATGTGTATCTGCGAACGGTCGGCAACCAGACGGTGACCGCTACCGACGCAAGCGGATCGCCAACGATCACCAGTTCAAACGTACTGGTGAGCGCGGGCTCGGCTGCGAAGATCCAGCGCATATCAGGCACTCCTCAGAGTGCGATGATCGGCGCCCAGATCCCGAATCCGCTGGTGGTCAAGGTTACCGACCTTTGGAACAACCCCATCTCAGGGATAACGGTCACCTATACGGCGCCATCCACGGGGGCCAGCGCAACGCTGACCACGCCGGCGTTGACCTCGGCCGAAGGAACCACTTCGGCGGTTGCAACAGCCAACGGCAATGCCAGCGCAAACTCCTACCTGGTCAGCGCATCGATACCCATCCCTCCAATCATCGACGCCAAGCCGGGCACAGGACTGGGACTGGCTGCAAAGCCGTCGCCGCAAGGCGGGTGCAGTGCCGTCGTGCTGGGCGGGAAGCCTCATGCCGGGATTACTGGTTGCAGTCCCACCACCAATTTCACGCTGACCAACACGCAGGCGACGCCTACTCTGACGGTCACGCCAACGTCGCTGTCTCTGACCTATGGGCAGCCGGTGACGCTGAATGCGGTTCTCTCGCCGTTAAGCATCGCGGGCAGCGGGCCCACGGGCACGGTCACCTTCTTTGATGGCGAAGATTCGCTCACGCCAGCCTCGACGGTAACCAATGCGGCGGCCAGCTACCCGATTAGCGTGCCAACCACCGGTCCGCACTCCTACACGGGAGGCTATTCCGGAGATGCCAATTTCAGTTTGACCCACAGCATCCCAGTTCCGGTTACAGTAAACAAGGCCTCGGTTACCGCAACCTATTCGGTCAACTCCCCGGTGTTCGTTGTATCCGGGCAAAGCGGGTCCATTCCTTTCACGCTGAATGGCCAGTTCAACGGTCCGGGCATCGCCGTTCCGAGCGGGAGCGACATGCTCTACGCCATCGTTGACTCGGGCAGTGTCACAGTGCAATCCGGCCAATTGGAGCTGTCCTCCGCTTCGGCAACCGTTCCGATTAGCAACACGCTATCACCAGGCGTCTATACGGTGACCCTCCAATACGGTGGCGACGGGAACTACCTGGACAACCAGTCGCTCGCGACCATCGGCCTGCAGGTCGGCCAGCTTCAGCCGGTTATCAACTGGACAACGCCCACGCCCATCCCCTACGGCGCCGGCCTGTACGGGATTCTGGATGCGGTTGCGGTTTCCAACCAGCAGCCGTCCGACAATGTCAGAGTCAGGCGACAGACACCGGGCCAGGCACTCTCCGGCACCTACAGCTACACTGCAACACCGGCTGCTGGCAAAGCATTCCCGGTAAGCTCCGTGACGACACTCTCCGCCGGCACCTATACATTGACGGTCAACTTCACGCCTGACCCGTCGATTGCGTCCGTCTACACGACAGCCACCGGTTCCGTGCGGCTGAGCGTCCTGCAGGTGCCGCCCGGCAATCAGCTCTCCGCAGATGTCAACCCGGTGTTGAAGCTGAATCCAGTTACCTTCACCGCGATCATGACCGGAGTTGGCCAGGAGCCCGCCGTCGTTGGCTCGCGCGGCATTCAAGCCAGGGCTCGTGGCAATGAATCAAATGGGGGCGCCAACCCGACAGGCTCGGTCACGTTCCTGGATGGCGCCACACCTCTGGGCACGGCGACGGTCGATGAAGGTGGCATTGCCACTTTTGTTACCTCCGCTCTTGCCGTTGGTTCCCACCCGGTAACCGCACTCTACAGCGGCGACTCAAACTACATTGCGGCTACCAGCGGACAGGTAACCGAACTCGTTCAGGACTTCAACCTCACCATTTCGATCAGCGGCGGCGGTTCGGCAGGGACAACCTCGGTGACAACCACGCCCGGCGGTACGGCGATTTACAGTTTCACCCTTAGCCCGGTCGGCTCCGCCACTTTCCCGGCCACCGTCACTCTGTCAGCTAGTGGCTTGCCGGCCAATGCAACCTACACATTCCTGCCGGCCTCGCTGCCAGCAGGCAGCGGACCCACTCCGGTCACGCTGACCATCGTGCTGGCGCCAGTGACTGCGGCCAGCCTGCAACCGGCCGCATCACACGCCGGCGGAACGGTTGAAGGCACCAAAGCATCCAACTCGCCTCGCCTGCCCTACCTTGCCCTGGCGCTCTTGCTGTTGCCCTTTGCGGGCAGGATGCGCAAGACGGGCAGAAAGCTGGGACGCCTGTTGCCTCTGCTGGTGCTGCTCATCTCCGGCGTTGCTGCAACCATGGGCATCACCGGCTGCGGCAGTTCTTCGACGGGCTATTTTGGCCAGGCCTCCAAAACCTACACCATCGCCGTTACCGGAACCTCGGGTTCGCTCACTCACTCCACAACCGTAACCCTCACCGTCCAGTAAAGGAGAAACCGCGATGCGTTATCCGATTCGTTGCACTGTGCTCCTCACTGGAGCGTTGTTGATGACCACCCTTTTGGTGGGGGCGCAGACCACCGCGCCTTCACACAACATCTCCATCGACGCCGGCATTACCTGGTCGCCGGAGCACGCCAGGGTGGTTAATCAGTCCTGTGCCTGCTTCTGGTTGCAGGGGGCCAGCGGCGATGCCTCGGTGAACTTCTACCGCGGCCTCGGCGCGGCTGTGGAACTTACCGAGGGTACGGCAAGCAACATCCAGCCCGGCGTCAACCTGAGCAAGTTCACCTACGCCGCTGGTCCTCGTTATTCGTGGACTCTGGGTAAAGGCACCGGGGACAAGCCGGCAAAGCACCCGGCCCGCATCTTTGGCCAGGCCCTGTTCGGCCAGGCGCACGGCTACAACAGCGTGTTTCCTACACCGAATGGCACTGTCAGTTCCGCCAATAGCTACTCCATCGACTTAGGAGGCGGCATCGACCTGGCTCTGGCTCACAACTTCGGGATTCGCCTCGCCCAACTGGACTGGGTTCGCACAGCCCTGCCAAACACATCCTCAAATACACAAGACGACCTGCGCCTCGGTTTTGGCGCGTCCTACCGATTCAGGGTGAAATAGGCTCGCTTCCGCAGCTAATCAATACGGCCGGATCGTTTCGATCCGGCCGTTTCGTTTGCGCACGAAGTCTCAGGTTGCCTGAGGGCCGGTTGCCGGTAATCTATCCTGGTTGCACCTCAGCGGTCGCGCGCCTGAAGAATTGGCTGCCGACGCTCCATCTCCAAGTCGCCAGGATGGAGTCAGCCGGTCCATCCAGTTCATGACGGCGCATTGGCTCCGCCAGCGTTCTCTAGAAGACCCCCCGATCCTATTTGCTTATAGGCAGGCATTCGCTTCGCGTTTCACTTTCCGCGGCTCTCTTTTCGTTGAGCTTTGCGTGAATTATTCCGAGGGTTCCGGCTTTTTGTTGTTGAGCTTGAATTCCTCAGAATCGCTGGCGTACAATTCCCGAATTCAAGGTTCATCCGGTGGGCCCCCCTTTAGAAATCTCTCTATCAGCATGGGAGATGCGAATGCAAAGAGCAATAGTGTCTCAAGGGTTGTCGATCGAAGAGGGGCCGGTTGAGTCCTGTCTTCGCATGGCTCACCTTGGTAAATTCCGGGAACTGAGCGAAGAGCTTCGCGCACTTCCTTTGCGCGAGATCCGAACCGCAGTTCACATTCTAATGGTGATGGAAAAGGAGCATCCTCTCTCCGACTCCATGTCAACGGACCTGAAGAGCAAGCTTGCCGTTACCCAGACCGTTGGATATCTGCTGGAAAGCTACGACGAAAACATAGCCAACATGCTTCTTGAGGCGGGATACACCTTTCGCGACGATTTTCCGGCGAGGTCGATGCACCACCTGCTTCAAATCTCCGAGGTCTTTCGCCGCGAGAACGATTGTTTGAGCCTGGCGGGCGCTTTTGCCTGGATCGCCCTGCTGGACTCAGACCGACGCGACTTCAGCGCGTGCCTCAGCCACGTTTGGCAGTCGCAGGCATGCTGCCAGTACATCCTCAAGAATGCGCAGGACGATACTCCGGAATGGCGAAACGCGGTGCGCTGGCTGGCCGCGGTGCAGCATCAAATGGGGATTGCCTGCCGTCTATTGAAGGACTTCAAGAACGCGCTGCTGTATTACCATCGGTCACTGGCATTGGCGCAGCGAATCAGCGATTGGCGCCGCAACTGGGCCAGCGAAGGATCCATCGCCAATGTGTTCGGCGATCAGGGCTACGTGGATCGTTCGCTCTTTCATCGGTTGCGCAGCCTGGCGGTTTGCCTTCGCGGGCTCAACTCGCCGGAAATGGCTCCGACCGCCTTGTCGAGTTGCTACGAAACGATCGGCAGCAGCTACGAGGACGCGGGAGATTTCGAAGCGGCTGTGCAGCTTTGCCGGAAGGGATACGAAGTTGGATTTGCCCGTCGCGGGCTGCTGGAGACGCTCTGCAACAGCTTGTGCCAGTTGAAGAAGAACTCCGAAGCCGAGATCTACTTTGAGGAATTGCTCCGCATGCCCCTTCCCACACGGACCGAATTGCGGTTCGGCAGGGTGATGGCCATGATCGCCATCGCACGGACCTTGGGCAAGGCAAGCGTTGCCATCGACCTGGCGGATGAACTGGGCACCTGGATGGTGCGCAACCGGATGCTGATTTCGATTCGCGACGAGCAGGTCCGCATGGGATTCATGCGCCGGCTGGAATCCGCGCCCGAGGACGAGCATGCCACGCGCGCCGTGGCGCTGTTCGCCCTGGGCAGGGTGAACGAAGCAGGGAGCGAGATCGACGCTGGACTGGCGGCGGCTCCTGCGTCCTCGCGGCAGATTTGGCTCGACATGGCGAAGCAATTGAACCTTCCCGAGTCCGCGACTGCCTCAGCGGGCGAGAAGTGCCGCATTTGTGGAGAGCGAGCGCCCGCCTCGCCGGGTTTGAACGGCGGACTGTGCGGCTCCTGCCAGGAAACGCTCGCGCTGGACAACATGGTCCTGATCCCTGCGGGAAATGCAACGATGCCCGACGGATCGACTGAGTTTGTGCCCGCGTTCTACATTGACAGGACCCTGGTCACCAACCGGTTCTTCAAGCTGTATCACAACGCCGAGCAGCCAAGCTGGAAGCCTGCAGGGTGGGAACACGCGCTCCGCAATATCGACAGCCAGCCGGTGAGTTATGTCTCGCGGAACGATTGCGAGGCCTTTTGCGAGTGGCGATCGAAAGTGGCGGGGCGCGCGTTCCACCTGCCCAGCGTGGCCCAGTGGATGCGCGCCGCACTTGGCGACGACGGCCGAAAGTATCCCTGGGGCAACTCTGCGCCAAATCACGAACAAGCCTCGTTTTCCCTTTGCGAGGACGATTACGCTGTGCCGCCGCCGGTGGGAACATTTCCCGCGGGTGCGAGCCCCTTCGGTGTTCTTGACATGGCCGGAACTGTGTTCGAGTGGACCTCTTCGAACAAAGACGACGGGCAGCCCTTTCATCTGGGCGGAGCGTGCGGCACGGAAGAGAGTTTCCTGGATCCCCGCTACCTGTTGTCGATGGATCTGACCCCCGCGGCCGCCGATGCGCGGTGTCACAGCGACCTTGGTTTCCGCTGCGTGGCAGAGGCCGGAGGAGGGCTTGCAGGGGCGGGCGAAAGCTCAAAGGCGGGCACGCTATGAGCACAGCAGACTGCGGAACGATTGAGTTTGTCATCGAGTGCCTGCGCCAGGGGCGTCACGAAGACGCGCTTTCTCAAATAGGCCCGGTACTTTCCAGTCATTGGCGCTCGGCCGAAGTTTGCCATCTTGCGGGCAATCTGTACCTGTGGCAAGCGCTGGATGCGGCAGAAAAGGGCGACATGAAGAAGGCCGTGGGTTGCTGGAACATGGCGATCCCCCACCTGGTGAGGACTTTATTCAACGACAGTTACCTGGCGCATTTCGCATCGGCCCGCTCGGCCGATTACAAGGAATCGTTGACCTCTGCCGAATCGGCTGACGGAGTGAAGGGGGCGCGCGCTTTCATCGACGAGCGCCTGAAGGAACTGGTGCAGCACTCAGAGTTTACGATGGGGGAATTCGAGACCCAGAGGCTGGAGAGAGTCTATGTCGAGTGGAAACTCGAATTAGAGGCCGCCGAACGCGTACGCTGCCTGGGAGGCGTTCCGGACGGGAGTGCTCCGGCCCGCTGCCTGTCAATAGGCCCGAAGTTTGCGGCTCTCTACGGGCTTACGCCGAGGGTGATGGAGTTTCTCGGGCAGGTTCAATCTGCTTCCCGTTCAGAGCTTGAAACATTGATTGCAGAGGCAATGGGCGGTGACGACCCGGCAGACCGGGCAAAGCGCGAGGCGCCGTACTGTTTTTCCGACCTGGGTTTGCCCTTTGCGTATTATCTCCTCGATCAGCCGGACATTGCGCTGAACATGCTGCAATCGATCACGGACACGAACGGCGACCGCGGTCCGCTATCTTCACGCGAGCTGACTCCTGCGGCGGCGCTGCGCCGGGAGGCAAGCGAATTGGCCATTCGCATTCAGATTGCCCTGGGCACCGCGGAACTTCGCCGTGTGCAGTGCGATCCCCAGGTGGTCTTCGATCATTTCTTTGCCGCGCTTGAGGCGACAGAGCGAGCCGATCAGCAAGCCTTCACCCTCTCCTCTCCGGCCTGGCGCCTGCGCCAGACGATGAGCGAAGCCATCACTTCGCGAATCGGACAGCTAAAGGACGTTCAAGAATGGGATCGGGCACTGCGCCTGGCCAAGGTGATGGCCAAGCTTGAGCCGACCAAGGAGAACGTTACCGAGATCGTGGATCTTCTGGTGGCCCAGGCGGATTGGTCGTATGGAAAGAAGGACGAGCACACCGCGCTCGATTGCCTGCAGCGAGCGGAAATGCTTGAGCCCAGCAATCAGCGGGTTCGCCTCCTTCTTCTCTATTGCCTTGGCGGTAAATTGCACGGGTTTTCAGAGAAAGGGAACCGCCTTGAGGCTGCGAACGTCTGCATGGAGATTCTGGAGGAAGTACGTTCCATCAAGAAGCTCTGCGATGATTCGCAGAAGCTCGATCCGGAACTCGCAGAAACCTCTGAGAATTTGCAAAATCATGCCGTGGCCGTCCTTTGGGGCGTCTTGCAGGAAATGCCCGATGAACTGGATAGCGGATTCATTGCCCGGGCGCATGCCTATGTCTTCGATGTCGTGAAGGGTGGGGTAGAGCAGATTGGGGCTGCCGAAGGATCGCGTCTCTCCAACCAGGCCATTTCGCAGTTCAACCAGGGAGATCTGACCGCGGCCTATGCGAGCATCGACAAGGCATGGAAGGCGCTGCCGGACGAGCCACAGGTGCGGCAGTTATACGAAAACCTGTCCGCAGCCATCGCTTTCAAACTGTGCGAGTCAGGAGACGTGGATCGCGCCGAGGAGATTGCCGGAATGGCGCTGGAGCGTATTCCGGATTCCGCAGCACTGGGGCACGCGCAGGGGCGGATATCTCTCTGCAGGCTGGACCGGAGCAGGCTGCTTTCCAGCGATCCCGAGGAAGTAGCCAAGGTGATTGCCGCGATGGACTCGCGCATTCAAAAGGACGCCGATTTGGACGAGCCCAAGAGGCAAGCCAGCAGCTTTGTGGCTGTCATCGACCCCGATATCCGGCTCGAGCGCCACCTGGCGCATGTCAATCAACTAGTCGCGAATGGCAGGTGCGCGGCGGCGCTGAAGCTTTTGGAGGAGCAGCAGTATTCCGGTTCGAATGCCATGGTTGCCGGCTATCTGAAGGTCAGGGCACTGCGTTTTACCGGGCAACCCGAGGCTGCCCTGGCATTGATCGATGACCTTTCAGAAAGGTTCCCGGTGACCCATCCGTTCCATTTGGAGAGGGGACGCGCCTTGAGCCAGCTGGGCCGCTTCGATGAGGCTGAAGATGCCTTATTGGACTGTGAAGACAGCGATTCGGACGATTCGGAAAAAGGGTCGATTCGATTTGAACTGGGCGTGAATGCCTGGCGCGCGGGCAGGAACGAGGACGCCGCATCGCAGATGAGCCTGCCGGGGGCCTCGAATGAGGCCCAGCTTGAGTCGCTGTGGATTCACTGCATGGCGCTAAGGCGACTGGGGCGCAAGAAGGAAATCGAGTCTCTAACGGCCGCGCCTCCGAAGCGGGGCCAAATGTCACCCTGGGAAACCAGGATGCTGAGTTGGCTGCGTGGCGAGATCGCCGATGAAGAACTCCAGGATGCGCCCAAGACCCCTGCGGAAAGACTTGAGTACCGGTACTGGATGGGCGAGATGCAGCGCGCCCTGGGCGACGCCCGGGAGGGGAAGCGGCTGCTGCGCCTTTGCGCACAGGACACCTCGTTGGGAGCGCACCATGAGTTTCAGCATGCCCAGGCCCTGTTGCTCAGCGGGCAACTGGGAGGCTCGGAATGAGCAGTACTGCCAGCGCCGCCGGGCAGCATGAGGTCTTCATCAGCTATGTGAGTGAAGACCAGGAATTGTGCCTGCACGTGACGGACTTTCTGTGCCACATCGGTGTCTCGTACTACGTCGATTTCGATCCGAACAACCGTTACGCAGGGAATTGGCGGGTCCGCCTGAGCGATGCGATTTCAGCGGCCAAGGTTTTGCTGGTGTTGTGGACGGTCAACTTTGCCAACAAAGAAAACAACCAGGCCCTGGTTGAGATCGAAATCGCCAAGGAACGAGAAAAGAAGCTTCTTCCGCTCTGGTTCGACAACGCGCGGGACCCCTCGGATTTTCTGCATAAAGAGATGCGGGGGCAGGACGGGATTGAGTTCTTCGGCAAGTTGGAACGCGCTGACCCGCACGAGGCACTTTATGCGATGCTGCGGAACTCGAAGATCGCGGTGCGGCAACCGAAACCCGAAGATCTTTCGCGATTTACCGAGAAACTGCGAGCGCAGTCGCAGGCCGTGCTTTCGAAGCAGGCCATGCTTTCAAATGTGCCGGTTAAGCTGCCCGGAGTGCCGCCCCCGGACCCGCCGCAGATTCTTCCGGACGCGCTCGCCGGGTGGTGCGGAGGGACGGACGATTGCTGGAAGCAACTGCTCGGCGTCACTCCTCAGGATGACGCCGTGGCCGAACTGGTGTGCTCTGGTGCTCTGAGCGAGGCCTCAAGCGCGTGCGGAAACGCGCTACGCGCCGGGATCAGCTTCGAGAAACTCCGGCTGGGCCTGCTGTGCAACCTGGCTGCGGCGGCCGGCGAGGGCCAGCGCGCGGCAGCGGCGCGCGCGATGGCCTGTATTGTTGCGCTTCGCCATTCGCCGGGATTGGCGAGCCGCGCGGCGATGAAATGGAATCTATTGTGCGGCATTTTGACCGAACTGGAAAACAAGATTCTAGCGCGTTACGGAGACGACCCAATCGAGGATGGGGGCGAGTTTACGCTGCGAGAGCACCAGGGATTTGAGGATGAAGTCGCTACGGTCGTCCAGGATGGAGGCGGCGTCATTGTCCAGGTGGAGGGTCGCCCGATTTCCTTTGCCTTCGGTCCGCTGTTTGCCGCCAGTTTCGATGTCAATCACAGCTTGGAACGGCGCGCGTTGGCCATCCCCAGTGTGCAGCAGATCTTTGCCTTCTCGCCTGAACTGGGCATGGGGACCTATCTCTACCTCCAGGGCGATTTCGAGCGCATGCTTCAGACCGTCGGGAAGGCTCTGGCCGCGGCAGCCTCGTCCGGCAGCGAGGGGACGAGCGGGAGGGCTGGCCGCATCCTCGCCGATGGAGCTTTGGGGGTGATTGAAAGCAATCTCACTCCCCGCTTGCTTGAGACCGGAGAAGGCAAGTTCGAACAGATCCAGCAGGCGCTCGGCCACCTCCGATTGATGAAGGAGAGAGGGTTCTGGACCTCGAAGGACCAAGCCAGCCTGTTGAGAATTCTCAGCGGATTCGCGGATTCGCTGGGCGGGGTCGAAGTCTCAGAATGGCTCAGGAAAAGATTAACCGGCTGTCTTACGGAATTCGAGTCGCTGGGCATCGTCGAGGTCGAGGACCTGTGCTCCCGTCTTCGCAGAGAGATGGGCTTCAGCGCAGCGCATGCGGCTTTCCGGCGCTCGGAGTTCGACAGGGCATGGACACTGCTGCAGCCCGAATTGGGGAATCTCGGCGAACTCCCCAACCAGGGGCTTGAAGTTCTGTTTCGCACCTTGGCAAGGCTGGCGCTGCGCGATCCCCAAAAGCACGTGGCTCTCCTGAAGTCGCTTCTGGAGGAACAGCAACGCCGCACCGGCCAGAACGCGGAATGGGAAACCATGCGGGACATTGTGGAAAATATTGAGTCGCTGAAAAAACCGGAGACAGGGGCTGAACTTGAAGAGGAACTGCGCTGTTATCGCGAGTCCGATAGCGAAGGACAGTTCGAGTCGCTGACCAGCGCCGCTATTTCAGCAGTTAGCCGCTATGGCGCGTCGGGAGATGCCGCCGGGGTGAGGGAAGTTTTGCGCAAGCTTCCCGATGCGGCAAGACCCTGCATGGAGCCGCTACTGATTGACCTGATGGGGGAGGTCGCCGGTCCCGCGATTTCACGCGAGATAGGCGAATATCTGTTGGCCGGCTATCACGGGTCTACGCCTGCCGGCGAAACACCGGAGCCAGGCGCGATTCAGCCTCCCGATCCGGCCAGATTTGCCGGCAATTACGGGCGCGCCACGCCGACTGACAGGATCGCTCTTGGGGCGCAACTACGCCGTGGCGCGCGAGAAATCTTCGCAAGACGAGGCTACTCCGAGGCCGTGGCTTATCTTGCCGATGTGGGGGCGCGGTTGCCGGGCGACGGCCCCCTCTCGGAACTGGTCACAGATCTTGCCCGTGAGTGGGCAGTGCAATTGGAATCCGATCCGGAAATGCGCGAGCAATTCCAACGAGCCGCAACGGCGGCGGTGACGGTGGCGGCGCCCAGGATCGACGTTCAGATGCCGGAGCCTTCGCGCGCAATGGCGCGATCCGCGTCGCGAATTGATCCGGAACGAGAAGTAGTGCTCGGTTTGCTGGAAAAGTTGGATGCCCGCGATCGGGGCTTGCAAAGAGAATAGTTTCTGGGAGACAAGAAGATGGAATTGGATCTGAGGTCGATCGGCGAAGTGCTTGCAGGGCTGGAGCGCGAAACTCCATCGGGAATGCGGTTCCAGGTAATCTGCCCAGGGTGCCAGAAACCCGTCTGGACGAGCCAGGACAAAATTGGCGACAAGATGATTTGCACGGATTGCGATAACGCCATCACGGTCATCGCGCCGGACGATTGGAAAGCCCCGGGAAGCCGATTGGCACTGATCAAAGGCGAGTCGCAGGAGTATCCAAGCCCCTACACAATTGTAGAATCGCTGGATCTTTCTCCGCGCTCCAGCCTGACGGATATGCTGATGGCCTTCCAAAACACCGACGAGCAGGCAGAAGCTCTGCGCCTGCTTCGCGACTCGGGACGGCGGCTAGCGCACGACTTGCTCTGCTTCCCTTGCTGGGAAAGAGAGGACACCCCGCATGGATCTAAATGAACTGATTCGTGAACGCGCAGAGATGGAAGAGGAAAGACTGGACAGACTACAGGGCCAGTTGGACGCGGTGTTCTCAGACCTAGCAGCCATTGCAGGCCATGCCGACTTTTCACTGTTTCATTGTGGTGATGAGGCCTCGGCTCTGCGAGATGCTTTCGAAGTTCTGCGCAACCAGATCGTCCACCTGCTGGACATCAGCGGCGTGCAACTGGTGGGAAAACCCGGTGAAATCATCGATCCGGCGAAGCATATGGTGGTTGAGGCTCGCCAGGGCGAGTCTGCCGGAGTGCCCATGGTTGCGGCCGTTCACGAGTACGGCGCCCTTAACACCAGGGACGGGCGGCTGTTGCGGCGCGCTCAAGTTGTTGCATCCATTCCAACGAACGGCCAGCGAGATTGAATATGTCAAACGTGATTGGGATCGATTTAGGAACTACGAATACGGTAGTCGCCGTGGTCCGCGAGGGCCGCAAGCAAGTGATCACCACCCTGGAAGGGGATACGTTGATTCCCTCCGTGGTTTGCGTGCATCCACTCAACCCCGAGGCCTTGCTGGTTGGCATGCCGGCCAAGGCGTTAATGTCGGCCAACCCAGGCAATGCGGTGTTCTCGACCAAGCGCCTGATGGGCATGCAGTACTTCGACGAGGAACTCGGCTGCCCGTCCAAGCAGGAGAACGACTACCGGAAGTTTCTGGAGGTCAAGCACCTGTTGCCGTACAAGCTGTTTCCCGACCCGGAAGGGCGAGACGAACTGGTTCGGGTGAAGATCGGCGAGCGTTACCTGAAGCCGGAGGACGTTGCCGAACTGATTCTGCGGCAGGCCAAGCAGGAAGCAGAGAGATTCCTGGGCGGCCCGGTCAGCGCAGCGGTGATCACCACACCGGCGCATTTCGATCCCCGGCAGAAGGCGGCCACCCAGCGCGCAGCCGAACATGCGGGTATTGAAGTGCTTGCCCTGATGGATGAGCCGAACGCGGCAGCCATGTCCGCAGGTTACCGGCCGGACCAGGTGGAGAAAGCGCGCTGGCTCCTGGTCTTCGATTTCGGCGGCGGCACGCTGGATGTTTCGCTTCTCCAGGTGTCGAAGGACAAGGGCCTGCATGTGTTTGACAAGTCGGGCGACAATTGGCTGGGAGGGGATGACTACGACACGTGCCTGATGGGGCTGGTTGAGGACCGGGCCAGGCAGGTAGCACGGCTGGAAGCGAAAGAGATATTCCAGATGTATCCGAGCGTGGTCAAACCTTCTGTGGAAGCCGCGAAGATCGAGTTGTCGACCAATGAGAAGACGGTGGTGAACATAGCCAGTTGCGCCTGGGTGAGGCCGTCGCATGGCGGGCAGCCGCGATGGATCAACGTCAAGGATTTTGAGATCACTCGGGAGACACTGGAGAGGAAGGCAAGGCCGCTGCTGGAACGCGCCCTGGGCAAAATTGAGGAGGTGTTTCAAAACAAGCCCGCCATTCGCGGCGTTGTAGCCGAGGTTCTTCCGATCGGCGGATCCACCTATATCCCGTCGGTTCACAGGGCTCTGGAGGAACAGTTTCCCGGCAAGATCCGGGAGGACGAAACCGTCAACCCCATGCACGAGGTGGCGCTTGGCGCCGCTGTTTACGCCGACGCGCTGGCGCGGCAGAAGACTGAAAATGCACTGCGGCCCGAGTATACGATTCGCGATACCGTGGAGAGCAGCCTGGGAATCGAGTGCGTGGATTCGCGGGGGAATACCGTTTACGAGAAACTGGTCATGCGCCAGACGCCGCTTGACAAGGCGCGCTCCGAGCCTCGCACCTTCCATGCCACCAGCCCGAATTATCTTGCCATTCCCGTTTACGCAGGCGAACACGAAGAAGCCACACAGAACGGGTTGCAGGGGCTAATCGAGGTCAACATCAATCCGCCCGTGGATGTGGGCCATCCGGTCCACATCCAGTTGGAGATGACTTCGGACCGCATCATTCGAGTGCGAAGGAGAATCGATGGAAGGGCGGAGGAAGTTCACGACTTGGAGTACCTTGGGGCGGTACCGTCCGGAGACTCCTTTGCAAAAATGGACGAGATGGTGCAAATGGCCCGTCATTTTCTGGCGCAATACGGCGATTATATCGATGACAAACAGCGGGACGACCTAAGCAAGTTGCTGGACGACAGCGAGCATGCCCGGGACGAAGACGCACGGGTCGAAGCTATTAAAGTGGAGAAGCGAATTCGACGAGTGATTCTATATACGGATCAGATTGGCAACCAGCTTTTCCAGGTCGATCATCTGGCACATGCATCTTCTCTCTCCCAGTCGACCAAGGATCAGCTTCGCAATTTTGCCTATCAAGCCAAAGCTCTCTACCAGAAATGGCAAAAGGACCCCTCGCCCGAGAACATGCGCGAGCTAAAACAGTTCACCATGCTCTTTGAGACGTTTCTGGGTATGGCCTTCCGGGAAGCTGCGAAGACGAGCAAGAGGGGAACCGGCCTTTTAGCAACAACATCGAAAGCCATGGCTGTTCAGGGTGGAGGGTTTGGAAACCGGGCCACGGGCGGGCCGCAATCATGAGCGCCAAAAGCAAGGCCGGGTTGGGAATCCACATCGGCGTGGCGGGGGTTCGCGCGTCTCTCGCCACTGGCGGCCAGATCGCACATCTTCCGCTTCCGGAGTCTGCCGGGACAGTTCTATCCTGGCTGCGCATCTCCGGCGGACGGCTGGCATGCGTCACGGCGCCGGAGCTTCTGGGTGTGGAAGGTGCCGAAAACGCGGCTCTCCATTCACTGCAGGCGGTCTTTCGTGCTCTCAAGCAGGCGATTGATCCCCAGGTACGCGAGCAATTGCAAGTAGCGATTGCTGTGCCCCGCATCTTGCCGGAACCTCAGCGCAGACGGCTGCTGTTCACCGCCCAGGAGTGCTTTGGCCAAGCCCGCCTCATCGATTCGACAACCGCCGCGCTGCACGCATCGCCCGCGCTGCAGGCGGAGGGAAGCGGCCCGTCAATCGCCGTTGTGGCTGAGGACCCGGCACTGGAGATGTGCATCTCTGCGCCGGAGGGGGAGGACAACAAAATCCTCGGCTATCGCAGCATTCGAGAATTTTCGGGCCATGCTCTCCACCACCATCTGCTGCAATTGACGATTGACCGCTTGCCCGCGAACATGCAAAAGCGCCTGTCTGAAGCAGACGACGAGACGCTCTCGCGGGTTCTGATGACGGTGCTGCGCATTCGCCCGATTCTCGCGCGGCTCTCTTCCATCGTCTGTCCGCTTTCCGATCTGGACTCCCCGCCGCCGAACGTCGGCTTTGCGGCCAACGACATTACTTCCTGGATGGAGGCGCGGCTGGGCGCCGTGGAAGAAGCCTTCCATGGTTTGGCCAAAGAGGTTCCTGTTCCAATCGGCCGCGCCCTGCTGGTGGGCGCCTGGGGCCAATGGCCGCCATTCCTCTCCTGGTTTGAGAACAAATTCGGTTCTCCGCTGGTCTACGATCTGGAGTGTCTGGCCGATGGAGCCGCTCTCGCCGCCGCTGCCGCGCCTGCGCAGCAGGAGCCCATCAAGGAGCCGAGTCTGCGGACTTCGATGAGCGACCTGCTCTCAGGACTGACAGGGAGCGTGCAATTTCCATCTGCCCCGCCGGCCGGGGAGAAGAGTTCCGAGGAAAAGCTGCAAGAGTTCTTTGACGACGTTGCCGTGCTGGTGGCCGCACGAAAGCACGCCCGGGCACAGGAACTGCTTGTGCAAGCAAAGCAAAAAGCTGAAGCGATACTTGCCGCGCTCAATGGCGAAACGGTGCTGCGGCCGCCTGCCCCTCCGCCGTTGCCGAAAGCCGCCGCGGAAATGTATTCCACGGAATCCTTCGTGGAAACGCAGTTTCCTCTGATCCAGCTACCGTATAGCGCGAGGCGCCTCTTTGAGGAGGCTGAACGGCTGATGGAAAGCGGACGCATTCTTGAGGCTGTGGGCTCTTCGCATCTGGCGCATCAAAGCGCGCCTGCCAGTCACGAGGCTCTAATGCGCATGCTCGACCTCCATCGTCGGGCCGCCAAACTGCTGGCCGCAAGCGGAGAATTCGACGTGGCCGAAGCGCAGCTACGCTGCGCCCTGAGCCATCGCCAGGGCGATGAAGACATTCGCCGGGATCTCGGCCAATTGCTGCTGAAGCGGGCTGCCCTTCAAGAGCAGCAGAATCCCGAGGAGGCGGTGCGTCTTTACGAAGATGCGCTGGACTGCGTGGAGGACGACGCTGTGGCGGGCATTGTTCAGACCCTGGAGCGCCTGGAGAGACTTAGGGGGACTCGTGGGTGACCCCAAGAGCGCCAAGGCGGAGTACGACCGCATCTCCAACTGGCTCCTTGACAACTCCACGCTGGGCCATGGGCTGCACGAGGATTTCCTCGTCGAATCGTCGCGATGGTTTCATGAGCGCATCGGACGCAACGGGGAATGCCTGGCTGACTGTTTTTGCGCTGCGCGGGAAAATCATGTCGCTCTTCTCTTCGCGTTGCCATCGCTTTCACCGGATGCCGAAGCTGCCAACGACCTTTTTGACTTCCTTCATTACCTGGTGTCCTGGATCATTCAGATTCCCCCGGGGCTGCTCGAAAAAAGCACTGAACCGTTGATCCTGGTGGTTGGGCATCGAGGAGGGTCGGGCGAGTTCGGCGCTCAAATGATGCAGCGCTGTGGACCGTCGATTCTTTTCTGGCAAACCTTCTCTTCGTTCCGCAAGGCATTGGGGCAATTGAACTATGCGCAATTGAGCAATCAGATTTGCAAGACGCTCGTCCATGAACTCGTTGGTCACCAGCTTGCGTTCTGTTGCAGCAACGGGCCAATTGTCACGGCAGCGGAAGTGAGCCAAATTCTCTCCATTGCGAAAATCGACTTCGTCAAGCTGAGCGACGGCTCGACTTTGAGTGCGGCGGATTTCGTTCGGGCGCCCGACTTGCTGGCCGCCGTCCGGCGCACGGAATATATCCAATCGGCCCGGCATACGCACCGGTATTTTGGCAACCTGGCAGAACTTATCGCCTACGCGGTCGACGGCGTACCCGACAACCTGCCATATGACTACGCGGGCATTCTGAAGGTGCTCAAAGGCGACCTGCTGCGCGAGGCGCAGCCGGTAAATGAGGCGGGAAGCCGGACGCCGATTTACCGTGTGCACGATCTCTCCGTTGCTCCGTTCCGGCAACAGTATTGCTATCTTGAAGGCACTGAATGGACGGAAACGGAGGCCATCTGCCGCAATCGGCAATGGTTGAGCCTGCACGAGTGCCAACTGAGGTTTCGGGCTTCGCTGGCTGGCTCAAGCGCCCTGGCAAAGACGGTTTTCCTTTCGCCCAGGAAATCGCTCAGCATCTCGCTACCCTTCGACGGCATGGCTGTCAGCATTCGGGGGCGGGATTTTGTTGCCTCGGCATTCGGAATCCATGCTTTCGAGAATGACGTCTTCAAACGCTTGCCGAGCCACCTCAAAGAACCAGACTTTTCGCTCCGGAGCGAAAAGGCACAGGATGAAAGCGAACTTCTGACGCTTTCGAACCTGGGAAAAGACTCTTTCCCAGTCAGCTTTGGCCGTTTGGACGCAGCTTCCCCTGCGCGCGCCGAGAACACGGCACCGAACGAAGACTCGAATGCAGGCGCAGGTGCAGGGTGACCTGTTAAATGTCGTCAGAAATCCCAGGAGCATCGGAAGCCATACTGCATGGAAGGGGATGGTTGTAGCCGAGCAAATCACCATCGGCGCCAGGCCGAACCCCGCGAAATAGCTACTTGCACGACCTCACGGAAGTTCCGTTACCGGTTCCTACACACTGATTACGCACAGGATCATTGTGGCGAGCATTGGGTGTGACGTAGTCTACTGTCTGTCATGACTGGAAATTCCTCTCAGACTAACGATGTTTCTACCTTGGGCGAATCCGCGAGGAGACGCAGGTATAGCGCATTTCTGTTAGTGGTCGCCGGGCTGGGCGGGCTGCTGTATGGAATAGACGTGGGTATCATTGGCGGAGCCTTGCCGTATCTTGAGGCCACGTCGCACCTGACGACCGCGCAATTGTCCATCATTGTGGCGGCGGTGCTGTTGGGCAGCGTACTTTCAACGCTGTTTGCGGGTGCGCTCTCCGATGCATTTGGCCGCAAGCCGCTGATGGTTCTCAGCGGCGCCATGTTTGTGGCCAGCATTCCGGTGATTGCCTTGTCTGACGGCTACGGACCGTTGTTCCTGGGCCGCCTGTTGCAGGGCGGCAGCGGGGGGCTCATCGGGGTTGTTGTCCCCTTGTACCTGGCGGAATGCCTCGCCGCATCCAATCGGGGGAAGGGAACAGGGATTTTCCAGTGGCTGCTGACGCTGGGCATTGTTACGGCTGCGGTGGTCGGCATTTACTACAGCTACCGGGTGCAGGGTGTGGCCTTGACCGGCGATGCGGCAACGTTGCTGGCTTTCAAGGGCCAAGCATGGCGGCGGATCTTCTGGGTTTCTCTTCCTCCCGGGATGCTCTTCCTGATCGGGAGCCTGTTTGTCACCGAATCGCCGCGATGGCTCTTCCGGCATGGCAAGGAGGCGCAGGCCCGCCTGGTTCTGCTTCGGACCCGGACCGGGCAGCAGGCCGATGTCGAAATAGAAGAGATGAAAGCGACCGCGCAATCGACTTTGGAGTCGAGCTTGCCAGGCAAGAAGGGCCAGGATTCGATTCTGCGGCGGAAGTATGCGGTTCCGTTTCTGATTGCCTGCGCCATTCTCTTCCTGAACCAGACCACCGGCATCAACTCGATCATCAGCTATAACACTGCGATCTTGCTGCAGAGCGGATTGTCAGATCTTTTGGCGCACTGGGGCTACGTGATTTTCACGGCGGTTAACTTTCTCATGACCATTGTGGGAGTAACGCTGGTGGACCGGAAGGGGCGCAAGTTTCTGTTGGCGCTCGGCACCAGCGGGATCATTGTTTCGGTGATTGCCGTTGGGGTTCTGTTTTTGAGAACCGAAAATCTAAACGTGGATTGCCGCGGCCTGGTTCAAGCGATGGTGAGTCCAAACCAGGAAGTGACGGTGCGCTTCGATCACGCGATGGCAGAGAAACTGCTGGCGGGAAACGCCGAAGCGGGGAAGATCGAGAGCGATCATGCGTCACTGGCCATCATTTACTCCTATGGGGCATTCACGGCATCAACAAGCTATGTCCGCTCAGACGACCTGGCCGCAAAGCCGATTCAGATCACGAGGGCAAGCTGCGTACCTGCCAACAAGGTTGAGGCCTTTTTCAAGAATCCGTTTGCCAACCTGGATGAGGCGCGCACGGCGCCGCTGCGGATCGACAAAGCTCCAGTGGGCCGGGTACCGGATGCCAGTCACGGCTGGTGGGTGGCCCTGTGCCTTTATGCATTTGTGGCCTTTTATGCTCTGGGCCCCGGCGTGTGTAGTTGGCTTGCCCTTTCAGAATTGATGCCTACCCGCATACGGTCAAACGGGATGAGCATTGCACTGGTGATCAATCAATTTGTCTCCACCACGATTGCGGCGATTTTTTTGCCTTTTGTGGGCAAGCACGGATATTCGTCGATCTTCTTCATGTTCGCCGGATTCACGGTTGTGTACTTCCTGGTGGCAGCGTTCATTTTGCCCGAGACGAAGAACAAGACGCTTGAGGAGATCGAGGCGCATTTTGAGGCGGGAGGGGCGCGGTGACGCGTCCTGACTGTTATGTGCGTCATCGATGGAGCCGCGCCTGGGTCGATGGGATGAGTCCGAACTAACCACCGGTTGGCGAATCCGGCTATCCGCGCCCGATAAACGGCATCTTTGTGGCCATCACGGTCATGAACTGGACATTGGTGTCGAGCGGTAGGGCGGCGATGTAGAGCACCGCGTTTGCAACGTGGCTCACGTCCATTCTTGGCTCGGCGAGGGTGCTGCCATTGGCCTGCAGGGCCGCGACTGCGAGTTTCTCGCTCATGTCGGTGGCGGCGTTGCCAATGTCGATCTGGCTGCAGGCGATGTCGTAGTTGCGGCAGTCGAGGGAAATGCTCTTTGTCAGCCCGGTGATGGCATGCTTGGTTGCGGTGTAGGGCGCCTGGCAGGGGCGGGGTACATGGGCGGAGATAGAGCCGTTGTTGATGATGCGTCCACCACGCGGGTCCTGCGACTTCATCAGCCGGATGGCCTGCTGCGCGCAGAGGAAAGAACCGGTGAGGTTGACGTTGACCACCGCGGACCACTGATCGAAGGTGAGTTCTTCAATTGGCATAGCTGGGGCGTTGGCGCCGGCGTTGTTGAACAGCAGGTCGAGACGGCCGAATCGATCGCGGGTTCGCCCAAAGAGCGCCTCGACGGATTCGGGCTGGGTGACGTCGGTGGCGACCGGAAGCATCAATGCGGCTTTTTCAGCCATGGCCGCTGACTGTTCCAGAGCGGCCATGCGCCGGCCCGCGAGGACGACCGCGTATCCTGCTGCGTTTAGCGCCAACGCAACGGCGCGGCCGATACCGCTGCCGGCACCCGTGACGAGAGCTACCTTGCCTGCTGCGCTTGAATTCGAGCTTGCCAATTCGCCTCCCGGCCGATGAAGTGCGTGACTGCTGTGATTAGCGTACTTGATTGCAGCGGGTGATTCGGGATGGTTGGGAGAGAGATGAGGGGGCCGGATTGAGATTGATGGAATCCACCCTTGAATCATGAAGCCGATTCAAGGATGGGGCACGTGGTCATTGTGGGTTGGCCGGGGTGCAGATTGATGTTTTTCGAACCGCCGCCGTGGCGGACCCGCGCAGGATGACAATGCCTTTTTATGAGGAAGATTTCAACAGGACGCTCGGCGTTTTATCATCGCCTCACGATCTGTTCGGCGACTGCATCAACGTGGCGGGTTTTCTCGTCCATCAGAAACACGACGAGACGGATGGGCTCCGCGATTTCCTCCGGTCTATCGGGTTTTCGCCAGGCCAGACGCAGCGGGCGGCCATCGAAGGCTTTGGCGCCGAAATTTTTGGTGACCCGCGCCACGGCCACGTTGTGCAGGGTGCGTCCGGCGTTCTCGCCGTGTGAGACCTGGGTGGTGGTTGAGTCGATGGCAAGGACCGCCCAAAGCTCGGCGCGAAGGTCTAAGGAACCCCTGCGCAGGTGTGTGATTTTGCGGCGACAACGCGAGCGCAGTTGATTTGTTGATTGTGAATCGGTTTTCTTTCGGAAAAGACGGGTTGCTGCTTGTCTTTTTGATCCCTTGAGGCCGTTTTCCGGCCTC
>CAIWFH010000080.1 GCA_903911925.1 uncultured Acidobacteriaceae bacterium
AAGACCCCGGGAGGGCCTTCTCAGATGGAGCGGCCGGGATTCGAATCACCCTTGTATGCCAAGAGCACGAATAGAAGTCTGTCGGCAACTATTCGCAAATACCGCTGGACAGGTGCGGGCTTTTTCATAGAAGGATGACGGGGGCAACTATGGAAGAACATCGAATACAGGACACTGGCGGCGAGTGATATACATCACAGCACTGTGCGATAATTTGCTTGAAGATAGTAAAGACTCCGATGAGGATTTTCGCCAAATTCGTCGCCGGTACGCTGGGTTTGTCCCTGTGGGTGTTGCCCTTGTTCGTGGCGATTCCCTGCCGGGCGAACTCAAAGGCGGCAAGCCACTGCGCAAAGTGCTGCGAGGGGATGGCGGATTCGGCGATGATGGCAACGGCGGTGAACTCGCTGGCGGCGACGCCTGTCGAGCTCAACGTTCCTCCCTGCTGCCAAATCTCATCCGGAGAAACGTCAGGACCGGTGATCGTGCTGAAATCGCAGCGGCGCATTTCGCCTGCAGTTTCGCAGCTGGTTGACGAGGTTCAGGCGTTCGATACAGCGCCGGATTTGCGAATCGCTGCGCGGTCAAACCCTCCTCTGCCACTCAAGAGCAGTCCCCAATCCATTCTCTGCACTTTTCGGATCTGAATCACTCTCTCGATGAAAGACTTGCAGTTCCCGCATAGGGTCTGACGCGGTTTCTTTTATTCAATCGAGGAGTAATCCATGAAAATCCCGTGGCTGTGCGCCGTGATTTTGGCGCAACCGGCAACGTTTGCGCTTGCCCAGCAGTTGCCCTGCGCGGCGCAGAACAGCGGCAACGAAGCTGCTGCGCAAGTGCTGCGCCTGGACGATGTGGTTCGAGAAGCGCTGGACAAGAATCCCGAGGCGCAGAGCGCGCTGCACACAATCAAAGCTTTAGAGCGGCACGTGCCGCAGGCCGAGGCGTTGCCCGATCCGACCGCGTCGGTTGGATGGGCGGGGAATCTTGCGCCATTCAGCATCATGGCGGGCGACCCTTCAAGCTACCGGGGCATTACGCTCTCAGAGCAGTTTCCTTATCCGGGCAAGCTGAAGTTGCAGGGAGCCATGGCAGGCAAGGATGTGGAGGCGGCGCAAGTGAGTTATGAAGCGATTCGCCGCCGCATTACTGCCGAGGTGAAGGCCGCCTATTATGACTATTTCTATTTCGACAAGGCGATCGAGGCTACGAACTCGAATAAGGAACTGATCGAAAAGATTTCGAAGATCGCGGAAGCGCAATACCGCGTGGGCAAGGCCATGCAGCCGGACGTGCTGCGGTCGCAGGTGGAGATTTCTCTGCTGCTGGAAAAGCGAATCGTGCTGGAGCAGCAGAAGGCGACGGCGCAGGCACGCATCAATGCATACCTGCAGAGGTCGCCGGAGGCTGCGCTGCCGGCCGCAGAGGAAGTGACGCCTGCGACGATTCACTCGACGATTGAAGAGTTATACGCGCTGGCGGCAGAGAATGACACGGTGGTGCTGGGCGACGGAAAGATGATTGAACGCGGCAGGTTGGGTGTCGCGCTGGCGCAGAGGCAGTCCCGGCCGGACTTTGGCGTGAGTTACATGGTGCAGCAGCGCGCGGACCAGGCGCCAATGAATGGCCTGACTTTCAGTGTGAACATTCCCGTGTTCTACAAGACCAAGCAAAGGCAGGCGGTTGCGGAAGCAACGGAGAATGTGCTGAGCGCCGAGAAGACGCGGGAGAGCCGCCTGAATGAATTGCGCTTTGAGATGAAGCAGCAGTACCTGGCCGCGAAGGCGGGCGAGCAGTTGCTGAGCCTGTACTCGAAGGGCGTGGTTCCGCAGACTTCGATGGCGCTTCAATCGTCGATGGCAGCTTATGAGACAGGGAAATCTGACTTTGTTTCGTTGATGGCCAACTTTACGACGCTGCTGAGTTACGAGACAGATTACTACCGGCAACTGGCGGATTACGAGACGGCGATTGCGCGAATGGAGAGTTTGGCAGGAACGGCAATCACCGGGCCGGACGACAAGAGCACTCCAGAGAAGAGCACGCCTGCGCAGGGCGTGGATGCGCCGAAGAAGGAGATGTAAGCATGAGCCCGAAAGAAGATTGGAGCAATTTGAATAAGCAAATCGGTTCCGGCAAGAGGGTTCTAACTCTTGTGGTGCTCATTGCCGCGTTGAGTGTTGTGGCGTTGATCGCTTCGCACCGCTTGTCGTGGCCTGCGAGCGCTGCGCAAGCGGATAGCGGGGACCGAAAGCCACTCTATTGGTATGACGCAATGAATCCGCAGCACCACTACGACAAGCCGGGCAAGGCTCCTGACGGCATGGACCTTGTGCCGATGTATGCGCAGCAGAAGGTGGCGAACGCGCCTGCGGCCGCAGCGAGTGCGCCGCGCACGGTTCTTTATTGGTACGATCCGATGCATCCGAAATACACGTCGGACAAGCCGGGCGTTGCGCCGGACTGCGGCATGACGCTGGCTCCCAAATACGCCGACGATCAAAGTTCAGAGCAGGTGGCGGCGGGGGCAGTTGCGATCGCGGCGGACAAGCAGGTTCTGGCTGGGGTGCGCACGGCGGTTGTGGAGCGGAGGGCGCTGGTTCGCGAAATTCGCACCACGGCACAGATTGTTGCCGACGAGAGCAGAATTGCGCACGTCCATGTGAAGACCGCCGGATTTATCGAACATGTGTACGTGGACTATATCGGAC
Organism: uncultured Acidobacteriaceae bacterium; assembly: GCA_903911925.1. GTDB lineage: Bacteria > Acidobacteriota > Terriglobia > Terriglobales > Acidobacteriaceae > Telmatobacter. The sequence goes on from CAIWFH010000080.1 coordinate 2,712, forward strand.
AGCTGGTGAAGAAAGGGCAGCCGCTATTTACGCAGTACAGTCCCGATCTGGTTTCAACTGAAGAAGAGTACCTGATTGCAAAGCGCGGCAATGCAACGCTGGCCAGCGCGCCGTTTGCGGAGATATCGCAGGGGGCGCAGTCGCTGCTTGAGTCCACGCGCCAACGGATGAAGCTGTGGGATATTTCAGACGAACAAATCAAGGAGTTGGATGAAACCAGGAAGATTACGCGCGATGTCACTTTCTACTCGCCGGTCACGGGGTTTGTTACAGACCGCAAGGCTTTTCCGCAGACTTCAATCACGCCGGATACCGAACTTTACACTGTCTCCGATATGTCATCCGTGTGGGCCAATGCGGACATCTACGAATATGAGGTTCCGTTTGTACGGCTCGGCCAGCGTGTTTCGTTCACGCTGAGCTACTACCCGGGCAAGAGCTATTCAGGCGTCATCTCGTTTATCTATCCAACCGTCGATCCGCAAACGCGCACGGTGAAGGTGCGAGTGCAGCTTGCCAATCCGGGATTTGTGCTGAAGCCGAACATGTTTGCGGACGCGCAACTGAGAGTGGATTACGGGGCGCAGATCCTGGTGCCGCAGGAGGCAGTGCTGGATTCGGGGACTGACCAGTTGGTGTATGTTGTGCGGCCGGGCGGGGTGTTTGAGCCGCGCAAGGTAACGATGGGGCCAGTGATCGACGGAAACGCGGCGGTGCTTTCCGGATTGAAGGCGGGCGAGACGATTGTCGTTTCGGGGAACTTCCTGGTTGATTCAGAGAGCCGCTTGAAGGGCCAGCCGCAGCACTGAGGAAAAGCGCAATGATCGACAGGATTATCCAATTCAGCGACAGGAACAGGTTCCTCGTCTTCCTCTTGGTGGCCGTCGCTATCGGTTTGGGATGGCAGGCGATGCGCACGACCAAACTGGATGCGATTCCCGACTTGAGCGACACGCAAGTGATTGTGTACGCCAAGTGGGATCGCAGCCCGGACATTATGGAAGATCAGGTCTCGTATCCCATCACCTCGGCGTTGTTGGGGCTGCCTAAGGTCAAGGATATTCGGGCGTTCTCGGATTTTGGCTATTCGTATATCTACATCATCTTCGACGAAGGCACTGATATTTATTGGGCGCGGTCGCGGACGCTTGAGTATTTGAATTCCGTGACGCCGCGACTGCCCAAGGGCGTCAGCGTTGAACTGGCGAAGGACGTGACGTCGGTTGGGTGGATCTACCAATATGCACTGGTGGATACAACGGGGCGCTACAGCATTGAGCAATTGCGTTCGTACCAGGACTGGTATTTGCGCTATGCGCTCGATGCTGTTCCGGGCGTTGCGGAGGTCGCGCCGATTGGCGGCTTCGTGCGGCAGTACCAGGTGAACGTCGATCCGAACAAGCTGCTGGCCTACAAGATGTCAATCAACGCGGTCAGCGACGCGGTGCAGAAGTCGAACAACGATGTGGGCGGACGGATGGTCGAGTTTACCGGGCGCGAGTACATGGTGCGCGGCCGCGGGTATATTCGGTCGCTCAGCGATATCGGCAACACGGTTATCTTGTACAACGCGGAGACAGGGACGCCGGTGCTGGTGCGGGACGTGGCTACAGTGACCTTTGGCCCCGATTTGCGGCGCGGGGTTGCGGACCTTGACGGTAAAAGCGAAGCCGTGGGCGGCGTAGTGATTATGCGCTACGGCGAGAACGCTGAGCGGGTGATTGAACAAACAAAGGAGAAGCTGAAAGAGATTGAGCCCACGTTGCCGCCCGGCGTGAAGCTGGTGACGACTTACGACCGGTCGGAACTGATTGACCGCGCGGTGGATAACCTGAAGCACACGCTGCTTGAAGAACTGGTGATTGTCAGTCTTGTGATTCTCATCTTCCTATGGCATTTGCGCAGCGCGATTGTGCCGATCATTATCATTCCGGTTACGGTGATTCTTGCGTTCATTCCGATGCAGTTGTCGGGGATGACGGCAAATATCATGTCGCTGGGCGGGATCGCGGTGGCTATCGGCGCGCTGGTGGACGCGTCGGTTGTGCTGGTGGAGCAAACGCACAAACGGCTGGAGCGATGGAATGCGGAGGGCCGGCCTGGGCCATCGCACGACGTAGTGATTGCGGCAGTGAGAGAAGTTGCAGGGCCGAGCTTCTTTGCGCTGCTGGTGATCGCGGTCGGGTTTCTCCCCGTATTTACGCTGGAAGGACAGGAAGGGCGGCTCTTCAAGCCTCTGGCCTTTACGAAGAATTTCGCCATGGCCATTGCCGCGCTGCTCACAATCACGCTTGCACCGGCGCTATTGCGGTTTTTGTTTTCACATATTGAAGACACGAAGTTTCGCCCGCGTTGGGCGGCGAGGGTTGTTAACTCCATCTTCATCGGGAAGATCCACAGCGAAGAGGATCACCCGATCAGCCGGCCGATGATGAAGATCTATCATCCGGTGGTTGAGTTTGCGCTGAGCAACAAGACGCTGACGATTTGCCTGGCCGTGCTGGCCATGGTTCTTACCGTGCCTACCTACTTCAAGCTGGGCTCGGAGTTCATGCCTCCGCTGGACGAAGGCACGCTGCTTTATATGCCGTCGACGATGCCAGGAATCTCCGTGGCCGAGGCGGGGCGCGTGCTTCAGGAGCAGGACAAGATCATTCGTGGGTTTCCTGAAGTCGAACGAGTATTCGGCAAGGCAGGACGCGCAGAGAGTTCTACCGATCCCGCGCCGTACTCGATGATGGAAACGACGATTGTTTTGAAGCCTCAGGAGGAATGGCCGAAGCGGGAGGCATGGTACTCAAGGCGAATGCCGCGGTGGACGTGGCCGATGTTGCGCAGGATGTGGCCGGATCATTTGAGCACGCAGGAATTAATCTACGGCCCGGGCGGACTGAACGAGGCATTGCAGATACCGGGCATCTCGAATGCCTGGACGATGCCCATCAAGGCGCGCACCGACATGTTGACGACGGGCGTGCGTACGCCGCTGGGCATCAAGGTGCAAGGCTCGGACCTGAACGAGATTCAGAAGATTGGCGAACAGATTGAGAGTGTGCTGAAGAATGTTCCGGGGACTTCGAGCGTGTTTGCGGAGCGCACGACTGGCGGATACTTTCTCGACTTCGACCTGAAGCGGGATCAGCTTGCACGCTATGGGCTGACCGTGGACGACGCCGAGAATGTTCTGACTTCGGCTATTGGAGGTGATGCGGTTTCAACCACCGTGGAAGGGCGGGAGCGTTACCCGGTGAATGTTCGCTACCTGCGCGATTACCGCAGCGATGTTGACTCGCTGCAGCGCGTGCTGGTGGCTACGCCTTCAGGCGCGCAAATTCCGCTGGGCGAGATTGCGGATATCCGCATGAAGACGGGACCGGGAATGATTCGCGATGAAAACGGCAGGCTGAGCGGCTACGTGTACGTGGATGTGACGGGGCGCGACATTGGCAGCTACGTGCGCGATGCAAAAAAGGCAGTCGGCGATAAGGTGAAAGTTCCGGCGGGTTATGAACTGGTGTGGAGCGGACAGTACGAGTTCATGCAGAGGGTTGCGCAACGGTTGAAGCTGGTGGTTCCCATTACGCTCTTCATCGTTTTTCTGCTGCTCTACTTCAACACCGGCTCGGTGGTGAAGACGTTTATTATTTTGCTGGCGGTTCCGTTCTCGGCCATCGGAGCGGTCTGGCTGCTCTACCTGCTGCACTACAACATGAGCATCGCGGTATGGGTGGGATTGATCGCGCTGCTTGGCGTGGATGCGGAGACGGCTGTCTTCATGCTGATGTATCTGGATCTGGCTTATCACGAGGCGATGCAGAATGGAGGCATCCGTTCGTGGGACGATCTGCGTGAAGCGGTTGTGCATGGAGCCGTGAAGAGGTTGCGGCCCAAGGTGATGACCGTGGCCTGCATGTTGTTTGGGCTGCTGCCGATTGTTTGGTCATCGGGGACGGGCGCGGACCTTATGAAGCGCATCGCGGCGCCGATGGTGGGCGGAATTGTCACTTCATTTCTGATGGAGCTGATTGTTTATCCGCCGATTTTTGCCATCTGGAAATGGAACTGGGAGGTAAAGCCGGCGCTGAAGCGCGCTTCGCACGCTGAAACTCAGACTCCGCAAGCTGTTGGATGAGTTAGACTATCCTGCGTGGGTGCAGGCCCGGTCCGCGCACGTTGCTTTTCAGGCTTCTGCAACCCAAGGAGAACACGATGAAGAAGTTTCCCGCGATTGTTGTTTTGGTGGCTGCCGCCGCAATGCCCATGCTTCAGATGGCGCACGCCGCCTCACAGACGTTTGAAGGCGTGGTGAGCGATTCAATGTGCGAGAAGAAGCACATGATGCCGGGCAAGAGTGATGCCGAGTGTATTGCGGAATGCGTCAAGGCTGGATCAGCATACGTGCTAGTAGCGGACAGCAAGGTATATACGCTAACCGCGAAGCCTGGCGTGCTTGCGGCCTATGCAGGCAAGCATGTGAAGGTGCAGGGCGAACTAAAGAACAACACCATCACGGTTGCGGCGATTCACTAGAGCTTTTTTCGAGAATGGCATCAGAATTCGGGTCGTCATACCCAGGGGTTAAAACCCCACACTTTTCCGGCCCTCTTCGGCACGACTGAAGTCATGCCCTGACACAAAGCAGTTGGGTGGGGAGAACACGCTTCAACCGGCAAGCCTTCTCTGCGTGCTTCTCCCCGGTAGGACAGACGTGTTGAATCGTCTGACGTGGCTTTGTTTTTTGTCGAGACTACTACGTCTTGGGCAAAGCGGTGGACAGGGTGGTTCCGATCGCGCCGAATGCGCCGTTGATGGCGGCTGCAAGAGATCCCATGGCAGCGGTGGCGGCCAGCGAGAGCAGAGAAACGACCAGAGCATACTCGACCAAATCCTGGCCGTCTTCGCGCGTCATCAGGTCTTGAACCTTGATGTATAACTTCAGCATTGTGTCGTGCATAGTGAATCCCCCCGAGTACGTTGAATTGCCCAGCGACTAACTGGGTTATGCCTTGATTAATGCAAGTAGATAGCCATTCACGACGAGATGGCCACCGCGATAAATCAACAACTTGCGAATCGTGGGGGATGGCAGTGTGTGAACGCGAGTATACAGAGAGGTAAAAAAGGGTACGCCTCGTATACATTGCCTGGAGCTTGATTCAACAATGGATGCTACATCCGAGGTGCATGCCTCAGGGGTTAAAATCCTTTTTTCCTGCCCTCTTCGGCACGACTGAAGTCGTGCCCCGACACAAAGCGGATGTGTGAAGCATGCTCTAAAAGGGAACCCAACGAAGCAGAAGCGAGCAAAACATTGATCTGGCGGTCGATTTCGCTGCGCCTGAGCACTCATGAAGGCAGGAGAAAGGGCAAGCAGCGATGGTCGCTGTCTTTTGCGTTGGCGGCAAATAGATTATGTAAAAAGAGAGCGGGCCCGACAGACCCAAGAGGAGCCCGCTCAAGTTTGGAGGAAAGTCTAAATGGTTGCTCTAACTGCTGAGACTTCTGCGATACCGCGAAAGGCAGGGCGCTACTCTGCAACTCCGAGCGCGTGGCTGGCAAAGGGATAGGAGCGTTCATCGGACAATGGAGCGGAGGAGAACTCAAGAGTGTCTCCCGGGCGGGTCTGGGTGTCTCGAATGGTGCCGGATGCAAGTTCAAGCACCGAGTGGGCGGTAAGGCAAGCCGACAGGCGCCACGGCGGCACGTTGCTCCTGACTTTCTTGATGCGATGATTGCGGTCGAGGTAGACGAGGTCGATGGGGAATTGCATTCCGAACGTGTGCACGGCCTCGCACGGGAGTATCCACAGGCCCTGGCCCGGCGCAAGCTCCTCGCGCCCAAGGAGGCCCTTTCTGCGTCTTTCGCCCTTGTCGGCGAGTTCAGCAGAACTGGCAAGAACAGTCTGGCGCGTGAGGTTTGAAATCCGCAGGCGAATCTCCGGAGTGTCCTGCTTGCCACCAAGGCAGTCAAGTATGCGCGAGAATTTCCATTCGGTGAGCTTCATCGGAGTGTCCTCTGTCCTTTCGGAGGTCAAGTGCGGTGTTGGTTTCCAGGTACAGCCTTTCATCGCCATCAAGAAATCTTCGAGAGTCCTACCGCCAAAGCGTTGCGTTCGACGCACTTCACTTTTGCGGGCCTCCACCTGAGCCGGATCCTGGGGATGAAGACTTGTCAACGACCAGCGGCTTCTCGGGTTCCATGCTTTGAATCAACTGCTCCACCGGAATGGTCGCGGGTTGCGGGGCCGCGACGGCTCCAGCCTGTTTTGCGTCGGGGGTATTCATAGGAATGCCCGAGTTGGGAGACAGGAATTTTTCCGGGAACTTCAAATGCGGCAGAGCGTCGCCGGCCTTGATTGGATCAACAAGTTCAGGAGTCACGATCACGATGAGTTCGGAATTTGTCTTGTTCTTTGAGATGGATTGAAAGAATTTGCCCAGAATCGGAATGCTGCCCAGGAATGGGATCTTCTGGAAGGTCTGGGTTTCGCGATTGTCGAGCAGACCGCCGATGGCGAAGCTTTGACCCTCGCCCAGTTCAACCTCGGTGCTCACTTTTCTAACGTCGATAGCCGGGATATCGAATCCCGAGACCTGCACTGCGTTTGTAAAGTCAAGCGAACTAACCTCGGGAGCGACCTGCAGACGAATGGTGCCGCGCGGTGTGATGGTGGGAATGAAATTGAGACGAATTCCATATTCTTTGAACTGAATGGTCACCGACGATCCTGTACTGCTCCCTGTGCTGCCCTGGACCACCGGATAAGGATATTCTCCGCCGGCAAGAAAGCTGGCCTGCTTGCCGTTCTGGGCGAGCACGTTGGGCTCGGCCAACACTTGCACGAGTCCCTGGGACTCAAGTGCTTGAATAGTTGCGCCGAGATTCAGGCCGGGAAAGAAGGCAAAGAGATTCAATTCGTTCGAAAGGATGGCTGAAGCAGCCGTGGTGCCGCTGGGAAGGCCAATTGTGGGTGGCGAGAACTGGCCGGTCGAAGCTCCGCCAAGGGTGTTTCCGAAGCCTGAACTGAAGAGGTTGAGCCCGAGCGAATTGCTTTTGCTGCGGTCAACACTGGCGAAGACGACCTTGAGCAGAATCTGCGGCTCCGCGGCAGGCACCTCTACGTTAAGCAGGTTTACAACTTTGCCGGAGGCTGACGCTATTTGAACGGCGCGGTTGGAACTGTTGAGATCTTTCGCGATTCCGCTGAGAAAGATTGTGCCGCTTTCAAAGGTGACCTTCAATGGCTGCCCGGGAAGTTCGCGATCCAGCTCGCGACGAATTCCTTCAAGGCGATCAATGGACTCGCCGGCGCCGGGACGGATCTTGACGTTGAAGAACTGACGGGCGCCGCCTTGTTCCCAAATGATGAGGGTTGTGTCGCCGGGTGCCTTGCCGTTTACCAGGATTTCATTGCGACTGACCGCGATGGCTTCGGCAAAGTCGCCCAGGCCGACGGCAACACGTTCAACAGGCTTGGCGCAATCGATGAGCACAGACCTGCCGACAACGACAACCATGTCGTTTGCCGAGTCATGACTTAGAGCCGCGGTGGAGTGCGAAGCTGAAGAGGGAACCTGGGCAAACAGGACCATGGGCGCAGAAATGCAAAAGAAGATTGCGCTGAAAAACGCTGAAGTTGAGATGGACTTGGCTCTCACTGTTTTTCCTCGTGAGATTCGAATTTTTGCTCACTCCGCTGCGACCCGTTGAAGACGACTACCGAGTACATGAGCGGCGCGGGCTTGCGCGTCTTGCCTGCAATTGTGCTGACTTTGGCTGCGGGCTTGACCGTTTCGCCGAAGAGACTTGAAAGGGCGGTTCCCGGCAGCTTTCCTGTTGCCGTGTCGAGAGGGTTGCGCAGCACGAGCTGGATATGGGTGTGGGCGCTGGCAAGGCTCAGGACTTCTGCCTGTTCAGGAGAAACGAGCAGGTTGACCACCTGAACCTTGTTTGGTTTTCCCTCAGTGTCTTTTTGAATATCGGTTCCGGCGGAGAGGACCTCCAGGTTTTGCAGCAGCGTTCTCACCTCGGGACCATCAATGGAATTTGCCGCGCCGGGAGGATTGCCGGATATGAGGACGTCCACTCGCATCCCCGGGGTTACGAAGCCGGCGACGCCCACCACTTCATCCACTTTGACCGCGCAAGCTCTCATGCCTTTGCGAATTGTTGCGGCCAAGCCGCCGCCTGATCCGAGGGATGCGAGACGCGTTTCGAGAATCGGCTCACCTTTATAGAGATCGGATATGACGCCTCGGCCAATTGCGTCTTGCGGCTTGAGGATGGTTCCAACTGGCGGGGTTCCGGCGATCTCGATGCTGCCAAGATCGGACGAGGCGAGGACAGTGCCCAGCTTGATGTCAGCGGCGGCCGCCACAACCCGGGTGGTGGTTTGCTTTTTCGCCGTTGTTACGCGATTGCCGACCAGACGGTACACCAGCAGAGAGCAAGCGCCCGCAATAAGAAAGGCAATGGTAAGAACGGTGAGAAGTCGTCGGTTCATTGCAGCATCCTTCTTTGAACGCGCGCCTGGCTGGGAATGTTCGCCCTTCTAGTAGCAATTGCGATGCCAGAGAGAGAAGACCTATTCGTCTTTGAATCTCGGGTTTAGGCGGCGCGGCAGTGGCAGGGTGTGAACGCGTGTATACCATTTGGCGGTCTTGTGTATCCGGGCGGACGCGCACAGGTGGGAGATGAGTTGCGTTCAATGGCTGCGTGCACACGCTTGAGTCGCGACAAAGGCGGAGTCGAGCAGCCGTCTCTTGCAGTAGCCTTGGACTTGAGGCTGAATGGGACCGTACAAGCAACGGAAACTAAGTTCGCACGGCTGAGCGCGGAGTTTGGCAATCGCGGTGCAAGGATATCTGGAGGCCACGGGCATGCAGTCACCAAGATGCCCGGTGGAACGCCACGATCCTGAATGGCCGGTTCATGAGGACGTGAATTCGATGCTCGAGGTTTTTCGCCTACGCGAACCTTCCACTCGATGTCGCTGTTTACGGACCGTCCACAAAGTGGGCAGGGGCCATCTTCGTTTGCGGTTTCAATCCTGGTGCATGGCGGAGTGATTGGCCTGCTGTGCTACGGAATCCTGCACACGCCGCTGATTTCCGATCCCGCGCTCATGACGCGCTACGCCGTGCGGCACCTTGAATTGCACGCCAGGGAGTTGCCGACTTCACTGTCCGGCGGGGGCGGGGCGAAACGTGCCCTCGAACAATCGCTTGCAAGGGCGATTGAATCTGAAATCCGAGCAACAGAAAAGCGCACGGCATCCTGGCGGATTCCGCAGTACGCTCCCGCGGCGCAAACGCTGGTGCAGCCGGATCTGCCTCCCAATCTCGCGCTTCTCCAGGAGACCCCGCTCCCAACCGTCGCGATCTGGACGCCGACAAGGGCGAAGGTCAAGCTAATCGTTCCTCCGCTGCCGCAGAAGGCGGCGTCCGCGGACGTGGAACCCTCGCTGGAGGCGCCGAACGAAGAATTGACGCTGTCCGATGTCAGTGTTGCGGCCTCCGCTTTTTCTGTGCCGCTACCTCAGCTTATGCCGAGCACCACTTCGCCGGTGAGAATTGAGCAGCCTGAAGCGCTGCAGATGGCGCCGGTGATTTCGTCGGAGTCAGCGGCGCAACCTACGGCCACAACCGCGTTGTCGCTCTCTGACTTGCGGATGGAGCAGGGAACGGTGACGCTTCCGCCGGCCAACGAGACCGCACCGGCAGGTTCGCTTACGACTCCAGCCCCGGGTCTGTCAGCGGACCCTGCGCAACAGGGGGATGAGGACCGCACAAGAAGAAGTGGGACTGCTGCCGTAGGGGATAGCGCGGGCTCACCAGTAGAGACGGTCGTGGGAGCCTCCAGCGAAGCCGTCTTGAACGGAGCAGCGGAAGGGGCTGGGGCGGGAACTGGAATCGGCAACGGCGACCAGGCGGCAGGCGACCACCTGACGATGCCGAAGACCGGAAGATTCGGGGTTGTGGTTGTGGGCTCGTCAGTGGATGAAGAGTATCCGGAACTGATGCAGATTTGGGGCGGCAGGGTTGCGTATACCGTTTACTTGCAGGTTGGGCGCTCAAAGAACTGGATTCTGCAATACTCGCTGCCGCGTTCAGCAAATGTTGCGACTGAGGAAGGCGGGGCTCCGCTGGATGCGCCATGGCCCTACGACATTGTTGTTCCGCATTTGATTCCAGCGCTTTTGAATGCGGATGCGATGGTGCTTCATGGCCGGGTGAACAGCGCCGGGCGGTTTGAGTCGCTGGTCATCGTTTATCCGGCGCGGGTGCCACAGGGAACGCTGGTGTTGAACTCGCTGGCGCAATGGCATTTCAGGCCGGCAAAGAAGGATGGCAACGCGGCGGCGGTGGAGATTGTGCTGGTGATTCCGAATGAGGCGGATTAGGGTGTTCACGGCATGGGCGTGTTGCGGCACGACCAAAGAGGTTGCGGGAAAAGGCGCGAAAATCGATTCAAGCCACGGATGAGCGTAGCAGGGGCTAAAGCCCGGCGTTGATTTTGAGTTTTTGGCACGACTAAAGTCGTGCCCTGACACAACACGGATTTCTGGAACGCGCTCCATGAATGAGCGGCGCACCCGCCGACGCTTCGCCAAGCGCGGACGGGGACGCCCGCACTTCAGCCGGCCGGGAGGCCGGCGCTACTCATTTCTGCGGGTTAGTCGCCTCATCTACTTTTATTGAGAGATGACCATCTGCGATGTGCTGGACATGGAAATGGTCGAAGCAGGAACAAATGGAATGGACAGCGGAAAGCTATATTGAACCTTGACCTTTACGAGGTTACCGGAGTTATTGCAAGGCAGAGACGATGGCGTGCAAGCCGATCCGGTGGTGGGCCAGGTTGTGGTGGCCGTGAGTTTGGCGGGCACAATGCCCGGAAAATCGAGATTCTGGACGTAAGCCTGAATGTCTGCAGCTTTGGCCGGGCAGGCGGTTGGAAAAGCGGTGCACGCAGATCCGCGGACGATTGCGAAACGAGTTGCGATCCGGGCCGACGCAGAGAGGGAGTGATAGGTATAGAGCGCCAGACTCATCTGCATGACTCCGAAGAAGAGTGCCAGGATCGCGGAGGCACAGATTGCCGTCTCTACTACGGATTGTCCTTCGTCCAAGAAAAGGCGGGCGCAAGAGTGACCTTCACGTGCCATTACTGTTCCACCCTCGCTGACGCCTGCCCGTTCAAGGTTATGGTGGTTGGCAGGGCGGGATAGTTGTACAAGCAGTTCAACTGTGCGGTTGTGTTGACCTGGACATATTGAAGGATCCGCGCGGGAGACAGGCATTTGGTTCCGGCATTGGCACAGGTAATCGAGGTTCCATCTGTGCAGACGCAGAAGTTGATTGCCGTGGCCTTGAGTGCGGAAACGTCGGGCCCGTCATTGACAGCGGCTTGCGCCATTCCGGTCAGGTCCAATGCGGTGTTGCGATTCTGCATTCCATACTGAATGCCGGCGTGAGCTGCGTTCGAGACCTCAATACTCGCGTAGACAAAGCGTGCGAAGTCCGCCGACCCGACCAGCAGCAAAGTAAACATGGGCATGAGCAGGGCCAGTTCAAGCATTGCGCTACCGCGATTGCCGCAGGGCAGGCGGCGCCAGGCAGACGAGCACCTGATTGCGCTTCTGCGAGAATCGGATTTTGACACAATTGGAGTTTTCATGACTTACTCCACCAATCTTGCAGCAACGAGCGGCGTCGATACGCCTGGCATCTGGGAATAGTCTTTGAATGAAGCGCCACCAGCAAAGGTGAGAGTTTTGGAGATAACAGTGGCATAGCTGGTGGTGTTGGTGCCGTTCTCGAGGGTTACATTTGCACTCGGAAAGTAGAGGATGCCATTCAACACCGAACTGGCGCCGCCCTCGACATAAACGGTGTTCGTGTTGGCGCGATCCTGATAGAAGAGAATGCCGTTATACGTTCCGCTTGTAGGAGCCGTCAGATTGAATGTGATTCCGTTAGTGATCGAAACGGAACCGCCGGGAGGAAAATAGAGAGTAACGCCTGTCCCCGTGGTGGTGGTGCCGCCGGCAAGATTCAATTGTCCGTTGATGACATACACTCCGGGCTTGAGCGTTGCAGTTCCCCCGTTGGCAATGGTGAGGCCGTTGTAACAGATGGTTCCTCCGGCGCTGGGGCCGATGGTATGGGAGCCGTAGCCCAGGTTGGGGTTTGCCAGACAGGAGCCGGAAGTGAAGGAGGGCGGGGCCAAGTACGCAAGGGGATCGGTGGCGGGGGCCACGCCCTGCGCCGGAGTTGATGGCGTAAGATGGCCGCCGTTGTTCACGGTGTATCCTCCGACAAGGTTGACGGCCTGCGCGTTGAGCGTTGCCCCTCCGATGACTTGCAGCGACGTGCTGCTGTTGGAATTTGAGAATACCGAGCATCCGGGAATCTGAATGTTGACTCCGTTGCTTACCGAGATGTCGGTTCCCGAGGTTCCAAGCGTGTAGATGCAATTTTTGGTTGGGCTGTGGCCGGCGACTGCCCTGCCTATTACGGTCATCGAACCCCGGTTGAAAATGTTCATGAAGTATGTTGTCTGGCTCGTGGAGACAATCACTTCGACAGAACCGGAATTTCCGGCACTGGGACCGCTGAGGGGCGGATTGTTGACCGCAACCTTGGAAGCGCCTTTACCATCGGTCACTCCGTTCCGCGCTGCATCCGCCTTGGCCGCCGCGGTTACATCTCCATAATTCAATTCTTCCGCGCCGGCGATCGCGGCGCTGTCGGCGGCGGTTTGCATTTGCCGCTCAGCGCGGAACATGAGCCCGGCGTCTACCGCAAGCGCGACAAAGCCCAACAAAAGAGGCACGCACAACGCCGCCAAAATGATCGTTTGACCGCTGTCGTCGCTCAGTCGCTTCACGGCTTCTCCTTGATTCGCCTACAGTAACGCGCAACCGGCGGTGAATTGCGCGGGACGGTTCAATTGATGAATCTCGACTCAACATCGTGCAGGGTGAACTCTTCCGTTTCGCCGGTGTCCTGCTCCTGCTGCAGCTTTAGTTCGGGGCACTCACCGGACTCCAACCCATCGGGGACGAGAAAGGCGAGTCCTACACCGTCCGTACCGCAGCGGGTTACTTTCATCTGCACGGCAATGGAAGACTCTGCGCCATCGTCCAGATTGTCTGTTCTCTGTAATGTCATCCAGACGAGCGCGCCCAGCGGCCAGCGCTTTTCAGTAAGCAGGTAAAGGCCGGTGGCGCTGGCGTCGCGGATTCCGTGAACTACCAACTCAGCGCCGTCCCAGTCATGCGCAACGAGGCGTGGCCACACTTTCCTTTGAACTTCGCGGCGATCTTTGAACGGCAGGCGCGGGAGCCACCGAGCTATCGAATTGGTATAGCTTACAGGCGCTTCAAATACCGCCATGTCAACGCTCCGCTCAAAGCCGCATGTGCTGCCCAGTTGAAACTCCATCTCCTCTGCCTCGCAGATGACGAGCTGGTCTCCGGGCTGAGTTTGCGAAGCATAGATGGTGTGCGCCGGCAGCGCCAGCACGCTGGCCGCTTCCGGCTTGATGGGGGCCATCCGAATTTTGTGCAGCGATTCCATGACCTGAATGACCTGGCAATTGCCATCGAGATAAACGAGGTCGAGCGGGGCGGTGGCGCCAATGTTGAAGGTATGAACCTCACTTGACGGAACGACCCACAAACCCTCGTCGTATCTCTGCATGTGCCTGCCGACGAGGCTCTTGAATTGCGACCTCATGGTTTCAGCCGGGGTAACTCCCAGGCTGAGGAAGCACTCGCTTGTCTGGTTGTAAACGCAGAATCTCCGGGTTTCCATTCAATCTCCGACAGGGGCAAGCATCACTTCCGGACGCTGGCTCTGCGGCCAACTGCCCGTTCAATTTGCTCCGCATGATGACAGCATTCAAGCCCACTCCCGGCGGCTCATGGCAAACAGCGCCATGCATCACTGGAGGCGGATAGGGCAACTACGCAAGCCGACGCGCCTGCAAGCGATGTGCAAGGCAGAGCCGGTAAAGTCCAGAGCGAAGCCGAGCCCGCCGTGCCTGGTGTTGCCGCCCGAGCATTGACTTGAAAGACAGCCAATCGCTCAATGCGGTTTCTTCAGACGAGCGGATTTAGATTCGCTCCAGGACGGACCACATCGACATCCGCCACAGAAGCGGCGGAGCTTTCCTCCCGGAGGATTGCAGGGTTGGCAAGCGGATTTCGTGCTGAGCCCTGAGCCACCAACCCTTGACGCGAATCCAGGTTACCTGACCCGAGTGCGACGACGCTGGATGAGAAATCCCAGCACGACGAAGAAAAGCACGGCGGAAACAATCCGAATGATGGTGACGTTATCCATATCGAAACTCCTTTCTCTCAATGTCCGAGGTTCTTACCGAACGATTCAGACATGAGGATTGCGGCCGGACCCAGAGTTACCAGAAAGAGGCAGGGAAAGATAAATAGCACGAGCGGAAAGATCAGCTTGACGGTGGTCTTGGCTGCCCGCTCTTCCACTGACTGCACGCGCTGGGTTCTGAGGGTGTCGGAGTGAGTACGTAAGGTTTTGGCAATGCTGGTGCCGAACTGCTCAGACTGCACCAGCATGGAAGCCAGATTGCGCACTATGTCTACGTCAGTGCGCTCGGCCATGTGCCTCCAGGAATCCGAGCGGGGACGGCCGGCGCGCTGTTCGAGGACTACAACGCCGAGTTCGTCGCTGATGGCCGGGTGAGAACGGCTGAGTTCCGCGGCAGTGCGGGCGGTTGCCTGGTCCAGGCCGAGCCCGGCCTCGATGCAGATGACGAGGAGGTCGAGCACGTCAGGCAGTCCAAGACGGACCTTGGTCTGGCGCGCCGTTATCAATTTTCCCAACCAGAAGTCCGGGACCAGAAAGCCGAGGCCCAGCGCGGCGGCACAGACGAAGAGCAGGTTGCTTCTTCCAATGCCGCTGGCGAAGACAGCAGCGCACAGCGCAAAGGGAAAGAGGACCTTGATGCCATAGAAGAACTTGACCGCGGAAGCTTTCCGGTAACCGGCGCGGATGAGGCGCTGCTGAACAATGGAAACCTCAGCCTGGCTCTTGGGCAGCACGCGCTCGAATTGCCCCAGCACAGCGCCAAGGGAAGATCCGGTCTGTTGAATTGCGCTCTTGAGACCTTTCTGTTTCTTTTCTTCCTTCTTCATGATTACGGCGGTGATCCGCTTCATCATGGCTTCGCGATAGAACAAAATCAGGCCGCCGCTCGCTATGAGCAGGAACATGACGACGAACGCGAAGACAGCAAGACCCATAAAATCCCTTCAGACATCCATGCGAACGATTTTTTGAATGAGCGCGGTACCCACGACCAGCATGCCGGCGGCGGCCCACAAGAGCTTGATGCCGATGGGGCGCGTCCATAGCAGGCTCATGGCATCGGGGTTGACGATATACAGGCCGATTCCGAGAACGACGGGCAGAAGGGTGAGGATGAGGCCGGTAAGACGCCCCTGGGCGGTGTGAACCTGGATCTGGCGCTTCAGACGGAATCTCTGACGGATGACATACGCGGTTTTCTCAAGCACCTCCGCAAGGTTGCCTCCGCTCTCTTTTTGAATCAAGATGGCGGTGACCGCGATTCTCAGGTCCTGGAGCGGAACGCGGGTGATGAGATTCTCCATGGCCACTCGCAGTTCAAGCCCGAAGTTCTGCTCGTCGAAGCAGGTGCGGAATTCGCTGGCGAGGGGATCGGGACACTCGCGCGTAACCAGGCTCAAGGCTGCGCTGAAGCTGTGGCCCACGCGGAGCGCGCTGACCATCATGTCGAGCGCATCGGGCAATGCCTTTTCGAATTTCCCGAAGCGCTGGCTGCGCTTGAGCATTACAAAACCGAGAGGAGCAAAGCCGACACCGAATCCGCAAAGCAAAGCAAAGACGAGCGATTTGGTTCGCAGATGGATGAGATAGAAGGTTCCGCTAAAAGAGGCGAGGCACAGCAGAAGCAGTTTGCCAGCGGTCCACTTGAGATCGGCCTGGTTGAGCAGCCTGTGGAGGTACTCCGCCAGATCTACCTTGAGCAGGCTTTTGTTGAGCCACGGCACAGCACTGAGCAATTCGCTTTTACGGAAGTTGACCGCTTTCTCAGCGGCCTTGCGACCCTCGGGGGCAATTGCCGAGTCAAGAGCAGCGAGCACTTTCTTGGTTTGACCCGAGGAGTTTTTTCCGACAGCGAGCATGACCACTGCCGCCACCGCGAACACCCCGAGAAAAACGATAACCATGACAAGTGCCATTGCTGCGACCTTTAACAGTTCAGTTGACTTCCAACGTCTGTTCGAACACGCTCGGCGAGAGCGTGATTCCCGCGGTTTTGAGGCGGTCGAGAAAGCGTGGACGAATGTGGCTGGGCTTGAAAGCGCCGACGACCCTGCCGTCAGGGCCGATTCCTGTTCTGACGAAGCTGAAGATTTCTTGCATGCAGATGATGTTCTCTTCCATGCCGGTGATTTCAGAGAGGCTGACAACCTTCCTGGTGCCATCGCTCATGCGGGTGATTTGCACAACGATGTTGATCGCGGAAGCAATCTGGTGGCGCACCGTCTTCTCAGGCAGATTGAGGTTGCTCATGGCGACCATGGATTCGAGCCGCGAAAGCGCGTCGCGGGTGGTGTTGGCGTGGATGGTGGCCATTGAGCCCTCGTGGCCGGTGTTCATGGCCTGGAGCATGTCAAAGGCTTCTTCTCCGCGCACCTCGCCGAGGATGATCCGGTCGGGACGCATGCGGAGACAGTTGATGAGAAGCTGGCGCTGGCGAATGGCTCCCTGCCCTTCAATATTGGGCGGGCGGGTCTCAAGGCGAACGATGTTCTCTTGCGCGAGCTGCAACTCTGCCGCATCTTCGATGGTGATGATGCGCTCGCTCTGGGGAATATTGCGCGAGAGAATATTGAGGAAGGTTGTTTTGCCGGCGCCGGTGCCGCCGGATATAAGTATGCTAAGCCGCGCACGGACGGCCGCGGAGAGTACTTCCATCATCTCCGCAGAAATGCTTTTGAGCTGGACCAATTGGTTGGCCGCGACGGGGCCGCAACCAAAGCGGCGAATGGACATGGAAGGCCCGTCGAGCGCCAGCGGCGGAATGATGGCGTTGACGCGCGAGCCATCGGGGAGGCGGGCATCGACCATGGGCGAAGACTCGTCGACTCGCCGGCCGACGCGCGAGACGATGCGGTCGATGATCTGGAGCAGGTGGCGATCGTCGCGGAAGACGGTGTCGACTCTTTGCAGTTTTCCGCCGCGCTCTACAAAGACGCGGTCTTTGCCGTTGACAAGAATATCGGAGACCTTGGGGTCGGCGAGCAGCGCTTCAAGCGGGCCGAGGCCAAAGACTTCGTCGAGCAGGTCAGACTGGACTCGTTCCTGCTCTTCAAAGCTGAGCGGCACGCGCTGGCCAAGGATGATTTCACTGATGAGGTCGGCTGTGACCTGACGCGCCTGGGCAGAGTTGACGCGCGACAGCTTCTCGAGATCCAACTTGGAGATCAGGGTCCGATGTATTTCCGTTTTGAATTTTTCCAGATCCATTACTTCCACAGCTGCACCATCCGTGACGCAAAACACTTCAACCAAAAATGCTTAGAATGCGCTTCTTCTTTTCGGGGACATCAACTGCGCCGCACGCAGCTTTTGCCATCTGGCCAATTGCGCGGGAGATGGGCTGGTCGCTCATAGCAAGGGGCGAGGCTGTATTCTGCGACCGGATCGCCGCGGTCCGATCATTGGGAATCTTCCACTGGGCAGGCTTGGTTAGCGCTTTTGTAATGTGCTCTTCGTCCACGCCGAGGAGGGAGGGTTCGAACCTGTTGAGAACAATTTCAAGCCGGGAAAGTTCGCGTGTGAAAAACTCCGAGACCAGCCGGTTTGAGTTACGCAGTTCCGGAATGCCGACCTGGGTGACCAGAAAAACTGTGGTGGCCTCTTGAAATACGGCGGTGCCGGCGAGGTCGAGCCGCGAACCGGAATCGATCACAACGTTGTCGAACTCGCTGCGCGACACGGCAATCAGCCGGTCAAGAGCTTCAACCGATGTTTCCCACTTGACAAGTTTTCCGGGAGCTGCAAGAACCGATAATTGCGGGCTGTACTGACGCAGCAGCTTGGACAAGAAGTTCGAGTCAAGCCTGTTTGCGTTTTGAAGGGCATCGACGGTTGAGTATTGGCCTTCAACCCCGAGGGTGAGAGCCGCATCGCCAAAAGGTAAATCAAGATCGATGAGGAGAGTGCTTTGTCCGGACTCGCGGGCAAGCATGATGGCAAAATTGCTGGCTAGAAGTGTGACGCCGGAGCCGCCTTTTGCGCCAAAGAACACAAACTGCTTGCCGTTGGTTTTCTTTGCCGTGCGCGCCGAGGGCCGACGGACGGACGCACGCACCAATGCTTCGGCCAGTGATCCGTTGGTAAAGGGCACGGTGAGGAACTCGCGCGCTCCGGCACGCATGCAGCGGAGCATCAGATCGGGATCGGCGCGGGCCGAACAGACCATCACTGTCGCGGAAGCATGGCTGCAAATGCTCTCAACAAGGTCGAGAGCATATTCTGGATTGCCGTCCATGTCGACGATGACAACGTCATGATTTTGCTGCATCAGCCGCGGGACTTCATCGAGCTCCGGGTAGCAGGAGTACTCGCGCGTCATGCCGGCCTGCGAGTTGGCAAGCGCATTGGCGACGGCCATGCGGCGCTGCGCATCGGGACTGATAAGCGCAACCGACAAGAGAGCGGCGCCAAGTCCATCCAGATCGCGATTGGGAGTAGGTCTCACCAGGTTGCCGGTCCTTCCTGAAGGAGGCGCTGCTGCGGGTTGACTAAGCTCGGTTTCAAACATGGTCCACTTTCCGGTCATCGCGAATTCCGAACGTCAACGAGAGAAGAACGAAATCAATGTTCCGATGGCAATTGCCGGAGCATAGGGCATTTTGCGTGCGAGGGGATTGGCGAGAATGAGATCGGGGTGAGGGCGCAAGCCGCGCTTTTTCAGCCCGAAGATCAGATCGCCTGAGCCCTTGAACAAGTCCGCCAGAAAGCCTCCGTAAACTGCCCAACACAAGGCCATCACTCCACCGGCTAGGCCGGTAAGAACCAATGCCGTGAACAACTGCGACGGGCCTATCCAGGCCCCGATGGCGACACACAACTTGACATCGCCCATTCCCATGCCCCCCATCCAGAAGAGTGCGCCGAAGATCAGCACGCCAAGACCCAGCCCGGCGAAGCTCTGCCCGATGCCGTGCCAGCCGTAAAGCCAACCTGAGACCACGACGCCCACTACAAGAAAGGGGAGGACGAGCCAGTTGGGAATGCGGCGGCTGCGCAGATCTGTAATAGTGGCCACGCAGATCACAATCAGAGTTGGCCACCAGGCGATGGAGTGCATACACAAACTCCCTTTATGGAGCGAAGTAAAACCAGTGCAACAGGACTCCCTCACACAACACAGGGAGTACGAGCCAATTGACGATGAAGCGCGTGCGCGAATCGGCGATGCACGCTCCGGTCAGGGCCGCCATAGCGAGAACAGTCAGAGTTGGCCAACCAGCGATCAGGTGCATACCAGGGTCCCTCCTTTGCCAGTCGAGCTGACATCCCATTGATTGCAATCTCCAGTCCAAACGGAAAAGTGAGGAAGGCCCGGGAATTGTGGAATTTAAGAATGGCGGACGGGAAGGAGTGTGCACGGATGTTTACAGTCGTTCGCCTGGTGTGACGCGGACTATATACACCCTGCCAACGCGCAGATGAATCTCGCATGTCGGCAGTGTTGAATATCTTTGCTCGAGCAGTGCGCGAAAGAATTTCACATCTGCTTCGATCGAGACTTCCTCGGTTGAATTCGGGCCCGATGCCCTCCGCATCAAAACATAAAGCTTTCCGATTCTTCGAAATGCATGCGCAATGTCCGGTGAACACTGCGCGCACACGGCGGCCGCGTGGTTCAAACCGCTGGTGCGAAATATTACCAAAGTGTTAGTTGCCGAGTACGAATGGTTGATTGACACGGACTGCGTGGTTACGATGAGTATGTAACCCCAGCTTTTTTATTCAAAAAGCGACAAGAGGTAAGTCACTTGTCCATTACGCGTGTTTGCCTTTATTCCGAAGACCGTGCATTGCAGGTTCTTCTTTGCTCCGCCTTGGGAAAAGAATTCGATGTCTTCCTGGTCTTCGATAAAGAGCGGGTGGCAGAAGTTCTCTCCGCACAAGAGTGCGATGTGGTGATGCTCGACCTCAACACGCACCATGAACTGGTGCAGGAGCGCATTGCGTGCGCGCGGAGTTCTCTGGATTCACCGATTCCGTGGGTGATCCTGGCCGACGATGGATTGCGGCCTGCCGCAGTGGATTTGGTTAGCCGCGGCGCGTACGGCTATTGCCGCAGGCCCCCATCGATTCGAGATCTCAGAATCATGCTGCGCCGGGCACACGAGGGCTCCGCGCTCAAGAAGCAGCTTCAGACGGCGCAGGAACAACTGGACCTGGTTACCGGTTGCGACCGCATCATTGGCTCGAGCCTGCAGATGCAACAGGTGTATCGGCTGGTGCATTGCGTTGCCGATTTGAATGTATCGGTGCTGATCACGGGCCAGAGCGGCACCGGGAAAGAACTAATTGCTCGCGCGATTCATAATCTGGGCAATCGTTCGAGCCGCCCGTTTGTTGCGGTTCCCTGCGGCGCAATTCCTGAGACATTGATTGAGGCTGAGCTCTTCGGGCATGAGAAGGGCGCGTACACCGGCACGGTCGGCGCGCGCGAGGGGTTCTTTGAACAGGCCGGCGACGGCACGGTCTTTCTGGATGAAATTGGGGAGTTGAGCCTGCTGACGCAGGTGAAGCTTCTGCGCGTGCTGCAGGAACGCGAGTTCAGCCGCCTGGGCGGCAATCGGCTAATTCCACTGCGGGCGCGACTGGTGTTCGCAACCAACCGCAACCTGGCCGACATGGTGGCCAAGGGGAAATTCCGCGAGGACCTTTACTATCGCATCAACGTGGTGAAGATCGATACACCGCCGCTGCAGGAGCATCCGGAAGACATTCCGCAAATTGCCAACCACTTTTTGCGGACCTATTCGCAGATGTATCAAAAGAAGGTGGAGCGATTTGAGCCGGATGCGCTGGCCGCGCTTCGCAGCCACGCCTGGCCTGGAAATGTGCGCGAGCTGGAGAACGTGATTCAGCGGGCAATTGTGCTTGCCGGCGGAGACACGATTCACGCGTCGGACCTGCCGCAGACTATGCAAAAGGTGAGTGTTGACGGCATTGACGCGTTGTTGCCTGCAGGCTCATTCGAAAGGCAAATTCACGACTTCAAAATCCGGCTGGCGACGGAAGCCATTCGAGAGACAAATGGCAACAAGACACTGGCGGCGCGCAGCCTGTGCATCTCCAGAGCTTATTTGCATCGGCTGGTGAGGCTTGCCGAAACCGGGGTTCCGTTTGAAGCGGATGGGCAGGAGTTGGCGGTGGAGTGAGATCGAACGGCGCGGAGAACAATCTGCGCGGTGGCCGCCAAACCGGCACTTGGGGAGTCTCCTTACAATTTCATCGAGTGACGCCGACATACTTTCTGGGGCTGAAGCCCATCCTCATTTTGGTGGGTATGTGGCGCGGCTAAAGCCGCTCTCTTTCAAAGCGACGACTTGTTGTTAGATTCTCTAAAGTTTTCCCCAGCCGCCGCCGCCTGGGGTTTCAAGACGGACTGAATCTCCAGCGTCGAGTTGCCGGCTGCATTTCCCGGGCAGTTCAATTTCTTTCTCGCCAGCCTTCACAACAAATGCGGCTCCAGCCGCGCCCTCGTCGCCGCCCTCAAGCCCGTAAGGCCGAAAATGCCTGCGGTCGGCAAGCAGCGTTAGCCGCGCGGGGGTGAGCAACTCCACTTCGCGGATGAGACCGTCTCCGCCGCGGAACCTGCCCGCACCGCCTGAACCATCGCGATAGGAATATTGGCGCACTCGAAACGGACAGGCGTATTCGAGAGCCTCAATGGGCGTGTTGAGCGAGTTGGTCATGTGTGTCTGCACTCCGGAGATACCGTCGATTCCGGGGCGCGCGCCCATGCCGCCGGCGGCGGTTTCATAATAAGTAAAAGGCTCGCCGGTGCGCGGATCGACTCCGCCGATGGTGAGGTTGCTCATGGTTCCGGCGCTGGCCGCGGGGATGTGCGCGGGAATGGCCTTGGCGAGGGCGCGCAATAAAACATCAACTATTCGCTGCGAAGTTTCCACGTTGCCACCAGCCACCGCAGCAGGCGGCACGGCATCAACGATGCTCGCTGCCGGCGTGATGAGGGTGAGCGGACGCAGGATTCCTTCTGTGGCCGGCGCATCGTCTTTAAGCAGGCAACGCAGAACGTAAAAGCATGCCGAGAGGGTGATGGCGCGAACCGCATTCACGCTGCCTGCAACCTGGGGCGAGGAGCCTGCAAAGTCCACGTGGATTGCGGCGGACTGGGGATCGAGTCGAAGGCGCACTGCGATTTTGATCGGAGCGTCAGTGACACCATCGTCGTCGAGCCAATCTTCGGCTGTGAATTCGCCTGTGGGCATGGTGCGCAACTGGGCACGCACCAGGCGCTCGGAGTAATCAAGCAACTCGTCGATGAGCGCATGCAGCTTTTGCTCGCCGTGCTTCGCGGCAACCTCAAGAATGCGCCGCTCGCCGACGCGGCATGCGCCAATCTGCGATGCGAGGTCGCCCTCTCGTTCGTGAGGCGTGCGCACGTTGAGCAGGATCAGGTCGAGCATCTCGCGATCAATCTTTCCGTCGCGCACGATGCGCACGGGGGGAATGCGAATGCCCTCCTGAAATATTTCTTCTGCCGGTCCCATGGAGCCCGCGAATCTTCCGCCTACGTCGGCGTGGTGGGCGCGATTAGCGACATAGAACGAAGGCTGCGAAGCGTTGGGCAGGAAGACCGGAAGCACCATGGTGATGTCGGGCAAGTGGGTTCCGCCCGCGTAGGGGTCGTTGAGAATGGCGATATCACCGGGCTTGAAATCAATGGCCGCAACGGCAGCCTGCACCGACGTGGGCATCGAACCGAGATGCACGGGCATGTGGTCGCCCATGGCAATTACCCTGCACTGGCCATCGAAGATGGCACAGGAGTAGTCGCGCCGCTCCTTGATGTTGGACGAGAGCGCGGTGCGCCGGAGCGCAGCGCCCATCTCCTCGGCGATGGAGTGCATGGCGCTTTGGAAGATGGCGAGTTCAACGGGATCGACGGAATGCGGTGTCATGAATGGGCCTCCTCGAAAGTGATGACGAGGTTGTCAAAGCCATCCACATGGGCAGTGGCGCCGGGCGGCAGAACCGTGGCCGCAGTGTACTCGGTAATCATCGCCGGGCCGCGGATGATGTCGCCCGAATGCAGTCGGTCGCGGCGGTAGAAGCGCGTGCTGAGAAATTGGCCTTCGAAGAATACTTTTCTTTGGGCATACTGCGCGGCACTGCCGTCTCCCGGCACAAGCTCGCTTTGGACGGGCTCATACGGCTCGCCGGCCGCAACCATGCGCAAGCGCAGGTTGACGATTTCGACCGGCCGCGCAGAATCCGAGAAGCCGTAGCGCTGCTCGTGCAACTGATGGAACGCCTCCAAGGTGCGGTGAGGTGCTTGCTCATCCCAGGCTACGTTCAGTTCGTATCCCTGGCGGCGATAGCGCATGTCGACCGTGCGCTGGGCCACGCCTTCAAGACCTTCAACGGCAAATTCCGACCGGCCGCGCTCTTCCATTTCTGCAAAGGCATCTGGAAGAGTGGCCGTCGCATCGCCCGGGAGCATTACGGTGCGCGAATAATCGCGCACCGTATCTGCCAATAAGATGCCAACTGCGGAAAGCGCGCCCGGCATAGCAGGAATGAGCACCGTGGGGATGCGCAGCGTACGGGCAAGCGAGCAGGCATGCAATGGTCCACCGCCTCCAAATGCGACGAGGGTGAACTGGCGCGGGTCGAAGCCGCGCTCGACAGAGATAACGCGGATGGCTTTCTCCATCTCACTTTCGACCACGCGGAGAACTCCTTCGGCGAATTGCTCTACTGACTCAAGCGGACCTTTTTCGGCGCGCAGAATGCGGTCGGTTCGCTCGCGGTCAAGCCGCACTCCGCCGCCAAGAAAACTCTTGGGATCGAGGCGGCCCAATACGAAGTTGGCATCGGTGACGGTGGGCTTGTTGCCGCGGCCGAAGCAGATCGGCCCGGGTACAGCACCGGCTGACTCAGGCCCGACGCGCAACATTCCGCCCGCGTCAAACCTGGCAATCGAACCGCCGCCGGCGCCGGCCGTATGGATGTCGAGCATGGGGACGCCGATGGGCACGCCGGCAACAACGGACTCGCGTGTGAGTTGCGCGCCGCCTGTCGCCTCGTCGGAGAGGAAGACATCGGTCGAAGTGCCGCCCATGTCGAAGCCTATAATGCGCTCGAAGCCTGCCCACCGGGCCAGGCGCGTTGCGCCGACAACTCCGCCTGCCGGACCGGAAAGCACGGTGCGCACCGGTTCGCGCGCCGCAACCCGCGCCCGGATGATGCCGCCAGACGACTGCATGACGTGCACTCGTCCGCCGCTGTGCTCTGCGCTGACGCGCTCTGCGAGGTGTGTTAGGTAGCGCTCGATGCGAGGCGCGAGGTAGGCATTCACAACCGTTGTCGAGGCACGCTCAAACTCGCGAAACTCGGGCAGGATGCGGTGCGAGACGGAGACGGGCAGGCCCAGAACATTTAATGCAGATTCAACGCGGGATTCTGTCTCAGCGTTGGCAAAGGAGAAAAGGAGCGAGATGGCGACGGACTCCGCGCCGCTCAAACGCACACGCTCAACGATGGCTGCAAGTTCTTCTTCGGAAGGTGCACGGAGAATTTCGCCCTCGGCGCTTACGCGCTCGGGCACGCCAAAGCGGAGTTCCCCTGGAACGAGACAGACCGGCACGGGAGCAAACCAGTCGTAGAGATGGCTGCGAGTTTGGCGGCCAATGGCGATGGTGTCTTCAAATCCCGCAGTAGTGACGAACGCGACGCGCGCGCCGGTGCGCTCGAGCATGGTGTTGGTTCCGACGGTGGTGCCGTGGCGCACGTCGAGCGCCTGGCCTGCGCCGATCTTGCCCAGCGCTGCCAGCACGGCCAACGCCGGATCGGCCGCAGTGGAGAAGAGTTTGAGCACGCGAAGTTCGCCCTCCGCCAAGTAGACGCAGTCAGTGAATGTGCCGCCGGTATCGATTGCTACGCGCAAGCTACCTCACTCTCGTATCCTTTAGACTCTAAAACAACAGGGGCCCCAATAACACCAGGAGCGCACTTGAACGGACTCACAAGTTGGCTAACCGGAGCCTCGCGGGAACAGAAGCGCACGCTGCTGGCCGCTTCGCTGGGCTGGATGCTGGACAGCATGGACGTGATGCTCTATGCGCTGGTGCTGGGCCAGGTGCAGCGGGAAATGCATCTCTCCGCGGCCGCGAGCGGCGCAATGATGTCGGGGACGCTGGTTTCGGCGGCTGTTGGCGGACTAGGCTTTGGCTGGTTTGCCGACCGCTTTGGGCGCACCCGCGCGCTGACGTGGAGCATTCTTATTTACTCGGTTGCGACCGGAATGTGCGGCCTGACGCACACGGCATGGCAACTGATGATTTGCCGCGTACTGCTGGGCCTGGGGATGGGCGGGGAATGGGCATCCGGCGCGGCGCTGGTGGCCGAGACCTGGCCCGCACAGCATCGCGGCAAGGCGCTTGCGCTGGTGCAGAGTTCCTGGGCCGTGGGCTACGCGCTGGGCGCGGCCGTGGTTGCCGTAGTGATGCCGCATTTTGGATGGAGGGCAGTCTTTTTCGTGGGCATTGCGCCGGCGCTGGTGACGCTCTGGGTGCAACGCGACGTCAAGGAACCAGAAACATGGAAGCGCGAACACACACCCAACGTACAACTGGGCCAGCTGTTTCGCGGCGCACTGGGCCGCGGCGTACTGGTGTGCGCCACGATGAACGCGGCCACGCTTTTTGCATGGTGGGGATTGTTCACCTGGGTGCCGAGTTTTCTTTCCCGCTCCGCTGCGGAAGGCGGGCGGGGGCTGAGCATTGTGCAAACGTCGCTATGGACCATCGTGATGCAGGGCGGGACATTTCTCGGCTACATTACTTTCGGATATCTTGCGGACCGGTTCAGCCGCAAGTACACCTATATCGGCTACCTGCTGGCGGCAGCTGCGCTAGTGCCGCTGTTTGCGTTTGTCGGCAATCCACGGGCGCTGCTGATTATTGGTCCGCTGGTGGGATTCTTCGGTACCGGCTACTTCAGCGGTTTCAGCGTGATTGCCAGCGAGCTGTTTCCAACTTCAGTGCGCGGCACGGCAATGGGGTTCGTGTACAACATTGGACGAGTGACCAGCGCCACTGCGCCGTACGTGATTGGCCGCTTTTCTGAGACCGCTGGGCTGAGCTATGCGCTGTGCATCACCTCGGCGGCGTTTTTGCTGGCCGCATGGATTGCCACCGCACTTCGCTCGCCCGAGATGGCGGGGATGCGCGAAACTCAGTTGTGATTCGCTTGAACAACCTGGACCTGGCTCAATGTTTCCTTGTGCAGGTCAGCCCGCTTTTCATAACTATTGAAGATGAGTTGGCCTCCGAGGATCAGCAGCCAGAACCAGAGAGCGAGACGCAGGGGGCGGCGCGGGATGCGAGTGCTGACGAGCGTGCCGCTGATGGCGCCCGCGAGCCCGCCTGCCGTGAGTTGCAAAAGCAACGGCTCACTCAAGGGATGCGAGAACCAATGGGCTCCGCTGCCGATCAACGACAGAATAAAGCCGAAGAGAATGTCGGTGCCGACCACTTGCGCGGGAAGCAATGGCGTGAGGCTAAGCAGCGCGGCGCTGCCTAGTGCACCGGCGCCGGCCGAGGAGAATCCGACTTCAGCGCCTACCGGAAGCATGAGCCAGGGCAGCAACGAACTGCGATCGTTTGGGGCAGGGGTTTCGCGCATGGGACGGAATGAGAAGAAGAGCTGCCATGCTGCCGTGCTGACGAGAATCGCGCCGAGGATTCCATTCAACAGGTTCTGCGAACCAACGTTGACCAACTGTTTGAGGAAGAGCGATCCGGCGAGGACCCCGGGAACTCCGCCGAGGAGCATGAATCCAAGTGTCCTCCATGCAACGTTGCGGCGGGCAATCTGCGACGGGACAAGAATCAGTTTGACCACGGCCGAAAATGTGAGGCCAATGCCGACAGCGATGGGCGCAGGTACACCGAGAAATAGAACGAGGACTGGCACGGTGATGGTGCCCGCGCCAACGCCGGTAAGCGCGATGAACAGTGCGATCAAAAATCCGATGAGGTAGGTCATTTCATTCCTTGTGCAGCTCTGCAGCGAACGGAAGAGCCTTACCTGGTTGGTGCTGCTTCAATGTGAATGCCGCATTCAACTTTGCGGCCGGCCCAGCGTCCCGAGCGCGGATCGCCGGGATCGAGCGGCAGCGATGTACATGGCTCACAGCCGATGGACGAATAGCCGCGCTCATAGAGCGGGAGAAACGGAATCGAAAGCTCCTCGCAGGCGTACCAGACATCGCGCGTTGTCCACGAGGCGAGCGGTGCGAGTTTCAACACCTGCTTGCCGCCGGGGAGTGCGAACATCGCGGATTCTTCAAGCGCGGCGCGGCTCTTTGCCTGCTCGCGGCGCAGGCCGGTGATCCACACGCGAAACCCGGCAACCGCTTTAAAGAGCGGTTCGACCTTGCGCAGCTTGCAACATTGATCGGGAGCGGATTGATAGAGCAGGCCATGCTCTGCCTCCTGCTCGGCCACGGTTTTTGCGGGAAGCAGGTTGATGAGATTGAGACCCCACTCGGCGGCAATGCGATCGCGATACTCGTAGGTTTCGCGGAAGTGATAGCCGGTATCGAGAAAGAGGACGGGGATTTTCGGATCAAGCGCGATGGCAAGCTTGACGAGCAAAACGTCTTCGGCTTGAAAGCTGCACGTGAGGCATACGTCCTGCTGGCCGGTGACTTCTCGTGCCAGCGCCGCGCGCACTTCATCAAGCCTTGCCTTGACCTGCTCTTGAATCTCGGCTGCACTCATTACAAACCTGCCTTCTCTGAGGGGATGAAGATGGCCGTTTCGCGCAACAGCCGATGGATGGCCGCGATAGCCTGACCAGGATTGGCCGCGTCGAGAGTCAGTTCATGACCCTCTGCACGAGCCACGAGCACGCTGCCTTCGTTTGAAGTAACTACTAGAGCGAGCAGTCCCGATTGAACCTGCAGATTGGTGACGATTGGCATGAGGCCCGGATGAAGAAGAAAGGCTTCATCACCGGTCTCGATGCGAGTGGAAACGACGCCAATCGAAAATAACGAACGCTCGACTGAATCAATCAACTCCGCGGGGCCGCTGAGTTCGAGCACAGCGCCGCGGTGGCCCCATCGCGCTTCCCTTTCGCCGGGAGTTATGCGACCCCACGTGTCGACGGGAGCGCCGATTTGCTCGGCGCTCCCGGCTGCAGTGATCATTCCAGCGGCGACCGTGCTGTTGGTTTCAGGATCGATGAGGATGAATGCGCCGGTTCCGCGATTGTCACGGTAGGCGTCGACGGCTATGGGCCGCAGGAGCTGAATCGCGACCACGCCGATGCCGTTCATCTCCAGCGTGTCGGCAGCTTCACGCGCCAGCGTCGCGATGTTGGTGCGATGCTCGACAGCGGTGATAAATGCGGGGACAATCTGACTGGTGTGCTTCAAGAGATAGCGCCGACCGCGCTCGAGTGGGCGCTGATTCATCCAAACCAGCGATGCCTGAACGCTCTTGGCGACAATGGCTTTAGAGTCCGCAGCGATAATCAGATCGCCACGGCTGATATCGAGTTCGAGATCGAAGACCAGGGTTACGGGGAGAGGCGCAGGGGCCTCGGCGAGGTCGCCATCGTACGTAACAATGCGGGCGACTTTTGCGCTTCGACCGGAAGGCAGCACTGTCACTTTATCTCCGGGATGAATGGTTCCCGAAGCGATTTGGCCGGCGAATCCGCGAAAGGTGTGGTCGGGGCGAAGGACGCGCTGGACTGGAAAGCGGAAGGGCGCGGTGCGCGTTTCTTCTGCCGGCGGAAGGGACTCAAGCAGTTCAAGAAGCGACGGGCCTTCGTACCAGTCCATTGCGGTTGAGCGATGAACGATGTTGTCTCCGACGAGCGCGCTGACAGGAACGAATGTTGCTTCGACAGGGTTGCCGGTTTCTTCCGCTATCTGATTGAGAGCCAGAGTGAAATCGCGCTCGATAGCGCGGAAGCCGGTTTCGTCGTAGCCGATCAGGTCCATCTTGTTGACGGCGACGAGCACATGGCGAACGCGGAGCAGCGATGCGATGTAGGCATGGCGGCGCGATTGAACAAGCACGCCCTTGCCGGCGTCGATCAGGACTACGGCGGCATCGGCGGTGGACGCGCCGGTAGCCATGTTGCGCGTGTACTGCTCGTGGCCGGGGGTGTCGGCGATGATGAACTTGCGGCGCGCCGTTGAGAAGTAGCGATAGGCTACATCGATGGTGATGCCCTGCTCGCGTTCGGCGCGGAGGCCGTCGGTGAGCAGCGCGAAGTCGATCTGTCCAGGAGCGGTGGTGCCTTTGCCTTGAATGGAGCGCACCTGATCTTCGTAGACCGACTGCGTGTCGTAGAGCAGGCGGCCAATCAGCGTGGACTTGCCGTCGTCTACACTGCCCGCGGTGGAAAAGCGCAGAAGGTCTTTTTCGCGCTCGCCGGCGAGGAAATCTTTGATTGAGAAAGTCGGCGCTGCAATGGCTGCCATTTAGAAGTAGCCCTCCCGCTTCTTGATCTCCATCGATCCTTCCTGGTCGTGGTCGATGGCGCGGTTGGCGCGTTCGGAAGATCGAAAGGAAACCAGTTCCGCGATGATGGCGGGAATTGAATCCGCATCGGAGCGAATGGCGCCTGTGCAGGGACTGCAGCCCAGCGAACGCAATCGCGATTTGACGAGTTGCGGCTTCTCCCCGAGCCGTGCAACGAATGTTTGCTCGATGGGCAGCAGGGCGTCGCCGCGAATGTACATGGGGCGCTCTTTGGCGAAGTAGAGATCGACCACCGGAATTTTTTCTTCGTGGATGTACTGCCACACATCCATCTCGGTCCAGTTGGAAAGCGGAAAGACGCGGATGCTTTCGCCGGGATGAATGCGGGCGTTGTAGAGGTTCCACAACTCGGGGCGCTGGTTCTTGGGGTCCCATTGGCCAGCGCTGTCGCGGAAGGAGTAAATGCGCTCTTTGGCGCGGGATTTTTCTTCATCGCGGCGGGCGCCGCCGAATGCCGCGTCGAAGTTGTAGTGACGAAGGGCATCGAGAAGTGCCTGGGTCTTGAGCAGACCGCAGCAGCGCTTGGTGTCAAGCGCGATGGGGTTGGTTCCAGCGGCAATTGCGGCTTCATTGCGCCAGACAAGCAGTTCCGCGCCTACGCTGCGGGCCATTTCATCGCGAAAGGTGAGCATCTCAGCGAACTTGAAGCCGGTATCAATGTGCAGCAGCGGAAACGGAATCGGAGCCGGGTAGAACGCCTTCTGCGCCAGCCGCAGCATTACCGACGAGTCTTTGCCGATGGAGTAGAGCATGACCGGCCGCTCAAACTCCGAGGCCACCTCGCGCAAGATGTGGATGCTCTCAGCCTCGAGAAGTTGCAAGTGGCTGAGGCGAGGGGAAACGGATTTCCGCTCAGGTGGGGATGCCTGGGTTAATGTCGCTGGTGCCGCCATCGATTGACCTCATTCAGTGTGGGGATAGCTGAAAGGCCAATGCTCAAGGGGTGGCACTCTGGCTTTTCAGCTAGGGTGCGTCTTCTGATGTGTTGCGCTTGGGGAAATCAGAGACTAGTTCATGCACCCGTCGAAGGTATTCGACAGGCGACAACAAAACCGGCTTTGGGCAGCGCGCGTCATGTGTAGGCAAATGGTAGCAAAGTTTTGGTGAAGATACAAATATTCAAGTCTTGCGCTTTCCCGCCCTCCGAGAGCGGTAAACGATTGAACAACTTGGGGGAAAATGAGGGTTTCCAGCGCCGGGAGGAAGGCAGGGCATTTGTTGAGTTAGACTGTCTCTGGCCGGTTTGACCCGCCGGCTTGATTCGGCTCCGGGGCACGATGTACGGACCCGGGGACCAGTTTGGAGCGGCCTCAGCCTGGGCGCCTAATAAGGTTGCCGCATGAGTGCCGCCGTTAGGGGTATTATCCTTCGATGAACGAGTTCGAAACCAAGCCACTGCCTGAAAACGCCTACCTCCCTCTCAAACCCGGAGAAACCTATACGCCCATTGTTCCCGCGGAGGTGAACGTGCCGGAACTTACGGTGCGATCGATCCTTTGGGGCATTGTTTTCTGCGTTCTGTTCACGGTGGCTTCGGCCTACTCGGGACTGAAGGTGGGGCAAGGGATGGAAGCCGCCATCCCTATCTCGATTCTGGCCATTGGCCTGGCGCGAATGCACAAGCGGCGGTCGAGCCTGCTTGAGAACGTGATTATTACCGGCATCGGCGGCGCATCAGGCAGCGTGGCGGCGGGGGCCATTTTTACCCTGCCAGCGCTGTACATTCTGCACCTTGATCCTCACCCGGTGCAGACTATTTTTATTTGCCTGGCGGGCGGCTGCCTGGGCGTTCTGTTCCTGATTCCGCTGCGGCGCTATTTTGTGCGGGAGACGCACGGGCAGTTGCCGTTTCCGGAGGCGACTGCCATCACCGAGGTGCTGGTTACCGGCGAGTCGGGCGGTTCGCAGGCAAAACTGCTGCTGCAGGCTACGGCTATTGCTGGTGCTTACGACTTCCTGGTGACGACGTTTCACGTGTGGAAGGAATATGTTGACCTGCAATTTGTGCCGGTGATGCGCAGTTTGGCAGACCGCAGCCGGATGGTCTTCAGCTTTGACGCCATCAGCTTTATCCTGGGCCTGGGCTACGTGATGGGCTTGCGCAGCGCCATCGTGTTCTGCGCGGGCGGCATCTTCGCGAGCTTCGTCATGGTGCCGGCCATCTGGTTTTTCGGCCAGCACATTGATTTCGCCGTGTATCCGGCGGTGATTCCCGTGGCCAAGATGACTGCGGTAGAGATCTATCGCAACTATGTGCGGTTTATGGGCGTGGGGGCAATCGCCACGGCGGGCATCATCGGCATCTTCAAATCGCTGCGCATTGTGGCCGGTTCGTTTGGCATCGCGCTGCATGCCTTCCGTCACGGCGAGGCCGCGCACACGGAGCGCACTGACCGCGACATCCCGGTGCTGTCTCTGCTACTGGGAGTGATCGTCAGCTCGATTTCGGTGGCTCTTTTCTTCTCGCGACTTCAGGTTTCATGGGCTGTGCTGGTGATCGGGCTTGCCATGGTGCTGCTCTTCTCGTTCTTCTTTACTTCGGTGGCGGCAAATGCCATTGCCGTGACTGCGAACAATCCGGCCTCGGGTATGACCCTGCTTACCGTGATCATCTCTTCGATCGTGCTGCTGAGCTTTGGGCTTACAGGGACCACCGGCATGTTTTTTGTGATGGCGATTGCGGGCATGGTGTGCACCGCGTTATGCGTTTCAGGGCAGTTCATTACCGATTTGAAGATGGGCTACTGGCTCGGCTCCACGCCTTCGGCTCAGGAGAAGATCAAGTTTCTCGGCGTGATTGTTTCGGCGATTGCCGCCGGGCTAACCATCATCATGCTGGCGCAAACATTTCAATTCGGCGAGGCCGCTCCGGGCGATTTGCGGCCGGTGCTGGCGTCGCCGCAGGCTTCAATTCTGAAGGCGCTGGTGGTGGGCTTCATGAGCCATCAACCGGTCGCGTACGTGCTATTCGGCATCGGCGCGATGATTACGCTGGTGCTGGAGATGCTAGGCAAATCGTCGCTGGTGTTTGCGCTGGGAATCTACTTGCCACTGGGACTCACTTCGCCGATGCTGGTGGGCGGTTTTCTCTCGCACTTCCTGAACAAGAAAGCGGAAAAGGCAGGCGGTGAGCAGGGCAAGAGCATTCGCGAGCGCGGCGTGATTATCGCGTCAGGACTGGTGGCTGGCGGCGCGCTGGGAGGAGTTTTCGGCGCATCGTTGCGGCTGTTCCCGTGGTATCGCGAAGACCTGATTACGACGCCGTTCTACTTGAACGATGTGGCCTCGCAGTCGGTCGCGATCCTATTGTTTGTTGGCTTGTGCATGTACGTCTGGTTCAATTCTTCAAAGAAGAAGGTGTCGTAATGGATCAAGTTGGGAAATACATCGCAGACGCGGTATTGAGCATTGACACGCTGTGGGGCGGCGACGTGCTGTGCGCCTCGGGAACGGGGCGCTTCATTGCGGATTCGTGGTTTTCAGACGAGCCGCTGCCCGTTGCTTACACGCATGCGGCGGCGGCGCGCTTGCGGGAGTGCGGCGGCGTTACGGGCAAGGACGTTGACGGCAAGGTTGTGGACGAATACCTGCGCGATGTGAAGGTTCAAGACGCCATTGCGGGACTGTACGCAGAAGCAGAGAAGATTGGCGGTCTGCGCGGGGCTTATCTGAATGGGATGGCGATTTGCATGGGGGCCATGTTTGACCTGGCCATGGAGGTTCTGGGCAAGGGCGACCCGGTGCCGTATGAGCGCTCTGTGGTGGCGTCAACGGGGAAAGCACCTGAGCCCTCGCGGCCTGAAAAGAAGCGGGAGCGCGTGGCCGAGCTGCTGGGCCGGGCCGGGTATGCGTCGACGAACGGGGCGGGATTGCTGGAGGCCGTGGATGCCTGGCGGCGCGAGCGCATAAGCCCCATGGCGTCAGTGCGCGCGCTGGGCGCAGCGGTGATTGCGCATTTTGACAACTTGAGCGCGAAGAACCTGCTGCCTTATCTCCCCAAGGAACTAGCTCGCGTGCCAAGGGCCAATATCGATTTCATGGCCATCAAGGATGCTTGGTTTTCCGGTTCGATGAATTACCTGGGACGCGCGCGCAATGCCGATGGGACTCCGCAGTACGAGGCGACGTACGAGATCAATGCTTCATTGCAGATTTCGTTTCCGGAGTTTGAGCAGTTGGTGAGTCACGAGGTTGTGCCGGGGCACGTGACTACCTTTGCTTATCTGCAGGATCTGTATGTCCGCGGCAAGGCTGGCTTTGAGGCGACCGTGCTGACCATGAATACGCGCGCAGCCACGCTGTTTGAAGGAATCGCGAACAACGCGATTCTGATTGCGCATGGGGTGACCGAGGTGGAGCAGTTGCCGGATGAAGACATGCAGATCGGCGTGCTGCTGGCCCTGCTGCAGGACGATGCCAAGAACCAATCGTCTTATCTGACGTGGGGCGAAAAGAGAGAACAGCCGGAAGTGGCGGCGACACTGCGGCGGGATTTCCTGGTGACTGAAGAGCGCGCGGGAAAGCTCTCAGGCGCGTGGGGACGGCATCCGCTGCTGGGCCGGATGTATCTGCCGGCCTACCGCGCAGGAACCGACAAGGTGGCTGAACTGAGGCGGACATATGGCGCGGAGAGCGTGCTGCCGGCGATTTACGGATGCAACGGGTTGGTGGATATCCAGACTGTGGACCAGGTGCTGAAGGGTTAGGGGAACTCTGATCAGGGCCTCTTTTTCGTTTCACCTTTCTCGCGGGGGCCGGGGTGTTCGTGCTGGAACCCAATTTCCTGTAGCTGCCGAAGGAAACGGGGAACGTTGGGTGGAAGAAGGTTGTGTTGAAATGCAGCGAGGCGGCGCCGCTTCGCGGCATGGCAGATTGGCAAGTTGGCGCACGAGTCCTGTCCTTGCGCGGACGCCAAAGCCTGTCTTTTCTTAACAACATTCTGCTTCAGAGACCAGTCATATGGGCACACAGGCGGATGGCAGACTCACAACAGGCGGAATCGCCCATCGGGGAATCCGCCGACCTCCGGTTGCATGGAGAAGACGCTGCCTGAAAGCTGGTCGGCAGAACGCGCGCTGGTAATGTAGAGCGTCTTGAACCCGGGACCTCCAAAGGCGCAGGTTGTGGGTGTGGAGATGGGCAGAGGCACGGTTTTGTCAACTCGTCCATCGGGAGCCACGCGGATAAGGCACGCGGCGCCGGGCCGGGTATTCCAAAGAAAACCTTCGGCATCGATCACCGATCCATCGGGCACGCCTTGCGCATGGCCGGCAAAAAATTCTTTCTCCCTGGAGATGGCTCCGCTCGCTTTGTCATAACTGAAGGAATAGATGACGTTTGCCGTAGTGTCGCCAAAGTAGAACGTTTTACGATCAGGGCTCCAGGCAACGGTGTTTGCGATTCCGATGCCGCTCTTCCACTCCGTTACGGCGTGATCCGGGTCGACGCGGTAGAGAACCCCGCCGCTAAATTCCACGCCTAGGTTTTCGCCGCGGGTGCCGACGTTATTGCGCATGGTTCCCACCCAGAGCGATCCGCGCGGATCGACGCGGGCATCGTTCAAGCGCATTTGTGGCGAGGTGGGCAATTGAAACACTGTCTCGATTGCCGAGTGTGTGCGAGGCGACCAGATGACGACCTTCGATCCTAGGACGAGCAGAAGGCGGTCAGGGTCGGTGGTGAGATTCACTGAAGTTGCCGGCTCGTCGAAGACCCACGTGCGCGTTGATTCACTGGCGGTGTCGAAGCGGTGGACGAGAAAGCGATTGATGTCAGTCCAGTAGAGGGCATTTTGTTCAGGATGCCAGACGGCGCCTTCACCACAGATGTCGCCGGCCGGCACAACGCAACGGATTTTGTCAGTCATCGTGACCTCATTTTCGCTCATTCGGCGGCCATTTCAAGATTCTCAAGAGAAAAACAGCGGAATCTTCTAGATGATATCCGCGGCCGCGGATATCTTGGGTTTGGATCTGGAAAGATGCATCCGCGCAACCGCCCGGTTTTGACGGGAGGATGAATCGATGAGCAGAAATCGATCCCTAAGCCGCAGCTTTGCCTTGATAGACGGCAGTGCGGCTTACCGGGTTGCAATCGGCCTTCTCGCCGCCGCAATGCCTCTATTGAGTGGGCTAGAGGGGCTCGGGCGATGAGGCTCGCGCAAAAAATAGCGATCATTACCGGCGCTGCACGGGGTTTGGGAGCCGCCGTGGCGGAGAGATTTGCACGCGAGGGGGCCAGCGTTGTTGTAGCAGATACGGACGAGACATTGGGCACGGAAGTGGTGTGCCGGGTGCGAGCCGCAGGACGCGAAGCCTATTTTGTGAAAACCGATATATCCAGCAAGGACTCGGTCAATAACTTGATGGATACGGCGGTGGGTCTCTTCGGACGCATCGACGTGTTGTATAACAACGCAGGGATTTTGCTGGATGGGCGTGATCTTCCGGCTCACGAACTCAGCCTTGAGACCTGGGACGCGGTGATGAACGTGAATCTGCGCGGTCCGTTTCTGTGCGCCAAGCACGCCATCAAGCAAATGCTGAAGCAGGGCGGAGGAAGCATTGTGAACGTTAGCTCAAGGACTGGACTGTTCGGCTGCGCTCCCAAACTGACCGCCTACAGCGCGGGCAAGGCGGGGCTGATCGGTTTGACGCGGGTGATGGCCGCAGCGTACGCGCGCAGCAACATCAGGGCTAACACAATTATTCCCGGAACCATGGACACGCCAATGAATCGCTACCTGTTTGCCGAGAGCGCGACGAGGGAGAGATACCGCTCGCGGATTCCGCTGGGAAGACTGGGGTCGGCGGGCGATATCGAAGGGATCGCGGTGTTTCTGGCCTCAGACGAATCAGCCTATTGCACCGGTGGGGCATACGTGTGCGACGGCGGCGTGACGACGGTTTGAGATGCAAACCAACCCGGAAAGAATAGGTGGAAGGGAGCCGGCATGAAGGCTGCAGTTTGGCACGGACAGCGCGATGTGCGCATTGAAGATGTGAGTGAACCTCCTGCGCCTCCACCGGGACAGGTTCAGGTGAGCGTTGCGTGGTGCGGAATTTGCGGGACCGACCTGCACGAGTATGTGGGCGGGCCTCTGTATATTCCGCTTCACAAACCGCACCTGCTCACCGGGGTGCAGGCGCCGGTCATCATCGGCCATGAGATGGCGGGAACCGTGATCGAGGTGGGAGACGGCGTAAAGGGCTTTGCCGTTGGCGATCGCGTTGCCGCTTGCCCGATTATCGGCTGCGGGCGGTGCCGGTGGTGCTTGAGCGGGTCAATGGCGCAATGTGACCGCGTGGCTTTCCTGGGCACATCGTGGACCGGCGGCGCGCTTGCCGGGCGGCTGAACCTGAATGCTTACCAGTGTTTTCACCTGCCCGGCTCGATTTCAGACGAGGTGGGCGCGCTGGTTGAACCGTTCTCGGCAACCGTTCGGGCGGTTGAGCGGAGTGGGGCGAACAGCGGGGATAACGTGGCCATTATCGGAACCGGGCCCATTGGGCTTATGGCGCTGATGGCTGCACGCATTCGCGGGGCCAAGCGGGTGGTTGCGTTCGAGATCGCTCAGAAGCGCATTGAGGCGGCGCGGTTGTGCGGCGCAGATGCGGTGATCGATCCGTTGACGGTGGATGCGGAGAGTGCGGGACTGGAGGCTACCGGCGGGGAAGGCTTCGATGTGGTGATTGAGTGCGCAGGGCAGCCGGCCACTGTGCTGATGGCCGGTAGGCTCACGCGCACGCGCGGGAAACTGGTGATCATGGGAGTCTTCGAGAAGCCCGCCGCGCTCGATCTTACAGACATCGTGTTCCGCGAGAAAAGCGTCATCGGCAGCATGAGCGGTTACGGGCTCTATGACGAAACCATCCGCATGATGACCGACGCGCGCTTCCGCGCCGATGTGCTGATCACCGATCACATCGGGCTCGATGAGTTGATCAGCAAGGGTTACCATGGCCTGCTGCACGAAACGGAGAATCACGTGAAGATATTGGTGCGGCCGGAGTGAGTTGTTGGAATGAATTTCCAGGGATGAACAGGCCAGTTGAGAGTCGTGGTTTCCCAGGTCTCAAATTCGAGACCTGGGGCACCCAGCATTTTTTGTGAGGTCCGGCGTCGGTTAACGGCGCGCAGCTTCGAGCAGCAGGACCCAGTCTTCGTCGCCGGCGTGATTTTTGCCGGGGGGCGTGAACTGATGCGATCCGGTGTTGGCTAGTGGACTGCCGGCGATGTCCTGGTAGCTTCCATTCGACGGATCGAACCATCTGCCTTTGGCGGGACCGCGCAGCTTTGCCATGTTGACAGTGATGGCGCGGGTGGTGGGAACGTAGGCCACCACGGTTCCCCCGTCTGCAGTGCGAGCAGCTGTGCAGTAGTCGCTCACGCTCACTCTGGTGTCGACATCGCCAAATGTTCCCAGCCCGCCGGTCACGGTTACGTGGTCCTGGTCGGGAACCAGGGCCTGCCAGGGCAGCGAGGAGAAGAACTTCTTCCAGATGCTGAGCTGCTCAACGCCGGGGGTGTCAATCTGGCCCTGCCATCCATCCTTGAAGGACCAGGTGTACCGATTGCCGTAAAACTGTCCAACTCCGCCTGAGAGCGCCGTCCAGTAATCTTCCTTGCGCAGAACCAGCGGCGTTCCGAAGTCGGGCGGCGTGCCTACGTCTTCAAGGTCGTAGTGAGCTTCGACGAGATAATCCGGGGCCACCGGCTTTTGGTTGTAGCTGTGCAGGATTTGGATGTAAGTGGGCGAGTATGTGTAGGTGCTGTTCAGTTCGATGAGCGGAATCCAGCGCGGGTCGTCGAACGATGAGCTGGTACGAACGTGCAGTTCCACGGTTTGAAGCTGATGCGGCGCAGCGGAGCGAATCCCCTTCGATACGGCTTGCACAAGATCGTCATCCTCGGGAATGGTCCACAGGTTGAAGTCGTTGCCGTTGAGCCACATCACGTTTTTGAAGGCGGCGTAACGCTTGCCGAGGAATTGACCGTACGCATAGGCGGCATCCACTCCGTTGTTGCGCAGAGCAGGCAGCCAGCCAATGGTTTCAATGGGATCGAGGAAGACCAGCAGGTGGTGATTCGCGGCCAACTGAACAATGTGGTCGAGGCGCACAAAGTAGTCTTCATTGGGCTTGCGCAGGTCGTAATGTTTGTAGTCTGTCCCGCCCGTCACGTATCCAGTGAAGGGCTTGATGCCGTCGGGAGTGGTGGCATCTGTATTGTTTGGATAGTCATTTCCGGCGCACATCACGTCGATCCAGCCAAGGGCATTGAAGCCGTGTGCCTCGCGGTCGGCGAAATAGAAATCTGCGTCCTTTTCGCTAAGCCGGCCCATCAGACCCTGCGGCGTATCGCCAACGATGAGGAAGGGCTTTCCGGCTTGATCGACCAGGTAGCGGTGATTCGCGCTTACCTTCAACGGGTAGGCAGGAACGTGCGATCCATTCTCAGCTGGCTGTGCGGCCGAACAATGCGCCGCAGCCGTGACGAACGCAGCCAGCGCAGCAAAAAGTAGAGCAAATCGGAAGGTAAATCTTACTGAAGTATCCATTGCGCCGGTCTCCTGTGGAGGTGTACGAAGATTTTAACGCTTGCGAAGATAAGCCCCGCCGGTGAAAGCGAGGCTCATCTTCGCGAGAAGGAATCACCTGCTCCCTTCGGGAGCCGCACTTAGAACTCGATGCGAAACTGACCCTGGCCGATTCGATTGCTGATCTGCGAACTTAGTCTGGTGATTTGCCCGAAGGTGGAATCCAGGGAGTTGTTGTCTGGCGGCCTGAGTTGCGTGCGGTTGAACGCGTTGAAATAGTCCATCCGCAGGCTGGCCTGCACGTGCTCGCCAAGCTTGAAGCTTTTGATCACGTCGAAGCTCTCGAGGCGCAGCGGCGGGGTTCGCAATTCGGTGTAGGCACGCTTCGACGTACCCAATCCCCAAGGGCCCGTGTTCTGGAATGAATCGGTGCTGAACTGAATAGGCTGCTGGGCGGTCTTGCCGGTGAAGAAGTCCTTGGAGCGTTTGTAACTGAAAGTCTTGAGCGGAGCTCCGGCAACGATATCCGGCCGGTCAAAGCTGTTTACCAGCAGCGGATTGTAGCCGTTCTGCGCACCGAATGGATTTCCGCCCGCGTACTGAAGAATGTAGCTGAACTGCCATCCTCCCACAAACTCAGATAGCAGGCGGCTGGAGTTTGCGAACTTCTGCCCCCTCCCGAATGGTAGTGCATAGGTTCCAACAGCCTTGAAGCTATAAAGCTGATCGAGGAAGGAGGGCACATACTCCGGCGCCGGGTTGTATGCATTCATCCCGTTGGGAGAGAATGGTCCGGAACCGATTGAAGTGTTGCCCATGTTCCTGGCGAGGGTCAGGTTTGTGAGGAAGCTCAAACCATTTGAAAAGCGCTTCTCGCCCGAGGCTTGCATCGCGTTGTAGAAAGTCGTCCCGTCCATTTCGTTAACGGGAAAGTAGCCCCCGAACTGCGGATAGGGGGTCAGGGCCTGCTCCAAAGTCGCCGAGGCTCCGTATTGCGCGGCGTATCCCGGATAGGGCTCATGAAATCCGGCGGCAACTACCGCCGGGTCGAGGATATTGTCGCTTAGCAGGTCTCCATACTGGAGCACAGAAGGGTTGGGCTGGTTCGACAGCTCCAGGGTGGTGGGCAAATGAATTGCGCGGTTCCCCACATAAGACACCGTGATGAACATGCCCCAGGGCAATTCACGCTGCACGCCCAGGCTCCATGCCTGGTCGTAAGGAGCGGTGCCAACCGACGGCGCGTTAGGCAGCTCGGGTGCATGGTTGTCTTTGCTGGTCGGGAAGTCGAAGATGACTCCGCCATTGCCAATGGAGGGATTAAACGCCGCGGCCTGCGGTGCCGGCAGAGTAAGCGAATCCCAGCTTCCGTAGCCGGGAGTAGTGCCGCCGGTTGCCGAGCGCAGAAACGATCCATTCAGCAACGGTGACATGAACGACGCCGCAAACGAAGTGCCGTATTCATAGGCGCCCCCGTTCAGGATGCTGAGGTAAAAACCTCCTTGCACAACCGTCTTGGGAGTGAGTTGATAGGAGAAGCCCAGCCGTGGCTGAAAATACTTCCAGTGAATGGCCGCGCGGTTGACATTCGCGCACCCATCGCAGTTTCCGAATTTGGTGGCCGCACCCAGCAGCCCGCCCGCACCTGGGTTGGGCGCGTTGCGATCGACGAAGATGATGTTGTTGTGTGCTTCGGTGAAAGGCTGCAGGATGTCATACCGAATTCCTGCGTTGATAGTCAAACGGCTGTTGAGCTTGAAATCGTCTTGCGCGTAGAAGGCGAAGGCGCGGTTGCGCAACTTGTCTTCGGTAATAAAGATGCGTTCCGACGAATCAACCAGGCCAAGAAGAAAACTGGCAAAGGAACTGCCATAGGCTCCTAAAATACTCGGGTCGCTTGAACTTGAAGTCGACGTCGTTCTCTGGCTGAAGTCGAAGGTTCCGCTGCAGAAATTGCAGTCGAGGGTGTCCTGGTAGGTGCGTCGCACCTGGACACCGAAGTTCATGGTGTGCCGGCCCTTGGTCCACAACCAGTTGTTCACCCCCACAATGCCCAACATGCGGTTGTTGTTGACCGTCAGGCCACCCGAACAGCATTCAAGGTATGCGCCACCGTTCACTCCCCATG
The DNA here is from genome assembly GCA_903911925.1 of uncultured Acidobacteriaceae bacterium. GTDB lineage: Bacteria > Acidobacteriota > Terriglobia > Terriglobales > Acidobacteriaceae > Telmatobacter. The sequence goes on from CAIWFH010000080.1 coordinate 44,250, forward strand.
CGGTTGGAGCGCTCTGGCCGTCAAAGGTGATCAGGGGCAGTGTGCTGCTATTTTCCACCCCGGCGAAATTCACATTCAGGTTGGCATTGTCCTGGGAGACAAGATCCCCGATCCAGTCCACGCCGGCGGTCACCACCAGGTTCGGCGAGATGGTCTTCACATAGTTGAGTACGAACCCAGTTCCAAGAACGTTGTTTGATAACTCGCTCTGCAGAGGGCTCGAGGTCGGCACAATCGCGGCAGAGGTCAATTGTGGAGAGTTCAGATTGTCGCGCCAGTGGCTGAAGTGAATGCTCTGTGAACTGGTAAGAGTCTCATCGAGCGTGTAATCCCAGAGGAACTGCCGGATAGGGATCGCGGGAATGGACGGGTTCTTGTTGTTTTGCAGGCCAGCGTTGGTACCTGTCCGATCAGGATCGGGAATCAGTGGCAGCAATGTCTTGGCCAGCGCACTGAAGCGGCTGGGGTCAATCATATTCTGAGGAAAGGGCTGGCCGGTTGTCGGATCGTAAATGGGAATCTGGATACCGTTGGAATCAACAAAGTTGCTGAAGTCACCCTTCTTCATGTCGGCGGTTGGAACCGTGCCGATGTCAACCTGCGCCAGGTTCCTCCGATACCAGTCGACGCTGACGTGGAAGAAGGTGCGGTTCCTGCCGTGATAAAGGTGGGGAATGGTTACCGGTCCGCCTACAGTGAATCCGTAATCGTTCTGCTGATCGATGGGGGCAGTAGGCGTTCCCGACGAGGAGAAATGGGTGGGGAAAAAACCGGGGGAATCGAACAACTGATTGCGCACAATTTCAAAAGCGTCGCCGTGCAACTGGTTCGTTCCCGAAGCCATATTAAAGGTAACCGCACCCTGCCCCAGGCCGTATTCCGCATTAAACGTGGAACTGCTGACGCGGAACTCATTCACCGCTTCATAGGGCGGATTGATGTCGGTCTGGTTGCCCTGAAACTGCACGAACGCAACCGGCACACCGTTGAACTGCGACTCGTTTTCGTAGGTTACGCCGCCGTTGATGTTATGGGAGCCGGCGGAGCCCTGTACCCCAGGGGCGAGGTAGCTGAAGGAATCGATCTGACGCGATAGCCCGTTGATCAAGATCGGAGCAGCGCTGACCATCTCCGGTTCCAGTGTGGCTCCAACTTCAGGCGAAGTCGTGTCGAGGGTAATAAGACTGCCTTCCACCTTTACCGTCTCCGACGCGGCTCCGGGAGTGAGGGTAAGTTTCACGTTGGAGATCTTGGCCACTTCAATCACCGCTGTGGTCTCGACCCTCTTGAAGCCTTTAGCATCAGCGGCCACCGAGTATTCCCCGGGAATCAGTCCGATGATCGTGAAGGTGCCCGCTGACGAGGTTACCGCCACCGATGCAACGCCCGTGTCACGGTTGGTGATGGTTATGCTGGCCCCAGAGATGACCGCGTTGGTCGCATCGGTCACGGTTCCGTTGATGCCGTTTTGGGTTTGAGCATACGCAGGCGCTACGGGGAGCAACAGCCCCAGGCATACCAGGACTGGAACGGCGGCATTGTGCCAGGCGCGAACGAGGAAATGGGCTCTACCAGTTCTCTGTGTCATTGTCGCCTCCAAAATCGCACACCTTCGCTTGCCGAATCGCAGCAAGCGCCGGCGCGTCCAATAATCTCTTTTACGACCCATCCATAGACAGAAACGGGGATTACGGCGACAGCGGGTATCGAACTGCCGTTTGTCCGTACTCCGAGCATGGATAGGGCTTCGGAGTGTACACATCGTCCCCGAAATCAAGCATCAGGGTATAGAGGATTCCCACGTTTTTTTTGTGCAAAGCTACGGGGATGTGAGTCTTGAGCAGGGTCGGAATAAGCGATGTGCGCTTGCCGTGCCGTTCCGGTACGGCATGCACTCGTTTACGACCGCTCACGCTCTTGCTTTGCGGAGAAGAGACTCTTCCTGCGCCGAGGCGACGCGAGAATTGCCTCTCTGCGGAGCCAGCGCCACCGTATTCAAAGGAGGCATGTGGTAGGGCTGCTGCTGATCGGCCGAAGCATTGGTGCGCAACTGACGCCGGTAAATAGCCGGAGTCATGCCGACGATGCGACGAAAGACGGTGCCAAAGTAGCTCTGGTCGCAGAAGCCCACTTGCTGGCTGATGTCGGCCATGGACTCTTCTGTTTTGGCCAGCAGCGCCTGCGCCCGCTCGATACGGAAGTGGTTGAGGTAGGTGACGAACGACAGGCCGGTAACCCGCTTGAACAGGCTCATGAAGTGCGACTCGCTCATGCCGCAAATGCGGGAGGCCTCGCGCACCTGCACCTGGTTTCCGCAATTCTCGCCGAGGTAGCGGAATAGCGGGCGCAGCCGCTCAAGGTTGTATTGCTGGCGCTGATAGGTCTCGGCCGTTCCGGCGTACGAAGCGTACTGGTTGACGAGTTGCATGAGGAGCATCTTCATGTAGGTTTTAAGCGCCAGGCGACCACGCGTGGAAGAGGCCGGCAACTCGGAGCGGATCCGCAGCATGAGGTCAAGCACCTGGCGGGGCACGCCTGTTTCCGCAGGCACGATGTGGGGGAAGTCCTCATCCTGAAGCAGGAATGGAGCGAGATACTCGGCGCTGTCGCTGGCACCGTCGCAGCGGATCAGGTCGGGCTCAAAGAAGAGCGCGGCGATGGTGAGAGGCGCGGACGACCGGCACTCGATGCGATGGTAGAGGGTGCTGCCAATGATGGCGAGGTCGCCCTGGTTGAAGGGCAACAGGCGGTCCTGGATGCGGCAGTTTGCCGAGCCGGAGCAGAGGTAGAGCACCTCGAAGTACCGGTGCCGATTCATGCGCACCTTGTGGCGATCATCAACGGTAAGAAACAGCACGTCTACCGGGCAGGGCGCGTCGAACGGCCAGACGTGGACGCCTTCGGCATTGATCTGCGGCTCAACCAGGTCGAAGTGGTTCCGGCACGAATCCCTCGGCAGTTGGATACGGCGGGGAAAGCTGCCGCTTCGGTGCTGTGGTGGTTGTGTCGCGGGGAAATCCCGCCGTCTGGAATCAATGCTCGATAGGGAAGATTTCTTCGACTTGGCCATTGCGGACTCCATACATGCACGAATTCAAATTCACGGTCGCGTCGCTGTAATGTACCCACACGTGGACTTTTTGCCCAGGCGCCAGCCCGGGGCAAGATTCTGGATCGAGTTCTATGAGCGCATGCTCGGCGTGCAGCGCAGTGAGTCGCGCACCGGGCACATCCTTGAGACAGGGCAGGCCCCGCTCGCCGCTGATTGCTTTCACACCACTGTCGAGAACCGCATGTTCGCGGCCCCGTGTGCTGATGACCGTGGCCAACACGGTGAGGGAACGCTGGAAGGGCGCGCCCCGCTCAAGGTAAATGTTGTCCATCAGGAGATAGGATCCCGCCTGTATCTCCGTGATGCCGGGAAAGTCCCCGGAGATTGCATAGGTACCTGTTCCGCCGGTAGAAAGAATGGGACACGGAATCCCCGCGGCTTCGAAGCGGGCCGCTGTTTCAACCAGTGTCCTGCTGCCGCGGCGGACCGCTTCGTCCTTTTCATGGCCTCGCGGGGCGCCCTGCAGGTGGCCATCATATCCCATAATGCCGCGCACCGCGAGCCCCGATTCGAGGGCGTAGCGGGCCAAGTCGAGCGCCGCCTCTGCGGAGTCAACCCCACAGCGGTTCAACCCGATGTTCATGTCAACCAGAATCTCGATTTGCGCATTGCGATTGCGTTGCGCGCGCGCAAAGTCGGAGATCGCAATGCGGTTGTCTACACCCACCATCGCCTGCGCGTGGCGCGAGAGCTCGACCAGCCGTTCGGGCTTTTCCAGTCCGGCAATCTCGTTGGCGATGAGAATGCTTGAGACACCGTGCGCTACCAGGATTTCAGCCTCCCGGATGGTGGCGCAGGTGATGCCGATGGCCCCGGCGCGCAACTGCTTATGAGCCAGCAGCGGCACCTTGTGGTTTTTGAAGTGGGGCCGGAGTTTGCAACGCCGGGAGGCAAAAAACGCCGCCATGTCGCGTAGATTTGCCTCCATCGCGTCAAGGTCTACGATGAGCGCCGGCGTTTTGATTTGGTCTACATTCATCGGGTTCGCTCTGACTTGGAGAAGGTCTAAGGGGGAATCCCTGCGCAGGTTCATCGCATGGTGCCGACATCCCCTCAGGGGCTAAAGCCCGCGTTCATCTTGGTGTGTCTGCAGCGCGGCTAAAGCCGCGCCCTTTCAAAGCAACGACTCACGCAGCGATTCCTTACGGCAGAATCTCTTCGTACAGCTTCACCTCGAAGCGCTCGACAAGTCCGGGGCGCACGTCGTCGAAAAAATGCGTGATGTACGGCGTGGCGCAGTGCTCGTCAAAGACCTTCTTGTCTTTCCACTTCTCGATGAAAGTGATGCCGCTTGGGTCGTCGGCGCGCTGGTTGAGCTCATAGCGCACGCAGCCGGGCTCGGCGTGGGTGGGCTTCAAGAGCACATGCAGCGCTTCGATGAGTTCGTCCGTCTTGCCTGCCTTGGCGAAAAACTCCGCCACGCAAACAACCTGGGTGGTGTTTTTATTTTGCATACTGGGTTCCTTCCTCAACGGTTTTCAGTGACAGATACAAGTCCATCGCCTTCTCCGGCGTTTCTTCGCCGTGAACCACGGCACGGACAGCCTGGATCATGGCCTGGGGCGCTTCGCACTGGAAGATGTTGCGGCCCATATCCACGCCGGCCGCGCCTTCATTGACCGCGTGATAGGCCATTTCGAGGGCCTCTTTTTCCGGCAGCTTTTTGCCGCCGGCGATGACCAGGGGAACCGGGCATCCGGCGGCAACCCGCGTAAATCCCGTCTCGCAGTAGTAGGTCTTGACGAAGTGCGCGCCGAGTTCCGCGCACATGCGCGTGGCCAGGCCGAGGTACTTGGAGTCGCGGACCATATCCTTGCCGACGCCGGTGACGGCCATAGTGGGAATTCCGTGGCGGTTGCCTGCGTCGACAATCTCGACCAGGTTGCCGATCGACTCGTGCTCGTGGACTCCGCCGATGTAGACCTGCACGGCCAGCGCCGAGGCGTTGAGCCGGACGGCGTCTTCAATGTCGACCGCGATGCGCTCGTTGGAGAGCTCTTTGAGAATGCTCTGGCCACCGGTGGAGCGGAGCACAACCGGCTTTGACATCTCGGGCGGGACCGAACTGCGCAGCGCTCCGCGGGTGATCATCAACGCGTCAGCGAAGGGGATGAGGGGGACGATGGTTACGTCAATGCGTTCCAGCCCAGTCGTAGGCCCCTGAAAATAGCCGTGATCCACCGCCAGCATGACCGTATGCCCGTCTTCGGGAGAGAACACCCGCGCCAGCCGGTTCTTCATTCCCCAGTCAAGCGAGTTGCTGCCCTTCAAGCGAAACGGGTTGCATGCGTGCGGCACATCGAGATGAAAATTCTTTCCGTCCTGCAGATCCTGCGTATCGGCCATTTCAAGCCTCCTTTACCTCTTTCAATCCTATGCTGAAACCCCGAAAGACGAGAGCGATGGATGTGGCGCCGGCGTCCGGCGATCCCAGGGTCTTGTCGCCCAGGAACTTGGCGCGGCCGAAGCGGGCGACCATTTCGGTGGTGGACTCGGCCCCCTTTCGCGCCGCTTCAGCAGCCATTTCCATGGCCCGCGCGGCGGTGCAGGCTGCCGCCGCCCCTGCACCGAATGCCACGATTGCCGGGACCAGCGCATCCATCATCGTCTTGTCTCCCGGCTTAGCCTTGGTCTGCTTGCCGAGGGCCCGCAGGCCCGCATGGAAGCTTTCGGCCATGCTCTTGCAACCGCACTCCTCGCCCATTTCGGCGTCGCCCATGCCGGCGATGAAGGTCCCAAGCAGCGCCGTCGATGCGCCGCCACCGACTTCGAGCACGCTCCAGCCGGCGTCCTTCAGCCACATGTTCATGGCCTTTGCATCGTTCGCCTGCACTGCCTCGTCGATTTTCTCGAAAGCCAGCAGCATGGCGGTCCCGTGATCGCCGTCGCCGCCAATCGAGTCAAGATGCGACAGGTTTTCATGCTCCTGCCGGATCTGCTTTCCGGCTTCGGCAAACATGCGCTTTATCCGGACGAGGTTGATTTCGTCACTCATGGCTTGGCAAAAAAGGGCGCGTCGGCGGGCGCATCCCACAATTCAATCAATTCCTTGTCAAGGCGCGCAATCATCATCTGGAACCCGGCCTGCTCCTGGGTGGTGATGAACTCGCCAATCGCGCTGCGCGCCAGGCGGATCTTTTTTGAATCCAGAATCTGGGCGATCCGCCGGAAGACAAGGTACAACTCCATCAAAGTGGTTGCGCCGGCGCCGTTGAGAATCACAAGCAAGTCGTCTCCGGCTTTTGCGCCCAGGTCGGCAAGCAGCTTTTCAAGCATGATTTCCGCGGTTTCATCGGCGGATTTGAGTTGCATGCGGCCGGTGCCCGCCTCGCCGTGCTGGCCCATCCCGATCTCCATCTCGTCGTCGCCGAGGTCGAAAATCGGCTGACCTGTCGAAGGATGCGTCGCCGTTCTCACGGCCACCGCGAGGGTGCGCATGTTGTCTGCCATGCGCTGCGCCACTGCGACGCAAGCATCGAGCGAGGCGCCCTTCTCTGCCAGTGCGCCGGCCACTTTGTACACGGCGACGCAGCCCACCAGTCCGCGACGGTCGTCGGGGTCGGAGCCGGAAATATCTTCCTGGGTCAAGACCATTTTGACCTTGAGCCGCTCGCGCTCGGCGGCCTGCATGGCGATGTTGGAGGCTAGGACGTCTCCGGCATGGTTGAGCACAATCAGCAGCGCGCTTTCGTCGCCGGCGCAGGCGTCGCGCAAGGCTTCAATGCATTTCGCAGCGCCGGGAGCGGCAAAAATTTCGCCTGCCACGCTTACGTCGAGCATGCCTTTGCCGACAAATCCGCTTAAGCCCGGCTCGTGCCCGCTGCCACCGAGCGTCACCACCCGCACTTTGCCCCTGGCCTTGGGGCTCGGCGCGGACAATGGTGTTGGTTCCGGCCAGCTTGACCTGTGCCGGAAATGCCAGGGTGAAGCCTTCGAGGAGTTCCCCGACGAGCTTCTTGGGATCGTTGATGAATTTCTTCATGCGCATCGTGCGTTACTCCTTCTCATAGACTGCCGGGTCAGACATGACCATCGGTTCCGTAAACCGCTTTGTGTGGGCAAGCAGTACAAAAAAGCCAACCACCAGCCAGATACTTCCGGCGATTTTGGCCGGCTGGCTCAGGCCGATCCAGATGACAGAACAAAACAGAAAGCCCGCCCCGGGAAGCAGCAGGTCAAGCAGAAAATTCCTTCTCCGCTCGGGATTCGGGCGCAGCCAGAAGCCCCAGATGACGGCCAGATTTACGCCCATGAAGCCGAGGAAAGCGCCGAAGTTCAATAGCTCGGCAGTGAGTTCGTAACTGAGGACCTGGGCTCCCAGGAACGCCAGTATCCCCAGCAAGAGGATATTGATCCAGGGCGTGTTGCGCACCGGGTGAAGCCGGGCGAAGATGCTGCGGGGAATCACGTTTTCCCTTCCCATGCCGAAGAGCAGTCGCGCCGCGCCTACCTGCGATGTCATTCCGGCGCCGATGTTGGCAACCACCAGCAGGATGGCCATTGACTGGAAGAGCCATGGCCCGCCCACGCGGCCGGTCACGTCAATGAAGGCCGTTTCGACGTTGGAAAAGGTCGTATAGTCTGGCCAGGCCAAGTGGGCCAGATACACCAGCAGGCCGCCGAAGAGGCCGGTAAAGACGCAGGTGATGACTGCCGCCAGCAGCACGTTGCGGCGCGGATTGTGCACGTCTTCAGCCAGGGTGGTTACCGCGTCGAAGCCTAAATAAGTGAGCGCGGCAAATGAGGTGGCCGAAGAGATGTCGCGAAAGCTGAATGTGGCTGGATTGTAGAACGGCTGCGTGGAAAACAGTCCCGCGACCCCATGCCGGACTACGAGATATTTGACGGCCAGAAAGATAAAGCTGATGAGCACGGCAAACATGAACACCAGCATGACTTCGTTGGCGCGGGCCGTGTAGCGGATTCCTCTCAGGTTCACAAAGGTGATTCCGCCCGCGAAGAGCAATGCGCCCAGCCAGAAAGGAAGCCACGGCAAAGCGCGCTGCAACGAGAGCGTTCCGTAAATGACGCAGAAGAGGGGAATGAAGACGTAGTCGAGCAGCATGGCCCACCCGGCAAAGAAGCCCACGTAGGGATGAATGCCGCGGCTGACATAGGCATACGCCGACCCTGCCGAAGGATATACGGCCGCCATGCGCCCGTAGCTGATTGCCGTAAGCACCATCGCCACCATGGCCGCCAGGATGGTGACCACCACATGGCCGCGCGACTTGACCTCGGCGAGCCCGAAGATGGTCGCCGGGGCGCTGGGAGTTACCGCTACGATCCCGTAGAAAATCAGGTCGCGCAGCGACAACACACGGCGAAGTTTTTGCGGCGCATCAGGCTGGCTCATGCACCTCCTTGCGAACCTCGCGCCCGCGCCCATCCCAAAGCGGCAGACCGTCCGCATCCACCGCGAACGTCTCCATCTGCCCCTTTTCGTATTCGGTAACATGAATCCGCTTCTGGCCCGGCAGCGCGAAGGCGACATTGGTGGGGAGCATACCGAGGGTCGGCAGCCGCCGCACCACTTTGCCATCGCGCCCCAGCACGGTGACGTCTCCCTGCGCGAAAACCGCGCAATACAGCAGGCCGTTGGCGTCAAAGGCCATTCCGTCGGGCCCTTTCCATCCCGGCGGCGCGTCGGGCCGGATGACGTTGCCAAAGAGGGTTCGGCTACCGGAAATGCGGCCGTCTGCCCAAGCGTAGCGATAGATGTTTCCGGTAAGCGTCTCGTTTGCGTAGAGCGCCCGATCCGGGCCGAAGGCAATTCCGTTGGTGAACTTGATGCCCCGGTCAAGCAGCGTCACGCCGCCGGTCTCGGGGTCGATGCGATAGACGCGCCCGTCGTAATCCACGTCCATATAGTCTGAGCGGATCTCGTTGTTGGGGCAGAAATTGCCGATCTCCACGCCGGAATCAGTCATGTAGATGGCGCCGTCGGGGCCAAAGCAAAGATCGTTGGGAAAGAGGAACGGCTCTCCGTCGCATCCTGTCGCCACCACTTCTGAGATTCCATCCATCGAGAGCCGCAACAACGACGGGAACTTCGACTCCGCCACCCAGATGGCTCCGTCGGCGCTAACCGCCAGGCCGTTGGGCCGCCCCGTTTTTTTGACCTCGCGATGCGATTTCCCGTCCGCGCTGAGATGCGAAACGCATCCGCGCTCCGTACCCCCCTCTACAATCAGCCAGGTGCCGTCGGCCAGCGCCACCGGGCCTTCGGGATTCTGAAGATCGTTTGCGAAGACCATAAAAACCTCCGTTCTATTGCAAAACTCTTACACTTCGGCAGTCTGTCCGCCATCGACGTGCAGCATTTCACCAGTGACAAACGAAGCATCCTCCGATGCCAGGAAGAGAGCAGCGGCGGCAATCTCGTCTGACCGGCCCAGGCGGCCCATCGGGTAGGTTTTGGCGAATGCCTCCAGTTCGGCTGGCGTGAGCGCCTTGCGCAGCATGGGCGTGTCGGTCGGTCCGGGGCAGATGGCGTTTACGCGGATACCTTGTTTCGCAAAATCGATGGCCATGGATCGCGTCAGCAGGGTTACTCCACCTTTTGAACTTACGTAGGCCGCCGCGTGGGCGCAGGCATCGTGCGAACCGGTGGTTGAAGAGACGTTGATGATGGCTCCGCGTCCCCTGGCAATCATGTGCGGCAGCACGGCACGCGAGCAGAGAAAGGTTCCGGTCAGGTTGACCGCAATGAGGCGCTGCCAGGCTTCTACCGTGGTTTCAAGCACCGTTCCATAGGTGAGGATTCCCGCGCCGTTAAAGAGAATGTGAAGATCGCCGAAGGTGCCGATGGTTTGCTCCACCACCTGGGTTACCTGGTCGGGCTGGGACACGTCGAGGTGGGCGAACTGCGCATGGTTGCCGTCGGCGCGAATCTGCCACGCCGCGTCCGCACCGGCTTCTTCGCTGGCATCGGCGAGCATGACCGAGGCGCCCTCTGCGGCAAAGCGCCTGGCCACGGCCAACCCTATGCCGGACGCGGCTCCAGTCACGAGTGCTACCTGGGAGGGAAGTCTCATGCGGTCCTCCAATTCAGTACCCAAAGGGGATGGGGGCCCGGGGTCAGCGTTTTCCAATACTCCTACAAAAACCCGGCCTCTATCTATAAAGAACCACCAAAATGAATGTTGTAAAACTCCGGTCCAGCGAATGTACCCCTGCGGCAAATCATGCTGCTTCAACAAAACTTTCGTCAATCCTCAGAGACTCGGGGGAATTTTCGTCGCTACGATGTGGTGTCGGCACGGGAAGCCCTCTTCGGACCTTAACCTGAGCAGGACCCACTGGAAGGTGTGCATGAGGCTATCGGACAAGGTAATTATTGTGACTGGAGCCGCGGCTGGGCTGGGCCGCGCTGCTGCGGCCAGATTCGCTCGCGAGGGCGCATCGGTGGTGATGGCTGACACCAATGAAACCGCCGGCGCCGCGCTGGCCGGGGAGCTCGTTTCGCGGGGTTTGAAAGGCGTGTTCGTCCGCACCGATGTCTCGAAAGAAGGCGACGTCAAGGCCCTTGTGAACGCGGCTTTGGCTCGTTTCGGCCGCATCGACGTGCTCCATAACAATGCGGCAGTCCTCTACAACGACCGCGATTCGATCGTCCACGAAGTCAGCCTGGAAACCTGGGACATCGTGATGGGCGTGAATCTGCGCGGAGCCTTTCTCTGCGGCAAATACGTTCTGCCTTCGATGCTGAAACAGGGCGGGGGCTCCATCGTCTACCTGGGCTCGCCTACCGGCATCGTGGGATGCGCGCCTAAGCTTTCCGCCTACAGCACCAGCAAGGCGGGAATCACTGGCCTGGCCCGGGTGATGGCCGCCGCCTATGCCCGCAACGCTATTCGTGTCAACGTAATTGTTCCCGGCACTATGGACACCCCGATGAATAGCTATATTCTGTCGGATGACGAGGTTCGAGAACAATTCAGGGAGGACGTGCCGCTGGGCCGCCTGGGATTGCCCTCCGATATCGAAGGGCTGGCGGTCTTTCTGGCTTCCGATGAGTCGTCGTACTGCACCGGCGGCGTTTACATGTGCGACGGCGGCTTGACCGCGGTTTGAATCTCCAGCGAGGAATCACGACCATGCGAACGATTCGAGTTATTGTTGTTGCCCTAGGCGTTCTGCTGCCTTCAATGTTGCTGGCCAATCCCGCTGACGTTTCGTTCTCGCAGCCCGCCGCGCAGATTGACCGTTACGACTTTGTCGAGATCGCCGCAACGGTGCAGACGCCCGATGCGAAGAACCCGTTCATGGACGCTACCCTGTCCGGGACTTTGCAGAACGCGGACGAGAGCCACCGCTGGGCCGTGGATGGCTTTTGCGATTCTGAAGACGGCAAGGTATTTCGGATTCGGTTCATGGCTCCGGTTGCCGGCGAATACAAGTACTCCGTGACCTACAAGCAGGGCGGCTTCACCAAATCGTCGAGCGGCACGTTCCACGCCGTCGAAGCTCAAAAGCGCGGCTTGCTGCGCGTCGATCCCGCTTATCCATGGCATTTCATCTGGTCGGGAACCGGGGAGCATTTCTTCTTTAACGGCACCACGGCATACTGGCTGGTAGGGTTTCGCGACGACCACACGATTCAATACAGCCTCGATCGACTGCACCGGCTCAAGGTAAACCGGCTGCGGGTGACGATTTCGGGCCGTGAGGCTTCAACGCTATTTGGGGAACCGGTGATGTACGGAGCAGCATGGACCGCCCTGATTGCGGCCTGGCCAGCACAGAGCGCGGATGACCCTCTCCATCCCGGTTTCGATTACAACCGCTTCAACCTGCCTTACTGGCAGAAGTTCGACCGGATGCTGATGTACGCCCGCGATCGCGACATGAACATCTCCCTTGTTCTCGACATGAATGACGGCAGGGTTCATCCGGCCGCGGGGAGCGACGATGAACACCGTTTCATTCGCTATGCGGTCAACCGCTTTGCGGCCTTTTCAAACATCACATGGGACATGGGAGACGATCTCGACTCCTATCGTGACGACAATTGGACGCATGAAACCGGCTCGTTGATCCAGGAACTGGACCCATACAAGCACCTTGAAACAAGCCATCCCGCCGGCGGCAACGAACATCAGGATCGCGCTTCTTCATGGTTCGGCTTCACCTCGTATCAGGAGTGGTCCCGCAAGCAGCACGAACTGATCCTGGCCTCCCGCAAGCTGCAGGAGAAAACCGGCCGCATCATTCCGCAAACCAACGAAGAGTATGGCTACGAGGACCACTATCCCTTCTGGGCTGCTCCCGATTCGGATTCGGCTGACGCACTGAGGCGCACGGCATGGGACATATATATGGCAGGCGGCTATCAAACGGCGGGGGAGTCTGCCCGTCGCGGCACCAACATCCGCCCAGACATGGGCGGCGGCTGGCTGAATGGACGCGGGGACGACACCCAGACCATGTTCCTCGGCTACGGCCACATCGTGGACTTTTTTGCTGCCTTTGAATGGTGGAAGACCAATCCCCACGACGAACTTGTCAACAATGGCGCGTATTGTATCGCCGATCCGGGAAAGACTTATGCCGTTTATCTTCCCCACGGCGGACAGGTTACGGTTCAACTGCAGCCGGGACGGTATCGTGCGGCGTGGTACAGCGCGATGACAGGCGAGCGGATTGATCTGCCCGCCGCTGAAGGGCCGAACTGGACTTCACCCGAGACTCCGGACAAGTTTGACTGGGCTTTGCTGCTGCAGGCGATGTAGGGGGCAACAGCGAACATAGGCGAGGTTCGCTTAGCCGGTATCGTCAGGAGGCGGTGCAAGCACCCAGAGTCCGTATCTGGAATAGGCTCCGAGGGCCGGGAGGCTGGCGCTACAAAAAACATGTCAACGTTCAGCTTTAAATTATTACAAATAATACACTTAAACCAGCATCCCTCCTTCAAATCACATCACAGCTGCGCACAATGCGGGATGTTGTGAGCAGGGACTCTGCGGTTCGTGACCGCCGTCACGGATGGCAAAGAGCGTTGCCCGTAGATTCAGTATATGGTTATCGATATGAATTTATCGATTGAATCACCCTTGAAGCGGCCTGACGCGCCGTCTATTCCGCAGCCCAGCCTGCGGCGGTTGCCCCAGTACCACCATTACCTGGTGGACCTGGAAGCCAAAGGGATAGGCCGCGTCTCCTGCAGCACAATCGGCCGGGATTTGAACCTGGTTCCGATCCAGGTGCGGAAAGACCTGCAGTACACCGGCATCATCGGCAAACCGAAGACCGGTTACTCGGTAACCGAACTCATTTTGACCATTGAAACGTTTCTCGGCTGGAACAACGTCAACGAGGCGTTTCTGGTGGGGGCGGGCAACCTGGGCACGGCGCTTCTTGGACATGAGAGGTTCTCGAAGTTCGGGCTGCAGATTGTGGCCGCTTTCGACTCCGACCCGCAAAAGGCCGGAATTTGGATCCACAACAAGGCGGTATTGCCGCTGGACAAGCTTGCCGACCTGGCCCAGCGGATGAGCATCCACCTGGGAATCATCACCGCTCCGGCTGAAAACGCGCAGACGATTGCCGATGAAATGGTCAAAGGGGGCATCCAGGCCATCTGGAACTTCGCTCCCGTGAAGCTCAACGTACCCGCGCACATTATCGTGCACAACGAAGATCTCTACAGTTCGCTCGCTTCGCTCTCCTGGAAGCTGGCCAGACGATTCCGAGTTCCAATTCAAGAGAGGGAGGCAGTTTAGATGGCGTCGATGCCAATAGCCGTTGACCGCGCAGGAAAGTTCGAAAAGGTGTGCGGAATCCTTGATCTACACGCACGCCGTCCAGCACGGCTTATTCCGATCCTGCAGGCAATTCAGCATGAGTATCAATATCTTCCTGAAGAAGTGCTGACCTATGTGGCAACGTCGCTGGATGTTCCTCCGGCGCGCGTCTTTGGCGTGGCTACGTTCTACGCGCACTTTGCGCTGGTTCCGAAGGGCAAGCACGTGATTCGCATGTGCGACGGAACGGCATGCCACGTGAAGCAGTCAATTCCCGTGCTGGAGGCGCTGCACGCGAAACTGGGCACCAGCGAGAACTGCAAGACGACCCCCGACATGATGTTCACGGTGGAGACGGTTGCCTGCCTTGGCGCTTGCGGATTGGCCCCGGTGGTGGTGATCGACGAGCAAGTGTACGGACAGATAACGCCGGAGCGCGCCGTGGCCCTGGTGGACGAGATCAAGGCACAAGAGGCGTTGTTGCAGGGCGCTTCAGCAAACGAAGCTGGGCAGCCCTCAGCGGAGGCGTCCCATGTCTAGTTCTGGAACTCTCCCGGTGATATCCGGAAATGGAAAGGGAATTTCAACGCACGCCCAGGTGCGCCGCGTGATTATCTGCGCGGGCACGGGCTGCATGGCCAACGGCGCAATGAAGGTGTTTGAGCAGTTCAAGAGCGAGATTGCGAACGCCGGCCTGCGCGTTGTGCTCGAGCTTCGTCCGGAAGCCGAGAGCGACGAGATCAGGGTATCGAAGAGCGGCTGCCAGGGATTTTGCCAGATGGGTCCGCTGGTGTCAGTGGTGCCCGACGGCATTCTTTATACCAAAGTGCGCAGCGAGGACGTTCAAGAAATCGTGCAGCAGACCCTGGGCGCGGGCCAAGTTGTGGACCGCCTGCTTTACAAGGACCCCGGTACGCGCAAGAGCTGTCGCGGGCTTGAAGACAATCCTTTCTATGCACGCCAGAGCCGGTTTGTTTTGCACGAGTGCGGATTCCTCGATCCGGAAGACATTCGTGAGTACATGCTGCACGGCGGATATGGCGCGGCGCGGATGGCATTTGTTGAGATGTCGCCGGAAGAAATTTGCAAGATGATCACGGCTTCGGGCCTGCGCGGTAGAGGCGGCGGCGGATTTCCGACCGGGCGCAAGTGGGACGCGGCGCGAGTGCAGACCTCGACGAAGAAGTACATTATCTGCAACGGCGACGAAGGCGACCCCGGCGCGTTCATGAACCGCTCGGTGATGGAAGGCAATCCGCACAGCGTGATTGAAGGCATGATGATTGCGGCGCGCGCCATCGGCGCCAACGAGATGCTGGTTTACGTCCGCGCGGAATATCCGCTGGCCGTGGAACGCATGCGGCGCGCGGTTGCCGATGCAGAGCGCGAAGGCATTCTGGGAAAGAACGTATTCGGAACCGGCCTCTCAATGAAGTGCGAAGTGATGGAAGGCGCGGGCGCATTTGTCTGCGGCGAAGAGACGGCCATGATCGCGTCCATTGAAGGACGGCGCGGCATGCCATCGCCGAAGCCTCCCTTCCCTGCCCAGAGCGGACTGTGGGGCAAGCCGACCATCATTAATAACGTTGAGACGCTGGCGCACGTGTGCCGCATTCTCAACGAGGGTCCCGAGGTATTCCACAGCATCGGCACCAAGGACTCGCCGGGCACCAAGACATTTGCCCTGACCGGCCACGTGTCAAACACCGGCCTGGTTGAAGTTCCCTTTGGCACGCCGCTGCGCGAGATTGTTTACAACATCGGCGGCGGAGTTACGGACGACGCGGGCAAGATCTGGAAGACCGGTTTCAAGGCCGTGCAGATTGGCGGGCCTTCCGGCGGCTGCCTCACCGAGGAGCATCTGGATCTGCCTCTTGCCTATGAGTCGCTGCGATCGGTAGGAGCAATGGTTGGTTCGGGCGGCCTCGTGGTAATGAATCAGGGCACCTGCATGGTGAGCATCGCGCGCTTCTTCATGGAGTTCACGCAACGCGAGTCCTGCGGCAAGTGCGTACTTTGCCGCGAGGGGACGAAACAACTGCTGGCGCTGCTGGATGACGTAATTGAAGGCCGGGCCGATGCAGGCACGCTGCTGCTGCTTGAAAAGCTGGGAAAAGCGGTGCAAGTGGGATCGTTGTGCGGGCTTGGCAAAACGGCGCCGAACCCAGTGCTCTCGACCCTGCGCTACTTCCGCAAGGAGTACGAAGAGCACATCTTTGAAAAGAAGTGCCGGACCGGACGGTGCAAGGCGCTGCTGAGCCCGTCGATCAACGAGGCCAAGTGCAAGGGATGCGGTATGTGCATCGCCGCGTGCCCAACGCACGCCATTAGCGGAGAAAAGAAGAAGCCGCACCACATTGACAGTGAACTGTGCATCAAGTGCGGCGCCTGCGCCGCAACATGCAAACTACATGCGGTCGAGGGGATATAGCCAGATGAATACGGTCATTCAGCCTACGTTGACAATCGATGGAAGAACAGTGGCGATCGAAGGCGAGCGGAATCTGCTCGAACTGGTTCGCAAGGCCAACATCGATCTGCCTACCTTCTGCTATCACTCGGAACTGAGCGTGTACGGGGCGTGCCGCCTGTGCCTGGTGCAGATCGAGGGTCGGGGAATCCAGGGTGCGTGTTCGACGCCGCCAGAGCCGGGCCTGAAGATTCTCACCACCACCCCGGAGATCCGGGAGATCCGCCGCATCTCAGTGGAACTGCTGCTAGCCAATCATGACCAGAGCTGCCCCACTTGCTCGCGCAGCACAAACTGCCAGTTGCAGAGTCTGGCCCAACGGCTGGGCGTGAAACAGGTGCGCTTCAAGCCAGTGCACAAACCGGTCCCGCTGGATGAGTCTTCACCATCACTGGTTCGCGACCCCAACAAGTGCGTTCTCTGCGGCGACTGCGTTCGCATGTGCTCTGAGATCCAGGGCATCGGCGCGATTGACTTTGCCTATCGCGGACACGAAGTGAGCGTGCAGCCGGCCTTTGGGAAAGATCTTGGCGATGTTGAATGCGTCAACTGCGGACAATGCGCCAGCGTGTGCCCAACCGGCGCGCTGACTCCGAAGTCGGAGATTGACCAGGTCTGGAACCTGCTGGCCGATCCTACAAAGACGGTGATTGTGCAGATTGCGCCCGCCGTGCGCGTGGGACTGGGCGAGAGCTTTGGCCTGCCGCCGGGAGAGATTACCACGGGCCGGATCGTGGCGGCCCTCAAGTTTCTCGGCTTCGACCAGATCTACGACACATCGTTCGCTGCCGATCTTACTGTCATTGAAGAAAGCACCGAGTTCCTGGAGCGGAAAACCAAAGGCGGCACGCTGCCGATGTTTACTTCCTGCTGCCCGGGCTGGGTTAAATACGCTGAGCAGTATTTCCCTGAGCTGCTACCCAATCTATCAACATGCCGCTCGCCGCAGGCTATGTTCGGCTCACTGGTGAAGGGGATGCTTCCCGACCAGCTCAAGGTAGAACGCAAGGACCTGAAGGTTGTAGCCATCATGCCTTGCACGGCCAAGAAGTTCGAAGCCCAGCGCCCTGAGATGGGCGTTGATGGCGATCCCGACGTGGACAACGTGCTGACCACGCAGGAACTGGCGCAGATGATCAAGTCTGCCGGCCTGATCTTCGAAACGCTGCAACCCGAATCGTTCGACATGCCCTTCGGCTTCTACACCGGCGCCGGTGTGATCTTTGGAAACTCCGGCGGCGTGATGGAAGCGGTTCTGCGCTACGCGGCGGAGAAGGTTACGGGAAAGAAACTGGAAGATGTCGAATTCCAGCAAGTGCGCGGCGATTCAGGACTTCGCGAAGCTTCAATCAACGTGAACGGCACAGAGCTCAAACTGGCGGTTGTTCACGGATTGCGCAATGCCCGCGTGGTTGCCGAACAGGTGAGAGCGGGCACGAGCCACTACGATCTGATCGAAGTGATGGCATGCCCCGGCGGGTGCATCGGCGGGGCCGGACAGCCCATATCCACTTCACGCGATTCACGCGCGCTGAGGACCAAGGGCCTGTATAACGCCGACAAGATGCTGCAACTGCACAAGTCGCAGGACAACGTGTTCATCACCGAGTGCTATACAAAGTTTCTGGGCGAGATCGGCGGCGAGAAGGCGCATCACCTCTTGCACACCAGCTACCAGAGCCGCCATCGCATCTCAGATGAATCTCTGCCCTTGATGCAGTCAAAGAGCGACGACAAAGTTAAAGTGAGCGTGTGCCTGGGAACCAACTGCTTCCTGAAGGGCTCGCAGGATGTTCTGAATGGCGTTCTTCGCCACGCGGAGCAGACCGGACTGGAAGGGCGCCTGGATGTGAGGGCGGGCTTCTGCTTCGAGAAATGCGAAACGGGCCCAACAGTAATGATCGATGGCCAGCATGTTTGCGGGTGCACGGCCGAAAAGGCAATTGAAGTAATCAACAGCCGGATCGAGAACGACAGCCCGGCTCATACCAACGGCGCTGAGTCCACCAACCCCGAAGCTGAATAAGTAGACGAACAGGAGAATACCTTGATTACGCATGAGAAGGCCGATTTCATTAATCCGGAGGAGATAGAACGCATCCTTGCGCCGCGTCCGCGCCCAGCGGCGTCGCGCGTTCGTGAACTGCTGGTCAAGGCTCGGGAAATGCAGGGACTGACGATAGACGAGGTTGCCTGCCTCTCGCTCGTCGAAAGCCCGGAACTGCTGGAGGAGATTTTCTCCACGGCCAAGAAACTCAAGGAAGACATCTACGGTTCGCGGCTAGTGCTGTTCGCGCCGCTCTACATTTCAAATCGCTGCGCGAATGAGTGCACATACTGTGCCTTTCGCGCAACGAATACAAACATCAAGCGGCGCACTCTGACGCAAGAGGAGATTGCGGAGGAAACGCGCATCCTAATCCGGCAGGGACAAAAACGGGTTCTTGTTGTCTCAGGGGAGGCATTGCCGCCGCAGGGATTTCAATACATTCTTGACAGCATCGCAACTGTCTATGACACGAAAATTGGCTCGGGCGAGATTCGCCGCGTCAACGTGAACCTGGCTCCGCAGACAACCGAGCGCTTTCGGCTGCTGAAGGCTGCAAACATCGGCACCTTTCAGCTGTTTCAGGAAACGTACCATCGGCCAACTTATGCTTCAGTTCACCTGAAGGGCGCAAAGCGCGATTACGACTGGCGCACGACGGCCTTCGACAGGGCGATGGAAGCGGGCATTGACGATGTGGGCATCGGCGTTTTGTTCGGCCTCTACGATTGGCGATTCGAGATCATGGCGATGATGCAGCACATTCGCCACCTCGAAGAGACCTTTGGCGTGGGACCGCACACCATCAGCTTTCCGCGCATGGAACCCGCATTGGGCTCCGAGGTCGCTTCACAGCCTCCGTGCCCGGTGAGCGACTCGGACTTCCTGAAGATGGTTGCGATCATGCGTCTCGCGGTTCCCTATACCGGAATGATTATGTCAACGCGCGAGACTGCCGCGGTTCGTCGCGCAACACTGGAGTTGGGCATCTCGCAGATTTCAGCCGGCAGCCGCACCGATCCGGGCGGATACAAAGACAGCGAAGCCGGCTCGAATGGCGGCCAGTTCCAACTGGGCGACCATCGCAGCATTGAGGAAGTAGTCAGCGACGTTGTTTCGCTAGGATTCCTGCCTTCGTTCTGCACCGCCTGCTACCGGATGGGCCGCACCGGGCACGACTTCATGGATTTGGCCAAGCCGGGCGAGATCAAGTACCACTGCCATCCAAATGCGCTTTCAACATTTCAGGAATACCTTTCCGACTACGCCAGTCCCCAGGCCAAGGCAGCGGGCGAAAAGCTCATCTCGATTGAACTGCAAAACATGGATGCGCGACAGACTGCTTGCGCTCTGCCGATGTTGAACAAGGTGCGGCGCGGCGAACGCGACGTTTTCATTTAGAAAGACGCAATGGAGTTGATGATTCCGGCTCTCACAGAGAAGGCTTTTGCGAGAGCCGGCGCTCCCGGCCTGGATGAATGCAACCGGAGCGTATTGAATTGACGGTGACTGCAATGATGAAACCCGATCTTCTGAAATGGCTGGCTGAGCGTGATCCCTCCCGCTTGCAGGAGCTTTACGAACGGGCTGATGGAGTGCGCAGGGAGCATGTCGGCGACGCCGTACACCTGCGCGGATTGATTGAAATATCGAGTCATTGCGTGCGCCAATGCATGTATTGCGGATTGCGACAGGGCAATCGCGCTCTGCCGCGCTATCGCATGACCAGGGATGAAATACTCGACTGCGCCCGGCACGCCGAGAGGCTTGGGTACGGAACCGTGGTAATGCAGGCGGGTGAAGACAACGCACTCACCGCCAAGTGGATTGGCGATATCGTCCGCTGGATCAAGCGCGAGACATCATTGGCTGTGACGCTCAGCCTGGGTGAACGCAGCCAATCGGATTTGAAATCATGGCGAGCAGCAGGCGCCGACCGCTACCTGCTTCGTTTTGAAACTTCGGATCAAGATCTGTTTCGCACCATCCATCCCAATCGTGTTCCCGACGGTCCAGATCGCTTGACCTTGTTGCGGCAACTGAAGGGACTAGGTTACGAGGCGGGCGGCGGCGTCATGGTTGGGATTCCGGGCCAGTCGTTCGATAGCCTGGCGCAAGACATTCTCACCTTTCGCGAACTCGATCTCGACATGATCGGCATCGGTCCGTATATCGCGCATGCGGCAACACCGTTGGGCACCGGTGCGCTGCGCCCCGCAATCTCTGCCGGCGAACAGGTTCCAAGCAACGAAGAGATGGTGTACAAAATGATTGCCCTCGCCCGGATCATATGCCAGGATGCGAATATTCCGAGCACTACGGCGCTTGCCACGATCAATAAGGTGGACGGGCGCAAACGGGGCCTAAGGGCGGGCGCTAATGTCGTGATGCCCAATCTGACTCCGGTGAAATACCGCCGCTTGTATGAAATCTATCCCGAGAAGGCTTGCATCGATGAAAGCGCGAACGACTGCAATCAGTGCCTCCGCGGACAAATTCTTTCTCTCGGGCGCTTTGCGGGAGAGGGGCAGGGCGGCCGGGGAGCGAAAGAAACGCTGGCCAGCGTGCTTCCTGATCCGTCTTCGCGCTTTGTGCAATTGCAAGCTTCATGAGGTGGGCTATGACCCCGGACGAAGGCTCGGTTGAAATCGTAGTTTGCCTCGGTAGTTCCTGTTTCGCCAGAGGAAACTCGGAAAATCTCGCCATTCTCAATCAACATATGCAGAGTCATGAGTTGAATGCCACCGTGCGCCTGGTCGGCAAACTCTGCCAAGACCAGTGCAAGCTGGGTCCGAATCTGGCCATCGGCGGTGAGCTTTACCACAACGTAACCGCAGCGCGATTGCGCGAGTTGCTGCAACAACTTCAGGTTCGATCCGGGGAAAAACATGGCACGCCTTAATTCCATCTACACTCAGCAGCGCGAGTGCCAGGATTGTCACAAGTGCATCCGCGAATGCCCGGTGAAAGCCATTCGCGTGGAAGACGGTTACGCGCGCGTAGTGCCGGAGCTTTGCATCATGTGCGGCAACTGCGTACTGGCGTGCCCTAACAGCGCCAAGCGGGTGCGCGATGATTTGCCGGGAGTCAAGTCCCTGCTGACAAGCGGACGCAAAGTGTTCGTTTCACTGGCTCCCTCGTTTGTGGCGCAATACTCCGGCATCCGGCCGGCACAGGTGATCCATGCTCTCAAAAAGCTGGGATTCCATGTCGTGTCGGAGACCGCGTTAGGCGCACAACAGGTTTCGGCAAGCGTTCATTCTCTGATGATCGGCGAGCCAAAGCAGATATGGATTTCATCGGCTTGCCCGGTGGTTGTGGATTTCATTGTCAAGTATCATCCGGAATGCCAGCCGCATGTTTTCGGGGTTCTGTCGCCGCTGTTGACGCACTGCAAGATGCTACGCGCGCATTACGGCGAGGATATTGCGACTGTTTTTATCGGGCCGTGCATTGCAAAGAAGATGGAGGCCGAACAACATCCCGAGCTTCTTGACGCCGTGCTCACCTTTGAGGATCTGGACCAGTGGCTTCTCGATGAGGACATTCGCCTCGAGGAGATCGCTGAATCGGAGGAGGATCGGTTTCAACCCGAAGACGCGGAAGAGGGCGCACTCTATCCCATCGACGGCGGAATGGTTCCCGGCATCGCAGGCAACACCGAGGTGAACACTTCCCAATTCATGTCGTTCTCCGGGCTTGCAAACGTGGAGCAGGCGCTGAAGGGGATTTCCGAGTGGAAGCCTGAGCACAACATCTTCTTTGAGCTCACTGCCTGCGCCGGGTCATGCGTGAACGGACCCAAGGCGGCACGCAATACGTCTGTCGCCAAGCGCCGGTTCGACATTGTCCACTACGCAAAGCCTGCAAGCGAGTTTCCGCGCAAGGTCGCGCTTGGCATCGAAGGCAACTACGCTGCGTCACCCGTGGCACGCAACGACTATAGCGAATTGCAAATGCAGGACGCGCTGCGCGCTGTTGGAAAGCATTCAGTCGAAGATGAACTTAACTGCGGCGGCTGCGGATACGACTCCTGCCGCGATTTTGCCCGCGCCCTCATCGCCCGCAACGCCGAGCGCATGATGTGCGCTACCTACACGCGGAAACTGGCGCAGAAAAAGGCCAACGCGCTGCTCCAAAAGATGCCGTCGGCCGTCGTCATTGTGGATGAAGATCTGAAGATCATCGAATGCAACGCGAACTTTGTGCACCTGTTTGCGACCGGCGACGAACAGGCAAAGGACCTGGAAGGCAGCGCTCTGGACGCGGTGATTCCGTTCTCTTATCTTTTCAACCGCGTGCTTGAATCGGGCGAGGATATAGTTGGCCACGACATTCGCTACCAGCGGAGCATTCTCAACACTACGGTCTTCGCGATCGAGCCACACTCCGTGATGTGCGGACTTTTTCAGGACATCACCAAGCCCATCTTCCAGAAAGAGCAGATCATTGGGCGCGCTCGCGAGGTAATCCAAAAGAACCTGAACACCGTGCAACAGATCGCCTACCTTCTGGGCGAGAACGCCGCCGATTCGGAGATCATTCTCAACTCGATTGTACGGTCGTTCAGCCCCGAAGAGGTGGACGATGGCGATGGCAAGGGGCAGCAGTGATAGCCGCGGAGAGCTTTATTGAAGTGGATTTCTGCCAGCGGGCGAAGCACGGCCAGTTGATTTCAGGGGATGTGTTTCTCTCGGAGAAGGTCAAGCAGGAAGGCCGGATTGTGACGGTTCTTTCCGACGGACTTGGCAGCGGAATAAAAGCCAGCGTACTGGCCACCATGACTGCGACTATGGCGCTGAAATTTGCCGCCAGCGCCATGGACATTCGCAGTTCCGCCGAAATCATCATGGACACTCTCCCGATCTGCAGCGTGCGCAAGATCAGCTACTCGACTTTCACGGTAGTCGATATGGCCAGCACAGGCGAAACCCGCATCATCGAGCACGGCAACCCTTCGTTCCTCCTTATTCGGCCTAAAGGCGAGGTAGATGTTTCAAAAACGCAGTTGCTTCCCAAGCGCTGGGAAGACCGTGTCATCAGCTATTCCACATTTAACGTGCAGCGTGAAGATCGCATCGTCTTCTTTTCAGATGGCATTACTCAGGCAGGAATGGGCGAGTTTCGCACGCCGCTTGGGTGGGGATTGCAGAAGGTCGAAGAGTTTGTTCGCGAGAAGATTGACCGCTACCCTTACATTTCGGCACGCGAGCTTAGCCGCATTTTAGTTGCGCGCGCCGAAGAGGTGGATGGGCTGAGCGCAAAAGACGACATCACCTGCGGAGTCGTTTACTTTCGGAGTCCCCGCAAGTTGCTGGTGATAACCGGGGCGCCTTTCAATCGCGCTCACGATCAGGATCTGGCCAAAATGGCGGAGCAGACATCGGGCCGCAAAGTTATTTGCGGAGGAACGACAGCCAACATTCTGGCACGCACGCTGAACCGCACGATCGAAGTCGACATGAGGCAGCGGTTCCATTCAAAGGTTCCGCCTACAGCGCGGCTCGAGGGATTCGACCTGGTGACCGAGGGCACGCTCACTTTGGGCGAGGTGCTTCGCCTGCTTGAAGAGGGCTTCGCACCGGAGGACATGAAGTCGAACGGAGCCGTGCGCCTTGCGACAATGTTGCTGGACAGCGACATTGTCAAGTTCGCAGTTGGGACCAGGATCAACGAAGCGCATCAGGACCCGAATATTCCCGTTGAGCTTGACCTCAGGCGCAATATCGTAAAGCGAATTGCAAAGCTCCTTGAAGACAAGCACATGAAGCGCGTTGTAATTCAATATCTCTAAATGAGTTGAAGGAACACCAGTTCCGAACTTAGCGTGGTCGCCAGATGGACATCCAAGCCAGTCGATAATAACTCGCTTCCCTGCACTTCGCGGTCGGGGGCGCTTCCATCTTCAAAGTGAAGTCGATAACGCCGGGATGGATCGAGACCGGCGAGAACAAAACGATGCTCCGACTCTGACGGAGTGGCGCCGCGGAACGCAAAGACGACGCCATTGCCGCGTACTGGATTCCAATACTCCACTCCATCCCAGTGAACGCCGTCCGGGCGGTCAGATACGTGATAGAGTTCGGCATCGCGTATCAATGGGCGCAGCTTCTCTTTGTAAAGGGCGATGGCTCTTTTCGTTGTTTCGTGCTGTTCCGGGGTCCATGCGGTCGTATCAAGCATGATGCTCACCCAGCCCATCATCCCGCTGCGGAGCATGTAGAGAAAGTTCTCCGACCGTGGTACGGGCCACTTCTCAACGTAGCTCTCAAGCATAGCTGCCGGCAGCATGTGGCTTGTGTCATAGAATGCGCGACGGTTGGAGAGCGGATCGTAGGTGTCGGTTATGGAGAAGTAGTCGCCGTGCGCCGCAGAGCCGAAGTCCACCATGCGGCCTCCGTCGTTGCAAATCTCGAAAAGGAGGCCGGGATGCTCGCGCCGCAGCTTCTCGTAGATCTCGTAGTAGGCCCGCACGGCATGGTAGCTCACGTCGGTCGAGTTAGAGGCCAGCACAAAATCGGATGCCCAGTCGTGAACGATTCGCATGGTGCTGCGGTTGGGCGGGGCATGGGGATGATCATCGCGGACGCACCCTTGCGCCACAAGATAGCCATCGTGCTCGAGCATGTCGAGACGGTAATCTTCGACAATGCGCTTTACCTCTTTGGCAGCATAGTCGCGCGCGGCAGGAACACCAAGGTCGATGGTCTGGCCCTTGAACTCCTCGGGCTTCCAGTTCGGCGGCAGATCGGAGATGAGCCAGCCGCGGGCCGCGGGATTGTGCACGTTGAGCGCGCCAGGCTCGGTATCGAGCGCGGCCTGACTCCAATCGACCCAGATGCCGAAACGCAAACCCTGCATGTGCGCGGCATCGGCGATGGACGCGAGGCCGTGCGGGAATTTTTTCGCATCGGGATACCAGTCGCCAACGCCGCGGAACCAGCCAGCATCAAGATGGAACATTTCGAGGCCCAGTTCTTTTGACTGCGCGATCATGCGCAATGCAAGGGCCTCATCCACCTGCATGCCGCTGCCCCAACTGTTGTTTACCGTGAGCGGATATTGCGGGTCGTTCCAAGTGCGTGGATTGCCAAGGACCGCGCGCACCCAGGGCCGCAACTGATTGCCAGCGCCGTCTGGTCCAGCGGTGAAAGCGCCAAGAAAAACAGGCGGCGTCTCAAATCTGCCGCCGGGCTCAATTCTTGTTGCGAATGGACCCGGCTCCGGATTGAGGCCAAGAACGGACTCGACTCTATCGCCGGAGCGCACAAGCGTAATGCGCGTTCGGCCACTAAACTCGATGCCCGCAAACCAACCGCTTTGCGGATGATCTTCGCCATAGACAAACAGGGCTGGAATAATCTCACGCTGCTCACCGGGCGATGGAAACGCGTAGGTAGACGACTTGCCGATCCAGCGATAGCCTTCTGATACAGGCTCGACATGGGTGCCCTGGGGTGACGGCGTATCCGCGCCCTTCTCAACGTAAAGATTGCGCAAAGCCATGTCTTGCGGCGTTTGAAGGTTGAGACGGAGAGAATCCACCATCGGCAGCCATATCTCTTGCCCGCTGAGGTTTTCGATGGTGATGCGATGCTCCACCGGACCGAAGGCGGCGCGCGCTTCCCACTGCCAGCGCAGCAGCATATGCGGCTCGGCAGACTCATAGACAAACACAACATGCCGGGCATCGGCGCTGCCGAGCGCGGGCTTCAGGTGCCAGGCGGCCGCAACCTTTGCGCCATTCACTTCAACCGACTGCGGCAGGGTCTCCGGTTGCTGATTGAGCCAATCCGCGCCAGCTAATCCGGCAATGCGGGTGAGACGAGGCGCTTCGCTGCCTGCGCTCAGTCCAATCCGCACATCGGACGTGTTGAGAGAAACGCTTGCATCGCGCGGTTGCTGCGCCATCGCTCCGCTTGCGAGTAGTAGCGCGGTGATCGAGAATGCGATCCACCGGCATTCGCTTTGAGGGTTGTTGGGCGTTTCCTGACGGTCGCCGCAGATTGGGCGATGATGCAATGCACGAATCTCGATCATGGCTTGAACTCGATGATAGCCTCGGCGCGGCGATACGGGGCCGACGCATTCTGAGTTGATGCAAATGTGAGGTCGACAACGCCGTCCGGGCCCTGCTTTATGGCGGTGCCAGTTGCGTGGGAAACTTGCCATTTGCTCTTGATGCGCAGGTGCGATTCGGCGCCCGTAGGCACATCCGCATCAATAGTGAGGGTATTTGCTTTCAGGCGAACGTTGACAATGTGCATGCCTGTGCTTGAGTCGCCTAGTTGATGTTCAGCGAAATCGGGAATTATTGATACGCCCCCTTGCAGAACCAACTGCAACTCGCTCTCTCCATTCGGAGCGTTAACAATCACTTTGGCGTTGGTCTGCTGAGGATAGTTCTCCACCGTTGCCGCAACAGTGTGATGATTGAGGTCTGCGCTTTTGAGCGTGGATCCCAAGGGAAGGTCAGGGAGAAACTCAAGCTTGAATGGCGGACCTGGATTCCCGATCTTGAGCGACAACTGTTCGTCGCTTCGATGTAACTCAAGTGAGACGGACGCGCCGCTGCGTTGAATCTGGGAGACAGAGAGATCGTTCCACTCCGCAGGCAGGCGAGGAGCGAAGACGATTTTGTTTGCCGCGGCCTCAATGGTCAATCCGAGTAGCCCATGGATTGTGGCATCGAGCAGGCCTGCCGAGGACCAGGTTTGTTCGGGCACCGACTCGATTTGCGGACGATAGGAGTTGCCGGCGAGAACCTCGGGCAGGTGTCCCAATGAGTCAAGCCGGGAAAGCGGAAGCAGCGTGCGCCATACCTGCAATGCGGTGACAGGCCGATGCTCTGACCAGAACGCAGCGAGCATGGCCGCCGAACCTAAAGGCCACACGCTGCCTTTGCCATAGGACTCGGGGTCGAAACCCGCCGATCCGGCAGCTACGCTTCGCGTGCCCCAATCGGTTTGAAACGACGCGGATGCCAGTTCATCGAGCATGTGCCCGGTCTGCTGTTCGGTGAACAGGTGGAGCGAGAGCGCCTCGGCGGGGCTGCTGCGCCTCTCAACCATCGGCTGCCCTGACTCTGAATGCCCGCTGATCCAGAACTGCTCACTGTCATTCCAGTATTGCGCGCGGATGGATGCGCGGGCGCGCTGGGAGGCGCGGGATGCATCATCGGCCAGCGCTTTGTGGCCGCTCCGGACGGCGAGTTGCGCGAACGAGTCCGCCGCCTGAACCCAGCTGGCTGAGAGGCCCAGATCGTCCGACATGCGGTCCTGCTCGTCGCCGCCTTCCTTTCCGGGAGGAATTCTCGGAAGCCCGGTGGACGGATCGATGACGGAGAGGCAATAACGATATGCGGATTCGATTGCCGGCCAGTTTTCTTTGACGAAGGCAGCATCCCCTGTTGCGGAAACATGGCGAGCCAACTTGCCAAAAAACTGAAACGTGATATCGACGTGGACAAACATGTAGGGATACTTGCCCGCCCAGTCGAGGAACCCGGCTCTTTGCGACATCTCATGCCATATCATCCCCGTTTTTTTGTCCTGGTAGCGAAGGACTAATTTCAGTTCGTCGCGCGCATGGGCGGTATCGCCCGCGGCAGTGGCCGCATCGGCCGCAACCAGGCCGTCGCCGGCGAAGAACCAATCGTATTGCGGGCGGCGGGCCCCGCGGCTTGGGCCGTAACCGGCGACATAACCGCAGCCGAGATCGGGATTGCAGACCCAGGCCTGATCGAGCGCGATCTCGGACCACTCGATGGCTTGATTCACGCGCTGATCGGACGTCTCAACATGCAGAAGGCTCTTGGCGTATTCACGATAATGCGCCTCGGACTCTCTGTAAAGCGCGTCTTGGTCGCGAATAAGTTTATGGAACAGCAGCCCGGTGTCAGCGGCATGCGGAGGGTTGAGGGCCATCCAGGCCGTGGCTAGACCGGAGGCTCCCGCGCGCAACGTAAAGCCGAAGCCTGTCTCGGCTGCGCCGTGCGCCGTGCGATTGTCGACATCGTCGTGGGCCACGAGGTCCGGCGATCCCACTACCGCGGTGTATCCATTCGCCGGCTCACGCAGAAGATAGGCTGAGAGCGAAGGGTCCCATGCGACCTCTTGCCCGCCAACCGAAGCGGGCCACATCAGGTTCATTACCGGCGTGGCGTGGACTTCAATATCGACAGGCTTTCCGCCTTCAACGGAATAGGTAAGGATGGCTCCGGGTTCGTTCAAGGGAACGAAGAGTTTCTCGCGGACAACAAAATCAGGCCCAACGTAGACGCGCGTAATCGAGCCTGGTTCGTATGTGACGCGCCTGAGAATATCCGCGCCGCTGATGGGAGTCGTGGCGCCTGCGGGAAGGAATGAAACTCGGTAGCCGCTGAGGATCTGGAATGGATAGGCCCAGACCTCCAGGCTGTCGGAGGCATAGCCTGCCACGAGCGCTCGCCTTCCATGCACGGCAACAAAGCGCTGCGGGGCCACTGCTTCGCTTTCAAGCGAGATGGACCCTACGGCCAGCGCATGCGCTGGGCTTTGCTGTGCGAGCGCGGGCATTGACAGCAATGCAACGGCGCAGATCGCAGGCAAGAGGCCGGCGAGATTGCGTCGTTGCAGTACCCATTGTGTCACGGGCATGACTTCTCCCTCAAAAAGCTGCCTGCCTCAAATGGCATTTCAAGCCCTTCGGCGGGCTCGCGCCTGCCTGATTTCATCTTTGCAACGACGCGAAACTGCTACATCCATTACCACGAAAATACAACTGTCGTGGTGACGTATCCGGCCCCAGCGGGAAACGTGACAGCAGCCTCGCGCAGACCGTTGGTTATCGCACCCATATTCGCACCTTCCGCGTGCACGTGCATATTCTGGGCATTTTCGCGAAGCTTGAAGTGGCATGTTTCGCCCGCAGTTCCGGCGAGAATCAGCGTAGCGCGATGGGCTTCGAATTTTTCGTCGAGCACTTTCGACTGGCTTGTCTCGGCGCCGAACTCGGGGAGCTTGCTGGCTATGGCCACTTCCAGTTCCGGCAAGGGAATGTGGAGCGCGGCTCCCGCGAGGTGAGCACCGGCCGCATGAGAAGCAAGGTGCAACCCGGCCGGCGCGTGAATTGCTTCTACGACGAGATCATTTGCAGTACGCGTGAACTTGAGATCCACGCGCGCTGTTCCAAAGGGAACGCTGCGGACGGTTGCGTCTTGCCAGTCGGCGGGGAGATGGGGGGGTACGTTGAGCGTGTTTGCCGGCAGATCCCACTCAAGCCCGAACATGCCGCGAACGACCGGGGAAATGACCATGGCCGAAGACCAGAGCTGATGCGCAGAGCTGCGCCCAAGCGGCTGGAAAAAGCGCCCGGAGAGAATTTCAGTTACGTTGCCCAAATCCTGCGACCAGGTGAGGTTGGCATTTTGCATCGGGTGGGCGTAGCCGGAGAGCGCATGGCCGGTGCGATACTCGGCAACCGAAACCCACCCGGTGAAGAGCGGCCAAACCGATCCCTGGTGGTAGCTGATGGGGTCGTAGAAACTGGTGTGTTCGTTGGTCAGGCGCGTGCCCCAATCAGTGGAGAATTCACTCGATGCCCAGGACGAGAACATCTTCTGGCCGTGGTCGAGCTTGTAATCGCCGTCCCACCATGCCACGGCCGGGAAGATGGTATCGGTCGCGTCTGCACCTTCGCTGCCGTTCCAACTAAAAGCATAGGAGTCGCTTCCCTGCTTGTAGTACTCCGATTCAACCTGGCGGCTAATCTTCGCGGCGCGGGCCTCGGCAGAGGCAGCCAGATCGCTGCGTCCCTCGGCGCGGGCCAGGTTCGCAAAGGCAAGGCTGGCCTGCTTATCGAGCACAGCCAGGCAGATTTCCTGCCTGGGCATCCTGGGAACCCAGGACTCCACCCAGGCTGTGCCCTCCGAGTTGCCGTAAATTCCGTCGCCATCTTCATCGTGGGCGCACTCGAACTGCCAGGCGCGCACCAGGTTGTCCCAGTGGGCGTCAATAAATTGCTTGTCCCCACTGATGCGAAGGTAATCGTTCATGGCCATGGGCAGCAGCACCGTTGCGTCGGCGGCGGCGTAGGCATAGGGCAAGCCCTTCCAGTCAACCAGGTCGGCGGTTTGCGACCACTCGTGGAGAATCTTGCCCTGCGGGCTCTGGCGACGGAGCAGAAATTCGATCTGCGTGCGCGTGGCCTCAAAGCCTCCAATGCTGTTTTCCGCATAGAGGGTCCACAGGGCGTCCCGCCCAAAGAACCAGCCAAAGCCCGGCCGCACAGTATCGCCAGAGCCATAGAAACCTGCCGTGAACGCCTCTTCGTTGTGTGACGGCGTTTCTACGCGGAGTTGGTCGATGAAGGCAACAGCCCACGAGAAGGCCTGATTCAGACTCGAGTCTGGAATATCGATGCTCATACTGTTGGCCAGAAGGCGCTGTTAATAAATTTGATTGCCCTGATAAATCGCCTGGCTGGCCTGATCGAGCGAACTGAGTTAAGCAGCGAACGACTCTTTTGTCGAGGTGGCCCTGGTGTCGCCGACAGCGACGAGGAGCGGGTACAAGAGTTGCGCATCGCGGGCGGGGTCAAAACGCAGGATGAATTGCAGCGGATAAGACGCGGCCCGTTCCTGGTACGGTTCCATGATGCCCGGTCCCGCTGTGGGGATTGCGATCGCCGCGGCATGGTCGGGAGAGTTGAGGTGCAGGATGTAGAAGCCGCTTGAAGCACCGGTAGCAATCCACTCAGGATCGGCACGGTCGTCAGACGCAACTGGCCACATGAGTTTCATGTTCGGCTTCAGATTGAAGGTCAGCGTGAGCGGACGCACGGCTTCAATTTGGAAGAGAATGAGCGCGCCTGCGCTCTGCGCCTCCGCCTTCGGGGCGATAATGATTTCGCGAACGGTGAAGTTGGCATGCGAGAAAGTGATGATGGTCGAGTCAGGCCGCACTTCGATTCCCGCCGCATGCAGGTTGACCTCGATGGGAACCGGATAGTTGTCCATCAGAGCCGAAATGTGCAGGTCGCTGAAGATCTTCCAGGGGAAACTCCATAGCTCGAATGAGCCATCCTGCTGCCCCAGCACGGCGCCGCGCAGGCCAACCACCGAGAATGGGCGGGACGGAACTGCCTCGCGCTGAATTGAAAGCGAGCCTTGCGGTGAACTTGTAGAGAATAATGGCTGCGGCGGCAAGGGCTGCAACGGAGCTTGCGAGAAAAGCGGCGGGATGATGCAAAGAAAGGCAAGAAGAGAAAGGACCCACAGAGCAGCGCGTCTCATCGGCGATGCCGCAAGGCCAAATAGCCCAAGAACCGCACTCTGACTGCGGTGCGTGTGTTGCAGTGGATTCCACATTACCATCGGTTCCATGTCTTGTCCCGGGAAGGTGCTGGAGATGACTCTCCGCTCACAAACTACTGCCGCGCGCCTGGTTCGGAGCGACCCCTCGGCGAGCGTGAGGTGAGAGAAATGGCGAGCCGATTGGCTCGCCATCTCCCGGAGTTGGTTGAGGTTTAGAAGCTGAAGCGCGCGGCAAACTGCAGGCGGCGCAGCGTGGTTCCGTCAAACTGGGAACCCAGTGTGCCCTGAATCTTGCCGGCGTTGCCACCGCAATCGATGCAGCTGTTCGGTTGGCCGAGGTTGACGTGGTTGAATGCGTTGAAGGCCTGAACCAGCAACTGCATCTTGATGCCTTCGCGAATGTCGATGTTCTTGGTAAGCGATGCATCGACATTCTGAAGTCCGGGACCCCAGAGCGAGTTGCGTCCCAGGGTGCCCCATGTTCCGGCGGCAGGCCTGGCCCACGGTCCCCAACTGTTGTTTAGCGTCCCCGGCGGGGTAAGCGCATAGGGAGCGGCTGGCAGGTAATCCACGGTTTTGGAGGCCGGGTCGAAGGGCCCTTGTGGATGCCGAACTTGGTTCCCTTCACGTGGTCTACAAACTGGGCATTGCAGCCGTCGTTGTTGGCCACGTCGTTGTCCTGCGCCACGTTGGCATAGCGGGCGGTAAAGGGCAGGCCGCCGTCGGGAGTCCACGTCGCATTCAATTGGAATCCGCCGATGATCTGATCGGTCAGCCGCGAGCCGTTGGCATGGAAGGGCTGGTTCTTGCCGAAGGGAAGGTCATAATTCCCTGCGAAGACGAAAGCCTGGCGCCGATTGTAGTAGCCGTTGCCGCGGCCGATTCTCGGATCGATTCCGAACTCATAGGACTCATGCCCCAGGGCGTGAGACCAGGTGTAGTTGCTTTGGAAGGACAATCCATGACTGACGCGCTTGGTAAAGACCACTTGCAGCGCGTTATAGCTGCCGGTAGCCATGTTGAGCGCGTAGTCGATGCGTTGAGTCCACCCGAACGCATGGCCGTCTTTGACGCCCAGTGCGCTTTGCGCAGTGCCGTCATAGAAAGGCGAGCGCTCGGCCGGGGTGTAGATGTTCCCGGTTACAGGGTTGATGGTGTTGAAGCCGGCGAGAGTCTCCTCGTTGGCGTTGTAGGTGGGGGAGGACTCGAACTTGTTGTGGTAGGCTTCGCTGCCAACATAAGCCACCTGCAAGGAGGCCGTCGGTGACAGTTCGCGCTGAATGGTGACGTTCCAGCCGTTCACGCTGGGAAGCCGGACCCTATTCGGCCTGGTGTTCTGATAGACGCCGTTTGGCAGCACATACGCGCCGTCGGTGGGCGTGGTTGGGAAGGTGCAGCTCGGAGGCCCAGCCGCGACGACCGTGGTGCCGTCCGACAGGGTCTGGGTCTGCGTGAGGTTGAAGACCGAACCGTAGCTAAGAGATGCCGAGGGATTGAGCAGGCTCGGCACCTGGTTCTGCTGGATCTGGCTTGGATAGGATCCAGTCATGTCGTTGCCGAAGCTGTCGCCGGCCCAGCCCTGGCCGAAGACCAGGCCGTAGCTTGCGCGGAGCACGGTCTTGGGCAGGATCTCGTAGCTGGCGCCTACGCGCGGCGCAAACATCTTGTAATTGGGTTGCACGTTGGCGGCGCTGTTGAATCTGCCAACGCCGGTGATGCCGACAATGCCGGTATCCATGTTCAGCAGGCCGCCCGCGCCGGCCGCGGTAACCGTCTCAGGAGAATAGATCTCCCAGCGGACGCCGTAGTTGACGGTGATCTTGGGGCGCATGTGCCACTGATCCTGCACATAGCTGAAGAAACGGGTCTGGCGCGATTGCGCGTTGACGTTTGCGGTTTCGGTACGCCAGAACTGCGACGTATCGCCGAACAGGAAGGTAGCCAACCCGAGGCCGGGCGATGTGTAGTTGGATGAATCGGTTCCCGACGTGCGGGCGGCCTTGAAGAAGTAGGTGGCGGAGCGAAGGGCATTGCTGGCCGTGGAGACGGTCCAGTTTTTGCCGTAGCGGTAATCGACACCGAACTTGATGTTGTGGTTGCCCATCAGGTGAGACCAGTTGTCCACGATCTGATATTGGCTGGTCTGCTGCAGGGATGGGTTCGCAGATTGCCCGTACTGCAGGTTTCCGCCGCCGTAGGCGCCCGTGCTGGCAGGAGCATCAATGTTGAACTGCGGCATGCCGCCGTAAAGTTCAAGGTTGCTGGTGTCGTTGGCGTTGGGAATACCGAGGTTATTGCCCAACGGCTGATTATGGTCAGGCGCGACGGTGTTGTTGTAGATGCTGTAATAGCCGAACCGGAAGTCGGTGAGCCAACTGGCGCGGAGAACATAGTCGCCGCCCGAGGCAACGCTCGAGTAGTGGAAGTTATCTCCGCCAGCAAGACCTGCGCCAAATCCAGGGCCTCCCGCCGATCCCAGATAGCCAGAGCCTGAAAGGCTGCCGCCAAAGAAGGTGTAGCGGCCAAAGAGGTGGAGCTTCTCGCCCAGCTTGTCGTCCACGCGGACGTCAAACTAGTCAGTGTTGAAGATGCCGACGCCTGAGGCTGCATAGTTGTTGAGGATGCCTGCTCCGGCCACATTGGGAGCAGGAAGGAGCTTGAAGAAGTTCTGCGCGGCAGGCGAAAGGTTTAACCTGCTATTTCGCGCTAGATTGATACGTGATGGTCGAAATAATAGACTTCTCGCTAATATCCTCAGGTGTGCTGTGAGTTTACCCCCCAACGCAACATCGAAGCCCAGTTCAGCTGTGCACAGCGATCCGCGCTGGGCGCTTGTGGAGAGGATTGCCGAAAGCCAGCACCTCAAGTCCTCAGCCCGGCTCTGCCAGTTTCTATTTTACGTAGCCGAGTGCGCCATCCGCCAGGCGCCAGAAGAGGCCACCGAGCAGCAAATCGGGATGCGGGTGTTTGGGAGGCCAGCCGGCTATAACTCCAGCGAAGACAGCATCGTGCGCACGCACGCCCGGCTGTTGAGGCAGAAGCTTGAGGCGTATTTTACCCAGGAAGGCCTGGGCGAAGAGACGGTAATTGAAATGCCAAAGGGGCATTATCTTCCCGTTTTCCAAAAACGAAATAGCCCACAGGGGGCTGCGGCAGCGGCAGCGGAGCCGGCCAATCATGAGCAAAAGCATGCTATCAGCGCATATTTGAGGCTACCCGGGCTCAGCAAACCTGGCGGCTGGCTGGCGTGGATTGTGCTGCCGATTCTGCTGCTGGCTGGGATCTTGTTTTGGCGTCCGTGGAGTCGACAGACGGCTCCGCAAACCGCAATTGACGTGTTTTGGCGACCGTTTTTAACGGGTGATTCGCCGGTAGTGATCTACAGCAATGCCTTGTTCACCGGAGATTCAACCAACGGGCTCCGCTACGCTGCCCCTGAAACCTCAACAGATGCCCAGCGGGGACAATATGTAGACACCTACACCGGCATAGGCGAGTTGGCTTCGGTCTATGCGCTGACCCGGCTCTTCGATGAGCGCAAGGAAACCTTCATCTTGAAGCGGAGCCGTCTGGTTACCTGGGATGAAGCCGAACTGCGGAACCTGATTTTTCTGGGATGGCGAGTTGAGAACCCATCGCTGCGCCCCCTGCCTTCGACCTCCGACTTCACCATGGAGGCGCAGCCGGACTCGGCCGGAGTGGTCAACCACAATCCGAAACCAGGCGAACCGGCAGTATTTTCCCGTCCGGAACACCCGCTAACCAGCGATTATGCGATATTGGCCCTGCTTCCCGGTGTTCAGCCTGGGAAGTACATCATGA
This sequence comes from uncultured Acidobacteriaceae bacterium, assembly GCA_903911925.1. Taxonomy (GTDB): domain Bacteria; phylum Acidobacteriota; class Terriglobia; order Terriglobales; family Acidobacteriaceae; genus Telmatobacter. Next base: position 79,740 of record CAIWFH010000080.1, read on the forward strand.
TTTTCAGCGGACTCACGACATTCGGCACACAGGCAGCGGTGGAATACGTCTGCCGGCCTGAAAGCGCGGCTGAACTGATGAGCAAGGTCAAGGGCCCAAAGGGAGAAATCCGGCCCTTTGAGGCGGTGCTACAGACGACCATTGTCGGCGGCGTTCCGCTACAGATTCACCTGGTCACCATCCGCGTTCATTAGAGCAGCGTTACTTCCCTGCTCCCAATACCATTTGATTGTCCGAATGAATCTTTGAGGCCAGGGCGCTTTCACGCTTTGCGTCGTCTTCCCGGCCAATGCGATGGAATGCCTGCGAAAGCAGGGTGTGGGTGGCAAAGTCGCCGGGATCCATCTTCTCGGCATGTTGCAGGTACATCAAGGCCGTCTGCACATCCTGGCGGCGAAGCAGCACCTTTCCCATCTTGACGAACGAGCCGGTGATTGTCGTATCCAGCGCGATGGCCTTGGTCAGGGCCTGTGCGCCTCATCTACCTTGTCAACGCGAAGGTAGGCATCGCCCAGCCGGTCGTAGACGGGCGCGTAGTCCGGGTTGATGCGGCGCTCGGCTTCAAGTTCCGCAATCGCTCGGTCCATGTCCGATTTGTTGAGAGCTAACTCGCCGAGCATGCGGCACGTCATATTGCGCCGCGAATGCCGCGCGCGCATCGTCGTAGCGCTGCGCGTTCAGGTAGCAGAGTCCCAACACATGCTGGGCGTCGGTATTGGCGTTGGGCATCCATTGAAGGACCTTTTCAAGATAAGGAATTGCCGCGGCCTGCTGGCCCAGCCGATAGAGAGCCAAGCCTTCCATCTGCACCGATTCCTGATCGGATGAGTCGTGCCCGATCGCCTTTGCAAATGCGTCTTTGGCTTCAACCAGTTTGCCGGTGCGGTAATAGGCGAGGCCAAGTTCGTGCTGCACGCCCTTCACGGGAGGTTCTACGACGGCCAGCTTTTGCAGGATAGCGATGGCCTCGTCAACCTGGTCGCCTTCCAGCGCGTGGTGCGCCTTTGCCACATCGTCAGCCGGTGCGGAAACTTGCGGCGCCTGTCCCGCAAGCGACGAAGCAAATAAAAATAGCAGGGATAGTGAAGCTCGCATGTGCATATCGCGACCAGCATAACCCCTGCGAGCAGGTTTTGAGCAGTGCTGGAATCACAGCGACTGGACGCTTCAGGCTGCTCTTAATTTCAAGATGCGGTGCCCACTTCGCTCGCGAGCGAACAGCCGCAAGCGCGGCTTATATGCCTGCATACCAGGCATAACCACTCTCCGGCGATGCCGAGCCCAGCCCCTTGCCAAAGCGCTTGAGACTGTCGGTGGCGGTAATGCGGGTTATGTATTTCACGCTCTTGTAGCCCAGTTGGCGCGGCACGCGCAGCCGCAGCGGGCCGCCGAACCCTACGGGAAGGTCGCCGTCGTTCATCCCCAAAGTCAAAAATGTTTGAGGATGAAGCGCGTCGGCCATGTCGATACTCTCCCACCAATCGGGCTCGATGGAGAAGTAAACGATATATCGCGCCTGCGGCAAAAGCCCGACAGCGTTGAGCACGCCTGCCAGCGGCGTTCCGATCCACTCGGCAATATAGGACCAGCCTTCTTCACAGACCACCTCGGTGATCTGGCTGTGGACGGGAAGACTGCGGAGATCGGAAAGGGAGAGCGATGCAGGTTGCGCAACCATGCCATCGACTGTCAGCCGCCAGTCAGAAAAGCCCACAGCCTGGTGGGCCTTGAATGCATCGTTAGGCGGCGCGGTTGGGTTTGCGAAGGGTGTTTTGGAAATCATGCTGCGGGGAAATTCGCGGGCCAACGAATGCGTTGTGATCAGCCGTTGCGCCGCGTAGGTGAGCGTTTCGCCTGCACCGTAGATTCCACCGTGATCGGGTGGAGTGAGTCCGTAGCGCCGGGCCATGCGGGAAGCAGCCGCGAGCCCCGCGATGCCCGCAGTGGCTGCGAGACCGGAGGTGATGAGTTTGCGACGCGAGATATTTGTCATTCGGCCTCCGGGGAAACGACGACGCGCCCGGTGATCATGGCCCGCATGCGGCTCCAGAATCCCGCGAGAACGATCATGGCTACGTGCACCACGAGGAAGAACACAAGAAGCCAGGTGATGAAGAAGTGAAGCGTACGCGCCGACTGGCGACCACCGAGCGCGGTCACGGCCAACGGCATTGCGGAATCGAAGGCGGGAGACAGGGCCAGACCCGTCCAGATAACGAGGGGGAAGAGGACGAAGATGACTACTGACCTTGCCCGCGCAAAACGTATCCCTTAGTTCGCTGGTTTAATAGCGAAAGGGACACGAAGATGACGAAGGCGAAGCGGGGACGTTACACGCTGGAGTTCAAGCAAGAGGCGGTTCGGCTTGTTGAGTCGGGCCAGACG